>JAFQCH010000041.1 GCA_017416485.1 Clostridia bacterium | reverse complement strand
GTTTTAATCGTCCACCATACCCGAAAGCAAAATGCCGATGATAAGTTCGATATGATCTCCGGTACGACGGCTCTGCTCGGTGCAGCAGACGGCGGCTTCATTTTGCAAAAGGAAAAGCGCACAAGCAACAACGCCACCCTTGAGGTATCGGGCAGAGATCAACCCGACCAAAAGCTACACCTTGTCCGTAATACCGAAACTCTGTTATGGGAATTGGAGCGAGTGGAAACGGAACTTTGGAAAGAGCCGCCCGAACCCTTACTTGAAAAGGTAGCGGCGTTTATCACCGCAGACAATGCCGAGTGGTGCGGTTCACCAACGGAGCTTGTCGTGGTGCTCGGCGTTGATATGAAGGCCAACGCTTTGTCGATGAAGCTGAATATCAATGCAGGGCGTTTGTTCAATGAGTACGGTATCTGCTATGAGAACAAACGCTGTCACGATGGCCGCAAGGTGCGTCTACACCTTGAGCAAGCGTGACGATGCGTGTCGGTCGTGACGGTGTTATTGGCGGTAGCAAAAACATCGTCACCATCGTCACAGACCGACACGGGAAAGTTTAGGCGGGGTGCAGGGTGCCCTTTTCAAAAGGGGGCTCTGCTGGGGTGTTGTCCGCAGACAACGGGGCAACGCCCCATAACCCCCTCGGAGAGCGCAATGGCATCTTTTGATAGACGAAGGCTGTCGAAAGTGCTTTTGCGTTACTTTTGGCAAAAGTAACAAAACCCGCCGCACGGCGGCGAAGGAAAAAGGAAGTGATTATTTGAAAAGAACGATAAGTGGAATGGTCGGAAAAGGTTCACTCAGACACAACAATCGCACATTTCACGCAGGCAACGTTGACCCCGAAAGGTCGCACCAAAACATTGCCTTCTGCGATGAAAATATCCGTGATGTTTACCACGAATTGTTTGATGAAGCGCTTGAAAAATACAATGCCAAGCAAACGAGAGCTGACCGAATGATAGATGATTATTACGAAAAAATACGTTTCGGAAAGCAGGAAAAACCGTTCCACGAAATCATAATGCAGATTGGTGATTGGGAGAATACCGCCGTCGATAGCGACACCGGAAGGATTGCCACCGAGATACTTGGCGAGTATATGAAAGGGTTTGCCGAGCGTAATCCCAACCTCAGAGTGTTCTCGGCGCACCTGCATTTGGATGAAGCAACACCCCACTTGCACATTGACTTTGTACCTTTCATCAAGACCGACGGCAAGCGTGGACTTGAAACAAGAGTCTCCCTCAAGCAAGCGTTAAAGGCGCAAGGATTTGTCGGCGTTCACAAGAAGGATAGCGAGTGGGCAAGGTGGATACAAGCCGAAAAAGAACAGCTCGCCGCTATTATGGAACGGCACGGAATAGAGTGGGAACACAAAGGAATGGAACGCCCACACCTCGATGTTCTCGATTATAAATTGCAGGAACGTCAGCGGGAATTAGCGGAGTTGGATGCGGTTGTCAAAGAGAAAACCGACGAAGCAAATATCCTTGAAAAGCAGATTGAAAACCTCACCGAGAGCGCAAAGGTCATCACGACTATCTCGCAAGATTTTGAAAATGAGCCTGAATATCAGTTGCCCGAACCTACTGCTATGATGTCGGCACGGAGTTATAAAACTAAGTTTGTCGATCCGCTGATAAAACGATTGAAGGCACTTGTTATTAAAACTCTGAGTCGGTATTTTGAAGCGAGAACCGATTTTGAACGGTGGCGCACCGCCAATCACTCACTTGCAAGTAGCAACGAGAGATTGAAAAATCGGGTGGCGGCTTTGGAGAATGAAAACGAATATCTCCGTGAAGATCTGCGTGATTATAAACTGCTCCGAAAGGTATTCGGCAGCAAGCAGATTGACAATCTGCTTGAACAAGCAAGAGCAAGCAAAGGTAAACGGCGTGATGAGCGCTCAAGATAAAATTATAAGGAGGACAACACAATGAAACAGCATTTCACAGACGAAAGAACGGGTATCAGCTACACCTTGCAAGGAGATTACTATCTGCCCGAC
>JAFQCH010000040.1 GCA_017416485.1 Clostridia bacterium | reverse complement strand
TCTTGTTCCCGAAGCACGTGAGGCTCTCAACAGATTCAAGATGGAAGCCGCTTCCGAAGTCGGCGTAAATCTTAAGCAGGGTTACAACGGCGACCTGACTTCCAAGCAGGCAGGCTCTGTCGGCGGCCAGATGGTCAAAAAGATGATCCAGGCTTACGAAAACGGCATGAAATAAATGCGCTTTTTTGTGCACACAGGGTATGGCAACACATATCCCGTGTGCACATTTTTTTTCTTCGTGTTACATATTATAATGAAAAACCGTAATTTGCCTTCCGTTTTTTATGCTTATGTTGCAATTTGAACACTTGCGAAAAGTCTGTTGAAAGCTATCATTTTATACAAAAAATCAACCTGAATTTTGGCTGAAAAACGTCCGTTTTTTTGCTCCGAAGCTATTGACGATTGTTTGTGAAAATGTTATATTTATTCTGTATAATCAGCGGAATTGTGTTCCGCTTGTTTTGCGTTGCCGAAAATCGGCAAAAAATGCGTTTTTTCCGAGCCAAACACAGGGAGGTCAGCTGTGTCGGAAACGGTGCATTTTTTCACCCGTCCGCCGCAACGCAGAACGGTACAAAATACCGAAAAAGGGGTACCCCTTTTTGTGTTGAATGAAATTCAACACAATGAATCTTATCAGGAGATGATTTTAAAAAATGAAGAACAGTCATTTCAAAAAAGCATTATCCATGTTCCTCAGCATTCTCATGGTCTTTTCCTGCTTCGCAGGTATGCCCGTGCTCATCGGCCATGACCATACCCATGCCGAAGCGGCAGAAGCAAATGAGAAAGACCACTATTTGTTTGCCTATTTTACAGGCAACTCCAGTGCGGGTCAGACCGTCCATTTCGCTGTTTCCGAAGACGGTCTGCATTATACTGCGCTGCGCAACAATGACCCTGTTATCATTCCCTCCAAGGGTACGGGTGCTATCCGCGACCCTTACATCTGGTACAACGAACAGGATAACTATTACTACCTTATCGGTACCGATATGGATGCGAACGATTGGGTATGGGAGTACAACTGTAACGGCTTCCTGATGTGGCGCTCCAAGGACCTTGTGCATTGGTATGATGAAACCTTCATCAATGTATATGATATGCTGCAGACCTTTAGTGAAGATATCGGTTTTGTCAACCGCGCATGGGCTCCGCAGGTCATGTGGGACGGACAGTCTTATGTTGTTTACTTTTCATTGGCGACAACGAAGGGATCTCACACTGCTCTTTCCATTGTTTATTTTAAAGCAACAGATCTCATGGATCTGAGCACATACTATGAACATGGTACTATTTATGCTCCCGGTCATAATGTTAACGATGCCGATATTATTCAGCACCCCACAACCGGAAAATGGCATCTGTTCTACAAGGCTGAATATGAGTCGGACGGAGCAAATATAGATATCCACATGCTGGTGTCTGACAATGCAACCGGACCTTACAGCTCCCCTGTTTCCGATGCGGCAGGTCTTGATGTTTTCTCAGGTGTAGGCGAAGCCCTGGAAGGCAGCAACGGCTTCTTTGATAACAACGGTAATTTTGTTATGCTTGCCGATGCATATATGCATGACGGCGGTGCGACGGCATATTTCTATGCAGCCACAACCCCTGCAAAAGGTGACTTCACAAGCTGGACGGTGCTTAGCTCAAGCGCCCATAACATCAACACCCTTTCTCCCCGTCACGGCTCTGTGGTGCAGATTACAAAATCAGAGTATGACAACCTGCTTAACAATGCGCATAATGTAACATCATCTTCCTACGCTGCGACAGAAGATCTTGATGCGCACCTTGTCGGCAGATATTTCACCACAGACGATGCTACATACAATGCCGCAAAAGGAACAAATGATCTGACTGTTACAAATATTACAATGAAAAATGACTACCTGCCGGAGCAGATCGGCTATTATGCAAACTTTACCGGCAGCAGTTATGCTAAAATCAATTTGAACAGTCTTGTTCCCGAAGGCTTTAACTTTGACGACGGCTTTGCAATCACCTTTACTGCTCAGCTGAGCGGCAATGCGGATTCAAGATTTTATTCCATTGCAAACGGTTCAAATTTCACCAACTTTGCTGTCAACGGCAATGCAAGCGGTGCTTATGTTGTGAACTCAAACGGTACCGATTATGTGCAGACCACAAGCACAAATCTTGCCGACAGCACATTGCATGATTTTATCATCAGCTATGCCAACGGTAATATCATCATTTACAAAGACGGTGAGCTGCTGCTGAAGAAAAACCGTTTCAATGCCGACGGCAGCTATGATGATAAGACTCCTGCGAATGTCATAATGGATGAGGATTGGTATGAAGCAATCAGCGACGGCACCCTTTATATCGGTGCTTTGGGTGACAATTCCGGCTGTGTGGTCGGTGGTATTGCCGACTTCTGCATCTATGACTGCTCCATGTCTTATTATGACGTCAAGGCTATTCAGAACGAGCAGGATATTGAAGCAGGTATTACCGGTTCGGCTAATGTTTCTGCATATACAGGTATTACTTCTGCAGTTCCGCAATTTACAAATGCAGATTCAAGTGCGATGGAAGCATATAGGGGAACTAGTTTTAACAATGTGTTGTATTCATCGAAAGTTACGGGAACTCCTAGTGGGAATAATACAGGATCAAATCCTGGACAGCATTCAAATGGCAATCTATATCTCGGTGTATATTATGCTCAAGATACAGTTTTTCTCTATGATGGCAAGAATGAAATGAAGATGCCTGTATTGGTAGCTGCTCGAGGAAATACTAACAACTACAGAGTTAACTTCTTTAATGTTTATCCTTCACAGAGCAGTTCATCTGCCGCAGATTCTACTTTGATGTCGCTTGTTCAAAATTGGAAAGGATATACAGATAACGATAACTATGTCTCCAATATGAATACTGGTGACAGTTTTATAGGATATAGTTCTTCGAACACAACAAGCGGATCAGCTTATACACAGGATGCCGGTACTCAAGGTGGCAGATATGTTCGTTATTGGGCAAATATCTTAAAGTTGAATAAAGATGCGATTGCCTCTGATTTAGGAAATCAAAATTATAAGAAATATAATGTTAGTTGGCGTTATACGGCTACTACTGAAAATTATTCATGGTTCAGCTGGCATGATGATGATGATATAAATGGTTATGTATCTCCGAGTTATAACATCTGGGTGGTTGATCTCAGGTCCTTTATTAGTTTTAGGGATAATACAGTTGTAAAAGAATACGATTCAATTGTATCGAGCGATGTAATTTGTCCTGCAACAATTGAGAAATACAAGGCAGTTGTCGAAGAAATCATGAATTTCGAGCCGCAGGCATATAACTATGCAGGCGGTGTTGAGGCAGCCATCAAGGCTTGCTATGCAGCTTCACAGCAGCTGATTGCGGACTACAACAGTGCAAAGGCAGCCGTTGAAAACGGCGGTCACAAGACCCTTGACTTCGACTCAAGAGAGCCTTCCTGTGCTGCTCCCGGTCTGACTGCAGGCAGCTACTGCGAATACTGCGGTGAAATCTTCGCCGAGCAGACCGTAACCGAAAAACTTCCGCATACCTTCGGCGAAAAGTTCGCAGAAAACGGAGAGTATTATGTTCAGTGCTCTGTCTGCGGACTGAAGCTCCTTGTCAAGCAGAACGAAGTCAGATATGAAAATCTGTTCTCACTGGATGAATGGTTCATGTCCGACAGTAAAAATCCCAACTCCGGTACACTTACTGTTGATTGGAATAAGGATATGATCACCTTTGTCAACGGTGCAACCGGTTCCATTACAGCTGAATCTGTTACCGGTGCATCGGGCAATTCTACCAGAAACTACAGTATGTATTCAATCCCTGTAGAGCCCGGCAATACTTATGTGCTTGAATATATGCTTGCTTCTCCCGCCGGACAAGAATATGATATTACAAACGCGGACGGCAGCACTACGCATAGGGAATGGCCCACAACGGATATTTTTGTTTTCTATTATGACAACAATGGTAACCATGTTGGTACCTACGGCGGTGTTGTTTCAGGTACAAACGGTACGCCGAATGTCTATAAATTAGAATTTACGCCTGTTGCCAAAGCAGCATTTGCCGAACTTCGTTTCGACTCAAACATTCTTGGTAAAACCGTAAAATTTGCAAACATTGGTGTTTATACCAAGGAAAGCTACGATACCTTTGCCAAGGAAAATCCCTATTCAAGACTCAGCTTCAACACCGGCGAAAGCTTCGAGCTCTTTACCCCCAAGAGAATCGGCTATGAATTCCTCGGCTGGTATACCTCCTCCGGTATGAAGGTTTCCAACACCAATCAGCTCGATTCTTCCGCAACGGTTTATGCAAAGTGGAGAGCAGTCGGCAATTCCGTGCTTTACAACGGCAACCTCTTCTCGCTCACCGAATATGCCAAGACCAATGACTACAACATGCAGAGCAGTGTTATTGACGGTCATGTATGGGTTGATTTCGCAAATGAAACCCTCAACACCCTTTCACCCCGTGAAGGTCTCGGCAAGGCAGATCTTGCAGTTAATTCCCAGCTCGACGTATACAACACACCCGGCACCTACAAGATTCCCGTAACCGCCGGTAAGGAATATGTTTATACCGCAACGCATGCTTCGAGATCCGCCCATCAGACCTATCTCTGGTTCTACGATGCATCCGGCGGTGCGGTAAATCATCCCGCAACCGGTGCACAGTGGATCAACCACGGCACAAACAATGCCGCAAACGGCTGTGTTGCACAGTGGTATGAAAACACACTTGTTATCAGATTCACAGTTCCCGAGGGAGCAACCCACATAAGCTTCCGTATGGGCACAACCGGCAAGTATGCATTCACCCAGACCTTCTCCAATATCGGTCTGTATGCCGCTGAAGATTACGACAATTTTGTCGGCGGATTCGTTATGCCCACGCAGACTTATGTTCCCGACGGCGAAAATGTTGAACTTGCAAAGGCAGAAAGACTCGGCTATGTTCTGGATGGCTGGTATGAAAACAAAGATCCGTCCGGCAGTGCATTTACCAACACCGCTTCCATGACAGCCGACAAGACTGTTTATGCAAATTGGCGGGAAGCTGCTTCTACACTTACTTATGTTCTTGACGGCGGTTCCATGACCGATGCTGCAACACTTACCTACACGATAACCGAGACACTCACTCTGCCCACACCCACCAGAACCGGCTACACCTTCAGAGGCTGGATGGTAACAACTGCCGACGGTAACTGGGTGCAGGACGGTGTCTGCAACGGCGGTGACGTTGTCAGCGGCATGGCAGGTAACGCAACCCTTACCGCCCAGTGGACGATCAACAGCTACACCATTTCGTTTGATAATCTGATTAACATAAACTCTTGGAATCCGACATCGGGCAAAGGTACTGTTAAAAAGACTGATAATAAAGGTTTTGTGATCACCTCCAACGACGGTGCCGACGAAGCAACCGTTGCTTCTCCTTATTTCGCAGTTGAACCCGGCAAGTCTTATAAGATTGACATTGACATTACCGGCGATGCATGGGATGTTTACATCTTCTTCTGCGATGAAAACGGCGCATGGATTGACTTTGCCGATGGCGAGTCCAACAGATTTGCCAGCGATAAAGATTGGGACAACATATTTACTGCTCCGAACAATACGTCCGTTGTGAAAGCGCAGATCCGTCTGGATGCCAACGGCGGCAACAACACCGTAATTTTTGACGACATCCGCGTTTATGAGGACGGTGCAGATGTTGCAGACGGTGTTTCCTATGTAGATCCCATCACAGAGAATTACGACGAACCCTACGGCACACTGCCCACTCCCACAAGAACGGGTTATAACTTTGCTGGTTGGTACACCGCCGACGGAACAGAGATTACAGAGAATGATGTCTTCACAAAAAATGTCTTTGTTTACTCCAAGTGGACAGCAAATAAGTACACCGTCAAATTTGTGAACGAAGACGGCACCGAGCTGCAGTCCTCTGAAGTGGCATACGGCACAGTGCCCGTTTACAGCGGTGCAACCCCGACCAAGGCTGCAACTGCCGAATACACCTACACCTTCAAGGATTGGGATACTACTCCTGTTGCTGTTGTTGGTGAAGCAACCTATACTGCAACTTATGAATCCACCGTCAACGAATACACCGTCACTTGGGTAGACGGCGACGGCAACACCCTGAAGACTGAACAGGTTGCTTACGGTTCAACACCTGCTTACACAGGCGCAACCCCGACCAAGACCGCAACCGCACAGTATACTTATACCTTTAATAATACCTGGTCTCCGGCAATTGCTGCCGTAACGGGCAATGTAACCTACACCGCACAGTTCGGTTCCACCGTCAATTCCTATACCATCACATGGTTGAACGATGACGGCAGCGTAATCGACACCACCACTGTTGAGTACGGTGAAGTTCCCACTCATGCAGATCCCACCAAGGAAAACACTGCCGAATATACCTACACCTTTGCAGGTTGGGACATCACTCCTGTTTCCGTAACAGGTGAAGCAACCTACAAAGCAACCTACACCGCAACCAAGAACAAGTATACCGTCACATTTGTCAATGCCGACGGCACCGTTCTGCAGACCTCCGATTGGGAATACGGTCTAAAGCCTGTATATACTGGCGAAACTCCCACAAACGCTGCAACCGCACAGTATTCCTACACCTTCAACGGTTGGGATACTGAAATTGTTGAAGTAACCGGTAAGGTTACCTACACCGCAACCTACACTTCCACCGTCAATGAATACACCGTTTCGTTTGTCAACGAAGACGGCACGGTGCTGCAGTCCGGTAAAGTCGCTTACGGCGAAACACCTGCTTACGCAGGCGCAACCCCGACCAAGGTTGGCAACGCACAGTATTCCTACACCTTTGCAGGTTGGACTCCGGAAATCGTTGCTGTAACAGGCGAAGCCACCTACACTGCAACCTACACCGAAACCGTTAACAAGTACACTGTCAAGTTTGTAAACGAAGACGGCACCGAACTGCAAAGCAGTGAAGTCGCTTACGGTGAAACACCTGCTTACACAGGCGAAAACCCGACCAAGGCTGCGACTGCTCAGTATACCTACACCTTTGCAGGTTGGACTCCGGAAATCGTTGCTGTAACAGGCGTTGCAACCTACACTGCAACTTATGAATCCACCGTCAACGAATACACCGTCACTTGGGTAGACGGCGACGGCAACACCCTGAAGACTGAACAGGTTGCTTACGGTGAAACACCTGCTTACACAGGCGAAACCCCGACCAAGACCGCAACCGCACAGTATACCTACACCTTTGCAGATTGGGATCCGGAAATCGTTGCTGTAACAGGCGAAGCCACCTACACTGCAACCTACACCGAAACCGTCAACAAATACACCATTAAGTTTGTCAACGAAGACGGTACCGAACTGCAGAGCAGCGAAGTTGCTTACGGTGAAACACCTGCTTACACAGGCGAAACCCCGACCAAGGAAGCAGATGCACAGTACACCTACACCTTCAAGGATTGGTCTCCGGCAATCGTTGCTGTAACAGGCGAAGCCACCTACACTGCAACCTACACCGAAACCGTCAACAAATACACCGTCACTTGGGTAGACGGCGACGGTAAGACCCTCAAGACTGAACAGGTTGCTTACGGCGAAACACCTGCTTACACAGGCGAAACCCCGACCAAGACCGCAACCGCACAGTATACCTACACCTTCACCGGTTGGGATAAGGAAATCGTTGCAGTAACCGGTGATGCAACCTACACTGCACAGTATTCTTCCGCTGTCAACAAATACACCATCACATGGATTGTTGAAGGCGTTACCGAAACGCAAACTTATGAATACGGTGCAACACCGACTCATGCAGACCCGACCAAGGCAGCCGATGCACAGTACACCTACACCTTTGCAGGTTGGACTCCGGCAATTGAGGCAGTAACAGGTGATGCAACCTACACTGCACAGTTCGATTCCACCGTCAACGAATACACCATCACCTTTGTTGATGAAGACGGCACAACCGTACTCGACACACAAACACTCGCTTACGGTGAAACTCCGTCCTATGACGGCGAAACCCCGACTAAGGAAGCAGATGCACAGTACACCTACACCTTCAAGGATTGGACTCCGGAAATCGTTGCTGTAACAGGCGAAGCCACCTACACTGCAACCTACACTGCAACCGTCAATGAATACACCGTCACTTGGGTAGACGGCGACGGCAACACCCTGAAGACTGAACAGGTTGCTTACGGTGAAACACCTGCTTACACAGGCGAAACCCCGACCAAGACCGCAACCGCACAGTATACCTACACCTTTGCAGGTTGGACTCCCGAAGTTGTTGCTGTAACAGGCGATGCAGTCTACACTGCAACCTTTACAGAAACCAAGAACAGCTACACCATCACCTGGTTGAATGACGATGATACCGTCATCGATACCACCACGGTTGAATACGGTGTTGTTCCCACCCATGCAGATGCAACCAAGGCAAACACTGCCGAATACACCTACACGTTTGCAGGTTGGACTCCGGAAATCGTTGCCGTAACGGGCGATGCTACCTACAAGGCAACCTACACCGAAACCAAGAACAGTTACACCATCACCTGGAAGAACGATGACGGTTCTGTCATCGATACCACCACGGTAGAATACGGTGTTGTTCCCACCCATGCAGATGCAACCAAGGCTGCAACTGCCGAATACACCTACACCTTTGCAGGTTGGGATCCTGAAGTTGTTGCCGTAACGGGCGATGCAGCCTACACTGCAACCTTTACCGAAACCAAGAACAGTTATACCATCACATGGAAGAACGATGACGGTTCTGTCATCGATACCACCACGGTAGAGTACGGTGTTGTTCCCACCCATGCAGATGCAACCAAGGCTGCAACTGCCGAATACACTTACACCTTCAAGGGTTGGGATCCGGAAGTTGTTGCTGTAACAGGCGATGCAACCTACACTGCACAGTTCACTTCCACCGTCAATGAATACACCATCACATGGGTAATCGACGGCGTTTCCACAACGGAAACCTACGAATATGGTGCAACTCCCACGCATGCTGATCCCACCAAGGACGCAGATGTACAGTATACCTACACATTCGATAAGTGGTCTCCGGAAATTGCAACCGTAACATGTGATGCAACCTATACTGCACAGTTCAATTCCACTGTCAATAAGTACACTGTTGAATTCGTCGATCACGACAACACTGTACTCAAGACCGAAGATGTTGCATACGGTTCCTCTGCAACAGCACCTGCTAATCCCACAAGAGAAGGTTACACCTTTACCGGTTGGGACAAGGCATACAACAACATCACAGGTGATCTTACTGTAACTGCACAGTATAAGATCAACACCTACACGGTAACTTTCCTTGATAAGGATGGCAAGCAGATCGGCGAGGATCAGACTGTTACACATGGTGCAGCAGCAACCGCTCCTGAAGCTCCTGAGGTAAAAGGTTACACATTCAATAATTGGGATGTTGCATTTGATAACATCACTGCAGACACAACCGTCAAGGCCGTTTACACAGTCAACAGCTACACCCTTACAATCAACTACGTATATGCAGACGGCACCGAAGCTGCTGAAACACATACAGAAACGGTTGAATATGGTAAGAACTACTCTGTAACCTCTCACGTACTCAACGGCTACACTGCAGATCATCTTGTTGTCAATGGCACAATGGGTGCTGAAAATGTAACCGTAACAGTTACTTACTCAATCAATAACTATGGTCTTACAATCAACTATGTATATGCAGACGGCACAAAAGCCGCAGATACTTACACAGCTGATGTAGCTTACAACACTGCATACTCTGTTGCATCTCCCGAAATTGAAGGTTACACTGCAGACCAGACTGTAGTCAGCGGAACAATGGGGATTGAAAAAGTAACAGTACAGGTTACTTACAATGTCAACCAGTACACCATTACCTTTGATACCGATGGCGGTTCTGCAGTTGCTGCTATCACGCAGGATTACGGCACTGAGGTCACTGCACCTGCAGATCCGACCAAGACCGGTTACACCTTCGCAGGTTGGGATACTATCGTTCCCGCAACCATGCCTGCAGGTGACATGACCATCAAGGCAAACTGGACGATCAACAAGTACACCATCACCTTTGATACCGATGGCGGTTCTGCAATTGATGCTATCACGCAGGATTACGGCACTGAGGTCACTGCACCTGCAGATCCGACCAAGACCGGTTAT
>JAFQCH010000022.1 GCA_017416485.1 Clostridia bacterium | reverse complement strand
TGTCGCCCCTGAAAGGGGAGATGTCTGCGTTAGCAGACAGAGGGGTTCAATCGGCTACATCAAACTTTATTGACCAAATTTGTGCAAACTTGGTTAACCCCTCTGTCACTTCGTGACATCTCCCCTTTCAGGGGCGACAAGGGTTTGAGAGGAAAATTTTCATTGATAAGAGCCCGACAAACCGTAATTTATCACAATCACTCCTGCAGAAAAAAGCAGTTCCGCTTTTCACGGAACTGCTTTTATTGTGCATAAAAATTAAAGAATGATAACCGTGCCGTCTTCCTTGATTTCGATCTGGTCGCCGGTCTTGACGGTTTTGAGAAATTCTTCGCCCAGCTGGTCAACGCAGATAACGGGACTGTTCTGCCATACGCGGGCAAGAACGATGCCGGAAGCGGCAAGGGAGTCGATGTGTTCGGAGAACAGGAATGCGGCAGGATTGATCTTCATGTCGCAAACGGTCTGAATAACAAGACCGCCCGTGGTAGAGCCGATGGTGATGGGCAGGCAAAGAGCCTTGCCGGTGATGTTCTTCTCGTAGATATCGGGGTTATTCTGGTCGGAAACAATAACTTCCGGCTTGTTGTTCATGGCACTGCTCTGGAATGTTGCAAGGGTATTCACACCCTGACGGGAAACAACAGCTTCACCTTTCCAATTGCCTGCGGCGATGGGTCTGCCTTTGAATTCTTTCATTTTATTTGCCCTCCTTGCCTACGAGGATGTTAAGCAGCTCGTCATCCTTGTAATATCTTGCTTTGGAATATGTACGGAGTTTGTTGGAGTTGGTTGCAACTCTGTGCAGCATCATGCAGATGGGATTGTTGGTGTACATCAGCGGGCAGATGCTGGAAAGGGTTGCGCCGGTGCTGAGCAATTCCTGATACTTTGCGGTTGCACGGAACTTGTCGGCAACGTCGGGAGTGGTGGTAAGCACGGTGCGTGCGGTCAGCTTCTTCTTGCCGGTGGATTTAAGGCCGGCAACAAACTTGTCTGTCCAGTCGCAAAGCTGATTGTAGGTCAGGTGCGGGCAACCGATGAAAACAAGCTGCGGCTTTGCGGAGGTGTCTTTCCACATGATGGGATAGTTGAGATATACTCTTTCAAGTTCTGCATCGTCGATGATGTATTCTTTGTAATCAGCACGAAGCAGAGTTTCTCCTTGTTCTTTGGCTTCGGGAGTGAGGTTTTCGATATGATACAGGCCGACTGCACCGTTGGATGCGGTTGCTGCACCGAAGTCCTTGAGATAACCTTCGACATCGTCGGTAAGTTCGGTACCGATCCACTGATCGAGGCCGACAACGTAGGGAACATCTTCCATACATTTCATACCGATTGCGGAACCGAGAATCTGCGGCAGGGGCTTTTTGGTGGTCTTAACAATGACCTTCCAGTGCGCCTTGCGGTTTTCATCAATAAGGAAACCGAATTCGGGAACAAGACCGAGGATAGCACCGAACAGTTCGAGCATGCCGGAGTTACGGTTGCACTTTGCACCGAGAACGGAGTTTGCAAAAACAACAGCACTCGACTCTGCCCAGGTCAGAACATCGCCCTTTGCAGGACGGTTGCCGACTTCCTTGTAGTAGCAGGTGCAGGTGAAGCCGTTTTTGTCCTTCAGGCCGATCTTGTGCAACTGATCTTCGTACTTTGCCTGTTCGGAATACATTTTCTTGTTGAAAACGAATTTTTCAAGGATGTTGCACTTTACGTTTTCATAGTCAATGGGACGGGGGTCAACCGTGAATTTGCCCTGGGTCTTGAGACCTGCTTCGATGAGCTGATCCATGGTTGCATACAGCGGCTTGAGAACACCGAGACCGAAAGAGGTAACAAGGTGTGCATCTTTGTAGGTTACGGGAACAAGACGCTTTGCACCGAAGATGTCACCAAAAAGGACAACGGTTTCCATGACCTTCTGCAGAGTTTCGCCCTGCTTGCCGGACAGAATATCAATCTGTTCGGGGGTCAATTCCATTTTGTAATCAATCATTGTTTATTGCCTCCGTTATTTTTTTGTCAAAGTTTATTATACAGCGCAAAAATGCAAAAATCAAGACAAAAAACATCAATTTTCCGTATCAATCTGCAATTCTCGCTCCTGCACGATGTTTTCTTCGCAGATATAGTCAGCAACAGTTACGATTCGGTCGTTTTTGGTCTGCACGGTCAGGTTGCGTTGCAGAATTTCTTTGTCTTGCATGGTTTGCAACTCCTGCACGGCAAAGACCGACAAACAAATAAGCAATGCCGTTTTTTCACTGAATTGCACCTGTGATTGAGCCAGTTTACGGCATCCGTAGCGCAAAATCCCGATGGGGATGATCGTGTTTTCACGGCACAATAAAAAGGAAACGGTTTCGGTGGTCTGCTTGCCGAATGAAAAGCCCAACGGAATGGGCAGAGTGAACCAATACAGGGCATAGCGCACACCGCTTTTTTCAATTGCCTGCGCGGACACTGAAAACGGCATTTCCGTTTGCAGGGTTCTGCTTGTGCGTGCCACAATATCCGCTTTACTGCGCACAAACCGCACCCCGCCGTTTTTCAGCGGCAAGGCACCGCCGACAAGAAGATCCCCCTGTGCCACCGCCTGTCCTTTTTGCACATAGTTTTCCCCCGCATACACATCGGCACGCACGATTTCACCGCCGTATGCGGCATACAGATTGCTGTTTATTTTTTCTTCGGTGTAAACCTCCCCCTTGCGTTCACTGATTTCAATGCAAGCGGTACACCCCTTGAGATACACGGAAACCCACAGCAATTCTTTTATATCCAGCATGGCGCGGTCGCGGCAATGCACAATATCCACACTGCGCTGAAGCACCCCCGGCCGCACGCCGAGTTCTTCAAAATAATCACGTATGTATTCTTCAGACAATGTTTCGCATCCCGTCACCTGCACCTGCCACACAACCGAAGACAAAAGCCAGAATAACAGCAACGCAAGGCAAAGCCCGGCAGGGATTCCCCACCGCAAACGATAGCGAATGGCAACAAAAGAAAGACCTCGTTTTTGCAGAATCTGCAACTGCATGCCACTCTCACTTGCCGCGGTCTGCAATTTCGGTGCATCCTCTCGCAGAACCGAACCTGTCAATTGGTCTTCCTGCATTTTGGTATGAAAAAGGCTTATATTTTCCCGACGGCACACGTCCGTGAATTGCGTAACAAAACCGCCCTGCACACAAAAGCGCACCTCGCCGTCCACAAAACGGTGCAAGCGATCGCTTAACACAACAGTGCACCGCCTTCCGAAAAACCGAGATTCAAAAGCGCGCCGTGCACAACAGCCATGCCGTTTTCACAGCAATCGATCTGCAACTGATCGCCGTCGAGAATCAGTTTGTTGTGTTTGAGCTGAAAAACAATGCGTTGTGACGTGTATTCCGTGACTTCTTCAATGCCGCACACACGGACTCCCCGCGAAACACAGATCTGTATATCCGTTTCCGTGAACAGATTCGGCAATTCCAGCTCACGCGAAAGTGTTGTGCTGATTTTTTCGGAAAAAGAAAGTTGTTTTTCTTTCATGGCAAGTCCCTCCTGTTTGATAAACTATATGCACACGGCATATACATAGAACAAAAATACAGGGAGAAAACAATGAAAAACAGAATCAGAAACTTTTTTCTTATCCTCTTTATTTTGTCGATAGGGGGCGGTCTGCTTACTTTTTCAAAGCAGGTGCGAGAGGCGGTGTTACAGGCTTTTTCGCTGTCGGTCAGCACCGTCATACCGGGCTTATTCCCGTTTCTGGTCTTATCAGATTTTGCATGCAATGCACTCCATGTTAAAGCAAGTGAAAAAGCAAACCAAATCACAAACAAATTATTCGGCATTCCGGCGGCAGGACTGCCCGCAATTTTGTTCGGGCTGACAGGCGGTTTTTTGACGGGCTGCAAAACCGCTTTAGCGCTATATGAAAACGAACAAATCACCAAAAGGCAAGCGCAGAATCTTGCCTGCTTCTGCTTTTCGCCGGGGCTTAGCTTTGCGGTCAGTGCCATCGGAAACGGGCTGTTCAATAACAGCAGAACAGGATTTTTATTATTCTTCTGCTGTACGTTTTCTGTACTGCTCATTGCACCTTTTCTGCAAAAAGAAAAGCGCATAAAAACGCCTGTTCCAACAATCAAAAACGGCATTCCTTTATCACATATTTTTACATTGTCTGTCAGCAAAAGCGCGTTAAGCTGCCTGCAATTGACGGCATGGATGGCAATATTTGCAAGTCTGCAAGCCATTCTGCTTGCCATACTGCCTGCAAGCACACATGCAACTCTTTCTTTGCTTTTTGAGGTCACGGCGGGAGCTGTGCAATGCGTTAAACGCACCGACATTCCGCTTTGTGCGGCAGTGCTCGGTTTCGGTGGGTTGTGCATCTTCTTTCAACTGCTTCCCGATTTGCAAAAAATCGGGTTATCTGCCCTGCGTTTTCTGCGTTACCGCCTGATGCAGGCGATATTGTCCTTCGGTTTTTGCAAACTTGCATTGTTTTTCTTTCCCGCCCTCGGGATTGCGCAGAATACGGTGCTGGTAAAAACATACAGTGTAAACC
The DNA here is from genome assembly GCA_017416485.1 of Clostridia bacterium. Classification (GTDB taxonomy): domain Bacteria; phylum Bacillota; class Clostridia; order Oscillospirales; family Acutalibacteraceae; genus RUG806. The sequence goes on along the minus strand of JAFQCH010000022.1, from coordinate 30,475 downwards.
CCACTGCCTCCGTCTTTTTTCTGTTTGCCTGCTTTATTTTTATTTTAGACCTTGCCCCGCCGAAAAAAATGTGTTATTATAGAAAAAGAATATATAAAGGATGATTTGCGTGAAACAAAAAATTTTCGGCGCTGAAATAGAAAAATGCTGTGCTTGCTGTGAAATGGGGAAAACTTCTCCTGACGGGGAAATGATTCTCTGCATCAAAAAAGGGCTTCGTTCCCCCGACTCAAAATGCAGGTCATTTCGCTATGATCCGTTCAAACGCAAGCCCCCTGCGGCAGTTCTGCCTGTTACACAAGGCTTAACCGCAGAAGATTTTTCATTAGATGTTTAAAGGAGATCGGTTATGGAATTCAACTTCGGACTCGGTATCGACAAGGATGCACGCATTGCAAAAAATTTAACCGAACTGGTCGGTCACACGCCCATGGTCGAGTTGGGCGGTTTTGCTGCCGCCGCAGGAATTTCCTGTCAATTGGTTGCAAAGCTGGAAAGTTTCAACCCGCTGGGCAGTGCAAAAGACAGAGTTGCCCTTGCCATGATTGAAGATGCCGAACAAAAAGGGCTGCTGACAAAAGACACCGTCATCGTGGAGCCAACCAGCGGCAACACGGGTGTCGGGCTTGCCTTTGTGGCCGCCATCAAGGGCTACAGACTGATTCTGACCATGCCCGAAAACATGAGCGCTGAACGCATGAACCTGCTTCGCGCATTGGGGGCGGAACTGATTCTGACCCCCGCCGACCTCGGCATGCAGGGCAGTATTGATAAAGCAAACGAAATTGCCGAACATTCCTACAGCGCATGGATTCCCGGTCAATTCTCCAATCCCGCAAATGCAGACATTCACCGCAAAACCACCGCGGCAGAAATTCTGCGTGACACCTACGGCAAAGTGGACTACTTTGTTGCAGGTGTGGGCACGGGCGGCACCATCACGGGTGTCGGCGAAATGATCAAAGCCATCAACCGCAATGCAACAATTGTCGGTGTGGAACCTGCCGATTCCCCTGTTTTGTCGGGCGGGCAGAAAGGTGCACACGGCTTGCAGGGCATCGGCGCGGGATTTGTTCCCGAGGTGCTCAACCGCCACATCATTGACCGTGTGATTGCCGTCAGCGAAGAAGAAGCATACCGCGCGGCACGCACCGTTGCACGCACAGACGGCTTGTTGGTCGGCATTTCGGGCGGTGCAGCACTGGCAGCCTGCAAAAAGTTGGCAGAAGGAATCAAAAATACGCATCGCCGCATTGTTGTATTGTTGACCGACAGCGGGGAACGCTATTTGTCGACCGACTTATTTAATTACTGATTATTCCCACAGGCAGAAAGAAGGACTTTTTTTGGCAAAAGAAATAGATGCCTTAACCGCAGGTGTGCGCATCGGCGGACTTTATAACCGAAGCGACATCAAGGTGTTGCTTTGCTATATTCTCAAATGTGTGGACTACCCCACCTGCAAATCAAGCATTGACCGTTTTCTGCTTGAAAACGAGCTTGTGAACTACTATGAAGGCTCCAATGCACTGGGCGAGCTTGTGCAGGCGGGACACATTGCGGTGACCGTGGAAGACGGACTTGAATATTACAACATCACCGAATCGGGCAGATTTATTGCCCGCGAGCTGGATTCGCACATTCCCTATTCCGTGCGCCAATTGGTAATTCGTGAAGCGATGCACATCGCCCTTGTGGAGCGCAGAAAAAAAGGGGTCAAAACGGAAGTTGTGCCGCACGGCAGCGGCTATGATGTGATTATGAAAATTTTTCATGGTGAAGACGAGGTTTTCAAGCTCAGCTTTTACTGTGCGGATTCCTTGCAGGCAAGCATGATCTGCGACCGTTTTGAAGCAGACCCCGCCGCCGTTTACACTACCGTTATTGATGCTTTGACAGAGGATAAAAAAGAAGAAAATGTTTGAACAGACACTCAGTATAGACAGAATGGAGCAGGCAGTGAGCCTGTTCGGAAGTTTTGACGAAAACATTCGCCTGATTGAAAAAGAATACAACGTCACCGTTATCAACCGCGGTGCAGAGCTCAAGGTCTGCGGTGACGCCGAAAAAGTGATGCAGGCATGCAAAGCCATTGAGGGGCTTATTATGCTTGTCAACAAAGGCGAGCAGCTCAACGAGCAAAATGTGCGCTATTGCATTTCGCTTGTCAACGAAGGCAGTGAAGACAGACTTTCCGCCATTGCATCGGATTGCATCTGCATCACGGCAAGAGGCAAGCCCGTTAAGCCCAAAACACTCGGGCAGAAGAATTATCTGGAACAAATCGAAAACAACACCATCGTGTTCGGTGTCGGCCCCGCGGGTACGGGTAAAACGTATCTGGCTGTAGCTATGGCGGTCAAGGCATTCCGTGCGAAGGAAGTCAACCGCATCATCCTGACAAGGCCCGCTGTGGAAGCCGGCGAAAAGCTCGGCTTTCTCCCCGGTGACCTGCAACAGAAGGTTGACCCGTATTTAAGACCGCTTTATGATGCTCTGTTCGATATGCTCGGTGCAGAAAATTTTCAGAAATACCAGGAAAAAGGCAACATTGAAGTTGCACCCCTTGCCTATATGCGCGGACGCACCCTTGATGACAGTTTTATTATTCTTGATGAGGCACAGAATACAACGCCCGAACAAATGAAAATGTTTTTGACCCGTTTGGGCTTCGGCTCCAAAATCGTTGTTACGGGTGACGTAACCCAGATCGACCTGCCCGACGGCAAAAAAAGCGGCTTGAAAGAAGCTGTGCGCATTCTTAAAAACATTCCCGATATTGCCAGCGTGCAGTTTACGGAAAAGGATGTTGTGCGCCATAAACTTGTGCAAGACATTGTGAAAGCCTACGAGAAAAACGAGAAAACCAAAAAATAAACGGATGGACAAATTCGGAAAGAGAGGATACAAACGATGAACAAGGTAAAAGTAGTTTTTACGGACGATCAGAAGAGTTTCAGACTCCCCTCCGGAACACGGCTTTTGATTCGCCGTTGCTGCCATGCGGTGCTGGAAGAAGAAAACTTCCCCGTATCTGCAGAAATCAGTGTTCGCATTGTGGACAATGAAGCCATCCGCGAGCTCAACCGCGAATACCGAGAAATTGACCGCGCAACGGATGTTTTATCCTTCCCGCTGTGTGAACCGGGTGACTATGAAGTCAACCCCGCAACCAATCTGTGTTTGCTTGGTGATATTGTTATTTCCGCCGAACGCGCACACGAACAGGCACAGGAATACGGCCACAGTTTTCAGCGCGAAATCGCATTTCTGACGGTGCATTCCATGTTGCATTTGCTTGGCTATGACCATGAAGCGGGTGGTATTGAAGCGGTACATATGCGCGAAAAAGAAGAAAAAGTGCTGACCGAGCTCGGCCTCAAGCGCAACGGAAGTTATTATTTGGACGGAGAATAAAATGAACACTCGATCTGCATTTATTGCCATTGTCGGCTGTCCGAATGTCGGCAAATCATCAATTCTGAACAGACTTTTAGGGGCTAAAATTGCCATCGTATCCCCAAAACCGCAGACCACACGCACCCGCATTATGGGTGTTTTGACCGAAGACAACATTCAGCTTGTTTTTACCGACACCCCCGGTTACCACAAGCCGCACAACAAGCTCGATGAAAAGATGGGCAAGGCCATCAGCGAAGGCATTCACAGCATGGATGCCTGCATGCTCGTTGTGGAGCCCGATTCCAAGATTCAACCCGCGGAAGAAGAACTCATCAAGAGATTCAAACGCGAAAATATTCCTGCCGTTCTTGTTATCAATAAGATTGACACCGTGGCAGACAAGGAAAGCCTTATGAAGGTTATTTTTGACTATTCGCAGCTTTATGATTTCGAGTCCGTCATCCCCGTCAGTGCCCTCGACGGCAACGGCATGGATGCACTGCTCACAGAGCTCAAAAATCTGTCCTTTGAATCCGAGCATCTCTTTCCCGATGACACACTGACAGACCAGCCCGAAAAGGTGATCGCCGCCGAATACATCCGCGAAAAATTGCTACGTTCGCTCGACAAGGAGATTCCCCACGGCACGGCAGTTGCCATTGAAAGTTTCAAGGAACGCGACGACGGTAGCAACATCATTGACATTGATGCCGTCATTTATTGCGAGCGCGACAGCCACAAGGGCATTATCATCGGCAAAAACGGTGCGATGCTCAAAAAGATTTCCACCCGCGCAAGAATCGACATGGAACGCTTTTTTGATTGCAAAATAAACTTACATTGCTGGGTCAAGGTCAAGGAAGACTGGCGCAACCGCGAAGCCTTGATTCACAACTTCGGATTGGATTGATATGGATAAATTCAATGCCGACGGACTTGTTATCCGCGTGCAGACAACAGGTGAAACCACCCGCATTATCACGGTACTGACCGCCGAGCACGGCGTTTTGCGCGCCTTTGCAAAGGGTGCGAGGGGTGCCAAAAGCCGACTGCAATCCGCAACAGCGCTGTTTGCCTACTGCCGTTTTTCGTTTGTAAAATCCAAAGAAAGCTACATCGTTTCGGAAGCGGATATCAAGGAAGTATTTTTTGATCTTCGCAATTCGCTGGAAGCGCTCGCACTCGCGCAGTATTTCTGCGATGCCGCCGCAAGGACGATTCCCGAAGACGGCACGGGTGACAAATTTTTGCGTCTGCTTCTCAACAGCCTGCATTTTCTGTGCAAAGAAAGCAAAGACAGACGACTGCTGAAAGCCGTTTTTGAACTGCGGCTTGCAGTATTATCGGGTTATATGCCCGCTTTGGTTGCCTGCGAAAATTGCGGTGCATTTGAAACGGATGTAATGTTTTTTGATGCCCTGCGCGGTCGGCTTTTGTGTGACAACTGCACACAAACGGACGGAATTGCACTGCCGTTGAGTGTTGTTTCCGCCATGCGGCACATTGTGTTTGCCCCCTTTGAACGGCTGTTTTCGTTCACATTGAGCGAACCTTTGCTGAACACGCTGGAGCAATGCGCAGAAACCTACTTTTTGTCCGTCACACAGCAAAAATACAAAACGCTGGACTATTACAGAAGCATTTGCATTTTATAAATAAATTGTATATCCGTCGGATGTCCGTTCCGGCGGATTTTTCATATCTTCCGCACACAAAAGCGATACGAGCATACTGTGATTAGCGGAGGGGGTTTTATGCAAACAACAACCGACGGACAGGTGCAGTTGCAAAAAGCCATGCACGTGTCCGTTTTGAATATTATATTGAATTTAATACTGTCGGCGGTGAAAGGGGCAGCAGGATTGCTGACAGACTGCGATGTGCTTGTGCGTGATGCTGTGCATTCCGCCGCCGACACACTTTGCACGGTGCTTGTTCTGTCAGGCATCGGATTACAGGCAAAAAGACCCGGTGCATTTGCAGAAAAGATGCAACGGGCGGTCATATTCATATTGGCACTTGCCATTGCGGCAACGGGGATCGGCATGGCAATTTCGGCATTTGAACTGATAAAAGGAATCACGCAACCGCAACCCGACTCCCCTACGGCAGTTATCATTGCGTGCTTGTGTGTAATAGTCAAAGCATTGATGAGCATTGCCACGGCAAGAATTGCAAAGCAGCAGCACAACAATACCCTGCTTGCCGATGCGGCGCACCACAGGTCAGATTGTCTTTCATCGCTTTTGGTGCTGTGCAGTGTGGCTTGCACATATTGGCAACAACCCGTACCGGATATAATTGCAAGGCTGCTGCTGGGATGCTGTTTGATGGCATCGGCAATTTCGCTCGGAATCACGGCGGTGCGGAAGTAAATTACGGTTTATCAACACATCAAAAAAAAACCGTCCTTTCGGACGGTTTTTGTCGTGATATCAACATCAATAAGCAACTGCCCACAGGACCATGTGCTTTGCAGGCTTGCCGCAGCATACGCACACATCGGACAGGTTTTCCTGTGCAAAAGGAATGCAACGTGAGCCGACGCCGGTTTTTTCCTTGACTTCGTCTTCGCAGGATTCTTCGCCGCACCACATGGCACGCACAAAGCCTTCGCCCTTTTCGGCACGGGCAGAGATGATTTCCTCGATGGACTTGCAATCGTATGTTTTTGCATCCATGTTTGCGGCTGCTTTGTCATAGATTGCTTTTCCAAGTTCGTTGAGCAGGTTTTCAATTTCTGCTTCAAGATTGTCAAGAGAAACAAAATATTTCTGGCGGTTATCACGGCGAACAAGCACGCACTGATTGTTTTCGATGTCCTTCGGGCCGATTTCAAGACGAAGCGGCACACCCTTCATTTCGTATTCTGCAAACTTCCAACCTGCGGAATTGTCGGTCTTGTCTGCCTTGACACGGAAAGATTTTGCAAGGCGTGCAGTCAGTTCGTCAGCCTTTTCAAGAACACCGGGCTTGTGTGCGGCAATAGGAATGATAACGACCTGCGTGGGAGCCACTTTGGGCGGAAGCACAAGGCCGTTGTTATCACCGTGCGACATAATCAGTGCACCGATGAGACGGGTGGTGACACCCCAGGAGGTCTGCTGCACAAACTGTTGTTTGTTTTCTTTATCGGTATAGGTCATGTTGAATGCCTTTGCAAAACCGTCACCGAAGAAATGCGAGGTGCCGGCCTGCAGAGCCTTGCCGTCGTGCATGAGTGCTTCGATGCAGTAAGTGGCAACGGCACCTGCGAACTTGTCGCTTTCGGTCTTTCTGCCTTTCACAACGGGCATATTCAGCACGTTTTCACAGAAATCGGCATAAACATTGAGCATCTGTTCGGTTTCTGCTTGTGCTTCTTCAGCCGTTGCATGCACGGTGTGGCCTTCCTGCCACAAGAATTCACGGGAACGCAGGAACGGACGGGTGGTTTTTTCCCAACGCACAACATTGCACCACTGATTATAAAGTTTGGGAAGATCGCGGTAGGAATGCACAATATTTGCATAGTGTTCGCAGAACAGAGTTTCCGAGGTGGGGCGAACACACATGCGTTCTGCAAGCGGTTCGCTGCCGCCGTGGGTGACCCATGCTACTTCGGGCGCAAAGCCTTCAACGTGATCCTTTTCTTTCTGCAACAGGCTTTCGGGAATAAACAGGGGCATATAGACATTTTCATGTCCCGTTGCCTTGAAGCGTTCGTCAAGTTGCTTCTGAATGAGTTCCCAGATTGCATAGCCGTAGGGACGGATGATCATGCAACCTTTAACACTGGAATAGTCAACAAGGTCTGCCTTTTTGACAACGTCTGTGTACCATCTGCCGAAATCGACTTCCATGGAAGTGATTTCTTCAACCATTTTTTTATTGTTATCGGCCATAAGAATAACTGCCTTTCTTTTATTACTTTATATTTGAACACCGCGTTGGCGCAGTGCAGTATACAGTTCTGCAATATCCTGACGGGACGGAGTGAAGCAGATTGCATCCATACCCGCATCAATGGAGCCCTGCACATTGGCGGGCACATCGTCAATAAACACACATTCGCTTCTGTTGAGTCCCGTAACGGCGAAAAACTTTTCGTAAATTTCGGGTTCGGGTTTGAGCAGTTTGTAGTCGGAAGACACAAAACAGAAATCAAAATACTGCAAAGCGGGTTTGCATTTTGAATAATGATAAAAATCCTGCCCTGCGTTGCTCAGAAGATACAGTCCGTATCCTTTCTCACGCAGTTTTTTCACAAGCTCTTCCGATTGCGGAAAGGGGGGCATTTCTTTTTCCGCAAAGCACTGTTCAAGGACAATTTTCTTTGCAAGGGCTTGCAGATGCGGCGGCATTTTTTCGATGACAGGAATAAAATCGTTTTTATCCATTGTGCCGCGGTCATATTCCTGCCATTCAAACGACCCCATGAGTTCACGGCGGAATGTGTCGATGTCTTCCTGGTTATCCAAATATTTGCCGAGGATGGCATTTGCATCGTAACACAAAAGCACATTCCCCATATCAAAAACAATATTTTTAATCATATCACAAAAAAGTAAGGGGCGGACAGCCGCCCCTTATCCTACATATTTAAGTGCGGACAGGAATTAGTTTCTGTTTTTGAACATATTGAAGATGTCAGAAATATCATCATCTGCGCTGTCATCTTCATAAGAAGCAGGAGCTGCCGGAGCAACGGGGGCAACGGGAGCAACGGGAGCTACCGGGGAAAAGACGGAAGAGGGTCTTTCCGCAACGGGAGCTGCAGGCACTTCTTCAACAGAAGGAGAACCGAAACCGGTTGCAATGACAGTGACGATCATTTCGTCATCAAGCGTAGGATCGGTAGCAACACCGAAAATGATGTTTGCATCAATGTCAGCAGCATCCTTGATGAGGGTTGCAGCAACATCTACATCGTCAAGGGTGATGTCTTCAGATGCGGAGATGAGGATGATGACACCTCTTGCACCGTCGATGGTGGTTTCAAGCAGCGGGCTGGAGATGGCGGCAGCAGCTGCGGCAGAAGCCTTTTCTTTGCCCTTTGCACGGCCAACACCCATGTGTGCATGGCCTGCATCCTTCATAACAGCGGTTACGTCGGCAAAGTCAAGGTTGATGATGCCGGGAACCTTGATAAGTTCTGCAATGCTTCTGACACCCTGACGAAGAACATCGTCAGCAATCGAGAAAGCATTGAGGAAAGTGATTTTCTGATCGGAAACATATTTGAGTCTTTCGTTCGGGATGATGATAAGGCTGTCGACATGCTTTTCGAGTTCTGCAATGCCTTCTTCAGCCTGGATCATTCTGCGGCGGCCTTCAAAAAGGAAGGGCTTGGTTACGATACCGACGGTCAGAATACCCTTGTCCTTAGCGAGCTGTGCAATAACGGGAGCTGCACCTGTGCCGGTGCCGCCGCCCATACCTGCGGTGATGAATACCATGTCGGTACCTGCAAGGATCTCGTTGATGGTTTCCATGCTTTCTTCAGCGGCTTTTCTGCCGATTTCGGGGCGGGCACCTGCGCCCTGGCCGTTGGTGGCCTTTTCACCGATCTGAATGTTATGTGTAGCCTTGGAACTGTTCAGCACCTGCTTATCGGTATTGACAACAATAAATTCAATGCCCTGCACGCCGGATTCCACCATGCGGTTGACTGCGTTTCCGCCGCCGCCACCGACACCGATAACTTTAATCTGGGTTACAAGATCAACTTCATTGGAAATTTCGAATCCCATTTTGTTTTCCTCCATTATTATTCCTGATATATAAACATCTTAATATATATTTTTATACTTTTGTATCATACCATGCTTTCGCGCAGATTGCAAGAATTATTATGAATATTCAAGAAAAAAAATAAATGTAAAACGGGCTACAATATGGTACCTTTGACGAAAGGCACCGCCGATGGTATATTTTTTGATGTATTTCGTCAAGAAAAGCGCAGTTTTACTGCGCTTTGTCTTTTAGCCTAATGCACCGGCATCAGATGTTGCGGGCACATTTTCCTGCGTGGGTTGATTGCCTGTCAGTTCGCCTGTTTTATTTTCCGTGTCATCTGAGCCAACCAGTTCCGAATCCAGATTCAAATACGGATCCATAAACATGGTGGTGTTTTCCTCTTCGGGATCAGACTCCCGGTTGCTGATGGTTATGCTGCCGTCTGCGGCAAGGGTAAAGGTGAATGCGGTTGTTTTTTCCGCACGTTCCGCCATCACTTTTTTAAGCACAGCCATTTCGTTCAGCAAAACATGCACAGACGGGCTGTTTACAAAGAAGCGGTCTTCCACATTCATGGACACATACCCGGAGGGATCCGTTTTCAGCGACCGAACATCTTCAATTCCGTTTTCCAGGCATGCCGCATACACATCGGTTGCATGTTCAAAATACAGTTTATCTGCAAATTCAGCCGCTTTGCCGACGGTGTATCCGTCAACAAGGATCCCCTGCAGTTGCGTCATATTATACGGTTCAATCTGCGTGGTTTCAAGCACTTTGCCGTCTTCACTCAAAATCAGCCACAGTTGTCCGCAATCCACGGCGAAAGCCGCCTGTGCGTAAGTTACTTCCACCTGCACATAATCCGGCAGCCTGCGTGAAATGCTGACACTCTGAATATACGGCAGTGCAAGACTGACCGCGGCAGAAATTTTTTCTTCATTCAAAAGCAAAATACTGCTGTCTGCGGAAATGCCGGCAATCTCAACAATGCGGTCATCCGTATAGCGGCCGTCATTACCGACCACTTCAATGTTTCCGACTTTCAGCAATGCCGCCCCTGCAACAAGAATCGTTGCAAGCAAAACAATAATGACGATAACAGAAATGATTGCTTCTTTTTGTTTTTTCTTCGTTTTACGGTTTTTTGCCGCAGACTTTTCTCGTTCATTCTGCGACACATGGGTTTCGGTTCTTTTATCCGTCTGTTTTTTCATCCTCTATCCTCCGAATATCTGCACCAAGATTGCAAAGTCGGGATTCAAAGGCTTCATAACCTCTGTCAATATGCTGCAATTCACGCACAACCGTTTGTCCTTCGGCGGCAAGACCTGCCAGCACAAGCGCCGCACCACCGCGCAGATCCGGCGCGGCAACATTGGCCGCAAGCAACTGCGAAACCCCTTTCACCACGGCAATGCGTCCGTCCACAAGAATATCGGCACCAAAACGGCAAAGCTCCGGCACATGGCGGAATCGGCTTTCAAAAATAGTTTCGATCACCACGCTCGTTCCGTTTGCCACACTGCATGCGGTCATCATAAGCGCTTGCGCATCCGTCGGAAATCCGGGATACGGCATGGTGCGGATGGTAGACATTGCGCGCAATTTTTCGGTTGCGGTGATGCGCAATTTCTTTTCCTTAACTGCAATATCACACCCGGATTCCTGCAACAAGGCGGTAACAGGGCCGATATGCGCGGGAATTACATTCTGCAGAATCACATCACCGTGTGTTACAGCCGCCGCGATCATATATGTTGCGGCAACAATGCGGTCGGGAATAACGATATGCTCGGCACCGTGAAGCGATGAAACACCTTCAATTGTGATGATGCCTTCCCCCGCCCCGCTGATGCGTGCACCGCAACGGTTCAGAAAATCGGCAAGATCACTGATTTCAGGTTCACGTGCGGCATTAACAAGGGTTGTTGTTCCTTTGGCAACGCAAGCGGTGATGAGCACATTTTCGGTGGCACCCACACTCGGGAAAGACAAGGAAATCACATTTCCCTGCAAGCCCTGCGGACAATCAAGATAAATATGGCCGCCTTCTTCCGTGATTTGCGCGCCCAGCTTTCGCAGTGCATCCAGATGCAGATCAATCGGGCGAAGTCCGATTTCGCACCCACCGGGCAAAGACAACGAAGCATTCCCCGTGCGTGCGGCAATAGCACCCAAAAAGATAACGGACGAGCGCATTTCCTGCATCAGATGATCCGGCACATGATCGGTCACAATATCCGTGCTGTCCACAGTGACCGTATTGGCTTCAACTTTTACTTTGCAGCCGAGATGGCGCAAAATGTTGATGGTTGCATCAATATCCGACAACTGCGGGCAATTGTGAATCACATTCACACCGCGGCACACAACACAAGCCGCCAGAATAGGCAAGGCGCTGTTTTTGGCACCCTGCACATGCACCGTTCCCTGCAGACGGCGACCGCCTGCAATTCTGTATTCGTTCACTCTTTCCACCCTTTCGCAGCGTGCATCTCCCTTACACGCGCTTTATTCTCACTGCATACTATGAAAGGGAGTTTGTCCGGGTGCGAACGGTGAATAATCATTTCAACTTCATTTCTTTTTGTCCGCCAAACGCAAAATAATATCAACAATCTTTTTCTTTGCGTCGGGAACTCCCATTTTTTTTGCATTCTGCCCGATTTGCCTGCATTTTGCGGCATCGGCAATACACATCTCTATTATTTCAATAACCTTTTCGGCTGCCAGATCTTTTTCTTCCAGAATCAATGCCGCATCCTTGTTAACCAGCGCCATGGCATTGTGATACTGATGATTTTCCGTAACATTCGGCGAAGGAATCAACAGTGAGGTTACGCCGAGTGTCTGAATTTCGGCAAGCGAGCTTGCCCCCGCGCGATTGATAAACAGATCGCAGGCGGCAAGGTAGGTTGCCATGTCATAGATATAATCAGTTACGGTCACTTCAGGATGTGATTCGGGGGTGATTCCGATCTCTTTAAGATCGTCAATCATTTTTGTTCCGTTTTTGCCGCAACCGTGCACAAAGCGAACCGCATGGCGGTCTGCAAGCTGTGCTACAACCTGCTTCATGCAATCATTGATGGTTGCAGAGCCGAGGCTGCCGCCTGTTGAAAAAATAAGCGGTTTGCTGTCGAGCCCGAGTTTTGCTCTTGCAAAATCGCGGTCGCAAGTCAGAATATCATCACGCACGGGAAGCCCCGTCAAAACGGCACGATCGCCCGCGTGCATGTGTTTTTTTGCCTCTTCCGCCGTCAGCATAACGGCATCGGCATATTTACTCAATTCAATATTTGTTTTACCCGGAAAAGCATTCTGCTCATGGATGGCGGTAGGAATACCGAGTTTATGCGCGGTTCTGACAACAGGACCGCTGACATAACCGCCGAAACCGACCACCACATCCGGTGCGAAGGGTTTGAGTATTTTTTCAACCTGCCTGCTGACAAACAAAAGCCGTTTCAGGGTAATTAAATTCTTTTTTATATCACTCGGACTGAACGAACGCATAAAACCGCTGATTTCGATAGTGGCAAAATCAAAACCTGCTTTGGGCACAAGGTTGGCTTCCATGCGGTCTGCCGTTCCGATAAACAAAATTTCAATAGCGGGATCGCGCCGTCTTAATTCTTCGGCAACCGACAAGGCGGGATTGATATGACCGCCCGTTCCGCCTGCGGCAATCACAACTTTCATGCTGTTTCCTCCGTTGTTTTTTTGTTTACGGGTGCTTTTGCTGTTTCAGTTGCGCGTTTCAGGTTCGATTGCCTGGATATACTCAGAACAATCCCCATTTCGCCCATCAGCATCAGCAAAGAGGTGCCGCCGTAGCTGAAGAACGGCAACGAAACACCTGTATTGGGCAACGTATCCGTTGCAACACAAAGATTCAGAAAGACCTGTGAACCGACCTGCAACATAATGCCGAGCACCACCAACATACCGTAATGGTCCTTTGCATTAACGGCAATCACAATACCGCGCCAGATGAGCAAGGCAAACAGCAGAATAAGAATAAATGCGCCGATGACACCGTTTTCTTCACAGAAAATGGCAAAAATCATGTCATTCTGCGGTTCGGAAACATACAGATGCTTCTGTTTTGAACCGCCAAGACCCGTGCCGAAAAATCCGCCCGAACCGATTGCATACAAAGCCTGATTGGTTTGCCAACGACCGCCAAGCGGATCGGCATCTTTATCTTTCCACAGTTCGATTCGTTCCATCATGTAATCACGGAAGAAATCCGTGTAATTATAAAGGATATAGGCGGCAACAACCACCAATATAATGCCGATCACAAACCACTTTTTCCGTGTGCCGCCGAACCAGAGCATACCAAGGCCGATGATTGCCATGATGATAGCGCCCGACAGATGGCTTTCCAAAAAAACCAATCCTGCAAAAATCACCGTGCAACCGCCGCAGAGAAGAATGGGAATCAGCGAACGGTTCATCAGCGGCATACGGGCAACAGCATTGACCCTTTTTGCCCACTGATATTGCAAAGGCTCTTTCCCGATCAAATCCTTATAATATTTAGCCAGCAAGTATGCACAAATCAGAATCAGGCAAAATTTTGCAACTTCCGAAGGCTGAAATTCAATACCGAAAACAACCATTCGGCGACGGATGGAGCCATCTTCGGACGGCATAAGCAAAACCAGAATCAACAAAAGCATAGACAGCGCAAAGCCGCCGATTGCACCAAGATACTGCATGCGTTGGTATTTTAATTTTGAAACGGCAAGCATTACAAAAACACCTGCAATGCAATAAATAACCTGCCTTTTTACATAAAAGAAAGAGTCGCCGCCTCTGTTTGCATACGCATAAGGATAACTGGCGGAATACATGGCAATCAGCCCGACCGTTACCAGAATCAGCACCAATGCAAAAAACATAACATCGGGTGCGCCGTTCACGGTCAGCAGTCTTACAATGCGCCTGAAATCGCTTTCTTTGCGTTTTACGGACTGTGACATTTTCAAATCTACCTTTCAATTGTTTATTGCAGTCTGCCGAACCAGGTCAAGGCAACTGCAACAATGCCGCCGATGGCACCAACAATACTGAACACTGTAACAATTTTCTTTTCATTCCAGCCGCACATTTCATAATGATGATGCAGCGGAGCCATTTTAAAGAGTTTTTTGCCGTTGTGGGTTTTGATATAGAAAACCTGAATAACATCAGATAGAAATTCTGCAACATAGATAATACCGATCGCAAGAATCAGCCACGGGGCATCCAGTGTGTAAGCAAGGGTCACAACGATGCCGCCGAGGAAGTGAGAACCGATGTCTCCCATAATCACCTTTGCGGGATGCCAGTTCCACACAAGAAAACCTGCCAGAGCACCGAAGGTGGCAGCGGCAACAAGGCTGACACCGCCGTAGCCGCGCAGAACCGCCGTGACGGCAAAGAACACACAGGCGACCATTGTGACCGAAGGACAAAGCCCGTCGATACCGTCTGCGAAGTTAACAGCATTGACCGTGCACCAAATGGCAACATAACCGAGCAACCAGAACCAAACGCCCATATCTGCCCAGATGCCGTAATAGGGAATGAACATATAGTCGCAACCATTGACATACAAAACAGTCAGGAAAGCCGTAATAACAAGCAACTGCAAAAGTGTTTTCTGCAATTCCGTAAGGCCGAGGTTTCTTTTCTTTTTGACCTTGATGTAGTCATCCATAAAGCCGATCAAACCAAAGCCGATCGCCATCAGAATGCCTGCAAGCACCTTGATGCGGATCTGATCGGGTTTTTCACTCAAGGCAACAAGAATATCACCGCCGAGCAGATGATCCGTCAACAGCGTTACGCCGATTGCAAATGCAAAACCGATCATAAACAAAATGCCGCCCATGGTGGGCACACCCTGTTTGGAACGGTGCCATACGGGACCGATATCCAGAATGACCTGCCCGAATTTCAGTTTCTGCAACATGGGAACAATGACAAACCCAAGCAAAAACGTGGTCAGAAACCCGATCACAACCGTCATTAAAATTCCTACCCAAATCTCCATATCGTATCATCCTTTCGGAGTCCTTTATTTGCGCTTATACATTACGCATGTTTTACCGTAAAATATTCCCGAACAACAGCGGCATCATCAAAAAGAAAGGTACCGTCTGCGGTGGTCTGTGCCTTTTCATGCCCTTTTCCCGCAATCAGAACACTGTCGCCGGGCTGTGCCTTTTGTAAGGCTGTTTCAATAGCTCTGCGCCGATCGGCACAAAGAATCAACTCATTTTTGCTTTTAAATCCCGCAGCAATGTCTGCAATAATTTTTTGCGGATCTTCCGCACGCGGATTATCACTTGTGAGCACTGTTATATCCGCAAGCGAAGAAGCAATTTCTCCCATGCGGGGTCTTTTGGAGGAATCCCTGTTACCGCCGCAACCGAACACGGCAATAACATTTCCTGCTGTAACCTGCCGCACCGCATACAATGCTTCGTACAGTGCCGCAGGGGTATGCGCATAATCAACAAATACCGAAAACGGTGTTTGTGTCGGTATTTTCTGCAATCGTCCTTCCACCGCATCAACATGGCAAACATATGCACAGGCTTCTTCAAAATCAAACCCGGCAACCATGCAGGCTGCAACCGCAGCCATGGAATTGTAAACCGCCATAATGCCCAACGCCGGAATCTGAATGCGTTCAATGCCATCACGGCTTACAAGAATATAAGACACACCGTGCGCTGTGTATTTTACATTTTTCGCCGTCAGATCCGCATCGTCCTGCAAAGAAAACGTAACGGTTCTTCCCTTGCAATGCGACAGAATAAACGGCGCAAATTCATCATCCTTGTTCACTGCCGCCGCTTTTGCGCAGGCAAACAGCTTTGCTTTCTGCCGTGCATATTCATCCATGGTCTGGTGATAATCCAGATGTTCGGGGCTTAAATTGGTAAAAACGGCAACATCAAAATCCATCCCTGCACAGCGTTCCTGGCTGAGGGCTTGCGAAGAAATTTCTGCAACCGCGTATTCACAACCGCGTTGCAAGCCTTTTTGCAGAGTGTGGTTGAACACCGCAGATTCGGGAGTTGTGTAATCGGTTTGCGCTGTTCCGTTGCCGCTGTCTGCCCCCAAAGTGCCGATGAGCACCGATTTTCTGCCCGCCTGCTCAAGCATGTTGCGTATGTAGCAGGCGGTGGTGGTTTTGCCGTTCGTGCCGGTGACCCCGATCAGAAGCATGCTTTTTGACGGGTGCCCGTAAAATGCACAGTTGAGTAAAGACAGTGCCGCACGGCTGTTCGGAACCATCACTTGTTCCGCAATACCGAGATCACGTTCACACACAACGGCAACAGCACCTTTGCTGATTGCTGTGTGTGCAAAGTCGTGCCCGTCTGCATGTGCACCTTTGATGCACACAAAGAGCGCGCCGTCTGCAACATCATCAGGCTTGTGTGTGATAAACCTGATATCCGGGTCATTGCCGTTATACACAGCATCCGCCCCGTAGAGAAGTTTTGTAAGATTCAATTTTCAGCCCTCCGTTTCAAATCAAACAGACACTTTTATTGAATCCTTCCCTTTCAAATCCCATATATTTTTTAGCTTAATAGCCGTCGTCGTAGGCCGTGTTGGAACGGAAGTCAACCGTAATAATGCTTCCCAACTCAACAACCGTGCCCGGTTCAATTGCCTGACGGTAGGCAACAACATCCGATGTCATCATTGCACTGCCTGAAATTTCAATATTCAGGCCATACAGGCTTGCATAATAATTGGCTTCGCTGACCGACATACCCGTAAAGTCTGGCACTTCTGCCGTTTCTGCCGGCAGATCGGTTTGCGTGTAAAGGATGACCGTACCGCCCGACATCAGCATTCTGCCGCCTGCAGGGGTTTGCGAAATAACGGAATCGCCGTCACCGATGATGCGCACTTCAAAGTCTGCAAGATTCAGTTTTTCTTCGGCATCTTCAAGCGTGTCGCCGACGACAGACGGAACAACATTGGACATATCTTCCAGTTCGTCATCCGAATAAACAGGTTCGATTCCGAGATACGGAAGCACCTTGCCGAAGACTTCGCCGCCGACGGGTGCCGCAATGACACCGCCGCTGTAATCAACTCCGCCGGGCTCGTCGATGATGATAAGCACAGCCACTTCGGGATCATCCGCAGGTGCAACACCCGCAAAGGATGCAATGTAAACAACTTCTTCCGTGCCGAGTTTTTCACTCGTACCTGTTTTACCGGCAATGCGGTAACCGGGAACATATGCGTTCGTGCCGGTACCCTGCTTGATAACCTCTTCCATATACGAAAGGATGGTTGTTGCAGTTTTGTCCGAAATAACCTGACGGCGCACATTGGGCTGTGTTTCATCAACGGTATTGCCGTTGCCGTCAATCCATTTTTCAACGATATACGGTGTCATCAGCTTGCCGTCATTTGCAACTGCGGAAATTGCAGTGATCATCTGCAAGGGGGTTACCGTGAACGACTGACCGAAAGAAGAACTGGCAAGGTCAGAGGTGGAAAAAGAAATTTCCGGATCATGGTAAGTAATGGATGCAACGGGAATGCCTTCACCCGACAAATCAATGCCTGTTCGTTCTGCAAAACCGAATGCCTGAAAATATTTGTAAAACAGTTCTTTGCCGAGATGGTCAACACCGATATGAACCGAAAAGGTGTTACAGGAATTGATGAACAGTTTTTCAAGATTTTCAAGCCCGTGGCCGACAGGGTTATAGTCCTTGATGGAACGATCGCCAACCTGAATTCGGCCGCCGCATTCATAGGTTTCCGTTGTGTCAATCACGCCTTCTTCCAGGGCAGATGCAACAAGGAAAACCTTTGCAACCGAACCCGGTTCATAAAAGTCTGCAATTGCTTTATTCTTCCAGCGATTGTTTTGGGCGGCAGAATAAGCGGAATTCTGTTCTTCTTCGGGAAGTTTTGCAATTTCTGCAAGGGTTTGTTCATCCAGCGTGTAGGGATTGTTGGGGTCGTAGTCCGGCAGGTTTGCCATAGCAAGAATGGCACCCGTTTCAACGTCCATCACGATGCCATACACATTCTGTGCCGTATTTTCAACCAATGCTGTATGCAGTGCATTTTCAAGAATAGTCTGAATTTCCGCATCCACCGTCAGCACGGGGCTCAATCCCTGCTGTGCCGCATATTGTGTCATGAACTGCCCCGGCATGGGTTGTTGCTGACCATCCTGGGCGGTAACGGTTCTTCCGTCCACACCCGTGAGTTCATCGTTGTAATAATACTCAAGTCCCGCAAGCCCGACATCATCTTTGCCCGTAAAACCAATCATGGTTGAACACAGATTGCCGTTCGGATAATAGCGGATGGTGTCTTCATCAATGCTCACAATACCGTACAGCTCATTCGCATAGATATATTCCTTCATGGCAGACATTTTTTCGTATTCAACCTGCCCTGCCACTTCCAGATAGCCGTAATCTGCATTTTTAAGAATTTTTTCCCGCATCTCGTTGCCGTCAAGACCGAGAATCGTTGTTAACCCTGCAATGACAGCATCCATGTTTTCCTGGGTCACCTTGGAAGGGTTCACATAAACAAGCCACACCGATGCACTCTGCGCAAGCACGTGCATATTGCGGTCATAAATTGTGCCGCGCAGGGCTTTGTTTGTGGTAACACTCAATTGTTGGCTTTCAGCCTTTGCTTTGTATTTGTCGCCATTGAAGATTGCAATTCTGATAACACTTCCGAAGCAAACAACAAACAGAAGTGCCGTGATTACAATCAAAAACAACACGCCGCGTTTGGCGGTGATTGATTTGCGCATTCAAATCCATCCATTCTTATATAAAATAAAATAATTATTATATTAAGCGAAGTGAAGGGCGAAGGAATTCTTCGCCCTTTGTTTTATGAAATATGCAGGCTTCAGCCCATTTTATGCAAAAAGTCCGTCAAAATATTCCGTCACACGTTCAACAAGATTCGAACCGAAAACAGAACTCTCTCCGGCAAAAAGCACCTGATCTTCCGAAGACAGATCCACATACTGAATCTGATAATTTTCCATTTTTGTCATGCCGAGAACATTTGTGGCATAATTCTCAACCTTTGCAATGCTGAACATGCTGTCAATCGAAGAACTCAGACGCACATTTTCGCTCTGCGCATTGGCGATGTTGACTTCCATTTCATTGATGGAGTTCATCAGTTCCGTGCTTTTTACGGAATTATTGATAAACATAGCAATGAAACCAAACATCATAACACAGCAAAAAAGAACTGCAAATACTTTTTTGGCACTGAGTCTTTCCTGTTGTTTCACCGTCTGCCGAGCATTGGGCTCAACGATTTTCAGATTCGGATTCGGTCGGACATTTCTTTTGCGAACCGGCTCTCCGACAGGCTGCGCAGTATTCAGTTTTCTTGCGGCAGAGCCGTCTTTGGGTTCAAATGTTGCAAAATCATAAGCCTCTGCTCTCTGATATCCGGCCATGATGAATCACCTTTCTCTTACTTCAGTTTCACAATACTGCGCAATTTTGCACTGCGGCTTCTCGGATTTTCTTCGAGTTCAGCAGCAGACGGCGTTTTCCCCCTGAACGCCAATGCGCCACGCGGTGTATTTCCGCAAATACAAACGGGAAATTCTTTCGGGCAGGTACACCCTTGGGTAAATTCTTTAAATTTGATTTTGACTGCACTGTCTTCCAATGAATGGAAGCTGATGATCGACAGCACGCCGCCGACTTTCAGGCAGTCAAACATACTTTCGATCGCATCGGGCAGTCGGGACAGTTCACCGTTGACTTCGATGCGAAGTGCCTGAAATGTTTTTCGCGACGGGTGACCGTCACGCATTGCCTTTGCAGGCATGGCACTTTTTATAATATCCGTCAGTTCAAATGTGGTTTCGATTTTCTTCTTTTCCCTTGCCTTTACGATAGCACGGGCAATGGAACGCGAATATTTTTCTTCGCCGTAGCGAAAAATGACATTTGCAAGTTCGGGTTCGGAGTAGGTATTCACCACATCCGCGGCACTCATCCCCTGCATACTCATACGCATGTCCAGCGGTGCATCACTGTGGAACGAAAATCCTCTTTCTGCCGTATCAAGCTGATGCGAGCTGACCCCCAGGTCGGCAAGCACACCATCCACAGCTTCAATACCGAGATTCTGCAACACATTTTTTATATCCGAAAAATTGGTTTTGACAACCGTTACTCTCTTGTCTTCGCCGAAACGCTTTTGCAAGGTTTCGATCGCCTGCGGATCCTGATCCAGGCAGATCAGCCTGCCGTTTTCAAGACGTTCAAGAATTGCCGCGCTGTGACCGCCGCCGCCGGAAGTGCAATCAACATACACACCGTCAGGATTGATCTGCAAGGAATCAATGGTTTCGTTAAACAGAACGGGAATGTGTTTGAATGCCATACCCATCACCAGATGATATCGTCGAAATCGGCATCGTCTTCCTCAGCCATGAGTGCATCCCATGTGGCTGCATCCCAGATTTCGATTCGGCTGTTACAACCGAACACAACGACATCCTTCTGAAGACCTGCGTGTGCAATGAGTTCCTGTTGCAGAACGAAACGACCCTGCTTGTCCATTTCGGGCTTGAATGCGCCGGAAAATCTTTTTCTCTGCTTGTTACGATCGTCACTTGTGGCGGATTTGCGTGCCAACTGCTCGGCAATCACATTGTAGCCTTCCTGATCGTATACAAACAGACACTTGTCCGGCCCTTTCATGATGATGAAAGATTCTCCCAATTCATCACGGAATTGCGCCGGCATTGCCATGCGTGATTTGGTATCAAGCGTGTGTCTGAATGTTCCTATGGCTTGCATCGGCGCGACTCCTTTCAAGAAAATTTCATTTTCACAAGATAATCAACACTATTTAATTTCTGTTGTTTATCTCGCCCCACTTTATGGGATAAGCATGGATTTTTCACCACTACTCTGTCATTATACATGGTTTTCTTAAAAAAAGCAAGAGTAAAAACGCAATTTTTTTAATTATTTTTCATCTTTTTTCACGTCCCAAAAAACAAAAAAACAAGAGCCAGCAACGGCAAAAAATCACATCCGAAAAACACAAAAAAACCACCCCGACGGACGGCAAAAAATCCATCCGCAGAGGTGGCTTTAAAAGCACAAAATACAGTATTAAATTTCACTTTCACACTGCAATATTTTGTATTCTCGCATCAGTGAATCATAAAATCCCCTGCGTAAAGCAAAGTATTTTGTTCTGTTTTCGCGTCCGTAATGCACGGCATTGGTCAGCAGAATTCCCCACAATCCCGTGTCCTTATCGACATAAAGACTTGTCCCCGTAAACCCTGTATGACCGTAACTGCCTTGCGATAAAAGTATGCCTCCGGGAAAATCCTGCTGTCCTTTCAGCTGAAACCCGAGTCCGCGGGATTCGTTTTTGTCAGGCGTGAAATTGGTAATTGCAAGGTCAAACATTTCTTTTGACAGATACACGTCTCCGTTTTTGGCAAGTCCGTGCGTTGCACACATCCCTGCAAACGAAATCAGATCATCCAATGTTGCAAAAACACCTGCATTCCCTGTCACACCGCCGAGAAAATGTGCATTTTCATCGTGCACATGCCCTGTCGCCCATGCGCCGTTGTGGGTATACAATTCGGTTGCGGCAATCGGCATTTTCGCTTTATCGGGATTGTAACAAGCGGTTTTCATCCCCAACGGAGAAAATACATATTTTTCGGCAAGTTTGTCAAGCGGATCACCGCCCACATTTTCAAGAATCCGTTGCAAAACAAGATAGCCCATGCAGGAATAGCAGACCTGTGTGCCTGTTTCATAACACGGTTCGGCAGACAAAACGGTGTGCAGGGCATCGCCGTCTTTGTGCACCATGGCAAACAAGGGCAGACCTGCAGGCAGTCCCGATGTATGCGTCAGCAGATGATAAATTTCACAATCCGCAAAATTGCCGGCAAAATCAAGATATTTCCCGATTTTGTCATGCAGATTCAGTTTACCGTTTTCAATCATTTTCAGTGCAACCATGGTGGTTGACACAAGTTTTGACAGTGATGCAAGGTCAAACAGCGTGTCTTCTGTGAGGTCAAGTGCCGTCGGCAGCACCTGTCTTTGTCCGAAAAAAGTACGGGCAAAAACCGTGTGCCCCTGTCCGACCGCAACCGCCGCACAAGGGTAAGCCGAGCCGACACCTGATTCAACAAGTTGTAAAACGGATGCATAATATTTCTTTTCACTGGCATTCAGAAAATCAAACTTTGCTTTCAGAAAATACCTGTAATCAGGCTCGTTTTCTGCTTTTTCATATTCATTTCTGATTGTTTGTTCGATCCAAGCGTGCATATTATCGCCCATTTCAACATATCTGCCACCTTTATCAAACCCTTTTTCTCGGCTTTCAAAATCTCCGCATACGCATCTTCTATGTATTCAACACCCGAAACGGGCACTTTACACTGCGTTGCAAATGCATGGGGAATCCGAATATCCTTTGTTTCACCGAGCGAATCGGCAGAATAAATGTAGCCCGACACCCCTTTGTAAGTATCTTCGAGTGCGTGAGGGTAGTATTCATCGAGCTGCATGATTCCGTTTTCATCAAAGCCGTAACTCGCCCACTTGTGCCATTTGCCCGTATGTACAAACCCCGTTTCTTTGCAGAATTTTTCAATTGCATTGCTCAGATACACCAAAACATTTTCGCGTTTTTGGGAGAAATAAAGCAGGGGTTCATTGTGGTTGGACACATTCGGCTCCAAAATTTCAATGCCACCAACCGGCGAAGCGTGATAAAACAAAACACGGCACTCCTTTATTCATTACTTTTCAATCAAATCCTCGACCGTGCAGCCGAGTGTTTTTGCCAGGCGAAAAACGGTTTCGGCACCGGCCTTGTTGATATCCTTTTTTCGTTGCTCATACATCTGCACAGAACGCAAACTGACCCCCGAAAGTGCCGCCAGCTCCGACTGCGAGCAACCGTAAGCCGTGCGAATCCGTTTTAAGTTTGTTTCGGAAAAATACTCTTTTACAAGTGCATCCGTTATCTGCACAAATTTTGAAATGTCCGCTTCGTGTAGTGTGTAATACATTTTTTCCAAAGCATCAAAGGAAACAACCTTGAAAATATCGCTGTATTTTCTGCCGGAATACCATTGGTAATAAGCCACTGCCCAACCGATCCAATATTCCTTTGACCGTGCAAAACGATTTTGCGGTTGCATTGCAAGTTCCTCGTGTCTGGTTTCCCAAACAACCTCTTTTGCAATTTCAATTCCGCTTTTTCCTGCCACAAATGCAGGCTCTCCGTTTTCCATTTGTACGGCAACACTGCTTACTACGAACAGCTTTACAAACTCACCGCCCGGGATGCCGCAAATGTTCACAGCATAATCAAAGGCATCGCCCAGTGCAGATTGTGCATTATTCAAATATATTTCCCGGTATGCGTGGGTCATTGTTGCGAATGCCTCCTCTCATAATATCCTGTATATACAAACCGTCACTTTCTTCTTCAAGAATTTCAAAATAAAGGTTGTTTGCCTGCAAATCCCTTGCTTTTCGCAGCACATACCAGGTCTGCTTGTCGGCAACCTCTGCACCTTCAAAACGCAGCTTTGAAAAAGCAAACTGCGATTTGACAACAATTTGCTCCCCGAGCTTGCCGAGCTGCATGGCACGCGCCAATTGCTCAACCGTAATGGAATTATTCAGAAATGCTTCTGCATAATCAAAATAAGAATCGTCAGCCCTGTAACCTGTTATAATATCGTAAGCATTGACATTGATACCGAAATTGTCAATCAGATATCGTTTTGCTCTGTTTGCAACGGGTGTTTTGATTGCAAACAGCCGATGCTCCACAAGCACCGCAATCCAATTCAGAATCGTATAATCGGAACTGTTCAGATTCAGCACTGTCAGATGTTCGGTATCCAACGAATATCGGTTGGCAAAACCGTTATGAAGCGATGAAACCGCCCATTCCTTTGCAAGGTCTTCATTCTGCGTGCAGTAAAAACCGAATCCGAAATCATTGTTCTTTTTTCCTTTGCCGAAGGTCGGATTCTCAACAATTTGTCTTGAACCGTGATACACAGTCATTATTTTATCCATTTGCAATTCCTCCGATTCATCTTCTATTTGTATTATATCACCATAGTGATAGTCTTGTCAACAGAGACTTATTTTTTTATATCACCAAAGTGATACAAACAAAACACTGCCCCCACAAAAGTGAGAGCAGAAAGCGTTATTTCTTTTCAATGGGAATCCATATTTCAATTGTTCTTCCGTTGTAGCCGCCGGTAATTCCCCAATGATAAACCGCAAGTTCGGGGGTATTGACTATTTGATATTCGTCATTTGACAGCCACTCTGTTGCAATCTGTTTGCGAATTTCAAAGTATTCGGGAATTGGCATTTTTGTCTTTTCGGTTTCAAATACAAGATAAGTTCGTTCGGGGATAACGATTTCTTCAAAACCGAATTTGTGCATAAAGTTAATTCCTGTTACTTCGCTGTTATACAGATTCTCGCGTTCATAAGCATCTGTTATGACAGAAATATAAAAATCATATCCATCATCATCAAAATTTGAAAGAACACAATAATCTGACATTTTGTCGTTGCTTATTCCTTTAAGCATCCACTGATGTGCTCTTGTGGTCTTGAAAAAATTGCCTTCCTGATGCTGTCTTGATTCATCATAAGGAGTTCCGTTAAAACGTTTTTTATAACCTAAAAGAGTCAGTGCTGGTTTTGTTTCAATACGATAATTCATAGTTATACCGCCTTCCAAAGAAAATTTTAGTACAAGACGGGAAAAGGATTTGAGATTACTACCGTTATTTCGGGCTTGTGATGGCAATATACCGTGAAACTTCTGAAATGCTTTTGCAAAACTATCAGGACTTTCATAACCGTATTTCAATGCAACATCAATGACTTTGGCATTGGTGGTTGCAAGCTCTCTGCCGGCAAGAGTAAGTCTTCGGTTACGGATGTATTCACCCAAAGTATAGCCGCAAAGAATACTGAAAACACGCTGAAAATGATAGCTTGAAGAATAACACCGCTTTGCAACTTCTTCATAGTCAATTGTTTCAGTCAGATTATCTTCAATATAATCAATCGCTTGTTGTATTCCTGTAATCCAATCCATTGTTATCCCTCCTTGTCTGTCTTAATTCTAACAGAAGGCTGAAAAGATTTCCCGACATTATGTGCGGAATATGGTCGGTCTTTCAGAATGAATAACTTTTCTCTCAAAAATCATACTGCATCATGGTGTTGTCGGGGTTAAAGCCGTTGCGTTCATACCAACGAACCGAATTTTTACTCGGCCAGACGATGACCATTTCGCAATTTTTTTCTTTCAGATAATTCTTGATGTAAGTCAGAAGCTGCGTGCCGTAGCCCTTGTTGCGGTAGGCTTCGAGGGTGTGCACATTGGTAAGGTAGGCAAGGCAATAATTGCTCACCTTCGGCTTGGGCACCTTGTTGATGATTGCAACATACATCGCAGAAACAACGATACCGTCGAGCTCCATCACAAAAACGGTATAGGTGGTATCATTTTTCAGAAATGCAACAAATTCATTGATGAATTGCTGCTTGTTGACACCTGCAATATTGTTTTCCCCATAGGTCACATCATCCTCTGCGGAATGCTCCCATTTCATTTCTGCCAACTGCAAAAAATCCTTTTCTTCAGCCAAACGGATCATCATTTTACTCCTTTTTCAACTGTAAATCTGAAACAACCGTGTTTCACTGTCTGTGGACTTTGCCTTTTTGAACGCATCCGCCACGGTGACACCGTCCTTGGACAGCTCATAAAACAAGGTCACGGCAAAATACAATGCCGCATTTCCCTCGGTATAATCGTTTGATGCAATATAAGTGTTTTGTTTTGCAAAAGCCGTAGCCATTGCCTTTTCACCTGTTGTGCACCCCAAGTTCAGAATCAATTTACCCCGCAAATTCAGATACTTATCAATATCCGAAGCGGTCATATTCCCTCTCGGTTCATCCGCCTCATAGACAGCCTCACCAAGAACAGGCATTATGATTTCTCCGTCTTCCCCATGGCAGGAAAGAATAATGCAATCCGGGTCAAAAACCGTTTCTCCGCCCAGCACAGCCATAAAATCTTTCGGTCGGCCTATGTATTTTACGGCAACAAAGAAACCAAAATACTCCAGCGCCTGCCGCAAAGCTTCCGGCTCATTGCCCGTACCGCCGATTACAAGGATTAAAATATTTTTCATTATTCTGCTTTTCCTTTCTGATGCAATGACTTATGCTAATTTCTTCTGCATTTTGCCAGCTTCATTATTAAAAACAATAATCGAATGGTCGCCTTGCTTATATGCCTACGAAAATCAAACAAGATCGGGCAATTTTGCATTGAATTGCTTTCTGTCGGGGATTTTTTTAGAATCTCTTCTATCCATCGAATTATCTTGCCAAGTTGAAAGATTGGAAATACACATTTTTAAAAATGCATTCATATAAACATCCTGACACTGTGCTGTGCCGTTGAAATTATACCCGTTGACAACAGGTTCACTGCCGACCAAAAACAGTTCCCGCATTTCAAAAATATCAATCGGATTTCCATTTTCATCTGAAAACCAACAGCCGAACGAGGGGTCAAAAACACACCACTTATCAAGTTCGCTTATGTATGCACGGCAGGTAAAGTGGCAGTTTTTAAATGCAGTTGACATCATACAAACGGGATAGGCTTTGATGCCGACCGTCACCAGACAATCCGCAAAAGCAATGGCTTTCGCCCTGCAATTGATTGCATTTTTGAACGACTTTCCGAACGCATATTGCAAAATATCCACGGTATTATCCGTCAACATGTGCATTTGCGCACCGTTATAAAAGGTATGCTCAGTCAGCCAATGCAAAACCTGCAACACCTTTTCAAAATCCGTTTCCGCCGTGGCAATATCCGAAAGATGATATTTGTCGCCCAGTTGTCTGTGCAATTCAAAATATACGGTCGTTTTTTCAAGGTCGGTTGCAATTAAATCCTGATCGTTGAAAAATTTATCCTTTGCACAAAACGGATCTTCCGCAAGCAGTTTTTTATAATCAAGATTATTTACAAATTGTTCGTATTTTTTTGGATTTTTCTGCAACGGCAGTGAAGTAAAATATGCTTTTATGTTCATGTTTGCCACCTGCTTTGATAATGTTTTCAGACTTCTTCCAACAATTTTTTTTGCTTATATTTAGGCAGTTTGCCGACAACTGTAGCATAGCTGTGCTCTGCCATTTCAAAAATAATAGCATCCGGCACACCGTCAAGGGGAAAGGTGTTGAAATACGGCTGTTGCACGGGCGGACAATGATAGCCTCTGACAACAACACCGGGAAACATCTGCCTGTAAAATTCGCCCGTCATGCGCTCGCAATTCAGCGTTGCGGTTTCTTTACCGTGCAACACAAACAACTGTGCAAATATTTTCCCTTCCACCTTGATGATATCGCTGTCAGGCCCGAACGGATGGTCGATATACGCTCCGTTTTTTGCAAGACAGAATTGAAGCAATTCTGCATGTGTCATGAAAATCACCTCTTAATCAGCTTTATTTTTTCAATTCACCAATAAACCCGAATGAATTGGACTTGTTACCATTCATTGTAGGGATTACCAATTTCTGATAATCGAGTGTCTTAAAATCAGAAAGCAATTTAAGAATATAGTCCTCTGCGTGGTGGCGAACCGTTGCACCATCATAGGTTTCAAATGCTCCGTAGATACCGGTTTTCTTTTTTGCCTTTTTATAAAACAACCATCTTTTAAGACCGGAGTTCAAAAGAAAATCATTAATATAAATAATGCCGCCCGGCTTCAAAACTCTTTTGATGTTATCTAAAAGTGTTTTCTGCGCTTCATTATCGGGAACGCAAGTAAGAACGCCGAATAATATTACCGCATCAAAGGTGTTCTCTTCAAAGGGGATTGCACCATCAGGATTCGCGATCAGATTCAAATTCGGATACTCACGCAAGCCTCTTTTTATCATTTGTTCTGCAGAATCAATACCGGTCAAATCAGCAAAGCCCGATTCTGACAACTCTTTCAGAATTCTACCGTAACCACAGCCTACATCAAGAATTTTACTGTTTTTGGAAACATATTTTGAAAATAACGCAGCATCCAAAACCGTGGTAAATTTCTTTTCTTCTGCAACCGAGTTCCAATAATCCTTTTGGTTCATATGATCACCGCACAAATCAATAAATTTTAATTATCTGTCTGATTTCAACAACGCATAATATGAAGCATCACAAATTCCCTGATTGTTCCAATCGGAGCTACGCAAAGTTCCTTCGTATTTCATGCCGCATTTTTGCATGACTTTGCCTGAATTCGGATTTCTCGGGTCGTGCCGCGATTCAATGCGATTTGCACCGACTGTTTCAAACAGATAATCCATAACTGCTTTGAGTGCTTCGGATGTAATGCCTTGATGCCACCATTTTCTGCCGATACAGTAGCCGATGTGCATCATAGAAACTTCTTCATTCATGTGCACAACAGCAATATCCCCGATCGGCTCATCTCCGTTCTCTTTCAGAACAATCGCCCAATGATAATATCTTTCATCAGAATACTGCTGCAGCCAATCCGTAATAATACTTTTGCTGACTTCTTCACTGTCATGTGTCTTCCACATCAGGAATTTTGTAACTTCTCCGTCCGATGCCCAGTTATTAAACATTGCAGCAGCATCCTCGCATACATATCTTCGTAAAATCAATCGATCAGATTCTAATTTTTGCGTTCCGCAATGGTTCATAGGCGCCTTCCTCCTATAGCAACTGCTACTTACAGCATCTTGCGCATAATTACTTGTCCGTTCATGCTTGCAACTTCTTTAAAACCGGCTTTCTTGTAAAGTTGCACAGGACCTTGAAAATCATATTCATCTCTGCCTTCAATAAGCTTAGCATAACCCTCAACTGCAATATAACCTTTTTCTTTCGCATCCTTACAAATTCTATCAATAAAAGCAGAAGCAATTCCAATTCCGCGATAGGTAGGAGCAATCTCAAAGCAAACAATTGAAATTGTTTTCCCGCAAATGTTATCTTTGGCAAATTGAGGAACAAATCCTTTATAACTTTTAATATCAGCGGCATTGCACCATGCAACAGATCTGTCACCGTCAAAAGCTAAATAACCCTGAATAATGTTTTCTTTGAGCATTTTCACTGCATATTTACGTAACGTTTTCTTAACACCAAAAATTTTGAATTTTCTAACCATCTTTTCAATGGTTTCTTCATCTTGATTCGGAGATGTACAATAACAAGGTCCGTTAGGATTGTCGTCAGTAAAAGCACGATTGTCAAAAAAATCAAGATAGGCATCATGTAAATCAGCGGTCAATGGTTTAATTATTATAGTTTTCATATAATTCCCCACTACAAAATCAATTTATTTGATTACATATTTCCATTCATCATTCGCTTTATCCTTGTAATAATAAAATTCATTTTTATCATCATCAAGAAAAACAGTGAGCATATCTGTCATATCACGAGCAAGGTCGGCCTTTTTGAAATCTTCCAGCTCCATCCAAAAAACTTCACCCTCAGCTGATGACTGCAAGTTGCCTTCAAACCGATCTGTTTTGTAAAATAAAACAATGTACCGTTCTGTATCCGAAGCAGGCCATTGCTTAATACCACAAAGCCTGGGCGAAAAAATTGTAAGTCCCGTTTCTTCTTTTACTTCTCTGATAACAGCATCGGTAAAAGACTCCTGTTTTTCAACATGACCGCCGGGAAAGGTAAGACCTTTCCAATTCTCATTCAATCTGTCTTGCACAAGAACTTTACTGCCGTCGTAAACCATACACATATTAGTTAATATAACTTTCTCCGATTCTGCCATACCAAAACTCCAAAACAAACAATTTGAAATCATTATAACACGAAAATAATTGCAACACAACAAAAAAAACAGCCTTACTAAGTAAGACTGTTAAAAACTGTTTAGGGATACACCCTGAAAACTGAACAATGGATGGGAAGCGGAAGTGTAGAAACTTGAACCTTGAATCAAGAGGTCAAGCCCTCGACCTATTAGTACTGCTTAGCTGAACGTGTCACCACGCTTACACACGCAACCTATCAACCTCATAGTCCTTGAGGGGTCTTACTGACTTAAGTCATGGGAGATCTCATCTTGGAGATGGCTTCACGCTTAGATGCTTTCAGCGTTTATCCAATCCGCACATAGCTACTCGGCCGTGCCACTGGCGTGACAACCGATGCACCAGCGGTGCGTCCATCCCGGTCCTCTC
>JAFQCH010000021.1 GCA_017416485.1 Clostridia bacterium | reverse complement strand
AGCAAGAATGATGTTATCATTTTCATCGATTGTAAATTCATAACCGCGTGAGGTTTGCGGTGCAATAGAGTGAACTTCCACCCCGTTGTCATAGACGGCAATTTCGGTTTCATGTCCTACATAAACAAGGCCGCTTTTATCTATTGCAAAACTGTACATTGTGGTAGAAATAACTCCGGAAAAAGTGAAACTAAAAACAATAGCTGTCAAAATTGCATAGAGCCAGATTACAAGAATTGTGGATTTTTTCATAATCTCCATCTTAATCACCGTCCCAAATAATTTCCGATAGTTTATTCTTCAACTCATTGATATTAAATGAATAAAGAATCTTAGAATTTGTCACTCCCACATAACCTCCTGCAAGAAGCGGCGAGATTTCAAATGATTTCCCAACAGAGCCAGTGCCGCCAATATACATTTCTGAAGTGTATTTATCATAAAAAACGGTGGCTTCTGCACCGAAGGATGGCATAGTAGGGAGGCTCACTGAACCACCGGCTACAACAGCCGCACCTTCCAATCTGCTAATATCCGGGGCAGTTGTAACAGTTGCAAAACCATCAACCCCTACACTTGGGGTTCCCCCAAGAATTCCGATAGTTAATAATAAACCAACATTCCCCCAGTTATCATAAGCTATGCCGAAAGAAACAGTTCCACCCATCCCCCATGTACCATTCACATTAACACCTATGGTTGTTGTCCCGGGATTATAGTTTTTGGCAGTTTTAATGGCGCGATCAACATTCGATCTTGCTAATCCTGCCCACGCAGACGGATCCGCATTCAAAGCTTCCAAGTAATCCTCATACGTTGCCGTTCCGTTGTTTATTCTTTGTGCCCAACCGGGAGTAGGGTCATCACCATTGCTGTCTATCAGATTCACGGGGTCATTCAAACAGTAAGCATACATATTAAACCCGATTATTGCATACCCCGTAGAAATATACCCATCTGCGTTAATGAATCTTCCCGTATCAGGGTCGTAGTAACGGGTAGTGAGGTAATAGAACCCGGTTTCGGTGTCGTAGACATAACCGCGATAGCGGAACGGGTTGAGGGCACCGAGGGTAGAAGCAAGAGAGCCGGTGGTTGCAATGAGCTTACCCCACGTGTCGTACTTGTATTCAACTATGGTACTGCCGTTTGCGTTGGTGATTTTTACTACATCGCCTTGCAGATTGTAAATGTAATAATACATGGTTCCGTTGTAGGTAACGGCAAGGCAGGTATCGTCGGGGGCATAGTAGAACTGCAAGGTATTTGTGCCGTCCGTCTGGGCTGCAAGCAAACCGGAAACATAGGTATATTCTGTCGTGACACCATTCACGGTCTTTTCGGTTCGTAAGCCGTCTGCACTGTACTTGTAGGTTATAGTGTAACCATTCCCCGAAGCAGATGCAAGTTGTCTGCCCTTTTGCCAAGTGAACGTATAACCATTATAGGTCAGCGGATTGCCTATTTCATCATAGGTTATCGTTGTACCGCCGTCATATGTCAGCAACTTGTCTTTCCAAACGCTATCATAGGTATAGGTAACAGTGTCTTTTAGAGTACCAATTTCGTCGGTGGTGTAGTCGTAATAAGTTTTGGTGAGAATGTTACCGCCATTATCGTAGGCGTATACAACGGTTTGGTCAAGCAATTCGTCATTTTCTCGCACAAGCCGATTTAACTTATCATACTCATAAGAACGGTCGCCCCAATTGTTTTCAATTAAAGTGATGTTACCGTTTTTGTCGTAAGTATAACCGTAACTTGCCTGCAAGGGATAGGTGCTGTAATAACCGGATCCTTCATAAAAACGAATGTAATAATTTACCTGATCGACCACACCCGTTGTCTGACCGTCTGTGCCGGGGGCATAATAATACTCGGTTTCGATAATATTATTGTTCTCCGCTTCAAACGACAAGGATTGCAAACGGTTCAGCGAGTCATATTCATACGAGAACTGCGTTCCGTTTTCACCGCCTACGGTCGCCGTAACGGGCAAGCCTTCATCGGTGTAGGTGTAAGAAGCCGCAGAAAGGGTTGTGCCGTTCTTTTGGGCGGTGTAGGACTGAATATTGTTGTGCTCGTCATAAGCATACGACAGCCGTGTGCCGTCGGTTGCCTGCACATCGGTCAATCTGCCGACAAGGTCATAACCGTACAGCCATGTGACATTGTTTTCGTAGTCTTCATGGCGGCCGAGCTGACCGGCGGCATTGTAGCGGTAGGCATAGGTTTCAATTCCATTATAGCTTTCACTTGTGAGTCTGTCAAGAGAATCGTACGAGTAGGAATGTACCACTTCATTGCCGTAGGTCATGGATTGCAATGTGCCATCGGGATTGTAGTCATATTCGCCGAGCGTTGTGCCTGCTACGGTCGTTTTCTCGGTTCTGCCGAAAACATCATACTCAAAACCGTAGCTGAAGCCGTTGTGCGAAACGGACTGCAGCTGTTTTTGGGCGGTGTAGGTGTAGGCATTGGAAACCGTTGCGTTTTCGCCAAGGTCGGCATTGACCGCTGTGAGCATGCCGGTGGTAAGGTTGTAATCATACGAAGTCTTGTTACCTTCGGGGTCGATCACTGCGGTAGTATAACCGAGGTAGGTGTTGTATTGATACTGCACGGTATTACCCAAAGCATCGGTTTCAGATTCAAGATAATTAAAATCATCTGTATAATCATAAACCATACTGCTTTGCAAAGTCCCGTCCGCATTTTTAACGGAGACTGCAGTCGGCAGACCTCGGTTGCCCGTTTCAGGGTATGTATAGGTTGTTACAATGCCCGTATTCTTGGTGGTGGCAGTGAGCAGATTGTGTGTTGTGGGGTCATATTTATAGTCAATGCCGTCATACTCCGTACCGTCTTTTTGGTAAGAGATTTCGGTAAGGTCGGGGCCGTTGTAGGTATAGCCGATTGCATCCCCGTTGTCGTTTTCGGCAAGGATGAGCTTGCCGTGTTCGTCATAGCTGTAGGATGTGCCGAAGGCATCGATATACAGATAAGCATCGTCAAAAAGGGCGGTGTTGATCTGCTTGCCGTAGAGCAGTTTGAAGCGCACCGAGGTGAAGTCCTGCTCGGCGGTGAGGGATGAAGCAATTGCCTGCACGGTGCCCATTGCATTGCGGTTGTAGTCCGCTTTTGCAGTGCCGACAACCTGCGTGCCGTTATACAGGGTGATTTCGGCACAGAAGCTACGAATGGGGTCTTTGTTTGCATCCAAAGGATTGCCCGAGGCGGCATTGGCAAGTGCCGTTGCACCGAAAACAAGCGTTGTACCTGCAGTTCCGCTAACGGGGATGTCCTGATAGACATAAACATCCGATGCGGGGTAGCCCGTCAGGCTGACTGCATTGCCGGTCATAAGTTCGTTGTTGGTGACAAGGGCAGTATTGCCGACACCGAGCCATTCCGCAACGGCACCGGCGGTGGTGGTACGGGTCATGCCCGGATTTTGCAGCATATTGAACTGCCCTGCCGCACCGCTTTGTTCAAGCTGACAGGCATCCACAAGAACCGTGCCGACTGCTCCGCTGCGCAGAGAAGCATACACACGGAAACGGGTCGCTTCGGCAGGCAATTCGACACTGACCTGTGCACGTTCCCAACCGTCGGTAAGGGTATAGTTCATGCTGCGTTCGGTGAACAAATGGGTGTCGCCGTTATAAACCTCGATCGAAAGATCAAAATTACCGCTTGTGAGCTCTTCAACAATTTTGAAATAAGCGGAAAAGGTGTATTCCGAACCCGGGGTCACATTGTCGAAATTCTGATTGACAATCGCACTGCCTGCCACGGTACGGGTCAGGGCAATTGCCTTGCTGCCTGAAAATGCGCCCTCGGAAAGGGTGTGGAAGGTATAGCCGGTCGAGCCGGAAATATATTTGGTCCAGCCTGTGTAGTCATTTTCAAAACTGCTGTTTTGCAACAAGTTGTCTGCAAAACGGAACGAGCCCGAACTGTAAGCCAAGGTATTGTTGAGATTGCCGGAACTGTTGTAGGCAGAAACGGCAATGTCGCCGTCCTGATTGCGTGCGGTGATGGCTCTGCCTGCATTGTCAAAGCCGATGTAGGTTATGTTTTCGTTGGCATCTTCAACAACGGTGTCCGAGCCGCGGTAGGTGAATGTAAGCGTATTGTAAACTGCACGGTCTGCGGTTTCGCTTGTGCCTGTGCCGCGACGGGTCAGACTTTCAACACGGTAGAAGCTCTTGTTTGCACTTGCCACTTCTTTATAAGTGATAAGCACATCCGTGGTATCAGCGGCAAGCACACGGGTCAGCATTCCGTTGGTGTCGTAGTAAAGTTTTGTATATGTGTTGTCAGGGTAGGTAATTTGGGTCAGCTTGCCGTTTGTGTAGGCATAAGTAATACTGCGTGTGGTATTCGGTCCGGACGGAACGCTGACGGAGGTTAAATAATTGTTTGCATATGTCAGCGTCAGCACTCTGCCTGCACCGTCGGTGACGGACATAAGACGGTAGGGGGTTCTGCTTTCATAATTCAGATTCATGCGGTTGCCGTTGGTGTCGATAATGGCAACGAGATAGCCGTAATAACTATACAAACACTGACTGCCGTCTTCATAAGTGATGGTGTAATAATGATCGCCCTGATTGCCGACATATCGTAGCAAGACCGTATCATCAAACTCATAAGCAAAGGTGTTAGCGGTATCGGTTTCTTTAAAATAATGCACGGTACCGTCCGAATCAGTCAGTTTTGCACGGTACCCTGCCTCATACAACACCGAACTGCTTGTAATGGCGGCAAGAGATTCCGACAGACTCAGGCGGAAGCCCGAGCCGAGTTTCACATTCCCTGCTAAAACAGGCTGTTCACTCACTTCGGTGCTGTTGAACACATGCGACAAAGCCAATGGCAGAATATTACCGCCAAGTGCAATATCGGAATGCACATAGGTCAAGGCACCGTTGTAGTCGTTGACATAAATCGTGCCCGATGTACCGAGATCCACGGTTTCATAAGACCAATAGTCCTCCAGACCTGTGCTGTTGACATAGGTTACCTGAAATACTGGGTAGCCGCTGGTGTAGTTAAATTCAGCCGAATAAAAACGACTGCGCTTGACTGTGGCTTCGTTGTAGGCTTTAAGCAACAGACCGTAGTTGCTGTTTGCTTCTTCATACCACTTTTTGACGATCTTTGTGATATTCAGCTCGTAATTGTATTCCCCCGTGCCTGAAACAAAGGGGGCAAAATCCACCCAACCGATTTCTTCATTAACCGGGGGTTGATTATACCATGTGACACCCGCTTCCGACCATACACCGCCGGGCACACCGACAGACAACCAAGCCGCCGCACCGTTGCCGGGGTCATACTGATTCTGCGCAAGGTGCAGATACGCATCGGTTACCACACTGCAATCAGGCAGATCGGGCAGGTTGAACCATATGAATGTACGGGTCGTGCCGAGGCTGTTTCTGCCGACATAGAGATAGTTGTCATAGGGGTGACTGCTGTAAGGCTCACTGCTGTCTACATAGGCATCGTAAATGTTGGAAGCACCGACATCCACCAACAATGTCGGGTCAACCGTTACGGGAAACACACGGTTATCACTGTCAATCCATTCTCTGTCTGCCGTTACGGTCAACACAGCCGAATCACCGTTTTGCTCAATTTGCATGGAAACAGCATCCGAATATGCCCCTGCGGCATCGAACATATACGGCACTGCAATAACAAAAACGGGATTGTCAATATCATCATTTTCAATCAGTGCAATAGAGCCGTCCCCATGGGTAACAGCCTGCAAACCGTCCAGATTCATGTTAAAACGGTAAACATATTCATTCTGCTTTGCTTTGATGACAATACTTTCCTTGACTGCGGAAGAGGTAACGTCGTACTGCAAATCGGTATTGCCGAGCACATTTTCGTACCGCACGGTACTGTCATTTGTTTGCGCCTGCAAAACAGATTGCGGTTCTTCCGAAGCGGTTGCTGTCTGCAAAACAGAAGCAGATGCAGACAAACCTGTTTGTGTCTGCAAGCTAAACGCAAGGTCATAGCCACGTGCGAACACGGTGATTGCTTCGTTTTCCGTCATGGCCTGCGGAAATGAAACGGGTGTTCCGCTTGCAACGGTTTCATAACGTGCTGCTTGTTCTGCTGTTGCTGTTGTCAGTGTCAAGGTGTTATCAATATCTTTCCATTCGCCGTCGGCGTAATAGTGGACAGGTGAATCATACATGGCGGCAGTGTAGGACCCGTCTTCGTGTCTAAAGTGCTTGGTGTTGGCATCGCGCAGGGAAATATCTTCCCCTATGATCGGAGATGCGACATCGTTTACATCAGATTGAATCAAATCCGTAGCCGTTGAAAAATCTGATAAACTGTTCCGAATCGCTTCCAGTGCCGATGCACGCAAAGGCATTGATTGCAGGGTGAGTAACAGTACCAGTAAAAGACAGATGGCTTTTTGTGTGAAGTTCTTCATGTGAGTGCTCCTTTCTTTTGTTTTGCAGATTGTGTCTTGTGGTCGTTTTTTATTACTATTTATCTTTACATACCTCCTTTGTCAAAAAAAGTAGTTATCTGTTGAAGTTCAAAAAAGCTTTGCGGAAAGATGCAATTTTTCTTGACGAAGTGTAAACCTTATATTCGGTATCCATGTACTTAACTATGACAAAATCCGTTGTCACTTCCGCAACATAATTCAAATTGACTATGTAGCTGTAATGAGGCTGCGCAAAGTAGTTTTCATCGAGGATATTTTTCCAATGGTCAATGCGGTAGTTTGTTTCAATTTTTCCGTCAGTCAAATACAAAACACTTTTTCTGTCTTCTATGGCTATGTAAACTATTTGATACGGATAGACTATACAGTAATCTTTATTACACGTTATTACCGAGATTGCGCAGTCAAGCTGTGCATCGCTGACATTATCGGTCGGCACAAAAAATCCGTCATGGCCGTAGTAAGTAATTGGAATATGCGGCAATTTGCATTCAGCTAAAATACTGTCTATTTCCTTTTTCTTTTCAGGTTTAATAAGTTCTTTTGTTTCCATCATTACTTTTCCTTGAATAAAAATTTGTTTACATTTATAAATTGCCGTTCATCGAAAAAGTAACGATATTTTTTTGTAATTTACATAAGTTTGTCGTTGTGCATAATTGAAACATGGCTGACTTGTGAAAATGTTATAATAACAAAGCACCCCATCAACCTTAGAAAAAAAAGGGTTGTCGGGGTGCTTATTGCATCAAAGTTTAACAAAAAAACAAAATCGAATGTATTCATTCTATAAAAATCCGAGGTTAAGACGGAGTTTGCTTATTATAAATAATTGCATTTATTGACAATCTTTACCTTTTATGGTATAAATTGTTTATTAATTAACATTAATATTTGAAGGAGAGTGAATATATATTGCTGAGCAAAGAAGAACTGGAAGCCTATTGCAGAGAATACTATCTTCCGGTTTATAAGTATTGTATGAGCAGACTCTCCAACAAGGAAGATGCTGAAGATGCAACGCAGGAAACGTTTGTAATCTTCTGCAGAAAAAGACACATTCTTGAAGAAGAGCATATAAAAAGTTGGCTTTATACAACAGCACACCACATGGTTTTACGAGAGTATAAAAAGCGTTCTCTTATGAGTGATAAAGAGTATGTTTTTGACGAACAAATGACGGAGCTTTCCAAAAAAGTCAGAACACTGGAAGATGATTTGGTTGATTATTATATTAGTAAATACATAGACGATATCTATACACGTTTATCTGACAGAGAAAAAGAGCTTTTTGATTTATGCAGCGACAATAATCTAAAACCGGGACAAGTTGCACAGTTGATGGGCCTGGACATTCACACTTTTTCAATGCGCAAATTGCGTTTGAAAGAAAAGTGCAGAGATATCATGACAGAAATTCTATTTTACTAAAATTTTTTTGTTAAGTTTTCAGCTTTTCGATGATATATATACGAAGAGCGAAACTTACCAAAAGGAAGGGTGGTTTATTTTGGAAGACGAAAGCCGAGTTTTTGGTTCAGATGCCAAAAACTCAGATACTTTTGAT
Organism: Clostridia bacterium; assembly: GCA_017416485.1. Classification (GTDB taxonomy): domain Bacteria; phylum Bacillota; class Clostridia; order Oscillospirales; family Acutalibacteraceae; genus RUG806. The sequence continues at coordinate 18,077 of JAFQCH010000021.1, read as the reverse complement.
TCAGAAGAAACGTTTGATTTTTTCCGCAAGGATGAAACAAAAAAGAACATCGAAAAATCAGCAACCGATTTAACGGATTTTATTGATTCTCTTATTGAGGATGTGCCTGCCCCCTCCGCCGAGGAAGTGAATGCAGGGATTGAAAAAATACTTGCAAGAACACATCCTGCCGAAACACAGATTCAAACAAGCAAAACTGCAAAAATCAAGAAAGTATCTTTCAGGGTGCTCTTCATGGCCGCGATACTTTCCGTATTCATGTGTTCTTGTCTTTATGCGGTCGGCAACAGCCACAACATCAGCATTGAAAACGGTTTCGTATCTTTTGCAAAGGAAACCATTCAGGTTGTCTTTTTTGCCCCGGATGAAGAAGAATATATTTCAGTGGATTCATTGTTGACCAATCTGGAAGAAAACAGATATGCAGATATCCTGTTCCCTCAGGAGTTTGTGACGAAGTCGGACGAGTATAAGGTCAGCGTGCCGGAATATTTAGAGGGCGAACTTAAACAGGTTTCGTTTGATATTTATAATGAAACAACTTCATATTCATTTAATATCATTTATTCTGAAACCCGAAAGACCCTTGACTATACCAGTTTAACGAATGCACAAACATTTAATATAAACGGCATTTATATATATGTTTTTGAGCACAACGATTGTTCAACAATTGAATTCATGCATAACAATTACTATTATTCTGTAAATACAGATGCTCCATTTGACGAGGTTATAAAGGTAGTTAAAACAATAGAATAGGAGATGATTATCACAATGAAAAAAGCAGTGTCATTTTTGCTTTGTGCGGTCTTAATGTTTTCTTTTTTCACCATGAGTGCCAATGCATCAGTTGACGAAGGTTTCATTCCCTATGTAATTGATTTTGTTGTAACAACCGATATCAACACAGTTACAACAGATGAAACGAACAACAGAGCATCCGGTTTGATCCTTTCTTACGGACTTTCGTTAACAACCAAAGCAAACTCAACGCTCTATTTAGAGGGTCTTACAAATTGCTCCCCCGAAGTTGTAAAATGCGGATTCAAAGATCTGACTGTGCAAAGAAGAAAAACCACATCCGATGCATGGAAAGATTATTATGAATACGGTAATGTTTATGCAAATGCGACGGCAGCAGGTCTGTCCACCTCACTTGCCGTTGAACCCGGCTACCAGTACAGAATATACTGCAAGCATTATGCAAAGAAAAACATTTTTTCTGTTGAAACCATCAGCAACACATCCAATATTGTAACAGTATCATAATTCGCATTACAAAACACCCCCGTCTCACTTGTGAGACGGGGGTGTTTTGACGGATTGTTGTTCTGCTTATACATACAGGTAATCTTTTATCTTTTTCATATTATGTTCCGACATACCAGCTTTTGCGGCAAAAGCTTCCCATTTGGCAACAGACTTTTTCACCTTTTCCATAAGTTTTACCGCATCTGATTTTTTGATACCAACTTTTCCTGCAACCTTTAACATATCATCTTCTGTAATGTTGTCAGACTTACCGTTAATAAGCATCTGATGTGCACTGACCCATATGCTGTCCTTGCGGAATGAGAATGTCATATCGTATGCCGGTGCCAATGACCATGTTCCTTTTTTATCCATAAGAAACGATATGTTTTTCGTATGGTCATCATAGTTTTTTGCATACTCATTAAATACCATTCTTCTGAACAGTTGTGTAAAATCGTTGTACGGTAATTTAAGCTGCTTCATTACAGCAAAAGCTTCTTCGTAGGAATACACCCTCGGTGAATTGAAGTCCATGTGAGCTAAAGCACAAAGAGATTGCATATGCAGTTTTTCGCCCTTTAATCCTTTTCTGTCAAAACGCTTTGTCATAAAGTGAGCACTGCCGTTTTCCTTATAAAGCCTGCACTCACTCATTTCAATACCGGCATCGAGAGCCATAAGATAGTAAGCATATTCAACCTTTGTGTATTCGCTGTCATCAGGTCTTGAATCCTTGTCTTTGTTATATTTTATGTTATCAAATTTCAAAAGCCAGTATTCGTAACCTTTTCCTGCGTTTATCTGCCCTGAACGGATATCATTTGTTTCGGGATTCCACGCAACGAGAGTTTTCGCTCTTGCACCGCCGACAGAAGAACCGCATTCCATTAACTGTGCCATAAGATTGTCGTTTTTCTCAATGTGTATCTGCTCTTTTTCAGAGAGTATTTCAGAAGCCAATTTTGTTAAAGCATCAAGGTCAATAGTTTGGTCCATGGTTGTAAGCTCTTGTGACGGTTCATATTCCAATGCACCCATACCTCGCTTACCTGTATAACAAAGCTTTTCTATAACAGATAAACTGTCTGCTGTTCTTCCCTGACTTTCCAAGTATCTGTTTATAACGATGTTACCGAATTTATCGGGCAGTGAATCGGCAACCATACCCGGTAAGCCGTGGAATGTTTGTTCAGGCAAAGCAGGGAAAATATACGTAGCCGTTGATAACGGCATTTTAATGGGTGAAATTTCAATATTACTTTTTAAAAATTCTTCGTCATACTGAAAGCCTACCATTCCGTTATCATCCTGATGCAGATAACCGACAGTTGTTCCCCACATTTTAACACGAACTGTATTTACATTTTGCATTTTTAATCATCCTCCTTGTCTTCTCCCCAAACCCAAGCATTGTCTGTTTTCTTTTTATCCGGTCTTGCACGTTTTCTTATAGTTTTTTCTTCAAATAATGCTTTGTAATCGGGTTGAGGTTCAGGTATTAAAATATCTAAATTTTCTGAAAGACCGATAACATTCATTATTTTAATCAAATTTGACAGTTTGGTATCACATCCCATTTCTGTACGGGCAATGGTTTTAAGAGAAAGTCCGCATTGTTGTGCAAGCTGTGCTTGTGTAAGATTCAAAGAAATCCTATACTGCTGAATGCGATTTCCAAGTTCCGCTAATACAGAGTTTTCATCATTATAATTAGAAATCTTCATAAATCCCTCATAAAAATAATTAGTCATATTTGCACCATTATAATATCAAAAATAAATTAATAAGTCAAGTATGACTTTTTATTAAAAAGACACATCAACCCTGCCGGATGGTCAGATCCCGGCAGGGTTGATGCTGTAGGAGATGAAATCACGCGGAAGGATGAGTTCCGCGCAGGAGAAAGTTGGGCGGGTTCATGGCGACTTGATTCTGCTTCCCCGTCAGAAGGGTACATTTGAACGGGGAAGCAAAACAAGCCGGGTGATAAAAGTGAGTGTTATGCAATAGCAAACAGCGGAGCGCTGTAGTGCAGTTCACCGCAATCGCAGTACTGCTGCACGTTAAGCAGGCGGAAGAACATGTTGATGATGTTCCAGAACAGACGAATGAGTTCATTGTCGCTGTGGCACAGGTGGTCACAGTTGGCAATGGCTTCTTCGCGGTCGAGGTCAGCCTGCGTTTTGTAGGTTACCAAAAGGTCGCAATCGGGCATCAGGAATGTGATTGATTTGGAATTGACATCCACGCCATCGAGGGTGACTTCTTTGCCGTCGGCATCCTTGATAATCCAACATACAAAGCTGTCCAGTGTTGCACGCATTTCTACTGTGCTGCCGGTGCGGCCGGAGTAGTCACCGGAACCGTTCACGTTCACATTGATCGGGTACTGCTGATTTGCAGTGTCCTTTGCATTGGTGACGGAGTGCATGGCAGGAACGACATAGGTAACTTCGGCATCGTTGCATACATAGTAGTCGTTTTCAACGGGGTTGTACACGGCTTTGATGTGCGAGGTGCCGCCTTCGTCAGTGTAAACCTCACAGTCAAACACATACGACACGGCTCTGCTTACAGTGGCAATTTCCACATCATTGTGGTAAATGGTGAAGGTTCCGGGCACGGAGTGACCTGCACAGTCCACTTTGAATTTGTTGGAACCGGCACTCACAATGGAGGGGGTGATTTCGGTGGTGGCAAACACAAGTTTTACATAGGCAGTGTTGCCGGTGTAGTTGCTGTTGTTATGATTAAGAACCTGATATTTATAAATTCTGCCGTGTTCCGCTTTGCCGTTGTAGTCTTCAATCTGCACGCTGCCTGTACCGGGCCAATTGAGGTGATAATTTTTCAGAGTGTCCCTTACCTCTCCCATGTCAGCAAACGGAGCGACCTCAAAAATATAGGGATCGTCAATGCTGATGCCTTTTTTATCGGGACCGAATGAAATCGGAATAGCACTGACAGTAACATTTACCTTAACAGTTGCAGTATCATAAAGTTCATTATTGGGAGTAAACAGGAATTCAACTTGACGTGTTCCGGCAGTACCGATTGTTCCCGTAAGACTGTGTGAAAATGTACCTTGAACCATGTCTCCGTTTACATCAACAACTTTACCGCCTGTAAACATAAGTTCAGACCAATCGTCTCCAACGGTAAGAATATTTGCAATTGTGGGGGATTCTTCAATTGTTGTTAAAAGTTTGACTTCGGATGTATCGCCTGCAACACGCACATAAACCATTTTCTTTAAAGTTACATAACTGGAAATTGTCAGTTTTGCTTCGTAATATCCGCTTTCGGTAACTACAGTCGATTTGCTTGACCAAACCCATTCTTCGGCAAGAGCCTTTGGTTCTTCCGGATAATAAGGATTATAGACTTTTGCCCCGGAAAGTGTTATTGTCGAAAGTTTTGCACCTGGCTCAATTTCTGTTGTAACAGGTACGGTATCATTTTCATCAACAAATACGGGAGTGGTTTTTTCCACAGCAAAAGTAGTGTTCTTACTGGCAGGCACTTCAAAACTTTCATATGTATCTGCTTCATCAGGAACAAAAATCATGATTGGCCTGTATGCTGACGCCCAAGATGTCGGACGAAATTCTGGTTCAGCAAATTCAAAATGACCAGCTACAACAGCTCCGTCATATTGTACTTCACCACCTGTGAGTGCAACACCTTCGTTGATTTTTTGGCCAAAGTAAATAGAGCCCTCTGCCGTAGGATATGCTGTAATATTTTCTACTGTCAATGCAATCGTTGATTCAGCAAAAGCAACAGATGCTAACAAAGAAAACAGAAGCATAACCATAAAAAAAGAACACATCTGTTTGCCAAAACTTTTTCTGTGAGAATCAGTCATAAATCTTATCCTTTCATTCAATAAAGTAACAATGCAAGGCACCTCTTGCACATCCGCATTGTTTTATTATTCTCAATCTTTGTGATAAAAGAAATTTGTTTTCAATTTTCGATTAACACACCCTTTCCTGTTGAGCAATAAAAATTCACTGAATTATTCAGCTTATAACCGGTTACAAATATATTATAGACAAATTTTATCTAAAGTCAATAGATATTTTTTATCTATGCTATATTTTTACCGCAATAAAAAAAAGGATGTGTTAAAATGCAGTTTCACGAACGGCTCAGAAATGAACGAGAAGACAATGACATGACTCAAAAACAATTGGGTGATGCAGTGAACATGAGTCAACGCAAAATCTCTTATTTAGAGAAAAAACAAACAGAACCTACGCCGGAAGAAATCATTGCAATCTGTAAGTTTTTTAACAGATCGGCGGATTATATGTTAGGGCTGAAAGATGAATAAGCATACTGCCTACGGGCAGTATTTTTTATTGCAACAAACATTCCAATAACCTCGCAAAAAAACAAAGAATCAAGAGCACATACCGCTATAATTTTGTTCAACTGTCATTCCCTCATTCAATACTAGAGCATTTAAAAAAGACACCGCAGGGTACCATTGCGGTGCAAAAGCACCCTGCGGAAACATAAAAAGAGTTTGATTATAATTGAATTATGCGCTGGTTTGACTCACATCGCCATCACGGATTGCATCGCTGTCATCTGAATCAATAGTACCGTCATGATTCACATCGGCTACCATAAAGAAGACAGAATCGGCATCTATGACATAATCACCATTTAAATAGGCATCAACAAGGTCAGCATCATCAGACGTTACCTCTCCATCTCCATTGATATCACCAAACAGAACCACCGTAAAGGTAGCAATTAAATCTGAATCATTGTAAACTTTAACTGTTGAACCGGTGCCTATATAATCACTGTCTTCAACATATAGTTCACAACTCAAGTCATAATCGGAGACGGGTTCAACCCACTCTTCAATATCTTCTGCTTCAGGATCAATACCGTAAATAAGCATATTGACAGAGTCAATTACAGTTGCTGTATCCTCGACAGCATACAGATATCTCGGCTTAATCCCCTTCATTGCAATCATCAGATTGATGCGTGCGTCGTTGACTTCTGTCTGCAATGCATCTGCATCATTTTTGACAAGCACAGCGGCATCACGGGCAGCATCAAAAGCATCCCACCATTCAGCAGCAACATCATCTTCTGTCCAGTTTTCGACCGGATTGAGAAGATTGTTGAGCTGGGTCTTGTCGGTGGTTCTTTCGATCAGACGGCCGCCCCAGAGATTGAGCTGCTGGGTTGCATAGACAAGGTCGAACATCGGGATGGACGGAGCGACAAAGTCGGCTTCGTCTTCGGGAGCTACCTGCGAATTTGCAAGGGATGCGGCATGGTCGTAGGCATCTTCAAAGCGATCATAAGTGAACAGGACATAGTTGTCGCTGTCAACGTCTGCATATTCCGCAATTTCCGCATTGAGGGCGGCAAGCAGGGCGGCATTGGTCGGCTTTGCCTTTGCATCGAGCGCTTCAACAGCGGCATTGATGGCATTTACCTTGACGGAATATTCATTCTGCACACCCTCAAGGGTGGTGTCAAGGTCAACGAACATCTTGTCGTGGTCGGGATTGCCGTTGAGCAGTGCATAGCCGTCGGCAACTGCTGCCAGATATGCATTCCACTCGGCGGTTGCATCGTCTGCAAAGTCCACACGCTGTCTGTTGGCACCCATGATTTCGTCCAACAAACCGGGAAGACCGAAATCGTCATAAATGACGAGCACATGGCTTCTTGCTTCGGTTGTTGCGGTTGTGGTCTGGCCGAGCCAGTTTCTGCCGCGCACTTCAAACTGAACGGATACATTATAGATACCGTAGGGCTGTGCGGCATCGGGATCGGTGATGTTGGAAACATAGGGATTGACCGTACCGTAGGTATCGCTTGTTACAGAAGAATCGTCAATGTGAACAATAACATCATCTGCAGGCGCATTGGCTGCAATACCGGCAGGCAGATTGCCCGTTACAATGGCTTTGGTAACGTCAACGGCGTTGGTGACAAGACCGCTTTCGTTGGTAGCCAGAATGGAGAACAGAGAAACGGTATAGACATCGGTGGTGTAATAATAGGTTGCAAAATCTTCAAAGGTTACATTGTTGGCGGAAGAAGATGCACTGTTTGCGGCATAGTAGGTGCTTTCAACCGTGTAAAGGTGGGTATAAACCGACTTTACAAGCGGAGTGCCGTTGTTGATGCGATTGCCGTTTTCGTCAAGAATGTAATAAGTAATATCAAAACGAACTTCAGAATCCGCGGCAACAGTACCCGAAACCGGAACATCAAGATAACTGTTTGCATTAATCTTAACACCGGGGGTCAACGTGGATACGAGGGAAGCGGTGGTAACTTCGGGTGTATCTTCACCTTCTGCCACCTGCGTGTTGTTGAATATTGAGACAATCTCGTATACGTACATTCTATCCTGCGTAACAGCGGTTACACCTTCGGGACGCCATCCGGAGTTGATACCGTCGGAATAATTGGAAAGACGCATAACGGTACCACTCGGAACAGAGCCACTTGTGGCATTGATTCTGCCATCAAGGTCAACATCAAGTTCACCGAGACTCTGCGGGTCTGCAAGACCCATAATCATCACAACAATGTTGAGAACGGATTTGCGCATCTGTTCGCTCTGTGCAAGCGTCTTGAGAATGCCGCAGATGAGAGCCGATGCATTGTCAATGGGGTTGATGATGGATTCAAAATTCGTGATGTTGTCGAGATTTACAATATCATTCTTAGCCGAGGTGGTCGGATTATCGAATGCAGTGTTGAGAATGTTTGCAACAAACTGAATGATGAACTGATCAACATGCTTCGTCAGGTCACTGTTTGCATCATGGGTGAAGAAAGTGAAGATCTTGTTTACATCCAGATCAAGCAGTGCATCCATGATATAGTCAAGCAGGCTCTTGAAGGTCAGGTCATCTGCCGTGCCGGTAACACCATTGTTAGCAAACATGCCGGCATAGTTGAACCATGCCTTGGGAATAAACTGCCACAGAATGGCATCCACTGCACCCCAACCGTCGCCGTCGGCAATTGCATTATTATATTCGGTTGTCTTGGCAAACAGACCGTCAATATAAGGCATGCACCAGTCAAGGAATGCCAGAATGAATTCATTGGCAGTGGTGCTGTAAGCACAGTCCAGACCGAGGTTTGCATTCAGATAGTAACAGGCAATGTCTGCGCCCATTTCCAGAATGCCGTCGCGGTACTGCTGTTCGTCATCGGTTTCAAGGTCGAGATATGTAACTTCCGGAACAAATCTTACAACCAATTCGCGAAGGCCTTCGTAAGCGATCTTTTCCATGGTGTCGCCGACTTCGAAGTCAAGATGATCGACAAACTGTTCAACCGCCGCACGAGCGATGTAGTCACCGAGTTCTTCAAGAGTATAGTCGTCAACGTCTTCCGTATCGCCGCCTGCAACAATGATCTGTCTGATCAGAACTTCAAGATTACGGGTCAGATTTTCGGCATTGCTTCTGCCGTCCTCATCACCTTTTGCGGTCGTGACCCACTGGGATTTGCCTTCAAGCAGCATTTCTCCGACAACAACACCGAGTACGTCGTTGAGCTGATCAACAAGGCCGAGGTTGGTGTCAAATGTATGCTTTTCAATGACATAGTTCGTATCGATCAGTTCATACAGTTCGCCGCCGTCTGCCTGATTGGATTCAACTGCTTCACGGATAACCGTTTTCAGACTGCTGTTGAGAATCGGTACGATGAAAGCATTCAGTGCTTCATAAATGCCTTCTTCGATCACGCGGTAAGCAGTGTCGCCGTCAACATCAACAATAAAGCCGGGCATTACGCCTTCAAATCCCATAACTTCGGGTCTGAGGCCTGCAAGCTGGTTATCACAAAGGAACTGAACAAAATCGTCCAGTGTAGGATTGCCAGTCATGACTTCATCGTTTACGGGGTGCAGAAGATCCCAGATGAGATCATCCAGCCAACCGTTGAAGTCGTCAATGATCATGCGGAATTCGGGCGGCAGGAAGCCGTGCACGATTCCCCAGTTGAAATCATCGCCGAACATACCGAGAAGGGTGGGAGCACAATTTGCGAGGTAGGTTACAAGGCTGTTGATAACTGCCATGTCACTGTTGTTTGCGGATGCTCTTCTGTTGGTTGCAATGTCGGATCTGTGATCCTCCAAAACAAACAGGTCACCCACGGTAAGGGAGCCGTAGAGCCAGTTGCCCGTCAGATTGTAGATGGAATCCATTGCAGCATCAACGCTTGTCAGGTCAATGGTTCCGATCAACGGAATGTCAAGCACAATATCTTCTTTTGTGAGCATAACATCCAGTTCATCAAGAATAAGAGTTGCCTGCTGTTCAGTGGTCAGTTCCGCTTTGTCGATGGAATTGTACTGGTTGATGATCGCTTCATCAAGATAATCACTGCGCAATGCACTTGCAAGAACCGACATCGAACCGAATACCATGAGAACCGCCAAAAGAACAGCTGTCATTTTCTTGAACTTTGTCATAGTGTTTCCTCCTTTGTTCTTAGTTTCCGATTGAATTGTTTTTCAATTCCTCGGTTTTAAGACAGGGGGGTGTGTTTTGTATTGTTTGCACAGGGTGACGGACAAAAATCCGAGCCTGCTTTTCTGAGTGAACAGGCGTTGCATCAAAAATGCCCCTGTCCTCAAGTTTTTTGCTGCGCCGTCCACTCACAATTAGATGCCATCGGCATCCCTCCTCTCAAGAATGGAAAAAAATATTTATAAATCATTTGATTTATACAAAATAAATTACTGTGCGGCAAAATCAATTTCCGAAACAAACGCATCAGCCGCCGCAACATCCGCAAGACCGCCGTCTTTAGAAGTCAGGGTGATCATAAACACTTTATTGTTGATCTGCGCCAGATATGCATAGGCTTCAAGCTGCACACCGTCGTCATCAAGCATGGTCATTGCAAAGCGTTTCATGGTAATGCCGTTTACGGTGACTTCTTCAAGTTCGCCGTTTGCAAGTCCCGATGCGGATGCAGAACGGTAGGTGTCTTTGGCATATTCCTCAAAATCGGACACGACTTTTGTTTTATCCATTATATTAAATTGTATGGTTCCCTGTTCGTTTTCAAGCAAGGGGTCGTTACCTTCTGACTTGATTTCAAAATCCTCGGGAATTTCAAGGCTGTATTCAGGGGCAATTATGACATCGTCCTGAATGGTAATTGGCTGTTCGGTCGTCAGCACCGTGTCGGTCACAGTATCGGAAACCGCGGGGGCAATAACGTCATTTTGCAGTTCTTTCCCGCTTGCAGTCTCCCCTTGCACGGGATCGGACGGTTGCTCATCTTCCGAAAGAGAGGTCTGCTGTGCATCACTTTGCACCTGCGAAGCCGTATCCGGTTCGCTTGCAGGGGGTGTCTCTTCCGGCTTGCAGGATGAAAGCAAGAGCAAACAACCGCCGCACAGCAACAAACACAACATACGTTTCATAAAAAGACCTCCGTTCTTTTTTATTCCGAGAAAGAAATTACATTTGCGTAATCTTCCTTTCAATTGCAATCATATCACACAAAATCCATTTTGTCAAGTATATATTTACAACAAAGGTATTTACAAACAATATAATTTGTGTTAGAATCTATTTGCAAAAACAAAAGATTGTTTTTTGGGGAAAATGTTGAAATTGTACGCATTTTTATGCTATAATCACTCTAGGGTGACGGGCATAATCCAAACTCGCCCGAAAACGACTATTTTTAAGTCTTTTCGGTGTTTCACCCTTGAAAGGCGACAGCCTTCCTGCGGTCTCAACACCAAAAATCCAATAAAAACAGTTCGTCTTCGGGTCGAAGATTTTTTGCAGAACGGATTTTTGGCGAGACAAGGCACAAAACGCAGAAAATCCTTGACGGATTTTCGAGTATTTTAACGAAGGATCGACGGAAATCCGACTGTAAAAAACGGGTTCGGATTATACCCGTCACCCTTACAAGACACAGGGGTGATTTTTTGAGTCAGAATCAGGAAAACTTCAAGCGCGGCTGTACGGAACTGCTTGCTTTGCATCTCCTCGCAAAGGAAGACCTGTACGGGTATCAGATCACGCAACTTTTTGATGAAAAAAGCGGTGGCAGATTCACCATGCTTGAAGGCACGCTTTATCTAATCCTTTATAAATTGGTGGATGCAGGTTATTTGTCTACTTACTCAAAACTTGTGGGCAAGCGCAGAACCAGAAAGTATTACCACCTTGAGGAAAAAGGTAAGGAATATCTCATGCAGATGCTGCATGAATATGATGAGATTTCCAAAGGAATCGCTTTAATCTTGGACAGAGAGGAGGAAGAAGCATGATTGCAATTGAAAAAGATATTGAAAAATATATGTCAGAGGTCAATTCACATCTTTTTTGTTTGCAGAAAAACAAAAAGGCGGTTCTTGAGGACATCCGGGAAGCAATACTTGAATTCACGGAAAACAACGAAGTCGAAACAATAGATGTAATCTATTCGCGTTTCGGCACACCCGAAGAAATTGCAAAGGCATATATTGCCGATGCAGAACCGCAAAACATAAAAAAAGCATTTAACATCCGGAAGATGCTGGTCGCGTCTGTTGTAATTGCACTTGCAATATTGGCAATAACCGTAATAATCACAATAATAGACAACCATAGTGGCAAAATTATTTATTACGAAAGCGGTGTTATTGAAGAAGTAGCACAAATGATCATTTCTTCTAATTTTATTTCTAGTATTTAAGGAGATGCCTATGCTAAAAAAATTTTTTTCTCTTTTTACAGCCCTGCTTATAACTTGTTTGCTATGTGTTAATGCGTTTGCAGTAGAAAACAATGAACAAAGCATCATACATTATTTCGAAGACGGTTCTTATATAGTTACCACTCTTTCCGAAGAAAGTGACGGAATCTCTCTTTTTGCAACATCAACAAAAACAGGGCGCAAAACAGACACTTGCTATAATGCAAATCATGAAGTTTTATGGTCTGCAACTTTGACTGGAACATTTTCATACACAGGCACTTCTGCCACCTGTACTAATGCAAGTGTAACATATTCTATTCAAGACACTTCCTGGAGAATCGTTTCTGCTGAAGCTTATGAAAGCGGTGCTACTGCTATCGGTGATGTAACAGGAAAAAGATATGTACTGGGAATTAATGTTGATTCTTTTACCGCTCATTTGGAAATCACCTGCAGCCCCACCGGCGTGCTATCTTAACAATCCAACTCTCCTAACAAAATCAAAGCGTTGTCTCACAAAAGTGAGGCAACGTTTTTTTTGACACTCGATATTTTGCAAATAGCTAATATTTTGTTCACTTTTTTATTTTGTTAACATTTTGTAAATTTTATTAAAATGTGTGGCAAAATCAATTTTCCCGGATATAATAAAGTGGAATGGTTCAGTGTTCATTTTGTGCAAATCTCACACTCGCATTTGTGCAGTATAGACAATATTATTGCGCAATTTTTTGTATTTTTGTACAATTTACCACTTGACAAATGCAACCATTTCGCATATATTTATACTGTCTATTTTATTTATAATATAAATAAGGTAGACATGTTATTATTTTGACAAGGAGAAGACAAATGAACAACATTGCAAAATCGAGGGAAAACGATGTATTGGATTACATCTGCAATGATTTGGTGAATTCTCCGGATACCATCGCCGGTCGATTTAAACAACTGCAAGGACTCGAAGTTTTCAGAAAATCAATTTCTTTACAAACCTCTGATATCATGAAAAGTAACGATTACCAAGAAATCTACAAAAACTCCTTTTCACGTTGTCGAAGCAGATTTGATGAATATGAAAGGGTTTCGCTGACTTCAAAGGAAAGAAAATAAGTATTAAGCGATAACTACATTGTAGGTATCGCTTATTTTTATGTTTTACTACTAAAATTGGAGAGATATTTATGAGCAATCAGTTACTAATGGGTAGTTTTTATATAATCAAATGTACAAACTCTTCCACCAGGGATTTACATAATTTTTATAAAATTGAAAATTTTATACCTGAAGATAAAACAGAATGGCAAAAGGAGAATATTGTATTGTATGATACCGAAACAACTTTTAATACTGACAAATTATACAGTTTCGAATTATTTCAATTGCCGTTTACAGCGCGAAAGAGCTTTACGCATTTATTTTCAAAAGACAATTTCACAAAAAGCGCCTACGATTTATTTTCGGAATACTGCAAGATTGCAACAATCACAAATAACATCCTCTCCAACAAATACACTGATGTATATGTTTTTTGCAGTCTTCTATATAACGACTATTGCGTATTGATTCCCAAGGAATTATCGCACAATTTCGATGCAATAAAAAATGAAGCCATAAAGTCTTTAATTGATTCTTGTTTTTCTCTTCACAACTCGCCTGATCTGTCTCATAATAATGCTATTATTGAGGCTGACCTTGCAGACAAAAAACAAAAAAGGCTCGGTTGTATTCATTCCGGACGCAAATTTGTAAAGCATTCTTCTCATTTTCACCTTTATGAAGAATTAATTGATTCATTAGATAGTATACAATGTGACAGCCTTGACAGAAAACAGGAATTATCTTTATTTTCAAGCCTCATCATTACAGACTTAATACATATAATTAGTGCATATTGGATGCGCCCTACAGGTGATTTTCACTACGCACTGGCCGAGAAAACATATAGCATTAATAAGCAAGAGCAATTATATTTTTATTTGTTTAGTTTATTTTGCAAACAGACTGAGGACAATAATAAATATAATGATTGGTGTTGGGTTCTCACTTTTTTAACGCAAACACTTTTATCAACAATCAATGGTCGATCAAAATTTGATCTTCAACAAGAGGAATGTGATAAATATTTTAATTTTTTTGGTTTTGCACCGATTCTTTTAGACCTAAAAGAACATGGAAATGAGGTTACCTCATTATACACACATCACTCTAGTGCCAAGTTCTGTCATGGTTTTTTAATTGTTCCAAAATCATCTGTTTATAACATTATTGCAAACTTACCTGCATACATTCATGAGTTTTTTCACTATATTCCACCTAAAGACCGCACAAATCGAAATAAAGCTGTGTTAGAATTACTTCTTCACTCCGTCTTTTTTAACTTGCGCAACCAATTAACTAAAATATCATATACATGCTTTTTTAATCTGATCGAAAATGAGGTCAAATTATCTATTGAAGATTTAGGATTAACAAACAATGACTTTTTTGCAGTTGACTCAATGGAATTTATTAATCTTTTAAAAATCTTGTTTAATTATTATTCTTTTGAAGATATATACAAAGATGCTATGCTAAAAACAACAGCAACTTTCGACCTTCAGCTTCTTCTTGCGAACAAGGACGCTTGTGTTAACAAATTCAACGATTGTGCATATGATTATTTCAACATACTCGTTCTTTTTTTCAGAGAGATCCGTTCTGATATTGAAATGTGCAAATTTTTAGATATTGATCTAAAACAGTACATAAAGTTTATGGCCGAAGAGCCGGAATTCTGTATTCTCCCGAAAGAACAAGTCGGAGATTCAACAATAATGAGATTCGGCTATATGTGCCATTATTTATATTTTATAAAACAAAAGAAACTTGCAGAATCAGAGGGGCGGCACTTGGATATATATAAAGGGTTCCGAATTGCAGATTGGTTTGAGAATGTAACAATAATTATCAAAGAACTTCAACAAGATATAAAAAATTTAGATTTCAAACAAAAATACGAAAATCTACAGGGGTATCTTCAAGAATATATGGATTTAGCTATCGAACAGTACTACACAGGCGATTCAGATGCGGACAGATCCGTTTTAGAATCTACCGTTTGCAAAATTTTTGATCCTGATAAATACCCGTCAATAGATTTTAAGCAGTACAAATTTACAAGATTATTAAAGGATTTGTTCGATAAATACATGAGCTTCGACAAAGCAGAAGACGAGGAGAAAAAGTTGCAGTTAATTTGCGGTATCAAAATACTATTCCGAGATTTATATGCATTTGATCCGGATCTGGACCTGCAAACATAAAAAAGACAACGACAGTGCAATGCTTCAAAAGAAGCGTACTGTCGTTGCTTTTTATTATTTTGTATCAATGTGAATAAAGCTCTGTTCACACCCCTGCTGTCTGATATAATCCAACCATGCATAAATATTATCCGGCAAGATTACCTTATCCTCATCACAAAATTGGTTGTGTCTTTCCAATGCACAAGCCATCAATGCAAATTCATTTTCAAGAGTTGTGTCAAAAATACCAAGATCGTCAGTATTGATCGAAGCGGATAACCTCGGATTTGACAAATTGAACCGCGGGTCATTGGCAGCATACAAATGCTTGTTGTTAAATCTGAAAATCGGATGCTTCAAATAATCCTTGAATGTTCCGATCAACCAATTGGATGATGGGTTACATTCAATACCGATGTTTTTCAAACTGATATCATATTGCATCTTTTCCTGCACCATACAAACGGAATCAATTATGCATTTGGGCACTGCATATTCAATTCTTTTATCAGAATCAGCTTTCATTCCCGCATGAAAATGATAATAATGATACAGCGCATTGGAAATCATGTCATAATTTTTACCGGCTTTATACCGCCTTTTCCACATTTCAACATCCGGAGAATTTAAAACCTCCAAAAAAGCTTTTTGTTCTTCCTTGGATCCGTCAGGATTGTGATAATATAAAAAAGGATCGTTTCCGCGCAACCTTTGTGAGCTGTAATAATCAAGCACATCAATAGAGTATACCAAACTCCGTCTCGGATCTTTAAGGTTGTTTGTATATATCTCAGTATACAACTTCTTAAACCACTTATAAATCTGATCCTCTGCGGCATTATTCTGAATATCATACTGATGCATTTTACCGTGTAACCATGTCAGATTATCCAACAGTGCTTGTTTTTTCAACAAAACAGTGTGTCTCTTTGAATAGTACCATTCCTCGCAATCAATTCCCAATGCCAACGCATGTCCCAATCTGTCTCCGCCTCGCATCTCCAAAAATGCAATTGCTTCATCAATCGCTCGCAATCCGTCAACAGGATCCAAAAAATCTTCTCCTGCATGATAGGTAATGCGCATATTCCGATACGGTTGCGGAGATACATAATCATCAAAACCATATCTGTACTGACGAATCATACGAAAAGACGGCGCAAAAACTTCCGGTCGACAATCGATTTCATTTGAACAAGCATCAATGCCAGTCACCAATGACATTACTTTGGGGTTTTTCTTTACCGCTTCAATAATTGCGCTTGCATGAATACCGACCTGTTCGCGCTTCTTATGATCACGCGGCATGATATAATCAAAATCACCCCCGCTATATTCCTGTGCTTTTTTCGGAAAATGCAACACATAATGCAGTTTTTTATCAACAACAGATTTCACATACTCTTGTTGCTGTTCATTATCAACAGAAATAAATTTTGCAGCGTTATAAAGCTTGCTGATTTTTTCTATCAATTCGTCTGCCGTATCAGCCGGCCCCATTCTGCCTTCAAAAGAAATAATCTGTGGGTTTAATAACACCGATTGTTGGGCGATCACATTGCGCATGAAAGCATACTCGGGATAATCATCCGTAAACAGTTCTTTACGATCCTGATATTTTAAAAAATTACCAAACCCAACACGGTTGTTAACCTGCATCAACTCACTGCGCAGCTTACAATAGATCAGCAAATATGCATACGCTACATCAAGATATGGGGTAATTGTTGCATCGCCACGATAAACAGCAGCAAAAAGATTATACAAAAATCGTTGCTCTCCGGCAAGAATATAAAACAGTCGTCGTTCATAGTTTCGCACGGCAAGTCCATGATAATACGGCGCATCCGCATCATCCCACGGCGCATCAGCTTCATCACAGCTTGCATAATCGGCAACAAAATCATTTTCTTTTTTATTGTACAATATTTTCAATGCATCAATCAGCTCATTCACTTCTTTAGCGCGCATATCGCAGTCCGCTTCGCTTGCCGTCAAAATTGATAATAACCATTGCTCATTGTCTTTCTGCAATTCATCTTCCGTTTTTTCATCAGCCGAGTTCAAGACCCATTGCCCTCGCATACGTAAGAACAGGAATAATCTGATGCAGACAGCTTTGAAAGTAAGCGAATAGTACGATTCTGCGCCGGAATAAGGTGCATACACGGAATCCAATGAATAACCATCCAGATTTTCTTTGGCAAACTCTTTTTTTCGTTTTTCGGAATAATTATTCATTAAGCAGATCCATGAAAACAAAAATGCGCTTGATGACCCACCGATATGAAAGTGATTTTCAGCAACACCTTTATCCAAAAGATGATTCAGCCGCTTATTGTCAGTATGCAAATTAAGCGGCCAAGAAAACACCTTTCGTTCATAACCGTTTTTTATATCGGTTTTTGCCAAAAATGCAGCCACGAACAGCAGCGGATCAATAGGATGCGTCAATTCACGAAACTCAAGAACCTTTTTATATTTACACAAACATTCATTTCGTCCGTCTGTAATCAACAAATCCTCAACAGCTTCTGCAATCAATCCGAATATTCCCGTCTCAAAGTCATTACAGTTTTTTGAAATTTCTTTTGCATATTGATAGGCATATTCAGCTTCATTTACGGAATAGTGTGGAAACTGATTCTGCAAGGCTGTACAAAAACTGTTTTCATCAGGCAATAAGGAAAGCGGCTTTTCAATGCTCGGTTTTCTTGTTTGTTTAGAATTACACCACGCCTTTATCGCATATTCCGGCGGAATGCGTCGAAGCAGAACAAATAAAGTATCTTCTATTACCATTTTTGTTAT
>JAFQCH010000020.1 GCA_017416485.1 Clostridia bacterium | reverse complement strand
GGGATTTCGCCCGTTGCGACGGGCGACGAAAGGCTCCGCCTCTCGACACCGCAAACTTTTGAAAAAGTTTGATCAAAACTTTTAACGACTGACGAAAGACATGAATTAACCCGACAAACCGTAATTTGCACAACAAAAACCACCGTTCCTTGCATAAGAAACGGTGGTTGTGCTATGTAGTTTATTCCTGCACAATGCGGAATGTGTATTCGGTTGTCGGAGATTCGGCGTTGTAAATGAACGAGAATCCGTAGGTGCCGTCTTCGTTATAGAATACCGTGTAGCCGTCATATCCGTAAACGGATGCGGTCGAACCTTCCACCCATTCACCGTTCTGCAGAACATAAGTCTTCGGACGGGAAAGGGATGTGAATCCGTCTACACGGATGGTCTGATAGTTTTTGCCGCCTGTCAGGGTCACAATTGCTTCGTTGTTTTCGCAACGCACAGTCGGAACAACGCTGTCGCCCTGCACCGTGCCGATGTCGGCTGTCACTGTCAGCGGGTTCAGACAACTGTCTTCACGCACTGCGAGCACATTGCTGTTGTTTTCTTCGGTGCCGATACCCCACGGAAGCAGAATGAGGTCGAGTGTGATTCTGTCACCGGGACGGAACATCACTGTGCCGTAATCAAGCGTCAGTGCACCGACGGTCATATCCTTTTCGGAGCTGTCACGGAACAAAAGTGCAACGTCCTGTTCTTCTCCGTCTTTTACAATACTTGCATTCTTCACAAGCAATGCAAAGTTCGCACCGAAGCGTTCTTCGAGTCTGTATTCGGTTTCATCCGTAATGTCAAAGAAACCGAAATACGGGCAATCATCGCCAAGGGTATAATATTTTGTTTTGTTTGTTGAAACATCCGTAACGGTCGGTTCATTGCTTTCGTTGAGGTAACCTGCCTTGTTGAATGTTACGAATCTGCCGTCAAAATAGAACAGGTCAAAATCCTTTTTGAAATCGTCAAAGCAGATGAATTTGTCGAATGTGATGTCAACCGTATAGAATGTGCGGTTTTCGTCCTTCTGCGGGAATTCGACATGGCGAAGAGTGTAGGTGTAAGAACCGCAGTCGGATTGATAGGTGCTTGTGATGTCGGAATAGGTCTGCCCGACGGAATCAATTTGTGTGTTTTTGATCTGTGCAAGCACGTTTTTGCCCAAGAGATCTTTTCTGTAATTGACAAATTTCAGAATACCGACAGAGTTGAATTGCGGCTGTTCAGGCCAGATATTGCCGCTGCAACCGCGGAAATCGGGCAGAATCCATCCGTCCGTCGGGGATACAAAATAGGGTGCAATGCAGTTGGATTCCGTTGTTCCTGTGGAAAGATGATAATAAGACACATGGAATTCAATGGACGACAACTGCTTAAGCGGGGCATAACCCCAGTTCTGATAGAGGTTCAGCAGAGTGAAAGACAGTGTTTCATTGGCTTTGAGTGCAAGCGGGATAAAGCTGTCGCCATACTGGCGGTCGATGGCATTGTAGAATGTGTCGCCGTAGTCACCGCTGAAATTCTTGCAGACCTGCACATTGATGGGCACCAATGTCTGTGTGTCGTCCAACACTGCGGCGGCTTCCAGACAGCCGTTTCTGCCGTTGGAACGCAGATAAATGTTGCGGTCAGACTCGTCACACTGAATCTGCACATCGGCAAAGAAACGCATGTCGGGATTGTAATAAGCAGTGTTGAAATCTGTGCCGTCCATTTGCAGTGTGTAAGTACCGCGAAGATGCTCATAACCGAGGTATACGGCATTGGCATTGTCCCCTGTGATCGTGACACCCTGCAGGGGATTGCGTTCAAGCATCGCTTCTTTTTCGACCACTGCAAAATCATGGCTTTCTGTGGTGAAAATGCGATAACCGCAGGTGATTTCATTGAGGCTGTAACCGCCTGTTTCATCGCTTTTGTTCAGCCCTGTACCGGGAGTGTAAGCGGCATACTGCCTGACGGTATAATTCTTTTTGTCCTTGCTGATTTCAACACGGTCAGTGGTGCTGTCTGCAGGGATGATGAAGGCAACAATGCCTGCATTTTCAATGTCAAATGCAACATATTCCACAGTGTAAGCATCGATGCCGTCAAGGTTTTCATGCACACCGTTTTTGTCTTTGATCTGCACGGCTTTTACGGACGAAACGGGGATATTGACCACCGTGCCGAATGCCGTCAGATCCTGCGTGGCTTCTGCTGCAAGAAGACGAACCTGCTGATACAGCTTGTCGCCAAACAGGTGATAGGTCTTGTCAACCTTGAAATCGACATCCTTTTTGGTTAAGGTCGTGAAGTCAAAATCACGCACATTGCATTCGTAATAGTAAATGCCGAGGCGGTTGGTGTTGACCCTGCCGTCTGCGCGCGAAGCGGAAGAATAATAAGTTTTTCCGCCACCGTCGGTGTAAAACGTGTCAAACGAATCGGCAACAAAAATATTACCGTTTGTGTCAGCAAGGGTCGCAAAATTATTGCCCTTGTCGGTCAGTTCATGGGTCAGAACCATATTTTCGTTCTGCATACGATAGGCACTGCGGTCGGCATCGGTATAAAATGCCTGGGCCTTGTTCTGCATTTTGTTTGCATACAGAATGCTGTTGTCAAGCGTGGTGTCGCCTGCAATGCTGTTCACAATTTTCACCTCATCCTGTTCCGGAATTACGGGTACAATAGTGCCGAACACATTTGCAAGAAAGGTAAGCAGGGCGCAAAGAATCGGCAGAATAATATGTTTAATGAGCATTTTCAACACTTCTTTCTGTTGTTTTTTATTCGTATCTCGGCAATTCCACGATCATCGGAACGATACCGAAATGCGGCAGAAATACTTTTAAAATATCTTCGGTTTTCATTTTGAGGGTGCTTGTGTTTTTGCAGGGGTGGAAGCCAATGTATTCGCTGTCAAGCAGGTCTTTATCAATGCTTAAAGAAACGCGGTGTTCTGCATCGTTCATAAGACCGAGTACACTGACCGAACCGGGGGTAAGACCGAGCAGTTCTTCCATGTGCTGTTCATCTGCAAAGGAAAGACGGGAAGATCCGATCTGCTTGGAAAAGTCCTTGGTTTTGAACTTTTTGTCACCGGGCATCAGCAAAAGGTGAAAATTGGTGTGCTGTGTGTTGCACAAAAACAGGTTCTTGCAGATGCCTGTTTGCAACACCTTTTCAATTTCAAGGCAAAGTTCAATCGTGTCTGCACGGTCGTGGTCAACACCTGTGTAGGGAATGTGCAACTCGTCCAACAGGTCATAGACCGCTGTTTCAACCGCAGTGCGCGATGTGCAATCGGGCTTGGTTGTAAAAAGTTCGTTTGCTATGTTCATTCTTGGTTTTTCTCCGTTTTGGTTTTTAAATCTGCGGCAAATTGCTCAATGCGTTTCATGCGGTGGTGAAGCCCCGATTTGGTCAGGCTTTCACTCAATAAGGGCAACAATGCCGTGGTGGAAAGTTCGGGGTTGTCAAGCCGCACTTGTGCCAGTTCGCGCAATTCCTTGGGTATGCTTTCAATCCCCACCGTGTCGCGGATGTGCAGAATGGCATCACGTTGTGCGGTTGCACTGATGACCGCACGCTTTGCGTTTGCATTTTCAAAATTACACTTACGGTTGACACGGTTTCGGATGTCCTTGATGACCTTTGTGCCGATGAATTCCATATAGGATTCATTGCCGCCCATGTGCCCGATGGTATCTTCGATTTCCTCACTGCTTTTGAAATAGAGTACGGGAATGGAATTTCTTTGTGTGCGGCGGGGGGTGAGGTCAAATTCATCAAAAAGTCTGGTAAATTGCTCACAAAGTGTTACGGACGGTACGGAGAATTCAAGATGATAATCTTTGTTTGGGTCCGTAACCGTACCGCAGGCAAGAAATGCACCACGTAGGAATGCACCGAAACAGCATTCATTTTGCAAATTTGCAAGATTGATTTGTTTGCGCGGATTGCGTGCGTCCAACCCTAATGTGTTCAGAATCTTCATGCGTTGCTCCGCGTTACGGACCGTGATCTGGTAATATCCGCCGGGGGTTTCCTGCAAGTCTGCAACTTGCCCCGAAAGCAACGCAACGGCGTCGCAATAAAGGGATGCAACGCCGTTATGTTCGGTTAAAAGTGAGATTTCGGAAGCGGAAAAAGCACGTCCGAAAAGTAGCAGACCGTAGCCGCACGCAATGGCACAGCAATCGGAATTCTGTATTTGACTCAGTTCAGTTTTTAAATTTTTGGCAAATGACATAATTTTTTGTTTTTACGGTAAAAATACGACTTCGGGTTCCAACAGAACACCGTGTTCTGCCTGCACCGTATCTTGTATTACTTTCATAAGATCTTTGACATCTTGTGCCGTTGCAGAGCCTGTGTTGACCACAAAACCTGCGTGTTTGGTGCTGACCTGTGCACCGCCGACACTGCGGCCTTTGAGTCCACATTCGTCGATGTGTGCCGCGGCATAACCCTCGGGAGGTCTTTTGAATGTACTGCCCGCACTCGGCAATTCAAGCGGCTGACTTGTTCTTCTTTTTTGAATCAACTCATCCATGCGCGCGCGAATTTCCGTTTTGTCACCGTTTGCAAGACGGAAGAAAGCACCTAAAATCAAATGGTTGTTTTCAGTGAAAGATGTATGGCGGTAGGTGAAAAACAGGTCTTTCGCATCGGTTACAAGAATTTCACCCTCGGGTGTGAGATGCCGTACTGCGACTACACAGTCTTTGATTTCACCGCCGTAAGCACCTGCGTTCATAAAAACCGCACCGCCGACCGAACCGGGAATACCGTGGGCAAACTCAAGTCCCGTCAATCCGTTTTCAAGGGCAAACATGGCAAGGCGGGCAAGGATGACACCTGCTTCGCAGTAGATAAGATTGTCTTCAACAAGCTTCATCTGCGTAAGCCCATCCGTCAATTGAATGACAGCGCCGTCATAGTCTTCATCTGCAAACAGCACATTGCTGCCGTTGCCGATGATAAGAAACGGGAAGTTTTCTTCTTTGAACAGTTGCAGAATGCCAAGCAAAGCCTGTTCATCCTGCGGAATCACAACATATTTTGCTTTGCCGCCGATGCGGAAACTTGTGTGCTTGCGCATCGGTTCATCGCAAAGTACGGTGCAATTGAATTGTGCCAATCGGTTGTGCATAAAAATCAAATCCTCTTATTCGTCAAGAAGGGCTGCACCGATGATGCCGGCATCGTTGCCAAGCTCTGCGGGCAGAATCTGTGTCTGTTTCTTTGCGTGGATGCTGTAAATTTCGCTGGAAACGATCTTGCGAAGGGGAGTCAGCAGGTTTTCGCCTTCGTTGCCGACACCGCCGCCCACGCAGATCACGTCGGGCTGGAAGGTGTTGATGATGTTGCCGACACCGCAAGCGAGCATGGCTACATATTTGTCAACAACGGCAATGGCGGTGGGGTCGCCCATTCTCATGCCGTCAAATGCGGTTCTGCCGTTGACCTTGGAAATGTCGTTGTCAACAAGCTGCCACATTTTGCTGTCATAATGCTTGCGCATGGCGTCTTTGGTCTGTGCAATGAGCGCGGTTGCGGAGGAATATCTTTCCCAACAGCCTTTTCTGCCGCAGTTGCACTGTTCACCGTCATAAACGATGACCATGTGACCCATTTCACCTGCTGCATAATTGCAACCGGTAACGAGCTTGCCGTTTACAATGATGCCGCTTCCGACACCCGTGCCGAGTGTGATGGCAACAAAGTTTTTAACGCCTTTACCGCAACCTGCAACAGCTTCGCCGAGTGCGGCACAGTTTGCGTCGTTATCAAAATAGATTCTGCCGATACCTGTGCGTTCGGTCAGCAGACGAAGTGCGGGGGTGTTGTCAAAACCGAGGTTGTTTGCAAATTCGATCAAGCCTTCTGCTTTGTTGACGGAGCCGGGGGTACCAACGCCGATGGACAGAACATCATTCTTTGTAATGCCTGCCGCTTTCATTGCATCTTCAATGGCTGCTGCAATATCGTCAAAAATCTTTTCAGCGGGGCGGGGAACATTGGTCTTTCTCTGTCCCTTTGCCACGATTTTGTTGTTTTCGTTGACGACACCCGCAACGATGTTTGTGCCGCCGAGATCTACGCCGATTCTGTACATTTTTATTTCCTCCTGTAACTATGTATACCTTTTATTTTTTATTTAATGCCAGTACTGAATGGATGTTGCGCCTTCTTCATCTTCCAGACCGAGTTTTTTGAGCAGTTCTTTTGCTGCGGAATAACCCATGCGCTTCTGACGGTTGTTCATGGCGGCAACTTCAATGATGGTCGAAAGGTTACGACCGGGCTTGACGGGGATTGTCACGCTCGGAATGCGGATGCCGAGAATTTCGGTGAATTCTTCTTCCAGCCCGATCTTGTTGTAGCTTTTTTCTTCGTCCCAGTTTTCAAGCGTGAGAACAAGGTCGATTTTTTCTGTCATTTTAACAGCGCCCGCACCGAAAATGTTCATGGCATTGATAATGCCGATGCCGCGCAGTTCAATGAAGTGACGGATGTTGTCCGGAGAGGTGCCCACGAGGGATATTGCCGAAACTTTACGGATCTCAACCGCATCGTCGGCAATTAAACGGTGGCCGCGTTTAATAAGTTCCACAGCCGTTTCGCTCTTGCCGACACCGCTGTCACCTGTGATGAGTACACCTTCGCCGTATACTTCCACAAGCACGCCGTGGCGGGTGATTCGCTCTGCAAGCTCAACGCCGAGATAAGCAATAATGGCAGACATGCAACCCGATGTGCTGTCGGGCGAGCGAAGCACGGGAACTTCATATTTGACAGCAAGCGGAATGAGCTCTTCGGGCGGCTCAAGACCGCGTGTGATGATAATACAGCTTGGTTTTTGCTGCATGAAATGTTCAAGGCAGATGTGTCTTTGCTCTTGCGGCAGGCTGCTGAGATAACCATATTCGGAAAGACCGATAAACTGCAATCTTGCAGGATCAAAATAATCGTCATAGCCTGCAAGCATCAGGCCCGGACGGTTTACATCCCTTGTTTCAATGCGGATTTGTGAGAGTTCTTTCGGTGTGGAAATAACCTCAAGCGAATTATCCGTCATCAGTTTTTGCAAGGAAACGGAGTAATTTTTTGCCATCAAACCCCTCCTTCGGCATATATATTAAAATTATATAATATTCTAAATGCAAAATCAATGTGTTTCAATAAAAAAAGAACAGAAAAATCAAGTTTTTCTGCTCTTTTTTATGAGTTATCTGACTAAAAACAATTCCAGAATAAGCACCGTTGCGCAACAGCAAACCGCTGTTTTGAAAAGGTCAAAACCAAACCACGCAACCAGTATACCGACAAGCAGGGCAACAAGGCCCGCAACGGAACTTTGTGTTGCATGCACAATGGCAGGAACGGTCATGACCGCCAACGTGACATACGGAACATAATAAAGAAATGATTTTAAGAACTTATTTTTGATCTGTTTGCGGATCAGAGTCAGCGGCAATACGCGGATGAGCAGCGACACCGTTGCCATCACGGCAATGTAAATATATGTGTTTCCTCTCATTCTGCCACCACCTCACATTCTTCTTCGTCTTTGACGGGGAACAGCAGTGCCGCAACCGTGCTGATTGCAACAGTCAGAATGATCGTGCGTGTGCCTTCCGACAATTCGCAGACATACGGAATGTAGCTTGCCGCAATGCTCAAAGCAAAGCAAACTGCAATTAAGCCGAGAATGATTTTGCTTTTTCTTGCAGGCGGAATGATGATGGCAAGGAACATGCCGTACAGCGCTACACTGAATGCACTGACCACACGCGCGGGTAGTAAATTTCCGGCCAATACACCCAATGCCGTGCCGATTGCCCAGCAGGGAGCCGCCGCGGTTGCCGCACCGTAGGTGTAAAACGGGTTCAGTGTGCCGGGACGGGCAATTGCCGCGCCGAACAATTCATCCGTAATGTAAAATCCCATGATGAAACGGTGAAAAAACGGCATCTTGTTGTCAAGCCTTTGGCTCATGGCACAGCTCATCAGCAGGTATCTTGCATTGGCAACCAGGGTGGCAAGCGCCATTTCAATGTAAGTTGCTCCTGCGGCAATGATGGTAAATCCTGCGTATTCACCTGCGGATGCGTTGCACAAAAAGGAGGTCAGAAAGCCTTCAAAAGGGGAGAGCCCCGCATTTTTGGCGGCAATACCCAGCGAAAATGCCACGGCAAAGTAACCAAGCCCGATCGGAATACCGTCTTTGAATCCGCTTTTGAATGCGGCTTTATTCTGCATGGATTTTAAAGAATATGTACTCATTTCTTTTTCTCACGGAAAACGGTGCAACCCGTAGGCCGCACCGTCTGTTATTGTTTTGTTTTTATTCTGCAAGTGTAGCTTCGATGTCGATTTCGGGAACGATTTCGGAAATGAATTCTTCCACATCGCCGTCGGTCAGCACGTCGCCGCCTGTGATGGCATCGCCGTTGGTGAGAACATCACCGTCGGTCAGTGCGGCATCAGCATCAGCAGTTGTTTCATCGTCAGCAACTTCTTCTGCTACGGCATAGTCAAATGTGCAGGTCACAGTGTCGGTGAACGTGAAGCAAATCTTGAATTCGCCGAGATCTGCAAAACTGCCTTCACCATTTGCATCGAAGGTGACGAATGCGTTCTTGGTGTATGTAGCGGAAAGAACCTGTTCGGTTTCCATGTCGATTTCGAAAGTAACGGTGCAATCGCGGTATTCAACTGTGTAGTCGCTGATGGCAACGGCGGTGTTCACCTTTGCAAGCTCGTTGAGAACATATTCCTTGTCAACGGTATTGGTGAAATATTTGTCGATAATTGCGGAATCAGCGAACTGCATGGCAGTGGTTTCTTCTGCGGGCTGAGCAAGGAAAGAGAGGGTAGCTCTCATCTTGTTGTCGCAAACGAAAGTCTTGCTCTTAATGTCGCCGTTTTCATAATAGACCTGACTGCCTTCTTCGTCAGTCACAGGCTGTTCAAGGATTTCGTTGCCGTCCATGTCGAATTCATACTTCGGTACGTCTTCTTCATAAGCTTCGGTTTCGCCTTCTTCGTTGGTGACATTTTCAGTTGTCCAGTTTCTGGAGGTCTTGTCATTGTAGTTGACAACGGAAGCAACATCAGCATTGTCGATTGTGGCAAGTGCAGTGATTTCGGGGGCGGGAGCACTGAAGCCCTTCATAAGATATGTTTTGATGAAGCCGAGGGTATCATCAAGGGTATCCAGTGCTTCGTTACCGGCGAGTTCTTCACCGTTGAGGTAAGCGGCATAATCTTCAGCGGTCAATGCCTTGGTGTCGTTGACACTGAAGCCTTCACTGACGTTGATTTTTGCGCCGGAGGCGTTTGATTTTTCAATGACGGAATTGATGTAAGAAACAACGTTTTCTTCGGGAACGGAATCCATTCTTACGAAGACAGTGGTGGGTTCTTCTTGGTCGGGTGTGTCATCCATGCAGCCTGCAAAGCTGATGACAAGCGAGAGAACAAGCAGAACGGACAATGACAAAGCAATAATTTTCTTCATACGAAAATACCCCTTTCGGATGTCAATATTTGATACAAAAATTATTATACCAAAGATTTATACGATTTGCAAGGGAAATTTTAAAATCAATCGTAATTGTCGCAAAGCCCTTTTTCGTCAAACAGATAAGCAGATTCAAGCGCGATCTGAATCCCCTTTTCAACGCATCTGGGGTTCATGTTGTCCCATGTGTCGGTGCGGGTGTGGTAATATCTGGGCGGGCCGGGGTTCATTGCGGCAAGAGAAGCGGCGGGAATACCTGCCTGGGTAATGGCGGCGGCGTCGGATGCACCGCAGAAAATGCTGGAGAACTTCAATTCTCTGTCTGCGTATGTAGCGGCTTTTCTGACGAGTGCGCAGCAGCGCTTGTCGTGCTTGGTGATGCCGGACATATCGCGGTTGTAAACGAACATATCGTCATCATCACGGAAGGTATCGAGCGCAATGAACATGGTTTCCGCATCGCTGAATTCTTCCTTGTGTGCTTTTGCAAATGCCTTTGCGCCGCGCAGACCTGCTTCTTCACCGCCCGAGAACAGAACGATGAGCTCGGTGTTTTCAAAACGAAGGTTGTTGTCGCCCATGTATTTCATAACAGCGGCGGCACACATGCAACCGGTCAGGTTGTCGTTTGCACCCTGCACGCACACCTTTGTGTTCAGGAAAATGAACAGGCAGATAAATCCGGGAATAAATGCAAAGCCGATATAGGCAAGGACAACAGGGAAGTCACCCTTGGTTGCGATGGAAACAATGCCGACAAGAACCATGTATGCAAGGCCGATTGCGGCATAAATCAGCGAAATGTACAGTGCGGGGGCACCGCCGATGTGTGTGAATCTCCATTCAAAAGAGGAGTCGGCATGACCGCCGATGATGATTCTGCGTTTGACTTCGCCGGTGGGCTTGCGGACACAGTAAACATTCTGCGAGGTTTCTTTTTTGAACATGAAATCAATGAATTCTCTGTAGAACAGGAATTCACCGAACATGAATGCGGCAGCCACAACGGCAAGACCGAGGCTTATGTAACGCAGGAAATCAACTCCATCCACCAATGTGCCGACAGCAAACAAAGCAACGGATATAATAAGCAGAACGGCATCAATCTTCATCCAGCCAAAGAATGCACCGGGATGAACGGTAAATTCTTCGGTGTGCACTTCGTCTGCGGCATCGCCGACCTGGGCTGCCATAAACTGCTGTGCTTTGCGTTCTGCTTCGGAACCGCAGGGGCGCGGGCCGATTTCCGTACATACTTTTTTGATGGTACGGGTTGCAAAATTGGTGTACTCTCTGAGCTTGGGAGCAAAATTGGGGATAGTTTCGGATGCTTTCATAAAATTTTCCTTTCTCCGTAGATAGTTCTACAACAGCAATATCATACCATAAAAAGCAAAACAAGTCGAGTGTTAATTATGATGAAAAGTTTTTGATTTTATTATACATAATCACCAAAATGTTTTGCAATTAAATACAAGTGTGCGGTTTTGTTGCTTAAATGATAAGATATGAAATAAATAATTTGACTTTTTTTATTTTATGATGTATTATAAAATCGAATATATGTGATTTCTTTTCAGGAAAGGAAAAAGACAATGAAGAAAAACACAATCATTAAAATTCTGATTGCGGCGATCGCTGTTGTTCTTGTCGGTGTACTTGCATTTTTTGTGGTGACCAAAGTTGTAGGCGGTAATGAACCGACTACGGAAGATTCGGAACTGGTTGCACCTTCTGTTACCGTTCCCGGCGGCAACAATGCCGGTAATGAAGCAGAAAACACACAGTCATGGAATGAAAACGAAACACTTGTGCAGGGCATTGAAGTGCAAACAACGGCTCCCG
This sequence comes from Clostridia bacterium, assembly GCA_017416485.1. GTDB lineage: Bacteria > Bacillota > Clostridia > Oscillospirales > Acutalibacteraceae > RUG806. Next base: position 77,475 of record JAFQCH010000020.1, on the reverse strand, counting down.
AAATGCCCGACGAACAGCCCGGTGAAGTGGAAACACTGGCAGAGCCCGAAACGATTGATATTGCTGAGCTTGCCGTAAAGGACAGAGCCTTGCTGGTTATCAATGTATGGCACAAACTGCCGGCTGAATATGTGCCGCATCTTGAAGAAACAGTCAACGGCAGCGGTATCTATCTGGAACGCAAAGCCGCAGAAGCCTTTATGGAAATGTATAAGGCGGCACTCAGCCAGGGGCTTACCCTGACTCCCTACAGCGGATATGCCAGTTTTGACCGTCAGCAGAGCCGCTATAATGATCTTGTTGAGGAATATGCCGATATGGGCTATTCCGAGGCGGAAGCACAGGCTCTTGCCGCAAGAAAGATTCTTCCTGCAGGTTGCAGCGAACACAATGCAGGTCTTGCTGTTGACCTCGGCAGCAACACCGCTGATTTTGAAGACACCGCCGAATATAAGTGGCTGGTCAAAAATGCTGCAAAATACGGTTTCATCGAACGCTATACCGCCGACTCGGAAGACGAAACAGGTGTGAAAGCAGCACCGTGGCATTGGCGTTATGTCGGCTCCGCCGCCATGGCAGAAGCCATCAATGAAAGTGATCTGAGCTTCGAGGAATGGATGTATTACGAATATCCGTACTGGGAAGACCCGGAAGCCACCGAAGAAAGCACAACTCTTGCAGATGATGATTCCGAATCGGCAGATGAAACCGATAAAGACGAAACCGAGGAAGACACAACAGCCGTTGAAGGTGAGCCGATGGAAGAACCCGACGAAGAAGAAGCAACCACGGTTGTGTATGATCTTGATGAACTGTAATAATCAAAAAAATGGGGTCCGAAAGGATCCCATTTTTATACATTTATTATTGTTCTGCATTTTCTTTGTGTGTGCGGATGTCTGCAAGGATGTTCTTTTTTGCATCCGCAAGTGAAAACTTGACATTATGCAAAAAGAGTGTTAAAATAAACCCAACTGAATCACACGTCTGCGTGCCACTTTGATGGCACGGCCGCACAGGGCGCACATGTGCGGGGCTGAGGAAATTCGGTGCAAATCCGAAGCAACAGCCATTGCCGTAACTCTTTTGAGAAGTCGGAATGCTCAGTCTTTCGTTTGTGAAACGGTTCCCGGGCAAAAGGGGAACACGACACACAAGATGAACTCGAACCGGGTTTTATGTGTCGTGCTCTGATTTGCAGAGTACGATTTTTTTATGTGAGCTGCCTCGTGCAATCCGCTATTCAAAAAATCTTCGACCTGAAAGTGCACAATGACCGTAAAATACTTTCAGGCGGTTTTGGATTACACCTGACAACTCATGAAAGGAGAAAAACAATGAACAAAAAATTACTTGCCATTCTTTGCTGTTTGCTCAGCATTCTGTGCATCTTCTGCGGCTGTATGCAGGAAAATCCGCAGAATATAAATATGACCGATACCGTATCTGACGGAAATGTTGTGTCCGACGGTGACACTGCAGCCGTTTTTGCAGACGGCGATATCCTCGGCGAAGGTGCCATTGCACTGACAATAAAAGTTGTTGATGCCGATGCAACCGAAAGCACCTTCACCGTCAAAACGGATGCCGACAACCTTGCCGATGCACTGCTGGATGCAAAACTTGTAGAAGGTGATGACGGTGCTTACGGGCTTTATATCAAATTTGTTAACGGTATTCGTGCCGATTACGACCTTGACAAAGCCTATTGGTCGTTGCAGCAAAACGGTGAGCTGCTGATGACGGGCGCCAATGACACCCCCATTGCCGACGGTGAACACTATGAACTCGTTTACACCGCAGACTGAGAAACAGGAAAATAAGAACAATAAAAAACACGGTAAAGTCCGTGCGTTGCCTTTGGCAGACCTTGCCGTGTTTTCCATGTTTGCGGCGCTGATGTTCTGCTCCAAACAGCTGATGGAATTTTTGCCGAACATCCACCTGCTCGGCATGTTCACCATGGTGCTGACGGTCGCCTACCGCAAATATGCGCTGATTCCGATTTATCTGTATGTTATTCTGCAAGGGCTGTATGCGGGGTTTTCGCTCTGGTGGATGCCGTATTTGTATATATGGACTGTTCTTTGGGGTATTACCATGCTGTTGCCGAAAAAAATGTCCGACAAGGTTGCCGTCTTGGTGTATCCCGTTGTGTGCGCTCTGCACGGGCTTTTGTACGGGATTTTGTATGCCCCTGCACAGGCTTTGCTGTTCAGGCTTGATTTTAAACAGATGCTTGCCTGGATCGGCGCGGGCGCCTCATTTGATATTATGCACTGTGTCGGCAATGCGGTTGCGGGTTTGCTGATTTTGCCGCTGTCAAAGTTGCTTATAAAACTGCGCAGTAAAACTGTATTCAGATAAAAAAGAACGGAAAGTCAGCCAAACTTTCCGTTCTTTTTTTACTTGATTTTTTCAAGATGCCTTTTTAAGCATGCAAATGTTTCATCGCTCAGGTCGTGCTCGATTTTGCAGGCATCTTCTTTTGCCGTTTCGGCAGAAACCCCCAACTGCATGAGCATCTGTGTAATCACACAATGGCGTTCATACGTCGATTGTGCAATGGAAAGACCTTGTTCTGTGAGAGTCAGTGCACTGTGTTCACCAATTTCAACAAGTCCCTTTTCACGCAGTTTTTTAAGCATCACACTGACTGTCGGTCTTGAAAAGCCTAGATGTGTGCAAATGTCAACCGCACGCACCTTTTCTTTTCGTCTGCCTTCAATGAGAATGGCTTCTAAATAATTTTCGGCTGATTCTCTGACTTGCACGGTGCACCTCCTTGTTTTTTTTTCAGTATATCACATTGAATCCGTTTTTGCAAGGGGCGAATTAAGGCTTTTAAAAATATAATTTATTTACAAATGTGTAATAAATATAATAAAAATGTTGACTTTAAAACATCAATATGCTATATTCGTTATTAACCGAAAGTTGCCAAAAACGGAACTTTCAGAAAAATTTAGGAGGAAACAAACATGAAAAAGTTTTCCAAAATCATTGCCCTTCTTCTTTGCCTGAGCATGGTCGCCGGCTTTGCAGCCTGCGGCGGCACGGAAGATCCCACCCAACCCGCTACCGATGCAATTTCCGACGGTAACGCAGACGATGCTCTCACCGACGGCAACGCCGCTGATGATGACGACAATGCAGATGCCGCATTCGACTTCTCCGAAGTCGGTCAGTACACTGCAGACAACACCGAATACTTCATCGGTGCAACCGGCCCGCTTACCGGCGATACTTCTTCTTACGGTATCTCCGTGCAGCAGGGTGCACAGCTTGCAGTTGACGAAATCAATGCTGCCGGCGGTCTCAACGGTGTTCTGTTCAAGTTCGACATGAAGGACGACAAGAGCACGGCAGCCGATGCTTCTACGGGTTACGATGCTCTCTACGAAGCAGGCATGCAGATTTCCATCGGTTCCGTTACTTCCGGTTCCTGCGAATCTTTCGCTTCCAGAGCTGACGAAGACGGCGTTTTCTTCATCACGCCTTCTGCTTCCGCAGCTTCCGTTATTGAAGCTTCCGACTATGCTTTCCGCGTATGCTTCGGTGATCCTGACCAGGGTATCCTTGCAGCTGAAGAACTGTCTGCAAACTTCGAAAATATCGGTGCGATCTACGATAACTCAGATCCCTACTCCACCGGTATTTATGATGCTTTCAAGGCAAAGATGGCTGAACTGAATGTTTCTTATATCGAACAGAGTTTCGATGCTGAAAACAACAGAGACTTCTCCACCCAGATCGAAGCACTCAAGGATTGCGATGCAATCTTCCTGCCCATTTACTACACCGAAGCCGGCCTGATCGCAAAGACTTGCGTTTCCAAGGGCTGTGACGCTCTTCTCTTCGGTTGTGACGGTCTTGACGGTGTTGCCGGTCAGATCGACGAAACTGTTACCAATACCATCAAGTACATCACTCCGTTCGATGTGAACAGTGAAGATGAACTTGTTGTTGATTTCGTAGCAGCTTACACCGACAAGTATGGTGTTGCTCCCGACCAGTTTGCTGCTGATGGTTACGATGCAATCTATGCAATCTACAACGCAATGCTCAAAGCAGGTGTTGACAATGTGACGGTTGCTCCCGAAGTTCTCGGCGATGCTGTTGTTGCAGCCATCACTGCTGAAGATTTCGTTCTCAAGGGACTTACCGGCGAAATGACTTGGGACACCACCGGTGCTTGCACCAAGGTTCCCGTCATTGTTACTCTCGGTGAATAAGAACCGTCCGGTAATTTCAAAAACAAAATGACAGATGGCCGGGGGATGCAAGTCCCTCGGCCAAAACCGCTGTTTATCGCCAAAAAAAGATGAATACGGAATGATTGAAAAAATTGCAAAAGGGTGAAATAACGCAAATTCTGTCATTCCGTATGCACCTTTTGCGGTGCAGAAAAAACAAAGCGAAGGAGTACACTATGAGTACAATTTTTGACGGATTGAGCCTGGGGGCGATCTACGCCCTGATTGCCCTCGGTTATACTATGGTTTACGGTATTGCCAAAATGCTCAACTTTGCACACGGCGATATCATCATGGTCGGTGCATATGCGATTCTGACAACCCTTGCCGCAGGCGGTCACATCGGACTTGCTCTTGTTGTGGCGGTTGTTACCTGTGTTATATTCGGTATTGTCATCGAAAAAGTGGCTTACAAGCCTCTTCGTGGGGCCTCACCGCTGGCAGTTCTGATTACGGCGATCGGTGTCAGCTACTTTTTGCAGAGTATTGCACAAATTATTTTCGGTGCAAAGGCACAGACCGTTACGGTTGCCACATTCGGCACGGTCAGTATCGGGACTGCCGAAATCAGCATTTCGTCCATTATTACGCTGATCGTCGGTGCGGTTATCATGGCAGGGCTTACCCTCTTTGTCAAGAACACACGCACGGGTCGTGCCATGCTCGCCGTCAGTGAAGACAGAGGCGCGGCACAGCTGATGGGCATCAACGTCAACCGTATCATCATGATCACCTTTGCCATCGGTTCTGCTTTGGCGGCTTGTGCAAGTATTTTCTATCTGATGCAGATTCCGTCCACCGAACCCACACTCGGTTCCATGCCCGGCATCAAGGCATTTACGGCAGCCGTTATCGGCGGCATCGGTTCCATTCCCGGTGCCATGATCGGCGGTGTGTTGCTTGGTGTGATCGAAAAAATCTGCCTGAGCATTCCCGTTCTCGCCCCCTATACAACGGCGGTTGAATTTGCAATGTTGATTCTGATTCTGCTTGTCAGACCCATCGGTCTGCTCGGCAAAAAGAGAAGAGAGAAGGTGTAAGCATGGCTAAATTGAAAAAAATCAAAATTTCAGATTATTTCTGCTACATTATGGTAGCGGCAGTCATGCTCGTATCCTTTGTGGTGGCACAGACCGGCAATCTTCCCCGTTCTTATTCCAATCTGCTTGTGCAGATCGCATACAGCATCATTCTTGCCGTTTCGCTGAACCTGGTGGTCGGCTTCCTCGGTGAATTGAGTCTTGGTCATGCAGGCTTTATGTGCGTGGGTGCATATGTCGGCAGTTACATTGCCATGCAGTTGGCTGAAGTGATCGACAATAAGCTGATCGTTCTGCTTCTCAGTATGATCATCGGCGGCCTGCTTGCGGCTTTTTTCGGCTTCCTGGTCGGTCTTCCCGCTTTGCGACTGAAAGGCGACTATCTTGCCATTGTTACCCTTGCATTCGGCGAAATCGTGCGTACGATTTTTAAGAATATGTCCGTGTTCGGCAAAGCCATGGGCTTGAGTACACAGGCTATCAAGTACGATACCCGTAAGGATACATCGTTGTATCTTGTATCCTTTATTACGGTTCTTGTTGTGCTGTTCTTTGTGCAGAACCTCATCCGCAGCAAGCATGGCAGAGCCATTACCGCCATTCGCGACAATGAGATTGCCGCCAAAGCCATGGGCATCAATGTCACTTTCTACAAGCTGTTCGTATTTGTCATTGCCGCTTTCTTTGCAGGCATGGCAGGTGTTATCTACGGCCACTATACAACCCCCGTTCTGTACTCGTTCTTCTCTTATAACTACTCCATTGAAATTCTTGTTATGGTCGTGCTTGGAGGCATGGCAAGCATCAACGGTTCCATCATTGCCGCAGCACTCATCACCTTTGTCAACTTCCAACTGCAGAGCCACCTTTCGGGCGATCAGGCTGCATTGAAGTATCTTATTTATGCACTCATTCTCATTGTGCTTGTTATTTTCAACAATGCTCCCAAACTTGCTCCCATTAAGGATAAATTTTCGCCCAAAACATTGCTTGTCAAAGCAAAGGGGCATCGCCATCCCGGTGAAATCCGCAGTGATACGGGCGACTGGCGTGTCATTCCCAGCAAGATCAAAATGGACGAAGTGTTGTCCGTAGACTTACAGCAGAATACCGAATTTACCCCCGACAAACCGCAGAAAGGAGGAAAATAACATGAGCGATATCGTATTGAAAACTGAAAACTTAGGTATTTCCTTCGGCGGTCTGAAAGCGGTTGATAATGTAAACATTGAAATCAAAAGAAAACAGCTTTATGGTCTTGTCGGTCCCAACGGTGCAGGTAAAACCACTGTTTTCAACCTCCTGACGGGTGTCTACCAGCCCACCACCGGTTGTTTTTATCTGAACGGCGAAAAACTTACGGGAAAAACGCAGGAACAGATCAACCACAAAGGCATTGCCCGCACTTTCCAAAATATTCGCCTTTTTAATAATATGAGTGTTATTCGCAATGTTATGGTCGGACTTCACAATCAGCCCGAATTTAAGTGCAATCCTTTTGTCAGTCTGTTCCGTCTGCCCCGCCATTTCAAGACCGAAAAAGCCATGCGTGAAAAGGCAAAAGAGATTCTTCGTATTTTTGATCTTGAAGACGAACGCAACAACCTTGCCTGCAACCTTCCTTACGGTAAGCAGAGAAAACTTGAAATCGCACGTGCACTTGCCACCAACCCGAAGCTTTTGCTGTTGGATGAACCTGCCGCAGGTATGAACCCCTACGAAACGGAAGACCTCATGAAGATCATCCGCCACATCCGTGACGAGTTTGATCTGACCATTCTTCTGATTGAACACGATATGAAATTTGTTTCGGGACTTTGCGACGAAATCACCGTTCTCAATTTCGGAACCGTGCTTGCACAGGGCAAAACGGAAGAAGCACTCAACAACCCCGAAGTCATCAAAGCCTATATCGGCGAATAAGGAGGAAACGAAATGGCATTGCTCGAAGTCAAAAATCTCGAAGTTTGCTACGGCGTTATCCGTGCACTGAAAGGCATCAATTTTGAAGTCAACCAAGGGGAAATCGTGTCGCTCATCGGTGCGAACGGTGCAGGCAAAACCACCACCATGCAGAGCATCATGGGGCTGATTCCAATCAAAAGCGGCACCGTGACCTATGACGGACAGGTCATCAACAAAATTCCCGGTCACAAGCTCGTATCCCTCGGTATGAGCCAGGTACCAGAAGGCCGCCGTGTGTTTCAGGAACTGACCGTTTATGAAAATCTTGTCCTCGGTGCCTATGCACAGAAAGACAAAAAACGAATCAAGGACGACATTGATGAAATCTGCACCCGCTTCCCCCGTTTGGGAGAACGCAAAAAGCAGGTTGCGGGTACCTTGTCGGGTGGCGAACAACAGATGCTTGCCATGGGGCGTGCCATGATGAGTCACCCGAAACTGCTGATGCTCGACGAGCCGTCCATGGGACTTTCGCCGCTGCTTGTGGATCAGGTTTTTGAAATCATCAAGGACTATCACAAGTCCGGCGTTACCATTCTGCTTGTTGAACAGAATGCAAAGAAAGCACTTTCCATTTCCGACCGTGCCTATGTTCTTGAAACAGGTTCGATCACCATGGAAGGCAAAGCCACCGACCTGCTCAATGACGAAAGCGTCAAAAAAGCCTATCTTGGAGAATAAAAGCAATAAAAAATCCGACTCGCAGTGAGTCGGATTTTTGTTTGTTAAAGCATCATGGAGGCCGCAAGCAGAATCTGTGCACCGAAGTAGGTGACGGATGAAAAACGGTCGAAATTGAGCTTTCGTTTGCCGATTTTTGCATCAGGTGCAGGGCCAAACATCTGCATGCACACACCGCAGTCCGAAGCAAAAAAGGACACGACCGCAATGCAAAGCACGATTGCCTGCAATGTTTTCACACCGCCCTGTACGGCAAGGGTAAGCCCTGTGCGCAGCCCCAGAAGCATCATTACGGTGATGATTATTGCATACACAAGCACCGCAGGGCCCGCGCCCTGAAAATCGATTTTTATCTTTTTGACACCAAGCCATGCAAAGAATGCAACAATCCCTGCCCACGGAATCAGTAGCCACAGTGTTTCTTTTGTCGGCGGCACACGCACGGCAAATGCCGAAATATACAGAATATGTGCGATTGCAAAACTAATGATTCCGGGCAATCCCTTCATACCGAATGCGTTGAATTTAATGACATAATCCCCTATGAACGATGCGGCAAGCCCGGCGAATAGAAGACAACAGTAATGCGAAGTATACCGTTGCCCCGTCAATAGCAAAAACAGTCCTGCCGTTAAAAAGACGGATGCTGTGATCATCTTCATTTTCATGCCGCAGTTTTTGTACATATAAAGATATGTGCAAATGACTTCAGCGGCAAAAAAAATAAAATACAAATACTCCATTTTCATACTCTCTTAAAAAAGCCACGGCAATTTTTTGCACTGCCGTGGCTGCATGTTTTTATTGCTTACACTCCGTCATGCGATGCCCAATAGAAGGGAAGCGGGAACCAGCTTCTGACATTGGCAGGCAAGGACAGTCTGTCTTTGCTGTAAAGAGCCGCAATCAGGCGGATGCCTTCACGGTGACCGATTTCCATGTCGGGTGTTTCTGTTGTGGGAGTAACGGTAACCTTATTGTCTTTAACTTCAATAAGAAGCTGTTCGTCACAACGGTAGCCGTGGAACAGAATAACGATTCTGCCGTCGCAAAGGGTATCGTATGCGGCCTTGACACCAAGGAAACCGCGGATGAAGTTTTCGTAATTGAGCACGTTAATCATTTCCACATGATCCATGCTGTAACCACTCATGTGCGCGGCGCTGAATTCGCAAAGCTCGGTGTTGTAGCACGGTGCGCTGAAGCCGATGCCGTCAATATTGAGTGTATCCATGGCGGCAATGCAGACATTGAACATATCCTTGACTTCGAATGCCATGATTTCATGCACACCCTTGCCGTTGCGGCTGACCGAGAAATAACCCTTGACTTCTTCACCGTCAAGCACCACATAGGGAGTGGCTTTCCAGGATTTCAGCAACTGCAGGAAATCGGTGTTTTCTTTGTAGATCGTCTTCTGCGGGAACTGATTCTTGTATGCAAGGAATTTATCAAAGAATTCCTTGTCATCTTCGGTCATCAGGCGGGCAGTGAACGGATGGGGATAGCCCTTGCCGAGTTCGCGGTAGAGGTTGCCTGTGTTTACATCAAAGCCGTAGCACACACCTGCCGGTTCATAGCCGAAAAAGCCGTAACGCTGTCTTTGGCCGCCGAGAAGCGAGAAGTCCGTGCCGTCCTTGATCATTTCATCCAGGCAAAGGTTCATGCAGGTGACCATGTGGCCGGCGCCTCTGCAATCACGGGCAACCGCAACATTGCCGATGCCGCCGATTTTCAGCTTCTGACCTGCGGCATCCACTTCCAGCGGAAACAGACCGATTGCGCCTTTGATAACGCCGTCTTCCATCACGCAGACGTTGTTATAGCAAGCTTCTTCCTTGTTTGTGTACAGCTTGGGAAGCAGGCTCAAAAAGTCACGCTTGGGCACTTCATCATCTTCCAAAAAGAAAACGTTGTTGAGCATTTCCATCAATTGATCGTATTCTTCGATCGGCGTTCTGCCTTTATAAATTTCCATTTCTGTTCTCCTCTTATATTTATTATTTACATAATACACTTTCTGTAATGTTTGTGTCAAGTCTTTTTATTTCAGTTTAAATATCAGCCACAGCACACCGTAAATGATCGGTTGGTGTGCCATGTAGATCCAAAGCGAATACCGCCCGATGACGGCAAGCGGCTTGATGCCGTGGGGTAAAACACGCAAGGCTTTTTCGCTTTTGTATACGAGCTTATTGAGATAAAATCCGCAGACAAACACAAAAAACCAAGGCAACAGCGGCACATAATCCGAAGAACGGAAATTTGCATTTTTGAGCCCCAACGGGAATAAAAAGGAAGTTGTGTACCACGCGTCGGGCAGTTCAATCAGGGGATGTGTGAAAATGCCGATATAGCCCGAACGCACCCCGTAAGTCAAAAGACCGAGCAATGCAAACAGCAGAAAGCCGAAAGCGGGATTGATCTTTGTCAGCGGCTTTTCGAGGGCTGTCATCAACAGCATGCACAGCCCCAAGCACGAAAGAACCCCGAACAGAATTTTCTGTGACGGCATAACAAGCACTGTCACCAAGATGATAATAAGACCGCACACAAACACCTGCGCGGCGCGGAAAATCTTTCGTTTTCCCATCGGAAAACAAAAGCCCGACAACAGCACAAAGCCCGACAGAATCGAAAGTTGGAATAAACGCATGCCTTGCCCCGCAAACCACGCTATGTTTGCATTGAACATATAATAAAGGTCAAACAGCAGGTGATACACGATCATTTCTATAACAAGAAAACCGCGCAATGTATCAGGCAAAAGAAGCCGTTTTGTGTTGCTTTTTCTTTTCATTTTGTTTTCTCCGAAAAGATGTTTAAAAATACGGACCGCCCGTCAGGACGGTCCGCTTGATCGTTGTTGTTTCAGCTCTGCACGCTGACCTCAATGGGGAAGTTGGGTTCACCCATTGCGCAAGCCACACGGCGGGCGATTTCAGTGTTGAGAATGCTTTGACCGTCATTGATGAAATCATCACAGCCGTAAACAAGAAGCGGTACATTGAATGCGGAATGTCCGCCGCTGGAGTAAACATAATCGCCGGCAATCTTCAGAATGCCGCCCGTTTCGTGGTCAGCGGTCACAACAACCAGGGTGCCTTCGTGTGCTTTTGCATATTCAAGTGCAACAGCGATGGCGGCATCAAAGGACATAACGGCATCCTTCATGTTTTCGCCGTCTTTGTTGTGGTTGTGTTTGTCGATGTGGGCACCCTCCACCATCAGGAAGAAGCCGTCCTCGTCATCGTCAAGCAGGTCAATGGCTTTTTCTGTCATTTCGGCAAGTGTGGGCATCCCGTCTGTGCTTTGTGCATGCCAGAGAGCACTTGTGAACTGACCAAAGCTACGGCTGCCTTCTTCAACGGCATTCATGCTTTCTTCGTCATAAATGTGGGTCCAGCCGTATTCGGCAGCGGCCTCTGCGGTGAAAGAACCTGCAATGCCGCCCCACATAACGGTCAGGTCGCCGGCAAGCTGCTGTGCGGTGATCTGATCTTCATAATCTCTGTCTGCAACGTGAACGGAGAAGGATGCAGGCGTTGCACCGGCAGTGGAGTCGGTGGTGATAACACCTGCAAGTTTGCCCATGGAAATGGCAAGTTCTGTCAGGTTCATAGGATGGCTGACCTGATTTTTCTTGTCGGTCATGTAAACACCGAGAGCACCGTTGGAAGTGCGCACTGCGGTTGCAAGCGCTGTGCCGCCGGCGGCAGAGTCGGTGATGGGGCTGTTTGCAGAAGAAGTTCTGCTTCTGCCGTTGAGTTCGAATGTGTCCATAACAAGGGAAACGCCGTTTTCAGCCTTTGTTTTTTCAAGGCTGTTGAAGCCCATGCCGTCACCGATCATGAAAATAACATTTTTTACTTCATCGAAATCGGTTTTCTGCGAATCAATATCAGGCAGTGCCCAGAAAGCCTGGAACATAAGAATCAGGGAAGTGAAAAATGCAATAAATTTTGCAGCAAAAGGTACCATAATGTTTCTCCTTTTCTTTTTAATATTTCTATTATACAATTCAGGGACAGATATTGCAAGAAAAAATTGTTAATTTTTAAGCAAATTACAAACCTGTTGCAAGGCAAACAGTGTTGCCGCTTCGCGCACACCCTGCCTGCCTGTATCAGGGAAGTGCATCAGTTTTGTTGTTACGGTTTCGTTGTAATAAAAACCGAATGCAACCGTGCCGACAGGTTTTTCTTCTGTGCCGCCCGACGGCCCTGCAATACCGCTGATACCGACACCGACTGCCGCACCGTTTTCTTTTGCACAGCCGATTGCCATTTCGCCTGCAACCGCTTCGCTGACAACACCGTATTTTATAATGTTTTCTTCGCTGACACCAAGGTATTTCATCTTTGCCGCATTCGCATACGTCACAAAAGAAGCGTCGAATACCTTGGAGGCATCCGCAACCGAAACGATGCTTGAAGCCAGCATACCTCCCGTGCAGGATTCTGCCATGGAAATGCGGCACTGTTTTTGCATGAGCAGTTGCACACATTCGCAAGCGGCGGCATACAAATAATTCTCATTCTGTTTATTCAGCATAATTTAAGTTCTCCTTGTATAATAATCATTGTAAGGCAACTTACCTTGCAGAAAAATGAAAAACTTGAAAACTTTAAGTAATATTTCAGTTTTTCAATATATAATGCAAGCATAGACAAGACAGTTTCTATTTTTCATAAACAATCTCCTTCAAACAGGGAAGACCTCCGTTCCGCAAGCGGAGGTCTTTTCTGTTGTTGCGGGAATGCTCAATTAAAAACGGGTCTGCTTTATTTCAGGGCAGACCCGCTTAATGTTTTTTAACCGATGGCGGCGGTTTTGCAGATGAAAGTAAGGCTTGTTTCAAAGTTTTCGGGGGCATCGGTGAAAATCTTGTAGCTTTCGCCGTATTGAATCCAGTATTTAGCCTTTTCGGTCAAGCCGTCTGCATTGCCCATGAGCTGTTCATAGCGGTAGACAAGAGAAGACAGGTCGGTGTCTTTCAGAGAATCCAGCAGGTCGGTCAGTGCATCCATACCGCCCGAAGAAATGATGGTCGAGAACGAATTGATGAGTTCTTCGTTTTCTGCAATGGATTCGGAAACACCCTGCATGGTTTCCACTGTCTGCGGCAGGTTGTCAAGTGCCTGCTTTACTTCGGGATTCTGCATGGCTGTCAGCATTTCTTTGAGCAGCGGTGCAGCATCGGCAAGGGCATTGATGGCGGTCAGGGTCTTTGCATCCAGCAAAATGGACACCAACGGATTCGATGCCAGCTGTGTCAGCGAGTCGATGGTTTCGGGCGTGACCGAGTTTGCAAGATTTGTCAGTGTTGCCACATTTTCTGTGGTCAGATATTTATTGAAAAAGTCAAGCAATGCCTTGTTCTGTTCGTAGGCGGCGATAGCTTCTGTCATAACATCTGTCAGATCAAGCAGCTGATCAAAGTTGCCGGCAAGCTCATTGATAACGGAAGTCATGGCATCAAAGTCAAGGCTTGTGATTACTTCGATGAGCGCACTCATGGAGTTCAGGTCGCTTGTCAGCGTGGAAAGCGATTCGGGAATCACAAGGCCGATATCCATGCTGCAAAGCGGCAACATAACGAAATACATATTTGTCAGTTTGAAGTTGTCGGTGGTCAGGGTGATGGAACTTTCGCCTGTCATCTTCAGGCCTTCGAGGTCCTCAAAGTCCATGGTGTCAAGTCCGAGGCTTTCGGAGAAGCCGGGAAGCCCAAGGGTCACGGCAATCTGCTTGGAGCCGTCACCGATGCAGGTCACACCTTCGGTGGTGATGGCATCAAAGTCATCTTCGGGCAGAATGGCAAGTCCGGCCACAAGAACGGGCAGACTTACCTCAAACATGGATTCACCCGTGCGGGAATCCTTGATGGTCGCCGTCTTGTTGTTCTTCATGCTGATTTTAATGGTGACGGTACCCGATTTCCCTGCAATGTCAGCGGCAGAATATTCCACACCGTTGAGGAAATAGCGCACCGAAATTGCAACGGGCGGCTGTTCTGTGGTTGTGCCGGAATAATAAAGGTCGGTTTCATTCATATTCCAGATCACTTTGCCTTCTTCGAAAACGGGCAGAATCTCACTTTTTACATTTTCAATATCCGTCAGCGAAGAAATATCTTCTACACGGACATTGGGGCGGTCGGTGTGCAGCCAGTCGCTGACGGTTGCACTCCGGAATGCACCGTTGCCGTCAAGTGTAACATATACAACTTCTGTCTTTTTGACAGTAGCGGGGGTTTCTGTGAATACGGGTTGAATGAAAGTGTCTTCCTGCACCTGCACGGTGGGTGTTTCGGCATTATCCGAGCAGGCTGTCAGACAGAATGTTGCCAGCAGAACGGCAAGCAGGACGGCAATAGCCGAACGGATTTTTTTCATTTATTTGTCCTCCTTTTTGCCGTAGGACGGCTTTTTAGCATAAGGATTTACCTCAAACGGATCGGGGGAGTAGGGAACTCTGCCGTTGTTACGCGGTGCGGACTGACTTTGCGGATTCGGACGCGCCTGCTGCGGCGGCATGTTCGGATTGGGCTGTTGCGGCATACCACCGGGGAACGGCGGATAATACGGATAACCCTGCGGCGGGAGCGGCATAATCGGTCTGCCCTGCGGCGGCACCTGTGCCGTTCTTACGGGAACACCCTGACGGGGTATGCCCTGCGGAGGCATGGGCTGAACAGGTCTTTGCGGCATACCCTGCGGGGGTACGGGCTGAACGGGTCTTTGCGGCATACCCTGCGGGGGCATGGGCTGAACAGGTCTTTGCGGCATACCCTGCGGGGGTACGGGCTGAACAGGTCTTTGCGGCATACCCTGCGGAGGCATGGGCTGAACAGGTCTTTGCGGCATACCCTGCGGAGGCATGGGCTGAACGGGTCTTTGCGGCATACCCTGCGGAGGCATGGGCTGAACGGGTCTTTGCGGCATACCCTGCGGGCGCATGGGCTGTGTCGGCTGTACGCGGCGCGGTGTCGGGGGGATCGTGCCAAGCGGCTGCACATATCTGCGTTCGGGGATTCGTTTTTGCGGTTGTGTTTCTGCTGTGTCGGATGCTGTGACTGCCGCAACGGGTGCTTTTTCGGTTTTGTGTTTCAGTTTCGGCTCTGTTTTCCAAGTGGGTTTCACACGAAGCGGATTCGGATACGGCCAATCGAGTGATGTTTTCTTTATGAAGTTTTCGCAAAGGCTCAATGTCGGAGCCAAAAGGAACAAGATAACAACGGCACTGATCAGCGCACCGCGGGCAAGCATAACGCACATTTCGCTGATGAGGGTAATATCGCTGATAACGGCAATGCTTCCGGTGACGGTGAAGAAGACCAGCGCACTCTGAAAAACGGAGCGCATGGAGGTTGCCGAAGCTTTTTCGGCGGCTTCATCGTTATTTAAGCCTGAAGCGAGATATTCTTTATATCGACTTGTTACAAGGATTGCATAGTCAACCGTCGCACCGAGCTGTACGCAGGAAATGACGATGGGGGCAATGAAGCTGACCTCTGTGCCCATGATCCATGTAATGGATTGGTTGATGAAGATCGCCAATTCAATTGTCATAACAAGAATAAACGGAATGCTTACCGATTTGAATGCGAACATGATCAGAACAAGTATTGCAATGATGGATAATGCAGAAGTCAGAATCAGGTCGCTGTCGGCGGTTTTGGCAAGGTCTGCCATCAGAACGGCTTCACCTGTGGACATGCCCCCGTCGGAATATTTTGCAATGATCTGCCGCATGGCATCGACCTGCACATTGGCTTCAAACGAACCGGCATCATAAGCGGAGTTGATCATGGCTAAACTGTAGCCGTCTTTATAGCACAGATCGTTGACGATTTCGGGCAGAACCGAAGTGTCGATTGCTGAACCCAGCAGCGTATTGAGTGCCAGAACATCTTCAATACCGTCCAGTTCTTCAATCTCTTTCATCATTTTTTCTGCCTTTTTTGCAGGTGTATCTGCGGGCAGAACAAGGAAGTGTGTTGATGCCATATCAAAATCTTCCTTCATCTTGTCCAAAGCAATCAGAGAAGGTGTGTCTTCGGGCAAGCCTTTGATCACGTTATAATATATACCCATCTGATCTTTTGCGATAAAAGAAGGGATGATCAAAACAATAAACAGAATTGCAAACACCTTTTTATGGCGCAGGGTGAAGGCGCTGATGCGGTCAAATTTCGGCAGCAGACGTTTATGTCTGAATTTGCTGAGCACGGGATTGAATTGCAGCAAAACGGCCGGAAGAATGGTCAGAACGGCAAATACACCGAAAATGACACCTTTTGCCATGACGATACCAAGATCCAGGCCGATGGTCAGCGACATAAAGCACAATGCCACGAAACCGAATACCGTTGTCATGGAAGAGCTGAACAGGGAAACGAAAGAGGTCTTGATGGCTCTTTGCATGGCACTTGCTTTGTCTTCGGGGGTCTTTATCTTTTCTTCTTCAAAACGGTCAATGAGGAAGATGGAATAGTCCATTGTTACACCCAACTGCAGAACAGCGGCGATACATTGGGTAACAAAAGAGATTTCTCCCATAAAAAAGTTGGTGCCCATGTTGTAAACAACCGCACAGGCAAGTGCAAAGAACAGTGCAAGGGGCATGAAAAGCGTTTCCATTGAAAACGCAAGCGTTATCAGGGCAACGGCAACGGCGATGGCAATGTAAATAAGTGCTTCCGTTTCGACCAGATTTTTGACATCAGCCACGGCTGCGGAAATGCCGCTGATGAAACACTGTTCATTAAGGATCGAGCGAATGGAATTGACTGCTTGCAGGGTAATATCGTCACTGGTGCCGGTGGAATACTGTACAATAAACAGCGTTGCATTGCCGTTTTCAGAATAAAAAAGATTTTTTGCTATATCCGGCAATATGTCAACCGGAACGGAAATGTCAAGAATGGAATCCGTCCAAAGCACCTGTGCGACGCAATCAATCTCTTCGATCTTTTGCTTGATTTTTGCAACATCTTTTGCTTTCATGTCTTCCAAAATAACAATGGAGCTTGCTGCAAACTGAAAATTATCATCCAGAATTTCAAGCGAAGCAACGGAATCGAGATCGTCGGGCAAGTAGGATAAAATATCATAATTGACTCCCGTCGCAAAAAAACCGATTGCGCAGGGAATCATCAGCAATATACTCAACAGTATGATCATTTTCGGATGTGCGGTTACAAATGCCGCCAATTTTTGTATCATGTTATTTCCCCCGTGATATAATCTTAAGTATTATAGCACAACATAATGTAAATCGCAATCTTTTTAATATAAATAACCGTGTTAATAATAAACAAAAATAACAAAAAAAACAGTTGACTGTTTGACAACAATCAACTGTTTTGTGTTTATTTTGACCTTATTTCTTTGCTTCCCAACCGTCGAAAATTCTGTCGAATTCATAGACGTTGTTTTCTTCCTTGGTGTGGTTGGTGTACCATACCTGTGCAAAGAAGGGATTGTTCTTGGCAATTTCGTCATAGTGCCATTCTTTGCCGATGCCGGGCAGGTAGCAGTTCGGACACCAGTGACCGCCCTTGAGGATGAGTGTGGGGCTTGCTTCGAATTCTTCGCCGCAAAGACCGCACTTCCAAGTGAGCTTGGTGCGAAGGTCACCCTTGGTCATCTTCTTGCTCACAACGGAACCGCCTCTGAATTCAGCAGCCTTCTGCATATCGGCAATATCCCATTCTGCTTCGGGTTTGTTTTCATCATAACCGTGATCAAGCTTGTAAAGGTCGGCAGCAGAGGAGTCCTTTTCGGGGGAGATAAGAAGATAGTTCTTCCAGCTCTTCGGAATTGCTTCCCATTCTTCATAAGAACCGTAGTAAGCAGTCAGACGATCCTGATCCTTGTTCTTGATCCAGTCAAGAGTACCCCATTTTTCGGTCTGTGCAATCTTCTTCATGAAGGGCTTTGCAGCAGCACCGAGGAGCTTCTTGGTGGGAATGTACTTCGGAATGCGGAAGTAGAAGTCAACCTGTTGTGCCATACGGTCGAAATAATCTTTTGCCGTGATATCTTCACGGAAGTCGAGGTAATCGTTCAACAGATCACCGTCTGCATAGTACTGACCGTGGAAGTTCTTGGTGGTGAACCAGTTGGGATCAAACAGGGTCTTGGGAGAACCGAGACCGATGCAACCGAGAAGCAGTTCTTCGAATTCATAGTTGGTAAGACGGAATTCCTTACCGGAACCGATGTTGTAGAAGTTTCTCCAGAATTCTTCGGGAAGGGAACCGTCGGAATCCTTGAGAACAAGGTTGCACATCAGGCGGCCGGAGTCTTCAACCGTACACCATTCAAGCATACCGTTGAGGGGAACGTGGTACATGATGGGCTCCATGTTGTGAAGCAGATCGGGATACAGAATGCCCGACTGACGCATGACGACCCAATTCTTCAGACCGCTTTCGACGAAAATGCGTTCTGCAAGAACCTTTGAAATTGCATAGTGGTCATAAACAGAAACCTTGATCGGGTCACCGCAACGGCCCCAATGGATCGGAATGTTGCGGTCGCCGGTTTCGGCAACGGTTCCGATGTAGCAGACCTTGATGTCGTCTGCATTGGGCTGTTCAAGAACAGCTTTTACGATGTTGGCAGCAGCACCGGGATTGATTTTCTGGGTAGAGTAGGGCTTGTAGTCAGCAGCGGGGGATACCATGCCGCCGACATGAAGAACATAGTCAGAACCTGTTACACCTTTGAGGATGGCATCATATTCCATGAAGTCACCCCAGACGATTTCAACGTTGGAGTAGAATTCATAAGGAGCAAGCAGTTTCTTGTTCTTTTCGCTCTTGCGGGCAAGGAGCTTGATGTTGATTTTGTCGGGATGCTTAAGCATTTCCTGGAAGGCAGCCCAACCCATGTTGCCGGTACCGCCGGTCAAGAATACGGTTTTCTTCATTGGATTCTCTCCCATCATAA
Source organism: Clostridia bacterium (assembly GCA_017416485.1). Lineage (GTDB taxonomy): Bacteria > Bacillota > Clostridia > Oscillospirales > Acutalibacteraceae > RUG806. Next base: position 58,572 of record JAFQCH010000020.1, on the reverse strand, counting down.
TATTTTTTATACTTTATATCATACTTGTTATGACATATTTTTGCAATAGACAATAATTAAAAAAGTGTTCAAAAACGATCATTCTTCTTCTGTTTTGAGTTTTATTACAGGTAAGGTCTGATTTTGTTCGTTGAAAAAATATTCCGCACCTTTGATGCCGAGTGCCAGAATGGTTTTTGCAAGGTAGTCCCTGGAAACATCCAGATCCCCTGCGATCCATCTGCACAGAACCCCGACAGCACCGTTTGAAAAGAAAGAGTACAGCAATTCCATCTGTGATTCGTTCAGATTGTTGACATTGTGTTCTTCCCAGTATGCAAAGGCATACTCTTTCATAAGATCCAACAGGCGGTTAAGGAATGTCTTATCGGCGTTGATGTTGAACAGCACATTGCAAAGGTCACGGTTCTGCTCAATGGTGGACAGCAGTTCCGCAAGAATAGTTCCCGATATGCCGTCTGTTTTGAAACGTTCAAGCTGTTTCAGAAGGTTATTATAAAAGCTGTCTTCAATTTGTGCAAGCAGGTCATACGCATCACAATAATAATTGTAAAAGGTGCCGCGGTTCAGATCTGCATGCGTGCAGATGTCTGTTACCGTAATGCGGCTGATCGGCTTTGTTTTCAGCAGTTCAATCAGGCTTTCGCGTAAAACCCTTTTTGTGTACCGCACACGGCGGTTGTCTTTTTTTTCTTCCATTATTTTTTTCTCCCTGTTAAAGAATCAACAGGCAGTATTGTAACATACAAAATGAATCAAAGTCAACACCGTGTTTAAAAAAATACGCATTATGCTCTGAAATTCATAAACAGTTTACATTTCATATTCTGCAATACCATAATTATCCGTTATTATATAATTGTTAAATCATTAAACCAAGGAGGTTTTTATAATGGTCACAATGGTGAAAATTCTGGTTGCAATCATCAAAGTCCAAATTTTTATTTTCAAAATCTTTGCCAACTATGAGCAAATTGCAGAACTTGAGGCAAAACTTGAAGAATTGCTCAAGGAACAGGAAGAAAGCAAATAAAAAACAAGGGTCGGACTTGTACAGGTCCGACCCTTGCATTTGCTCTTTTATTTGTTTTCATTTGCATGACGGGCATCCAGTTCTTTGAGAATGCGGTCATACTCTTTTTCGTCAATGGTATATTTTTTGCGGATGATGACATACGCAACTGCCATGAAGACCACGGGAAGAACTGCCATGACAATGCGAAGACCCAATGTCATGCCGTCATCAGCACCGGCAAGAATATTGGCTACATATTCTTCTTTTGTAAGTCCGCCGAATGCTCCGGGGTTGCTGATGGCAAGATTTTCCGCTTCGGAAATCTGATCGGTGATCCCCTTGATGCCGATGGCAAGATATACCACGGTGATGATGACCTGTTGCAGGGATGCACTCATTTTGGACATAAACGGACGCACCGAGAAAATGATGGCTTCGTCACGGCTGCCCGTCATATATTCATTGTATTCAATCGTGTTCGACAGGCAGACCGCCGCAACAAGATAGAAGAACGAATAGCCCAGACCAATGAACAGGGATTCCGCACAAAGGAATGCAAAGGATACTGTTCCCGAAAGCAGTGTGCCGCTCAGGAAGAAGCAAAGATATCCCACAAGAGTCAGACCGAACGAGATTCGTACCATGCCCATACGGGAGAATTTTTTGGAAAGAGCGGGATATACGAGATAACTGATAGCCGAAGAAGCACCGTAGAAAATGACAAAAACGGAAGCAAACGAGCCTTCATATCCGTAAGACAGGTAAATGTAGTTTGTGCCGAATGCCGTCAACAGAGCACCGCTGAGGTTAACAAACAACAGAATCAGCGAAGTCCACAGCACCTGTTTGTTGTTGAAGATAATGCGGATCATTTTTTTGAATCCGACACGTTCTTCCAGCGGTACGTTTGCGACATTGCGTTCCTTGACACCGACACAGGTGAGGGTCTGGCAGCCGATGAACAGCAGTGCAATCACAATTGATACGGTTCTGTAACCTGTGATGGCATTGCCGCCGATTGCCATGCTGCCGACGGTGAACAACGGAATCAGGCCGTTTGCAAGAATGGTGCCCAAGCCTGCCCACAGGTTTGCCGAAGAAGTAAGAATATCTCTTTTTTCGGGATCGCTGGTCAGTGACGGCAGCATCGACCAATAGCCGATATCGTTCATGGTGTAGGTCAGATCCCACAGCAGATACAGGAATGTGAATGCCACCACAAAAGCCGTGCCGTCCAGCGGCAGGGAATAAATAAGAACAAGAACGATTGAGTTTGTGATGCAGCCGATGATGATCCACGGTTTGAATTTACCGATTTTGGAACGGGTGTTTTCAATGATACCGCCCATAACGGGGTCGTTGATGCCGTCCCAGATGCGGCAGATGACGATGATAACACCGATGAGCGCAAACTGTGCATCGGTGATATTTTTTGTGTAAAGAATGAAAGTCAGCAGAAAATAGGTGTAAAGCGAATAGGCAAGGTCACGGCCGATGCCGCCCAGGCTGTAGGTCCATTTGTTGCGGTCAAAAATTTTATCGCCCGTGTTGGTGAAAATGTTAGCCATACGTTTTTCTCCTTTCGTTGATGTCATTATTTTATCACAGATGAAACGGGATTGTCAATTCAAAAGAATAGCCTTTCCGCCAACGGCATATATATGATTGAATATTTCCGAAAGAAGGATGATTTTTTGTGACAGAAGAAAAAAAGCATCTGCCGCATACGCTGCACATGGAAAACAACAAAACACTTTACGTGTCGGGAGTCATGCAGATCGGTAATTTTGACGAACAGAGTGTGGTGCTGTATTTGTCGGACGGCAAACTGACCGTGCGCGGAAATAATCTGAAAATCGACAGACTTTCGCTGGAAACCGCGGAAGCAGAGTTGAATGGAGTAATACAATCTCTGCAATACAGCGATGCACGGCCCCGCGCCAAAGGCTTGTTTGAAAAGGTGCTGCGATGATCTACGGTGTTGCCAACACTGCACAGTTTGAGCCGCTTGTTCGGGCGCTTTTGCTGGGAATTGTATGCGGAATCGGGTGGGATATTCTGCGTTTTTTTCGTCGTTTGATTCCGGCAGGACGGGTACGGTTGTTTGTTGAAGATGTGCTGTTTTTTGCTGTGTGGTCGCTGCTGACATTTTTGCTTTGTTATGTGTATAATTTCGGTATTGTGCGTGCATACATATTGCTTGCCCAACCGTTCGGCTTTTTTTTGTGGTATTGTCTGCCGGGCAGGTTAACATACCGTTTTGCGGATTGGCTGATTTTGCAATGGCAGCGCTTTGTTGTGCGCCCTTTGTGTTTAGTGTTCTGCTTTATTTTCCGCCTTTTTGTGCGCACACGCAAACACTTTCTTCGACCGCATCAAAACAGAGTGAAAAAATCAAAAAAATGCAAAAAAATATTCCGAAATTGCAAAAAAAAGACTTGCAAACACATTAAAACTAATGTATAATAAACTGTGCAAAATAAGGAGGGAAGCGCATGGGAACCATTTTTAAAAGCAGAAAACACAGCATTCTTGTGATTTTTGCAGTCATTTTTGCAATCTGTGTCATGTTGTTTCTCTTTTTATCCACGCAATCCGAGGTAAAAGCCCAGGAAGACAAATTGGCAGCGCTTGAATCCCAGTATGCTTCCGTCAGCGAAGAAAATGCACAATATGAGCATATTCTTAATGAATCGGATGAACGCGAACAGTATGAATATCAGGCACGGGAACTCGGTTACGGCTATCCTGACGAAACAAAAGTCATCAACGTAACCCCCGGTAAATGATTTTTAATAAAAAGCAGGAGGAACACCGCATTTTATGCAGGTAGAAATCGGCCAGATTTATGAAGGAACGGTCACGGGAATGACCAAATTCGGAGCATTTGTCAAACTGCCCACGGGGGAGTCGGGCATGGTGCATATTTCCGAAGTCGCCGCCACTTATGTCAATGATATCAAAGATCATCTTGCGGAAGGGCAAACCGTCAAAGTCAAGGTGCTTGGTGTGAACGACAATAACAAAATCAGCCTGTCCATCAAACAGGCTTTGCCTCCCGCACCGCCTGAAGATCGTCCACGCAAACGCAATCCGCGTCCGTCGCGTCCGCAAACGTGGCAGGGCACACCGCCTGCGGCAGATCCGTCTACCATGTCTTTTGAAGACATGATGGCAAAATTCAAGCACGACAGCGATGAAAAGATGTCTGATCTTCGCCGTTCTGCTCCCGAAATGCGCTCTAACCGCCGCGGCAACGGCAACCGATAAATTATGCTTTTTATGGCGGCAGTTTTTGCCGCCTTTTTCATTTTTATTCAGCATGAAAGGAAGTTTTTGTTTTGAGAGAGATTCATTGCGAACAAATCACAAACACCGTGCGTGATGCGGTTATAAAGGCAAATGTGTATCTGCCCGAAAGTCTGAAAACCTGCATTGAGGAAAATGCAAAAGCCGAAACGAATCCGATTGCAAAAAGTATTTTCTGCGATATGTGCAAAAATATGCAAGCAGCGGACGAGTTGCAGATTCCCGTTTGTCAGGACACAGGTATGGCGGTCATTTTCTGCGAAATCGGGCAGGATGTGCACCTTGTTGGTGGGGATTTTGAATCGGCTGTCAATGAAGGGGTTCGCAAAGGCTACACGGAAGGTTTTTTGCGCAAAAGCATTGTCCTTGACCCGCTTCGCCGTGTGAATACCAACGACAACACCCCCGCGGTGATTCATACCCGCATTGTTGCAGGAGATAAAATTACCCTCACCGTTGCGCCCAAAGGATTCGGCAGTGAAAATATGAGCAAAATAAAAATGTTCAACCCCACCGTGTCAGCCGATGATATCATGGATTTTGTGGTGGATGTTGTGCGCATGGCAGGTTCCAATCCTTGCCCGCCCGTGGTGGTCGGTGTCGGCATCGGCGGTGACTTTGAGTATGCTGCCCTGCTTTCCAAAAAAGCCCTCTGCCGCGACATTGACGAGCGCAATGCAGATTCCTTCTATGCAGACATGGAACAGAAACTTCTTGACAAAATCAATGCACTCGGCATCGGCTGTCAGGGCTTCGGCGGCGATGTAACGGCGCTCGGCGTCAATATCGAAACCTATCCGACGCATATTGCGGGGCTTCCCGTTGCGGTTAACATCGGCTGCCATGTGACCCGACATGTGGAAGTTATTCTATAACTTGTGCATGTTCGACATAATTTTCAGCTTAAATTAACCTGAACTGTAAAAAATATATAAAAACTCTTTACATCCCCCATTTTATGTGGTATACTGAAAACGGAAACAGAAGAAAGGAATACACTTTCTGTATTTCGTTCTGTTAATATATATAGAAAAGGGGATGTAACAATGAACATCACAATCGTCGGAAGAAAATGCACACCTCGTGACTCTTTCAAGGAAAGAGCAGAAAAGAAGCTTGCCAAAATTGAACGCTTCTTCGGGGAGGATGCCACCGCAAAAGTGACCGCAACGGTGGAAAAGTCCTCCCAGACAGTTGAAATCACTGTCACGAGTGCCGGCGGACTCATGTTCCGTGCCCAGCAGAGAGCAGAGAATATGAACGATGCTCTGGACGAATGTGTAGACCTCCTTGTTCGTCAGATCCGCAAGAACAAGACCCGCGTTGAAAAAAGAATGCACTCCGGCTCGATTGACGATTTCGCTCCCGTTGAAGTTGTGGACGAAGAAGTTGAATTTGAAGTTGTGCGCACCAAAACCGTGGCACTCAAACCCGAAAGCGTGGACGAAGCCATTCTGCAGATGAACCTGCTGGGGCATCAGTTCTATATGTTCCGCAATGCCGAATCGGGTATCATCTCGGTCGTTTATCGCCGCAACGACGGCGGCTACGGCATCCTTGAACCCGAACAGGAATAATTTTTTCAGCAATACACCATAAAATAGATCACGGGGCTGTCACCGACAGCCCCGATTTTCATCATTTACACCGAAGTTTCCGACTTTGAAGTCAGAAACTTTCAAAAAATGAGGAGTTTTCGACTTTGAAGTCAGAAACTTTTACATTTATCACATGTCGACAGTCCCTTTTATACCCCTTGAATTGATTGATTTTGATGTAATAGTATGGTATAATACAAAATAATGTATTTCTTTTTGTATAAAAGGGGAATTTGATATGAGTATGAACCGTCAGAATGAAGCAGCCAAAGCATTTGCGGAATATTGGCAGGAAAGAGGTTATGAAAAAGGGGAAAGCCAGCCGTTCTGGCTTTCTTTGCTGCGTGATGTATACGGAGTAGAGCAACCCGAAAAATATATAACCTTTGAAGAACAGGTGAAAATTGACCACACCAGTTTTATTGACGGAATGATACCTGCAACGCATGTTCTCATTGAGCAAAAGGGAAAAGGAAAAGACCTGCGAAAACCGATTAAACAATCGGACGGCTCCTTGCTGACCCCGTTTCAGCAGGCACAGCGGTATTCTGCCGTTTTGCCTTATTCGCAAAGACCCCGTTGGATTATCACCTGTAATTTTGAAGAATTTTTGATTTATGATATGGAAAAACCAAACGGTGAACCTGAACAGATTTTGCTGAAGGATTTTGAAAAAGAGTTTTACCGTTTACAGTTCATGGTCAATGTTGAAGATGAAAACATCAGACGGGAAATGGAGGTTTCCGTGCAAGCCGGTGACCTTGTCGGCATTTTGTATGATGAAATTCTTAAACAGTATATTGACCCTGCCAATCCCCGTTCATTGCAAAGTCTGAATATGCTCTGTGTTCGTCTTGTTTTTTGCCTGTATGCCGAAGATGCCGGCATTTTCGGTTCGCGTAACCTGTTTCATGATTACATTAAGTCTTTTGAAGCAAAAGATATGCGTCGTGCCTTGATTGACTTGTTCAAAATGCTCGATACCGACATAAAAGACCGTGACCCGTATGAGAACGGTCTGCTTGCGGAATTTCCGTATGTCAACGGCGGCTTGTTTGCGGATGAAAATATTGAAATTCCGCAACTCAATGATCGTGTGCGCGACTTACTACTTCGTAAGGCAAGCGAGGATTTTGACTGGTCTGCCATCAGTCCTACCATTTTCGGTGCTGTTTTTGAAAGCACACTGAACCCCGAAACAAGGCGTTCGGGCGGTATGCACTACACCTCTATTGAAAACATACACAAGGTGATTGACCCTCTGTTTTTGGATGAGCTGCGTGAAGAGTTTGCCGAAATAAAGGCAATTGCCGTCCGGAAAACAAAGCTTACCCGTTTGGAGCAGTTCCGCAACAAATTGGCTTCCCTTACATTTCTTGACCCTGCCTGCGGGTCGGGCAATTTCCTCACGGAAACATACATTTCTCTGCGCCGTCTTGAAAATGAAGCCATTGCAGAAACAACGGACGGACAGATTATGATGAATATGATGAATTGCATCCGTGTGTCTATCGGGCAATTTTACGGTATTGAAATCAATGATTTTGCCGTGACGGTTGCCAAAACCGCTCTGTGGATTGCCGAAAGTCAGATGTTAAAGGAAACGGAAAACATCATTCACATGAATCTTGACTTCTTGCCGCTGAAATCCTATGCAAATATCGTTGAGGGCAATGCACTGCGTATCGATTGGGAAACGGTTGTGCCGAAAAACAAATTGAATTTCATCATGGGCAACCCGCCGTTTGTGGGTTATTCATTGCAATCAAGCGAACAAAAGAAAGATATTCTTGCAATTTATGTTGATGAAAAAGGAAAGCCGTATAAAACCGCCGGTAAAATTGACTATGTTTCGGGATGGTATTTCAAGGCAGCAGAATTGATGCAGAATACCAATATTCGTACTGCCTTTGTTTCAACCAATTCAATTACACAAGGCGAACAGGTTGCAGGTGTGTGGAAGCCGCTTTATGAACGTTTTAATATTCATATTGATTTTGCTCACCGCACATTCCGTTGGGACAGTGAAGCAAGTATTAAGGCACATGTTCACTGTGTTATTGTTGGTTTTAGTACGGAACTTAATTTGCGAAAAAGACAACTTTATTCTAACGAGAGATTTCAACTTGTAGATAATATCAATTTTTATCTAATTGAAGGACCTAATGTTTTTGTAGAGAGTAACAAAAAACCGATTTCAGATGTACCCGAAATGCTCAAGGGAAGTAGTCCTGTTGATAACGGAAACTTCTTTTTTGATGAAGAAGAGTACGAACAGTTTATTAAAATTGAACCACAAGCAGATAAATATATCAAAAAATTTTATGGAGCCAGAGAATACTTACACAATATAAATCGTTGGTGTTTATGGTTAGATCAAGTATCTCCGGCAGAGTTGAATAAAATGCCTAATGTTCTGAAACGAATAGCAGCAATAAGAGAGTTTAGATTGGCAAGTACAAAGGAAGCAACACGAAAATATGCCGACTATGCCACTCGCTTTATGGAACTGCGGCAACCAACAACGGATTATATTTTAATTCCCAGACACACCTCTGAAAATAGAAAGTATATACCTTTTGGATTCATGTCAAGTGATGTTATTTGCGGTGATGCAAATAATATGATACCCAAATCAACCATCTATCACTTCGGTATTTTAACATCAAATGTTCATATGGCTTGGGTCAGAGCTGTGTGTGGCAGAATAAAAAGTGATTATCGATATTCCAATGATGTAGTTTATAATAATTTTCCTTGGCCGACGCCGACAGACGAGCAGAAAGCCAAAATAGAGCAGACCGCACAGGCAATCCTTGATGCACGAGCACTCTATCCCGATTGCTCTCTTGCTGATTTGTATGACGAACTGACAATGCCTGTTGAACTCCGCAAGGCACATCAGGCAAACGACAAAGCCGTCATGCAAGCCTACGGATTCAGCCTCAAAATGACCGAATCAGAGTGTGTCGCTGAACTGATGCAGAAGTATGTCAATCTGATATAAAATGATTGTTGTTGAGGTGAACTTTGTGAAAAAAACAATTGAACAGGCTGCTGCACAAGAAGAATACAATGATTGTGTAAATTTTATGGCAGCCTATAGAGTTTGCAATTATAAACGAAAAAGATTGCAAACGAACAACGATGCGAAAATACAAGTATTTCTTAAAAAATTTCATATACAAGGCTTTTTGACAAATTCGTATTATATTACCCCAAATAGTAAAATAAAATATGATAGTCAATATGATGCTATAAAAAAGAAAACAAAGTACAACTTTAAAGATCAGATCCCTGAAGATGAAGATTATTTGAATGATATGTTTTTGCTTTTGAAACTTCAAAATGCAACGAAGACTTTATTTGATAATCAATTGGTTAGGATGCCGTTGTGTTTCAATATGGAAAGCTTTCTTGTGAAAATTTCTTCAAAAAAATACCAAGTTGATTCTATTGCTTTTATTCTAAATGGGATTCTAATAGTTTGTTTTGAACTTGTTGATTATGAAACAGGGGTTCCTTTAAATAAGAATGAGGTTTGTAAAGGGATTTGTAATTTTGGCAGTGTTCCTGTTGACTGTATTTCATTTTTTGATGGAACTGATTTTGCCAAAGACAACAGAAAGATTTCAGATGTTATTTCTGATAATGTTTTTGGTTTTTTAAATCAAACAACAAAAGGAATAATAGATAAAGACAGCCTTGTTTTTGTGCATAATATGTTTGTTGTAACGGATGCAATGAGCAATCCGGCTCAATATATTCAAGAAGTGCTAAATGTAAAAATTCCTGAACTTGAATTGAGTAATATAAGCACAACAGATGTATTTAGCTATTATACTATTGAGTCAATAGCAGTTACTGTTGTTTATGTAAAAGCGTCCTATAAAGATGTGTTGATTGATTGTTTAGTTCTTGAATCATTGAAAATGATAATATTGTTAGAAATGATATATAACTGCAAAATGAATTATAAATTAAAAGAAATAACAGGACATCAAGTATACATCGAAAGCTTGTTTTTTCCAAGTCAAGTGCCAGCAATAACTTATAATCTTATTGATTCGATTAAAGATACAAAATCGTTTAAAAGGTATGAGGAAAATATTGAACACATTATCAATATATTGCAAATTTCAAATGAGAGAAAAAATGGAACAAATTCACGCTTTTTGAATATTTTGTTGTTTTTCCTCACTGCTATAGGTTGTATACAGACATTACCAGTTATAGAAGATGAATTTGGCATCCCTTTTATCATAAGTTTCCTTGTTTTTGTATGTTTTGCTGTTATTTTAGTTTTAGTATGGGCAATAAAAGATAAAAAATTTAATTAAACAATAGTTTATTTGCGTTGACTTGATATTATCATTTTTGTCTGATTTTTGTTAGTTTCTTAAATATAATAATGAGCTTGTTTTCAGTGACTTTTGTTTATATTAAAAAAGCTTGCCAACCGTTCAGGTTCAGCAAGCTTTTTCATTTTGCTTAAATTCAGTTAAGTGCCTGTCTTTCGGCTCCGTAATTGACAGGTATGCTCTTGAAGAACAGCAGGAATTCATAAACAGGTCGCCACTGGTCGCCTGTTTCCACATCCTTGAATGCCGCTTCGTCGCGGGCAACATTCAGTTCCGTTACCGCGTGCAGTTCACCGTCCTGTTTGAAGCAGGTGTCCCAGAATGCGTGATGTCCGATGTGTGTAACAGAGTCGGGGATGTACATGTAGGTCATGGACTGGTTGTAGCTGAAAGCATCCGAGCCGATGTATTCAAGCCCTTCAGGCAGTGACAGATACACTTCGCCGAGGTCTTCACGGCTTGTGAATGCGGTGTTCATAACCTCTTTGTCTGTTTTGTAAGAATAAATGTGCTCCAGAGAAGTCATTTCAAACAGACCGAGTGTGCCGATGCTCTTAAGTCCTTCGGGAACATACAGTTCCTTGATGAACGCATAGTTGAATGCAAGGTCACCGATCTTTGTTACGGTGGAAGGAAGAACATAGTTGCAAACTGCAAGTTTGTAGGCATCGTATTCTTCACCCTCGGGTTCGTGCCAGTTGTTGTTTTCGTCATACTGGCTGTAGCCGTATTTGTTGCTTAAATAGTAGTCGTGGTTGGTCGGATAGCAGATGATCTCCGTCACATCCTTGTTGTAAAGCACACCGTCAATGTCGCAGTAGTTGGGGTTGTTTTCATCGACTTCGATTCTTTCAAGCGCCCAACAAGAATAGAACGATTTTGCATCGATTTCCGTAACGGTTGCGCCGATGTTGACGACCTTCAGCTTTTCGTCACAGTTGAACGCATATTCACGGATGGTGGTGACGGGCTGTGTTTCGTCTTTCACGAATTTGAAATTCGTGTTTACATCGGGATTTTCGGAATCATATTCAATGGTCTGGTGATAATCAATATCGAGTTCCGTGATGAATCCCGTGTTGCTGAACTTGGAAAGAATCAAGCCGCCGTCCCAATGGGTTTCATATTCAAGTGTATCCTTCTGCACGGTACGGATACTGAAATAGCACGAACAGGAAACAGCCACAATGATAACAAGGGCAAGAAGCACCTTTTTCAGTCCGTAGTGTTTCGGTTTTTTTCCGATGCTCGGCGCGGCAAGACCGGGCACTCTGTATGTCCAGATTTCTTCCTCGGGAATGTCCAGAACAATGGGTTCGTTGGGGTTGTTCATTTTCTTTTCTTTCTTACTCATCGCGTCTGCACCCCCTTAACCGAGATAACTGCCGTCGGTGGAAATACCTTCGGCTTCCGCCTGCTTTGCGGTCACTTCCGCACGGCGCTTGAGCACTTCCATAACCATGTTCTGTTTCACACTGTCGTAATCCCAGAACAGGTAGGGAATGGTCATCAGTGCAAAGCCGACAACGTCAACAAGAAGCGGTACGGCAATGATATTTCTTCTTGCTGCATCCACAAACAGAACGTCCCAGTTGCTGTTGAAGCCGAATCTGAGCAGAAGCAGCGGGATAATCATGCCCACAAAAGACGTGACGGGACCTGTGAACCAACCGAAAATACCGGCATAGCTTTCAAGTCTTTCACCCGTTAAGTACATCTGATAGTCACCGATTCGCACGCCCATGTCATGACCTGCGGTCTTGGGAATGGTGGAAGTCATTTCCATGAAGAACAGAACCGCAATACAGATGGTGCCGCAAAGCATCAGATTTTCACCGCAGAACCAGATGGCGGCGGCGATGGCGGCATTGCCGAGTGCACGCGAAACCTGATAGAAAATCATGATCTGCTTGTAAGAGAATCTCTTGAGGAAAAACGGTGCGCACAGATCGGGCGGTGTTCCCGCAAACGAAACGAGTGCCACGATCAGGCTGTAAGGCAGGCCGCTTAAGCGGAATGTGTAGAAGTAAAGAATGGTAACAAAGGGAAGCATACCGTTGCCGAGTGAGTCAATCAGACCGACAATGTTGTTAATAAGCAGATATTTGTTCTTAAGAACACCGAACAGACCGTCCCAGAATTTGATCTGCACCTTCTTTTCAAGCGGCGGTTGGGGAATTCTTTCCTTGATTCTGCCGGCAAGGCACATGGTGATTGTGGCACAAATGATGAAATAAATGGGGATTACATAGCGATACAGGTTGATGTCTGCCCAGTCGTAACGAAGCATGCCGATGATAACGGGCAGAATGATGGCAAGAATGGAGTGGAAGATGTGGGAGAGCTTCAACGGATAGCTTCTGATCCAGATTCTTTCCTGCAGGTTGGGGCTGATGTTGTTGACACAAGCACCAAGGCAGTCACCGAAGCCGAATACGTTATAGCACGCAAACATAAGGTTTGCAACCCACACACGGGTTGTGACATCGGGAATGTTGTAAACGGGAAGCCAGCCGATGAGAATAACCATGATGACCTTGGGAATGACATCGCTGTAAAGGGAATATTTGTATCTGCCGTATTTCGGGATGAGCTTTTTGCGCCAGAACATATTGCGCATGCCGACCCAACCGGTGTACAGAAAATGCGTGCCGAAAACCTTAAAACAGGCTGTCGCATTCATGCCCTCAAGACCGTTGAGGTAAATGATGAACTTGCTTGTCGGGTCAAACAGCGTTGAATAGTCAAACAAAATGCACGATATACCGAATGCCGCCATCAAGCCGTAAACGGTATACAGAATCCGTGATGTCTTTTTCGGTAAAAATCCGAGGTTGTCGCACACAAACCACCAGATCAGTGCCGAAACATAGCCCAAAGGCATGTTGATGATACCGATGATGGAGAATGTGAGGTATGGCAGGTTGTAGTGGTGCATGATCAGGAAACAGGAAGACCAGAAGCCTATGTATTCCAGCACCTTCATGCCTGCGTAGTTGCTGCCGACGGCAAAGAAAATGTCCTTGTATTCTTTGTAAGGAACATATTTTCCTTCGGCAGGGGTGTCCCAATGTGTTTTGAACTCAGTTGCCAATGACTTGACCTTACCGACAATGCCTGCGGTCTTGTCACTCATATCGTTCACACTCCTTTTCTTTGCGGTAAAACTACCGTTAATCTGTTTCATTATACCATACACTTTTAACAAATTCAACATTGCAAACAGAATTTATTTGTGTTAAATTGTAAATAGTGTATAAGAAATTCTTTTACGGAGGAATATTTTATGATTTCACTTGCCGTTCTCGGATTTGCACACGGCCATGTGCATGCCCTGCTTTCGCAGTGGGCAGAACACCCCGAATATGAGGTCAAAGCCGTTGCAGGTTGGGACAGAAATGAAGAAAGTCAAAAGGAAAACTGCGAAAAATACGGACTGAAAATGCTTTCTTTGGAAGAAATTTTGTCCGATACCGATATAAAAGCAGTGCTTATCTGTGCAGAAACCGCCTACCACTGCGAGCTTGCCGTCCAAGCCGCCGAAGCCAAAAAGAAAATCATTCTTTATAAACCCATGGCAGTGAAATTGCGTGATTCCGAAAAAATCGTCAAAGCGGTCGAAGCAAACGGCGTTGATTTCACCGCCGCATTCCAGATGCGTTGCGACCCCGTTAATATTGAAATGAAAGAAAAAATCGACAGCGGCGAAATGGGAAAATGCTTTTATTTCCGCCGCCGCCACGGTCTGTCTTCGCATCTTTGGGGCAATTTTGAAAATTCTTGGCATGTCGACCCTGCCCTCAATCGCGATATTTTTGCAGACGATGCCGCACATCCCGTGGATCTGATTCTGTGGCTGTTCGGCATGCCCCGCTATGTCAGCTGCGAAATCTCCACCGCAAGACGCAACTTCATTAAAAACGATACTGCTGTTGCAGTCATGCGGTATGACAGCGGTTTGTTGTGCGAGGTGTCTTTCAGTGCGGTCTGCTCTGCCGCTGAAATCACCACCGAAGCCTATTTTGAGGACGGTGCCATGCAGCATTACGGCGGCGATGCCCCCGCTTGCAGTACCCATGACGGCATACATCCTGCCTTGCGTTGGTATAAAAACGAAGACAAAAAATGGCATGATTCCGACCTGCCCGTAGCAGGTGCACAGTGGGAACGCCTTTGCGCACAGGCAAAACCGCTTGCCGAATTCCTGAACGGAAAACGGCCGCCCCTGTGTACGGCGAGAGAAGCGCACGATGCACTGCGAATCGTGCTCGCTTGCTGTCAATCCTCCGTCAGGGGCAGCCGTGTGAGTCCCGAAGACCCGTCTTTGTTCTTGTTATAAAGTTATTTTGTTACGAGAATGCAGTTGAATTCTTCGCGGATGATCTTGTCATTCGGGCGCACAAGGTCAGCCGGGTTGGAGTGCAGCACAAATTCTCCGTTTTCTTTCGTGTAGCAAACCGAGGAGCCGCCGCCGTCGAGGTTGACGGCTCTTTTTGCGCCTTGCTTTTGCATCAAAAGCCCTAAATCCACAAGGCTTGCGCCGTTGGAATAATCTGGAATTCTGCCGTCAACAACAAGCAGTAAAACCGTTCCGTCTTCGCAAAGCCCCGCCGCAGTGCGCGGATGCCTTGTGAATGCAAAGGGTTCCAGCGGACCCCATTCAAAGAATTTTCCGTCTTTCAGAATCATCTGCAAGCCTGCCGCCGCCTGTTGCAGGTCATCAAGCAATGCGGGTTCGTCAGCCAATGTGGTAAGCACGGGGGTTCCGTCTTTTTTGATGCCGATAAAGGCGCGTTTGCTGTCTGCATTGGCAATGCAGTTGCCGTCTTTCACGCAAAGACCCGAGGGACTGCCGTCGCCGAACATATCGAAAAAGTCTGCGTTGACTGCCGCCACTACATTTTTACCGTTGGCAACCGCGGCATCGATCATGGCAGGTACGGTGGCACGGATATCCTTTGCCTGCAAGCCGTCGTTGGGTGTACCGATGGCAAGGCTTGCCTTTTTGGTGTCCACAGCCAGCCAGAATGTGTGCACGGGGGCGCCGTTTTTATCATGATAAAGAATATGACGATACAAAACCCCGTCGCAGACTTCCTTTTCTTCGCGTTCGGCTTGCGTCAGTCCGTTGTCATATTCGTTGAACAACGCTTTTTCGTCCATATAGTCGGGTGTGCCGAATCGGAATTCATGGTAATAGCAATCGCCGTCCATGGTGTCATCCCACAGTGTCAAGCATAGTGTTTCATCCGCTTTGGGTTCGGGAATAAAGAAAAAGTGTGTCAGCACATCATAGGGCTCTTTGTCATTGAAACCGTCTTCGTAAACGGCATCCCCGATGTGCAGTTTTACGTTGAAACAGGGATATTCAAAACGGAAAACGATTTTGATTTTATCACCGCAACGCAGATAACGGATATCAACGATTTCGCCTGCATCATATGCGGTTGCATTCTTTTTCAGTTCATCAAACATAACTCCAACTCCCGTTTTTTTATTTATTGTAACATACCACTTTCAATTTGTCGATATAAAAATATTTGCTTTTTATTGACAACGAAAACACAGTTTAGTATTATTGAAACAAAGGAGGGGGTTAACATGAGAATCGGTTGTTGTTTGTCTCCCAATACATTTATGCCGGAATTCAAAAACACCGTCCATGCAGATCAGCTTTTTACAGTGCTGACGGACGGCTACAAGAATATTCTCAACATGGGTTTTGACTATGTTGAAGCCACTTCGGGCTCTGTGAATGATTTAAAAGAAAACGAGCTGCTCGCTTTGGCTGAAATGGTCAGGTCCGGTGATTTCGGAATTGAATATATCAACTGCTTTCTGCCCGGTCATATCCGTGTTTGTGCGGATCACGAAGAAGCAAGAGCCCATGCCGACAAGACTTTTAAAAATCTGCACACCGTCGGCATCAAGGCACTTGTGTTCGGCTCGGGCAGTGCCCGCAGTTATCCCGGAGGAATGAGCGAAGCCGAGGGCAGAAAATACTATAAAGATTTTCTGCTTTACTGTGCCGATGTCGGCTCGCAATACGGCATTTACACATGTATTGAACCCTTGCAAATGACCGAAACCAATCAGGTCAATTTTGTGTCGCAGGCAATTGAACTTGCCCGTGAATTTGAGCATCCGTTTTTGCGTATCACACCCGACGCATTCCACATGGCAGTCGGCAACGAAGACCCGACTATCCTTAAAGAAGCCCTGCCTTACATCAACCACATGCATGTGTCTGAAGCTCCCGGCAGACTTCGTCCCGGTTTCCACGGCGGTGAATATCTGAAAAAGGTCGGCGAAGTGCTCAAAGAAATCGGCTACAACGGCGATATGACCATCGAATGCGGTTACAGCGATTTTATTGCCGATATGTCCGCAGGCCTTGCATTTTTAAAGGAGAATGTTGTATGAGTTTTAAAGTAGTCAGCAAGGAAAATGTTTTCGAAGTATATCACAATGATTATCTGTTCACCGTCTGCGATTATTCCGCAACCTATAAAAGACCGTTCATGGGTCCCGTCTTTGCACCTGACGGCGTGTCCTTCACCCGTTTTGCACCCTTCCATGAAGAACATCCGCATCAGCGTTCTTTGTTCATCGGTGTCGGCGATGTCAACGGTGTGGACTTCTGGAATGAATTTGAAGACGACAAAGGAGTTATCGTTTTTGACGGTATTGACGAAATCTCCGACGACGAAACGGCAGTTGTTGCCGTCAATAATGTCTGGAAAAAGTCCGACGGAACACCTGTTATCAACGAAAACCGCCGTCTGACTTATTCCGAAACCGAAAACGGAGTGCGTGTGGATGTGCGTGTCATTTTCACTGCCGCTTACGGTGCCATCGAATTCGGTGCCACCAAAGAAGCAGGTCCTTTGGGTATTCGTGTCAATGATTTTATGCGTGCCGACAACGGCGGAACATTCACCAATTCCAACGGCGGCATCAAAGAGGGTGAATGCTGGGGTAAGGAAGCACTGTGGTGCAATTATTCCGCAGTTCTGAACGGCACAACCTACGGCATTGCCGCATTTGACCGCAACACAAACGAAAGATTTCCGACCACATGGCATATCCGTGACTACGGCCTGATGGCTGCCAATAATCTGTTCTTCAAGGGTGGTCTGTCCATCCCCGCAAGCGAAAGTCTGCAATATGATTTCACGGTCGTGTTCTGGACAGACAGCATTGATGAAAGTAAATACATTGATTAAAAAAGAAGGGCTGCAACCAGCCCCTCTTTTATTAGAAATGCAAAATGGAAAATGCAAAATGCAAAATTAAAGGAATGGCATTGCCATTATAAAAAACAAAATTCAAGGTTTTATTTTCTATAATATAATCGGATTGTGCGGATTCAACACCTTGGATATTGCATAAAACATTTTGCAAATGTTCAATGATATTGTTGTTTATTTTTTGTAAATTATTTATATTCTATAATCGGAGCGACAGCGACCCGATAATTTTGCATTTTGCATTCTTGCATTTTGCATTCGCTGTTTACAGCATTGTATGTCGAAGTTCATCGTCCGACAGGGGAGAGTAATAAGCGGGGGCAATGTCAAACATCGTCTTGCAACCTGTCTGCCCTTCCTTGTTGAGCCTGCAAACGGCTCTTGCGCCTGCAACGAGCACGCTCGAAGTGAATTCGGGGTTGCTGTCAAGTGTCAGTTTGTACTCAATAATGTTCTTGTGTTCTTTATCGAGGCCCGTTACACCGCTGCGGATCACAAAACCGCCGTGCGGCAGCTCGCTGTGCTCGGCTTTCATTTCTTCGGCAGAAATGAAATGCACCGTGGTGTCATAGGGTTCAAAGTAGTTGGGCATGGTCTTGATTGCCGTTTCAATGGCAGCCTTGTCTGCACCCTCTGCGGCAACAACGAAACATTCACGTTTGTGCATCTGTCTTGCGGTCAGGGTCGGCTGTTCGCCGCTTCTGACAGTATTTACGGTTTCTTCCACGGGAACGGTGTACTGCCTTGCATCAACAACACCCTCAATACGGCGGATTGCATCGGAATGACCCTGACTGACCCCTCTGCCCCAGAAGGTGTAATTCTTGCCTTCGGGCTGAATGCAGGAAGCATACAGGCGGTTCACAGAGAACATACCCGGGTCCCAGCCTGCGGAAATGAGTGCGGTCTTGCCGCCTGCAAGGGCTTTCTTGTTGACATTCTCAAAATGCACGGGAATGTTTGCGTGGTTGTCAAAACTGTCCACCACATTGAAGAACTGTGCGTAATACGGGGTCTGTTCGGGCAGGTCTGTTGCACTGCCGCCGCACAGAATCAGCACGTCGATTTCATCTTTCATTGCAAGAAGCTGATCGGCATGGTACACGGGAACATCGGTTCTGACCTGCACACTATCGGGATTTCTTCTTGTGAATACGGCTTTCAGTGCCATATCATCGTTCTGTCTGATTGCGGCTTCCACGCCTTTGCCGAGATTGCCGTAACCGAAAATTGCAATATTGATCATAATAAAACACCAACCTTTGCCATGAATTATAGCACAAAAGATTTTGCCTGACAATAAAAATTTAAACGCAATTTGCATTTTGGAAATTTTAATAAAAAGGGAAGAAAAAATATGGCAGTTATCATAAGAAAATACAAACCCGAAGACCGCGAAGCATGTCAGCACATCTGCATTGCCACCGCCGCACCCGAACGGGTAAAAACCGAAAAACAACGCAAAGCACTGTCCTGCATCTACAGCGATTCTTATGTGGATTTCAATGAAAATATATGCTTTGTGGCCGAGGATGACGAAAAAGGCGTAATCGGCTATATCCTCTGCGCACCCGACACCAAAGCCTATTGCAGAAATGCCCTTAAAAAGCACATTCTGCCGCTGTTCAAAACGGCTCCCGGCGATGCGCTCGGTGCAATGGCTGAATTTGCGGTGTTCTGTCTGCTTTCCGTCAAACGCCCTGCGCACATGCACATTGATATTCTCGAATCGCATCAGCGTATGGGACTGGGCACACAGCTTGTCAATACCTTGCTTGCCGCACTCAAAGAGCAAAAATGCAAAGGTCTGTTTCTCATTACCGATACGGGTAACAAAAAAGGCCCGCAGTTTTATAATAAATATGGTTTTACATTGAGTCATAAAATTCTTTTCGCACTTGTATATACGATTGATTTTGAAAAAAATTAAAAAACAATTTAATTTTATCTTGACAAATGCGTTGCATAGTGCTAAAATACTTGTGCTGTGCGGGTGTAGTTCAATGGTAGAATCCCAGCCTTCCAAGCTGGTTGTGTGGGTTCGATTCCCATCACCCGCTCCAAGTTAATCTGCGTTTGTAGCTCAGGTGGATAGAGCAACTGCCTTCTAAGCAGTAGGTCCGGGGTTCGAGTCCCTGCAAGCGCGCCAAAAAGAAAAACCACCCTTGCGGTGGTTTTTTCTTTTTGGCATTCTAAAACAGGGACTCGAAGCGGCGCGGGAGTGAATGACAGTCCGGTGGACTGTCAGAGCCGCGCCTGACCGAGCGCAGCAGCGCGAGAGTCGAGTCCCTGCAAGCGCACCTCAAAAGGTGGTGTTTGTTTTTGGCACTCTTTAAATAAGGGACTCGAACCCTGAGAGGGTTTTTCCGTGAAGAAAACAATGTTTTTTAGCCGGGATGCAAATCAAATCCCATCTCACGAAGAATCACATACTGATAGTCCCATACAATTGTTGAAAACCAAATCAGTCCCACAGGTACAAGAATGCTGATCGGAATAAAAAAATATTTCTTTGTTCTTATAAAATCAATCAATGAAAGAAAAATCCTGATTGCGGCAAAGATAAATGACCACTCGGTCGCATGAATGTTGATGACCGGGTCAAGCCTGAATATGATTATGTACAAAACAACAGGTGCAAGACTTGCCAGCATAAAAATATAATGCGGTGTGTTGAATTTGCGATTGATAAAAAACTCAAATGCAAAGGACAAAGCAATGAAAAACAACCAAATCAGATCGCGATGTGAAAATACAGACAATGAGCACAGGCAATACACCAGTGCCACACCGAAAAACTGCAGTATTTTGGTGCGTGAACTTACATTCTTTTTTGTCATCCTGTTCACCCTTTTTTCTTCAATATTACGGTGTGTTGCAATCCGATAAACATTATTGTATAATAAAACCATTATTTTTTCCTTAAAAAACAATTCGGATGTGAATATATGAACATAAATATTGCCAAAACAAAAAATTATTATAATGCAATATCGGAATCGGATTTGTGTGATTGCAGTTATTGCCGCATTTTCCGACAGCAGATAAAGTCGTCATATCCGAACATATCAACCTATCTGGATTCACTGGGCATTGATATTGAAAAACCTTTTGAAACTTCGCCGCTTGAACCGGATGAAAACGGAAAAATACTGTATTGTGCTTGCCAATATGTTGTGTTCGGAAATTGTGAACGGGAATATGCACATAAAATCGGTGAAGTTTCTTTTCGTGCGGCAACTTCATATCCCGATACGGGTATAAAGGACACGCATTTTGTGCTTGAATTTTTTCCTGTTGAACTTGAGTTTCGCTAAAACAAACGAACTGCAAAAACACCTTGCATTTGTTTTTGTGTTTGTGTATAATAATTACAAAACAGAAGAAAGAAGGAAATTGTATGGATATCAAAACCATTGCAACCTATCTCAAGGATCTTTTTGCAACCTTTATGGTGCTTGTTATGATGATTGTGCCCTTCGGAAACAAAGGTGTAGAGTACACTGCAGAAAACCCCGAAGACCTCATCACAAGTTTTGTTGCGGTGTCTGACATTCATGTGGAAACCAACAACCCCACGCCCTATCAGAACTTAAGCGATGTTCTGCACGGCATCAAGGCAGGGCAGGATATCAGCACTGTTGTTTATACGGGCGACAATGTCATGAACGGGCAGGTGCTTGAAGATTTCTTCTTCTATTCCGCAGTCCGTGCCGTGAAGCCTGCCGAACACAACCTTGTGCTGACAGGGAACCATGATCTCGGTAACAGTAACGGTGACTATGAAAAACTTCGTGAAAAATTCATTTTCAACAATGCTTTTTATCTCGGCAATCAGATTGAAGCAGATTATTATTACAGAGTCATCGACGGCTGTTATATGATTATGCTAACCTCTGAAGATACCACAACATGGGACTTCCGTATGAGCGAAGAACAGTTTGCATGGCTCGAAAGTGTGCTCAAAGAAGCCGATGCCGTCGATGCGCCTGTTTTTGTTTTCAATCACTACCCGCTTCGTTACCTCAAAGACAACGATCCCTCAAGACTTGCCAATCTGCTCAAAGAATACAACACCGAACTGTTTATACACGGCCATATTCATGATGAGTTGGGCGCCGACAATTTCTACAATTCCTACGGCATTGACTGCATCAACCTGCCGCGTTGTACCGAAGCGGTTGACTATGAAGCAGGCGACGGCATCGTCGTGGAAGTGTATGAAGACGAAGTCGTGGTCAGAGCCAGAAATTTTGTCAAAGGCGAATGGATCGAAGACTTCCGATACACATACTGATATATATAGCAAAGCCAAAGCACCACCGCAAGGTGGTGCTCATTTTTTTATGCTTCATCCTGCGGATAGGTAATACCGATTAACTTTCGGATTGCATCCATCTGACGGGTGATGAACAAGGTCTGTTCATGGGTGTTGATCGGACTTTCTTGCAGCCCGTTCTGCACACATTCGCTGAAATGTGCAATCTGTTCTTCAAATCCGTTGCCCGCATAGGGTGTTTCTATGACTTCATTGATGCCGTCGTTCAGGTGCAGTTCAATTTTCTGCGGGGCATAAAAACGTTCCACGCGAGCATACCCCTTTGTGCCGTACACATATCCTTCGTTCGGTTTGCGAAGCATAAGTGCACTGGAAATATCTGCAATGCCGCCGTTTGCATATTTCAGCAGAACACAGGTATGATCATCCACATCGCCGATGGGATTACACATGGCTTTTATATCGGTCACATCTTTGCCGAGATACCAGCTTGCGAAATTCAGCCCGTATACACCGACATCCAACAGGGAACCGCCGCCGTTTTCATTTTTGAAAACATGATGGTCCATTTCGTCTTCGTCCATTGTGTAGCAGAATTTGCCTTCGATGCCTTTGATTTCACCCAGTGTACCGCTGTTGACAATTTCGAGCAATTTGATTGTACCCGGCACAAGTCTTGCCCACATCGCTTCCATCAGAAGCACATTGTTCTTTTTTGCACAAGCAAACATTTCGGTTGCCTGCTTTTCATTGACCGCCATCGGTTTTTCACTGATGACATGTTTGCCGTGATTCATCATAAGAACGGAGCATTCGCAGTGCCCCGAATGGGGAACTGCAATGTAAGCGGCATCAATCAAATCGGATTGTGCCATGGCTTCATAACTGCCGAATGCATGGGGAATACTGAATTCTTCTGCAAATTTGTCTGCATTTTCCTGTGTTCTGGATGCCACGGCAATAAGCTGTGCATTGCTTACATTCTGAATCACCTGGGCAAAGCGGTGTGCAATACCGCCCGTGCCCACAATGCCGAATCTGATTTTATTACGCATCGCGATACTCCTTTACGGCAAAACGTTGCCCGCCGCACGGTATATTTCATACCATTCTTCGCGGGTCAGGCGGATGTCGGTCGCTTTGATGCAATCTTTCAATCGCTGCAGATTGGTCGTTCCCGTGATGGGTTGCATTTTGGCGGGATGGCGCAGAATCCATGCAAAAGCAACGGTCGTTTTGGATACGTTGTATTT
Organism: Clostridia bacterium; assembly: GCA_017416485.1. Lineage (GTDB taxonomy): Bacteria > Bacillota > Clostridia > Oscillospirales > Acutalibacteraceae > RUG806. Next base: position 35,507 of record JAFQCH010000020.1, on the reverse strand, counting down.
TTCGCCGATCTGTTCCAATGTTGCATTCAGTGCGGGGAACTTGTCATTATCAATGAAACAACCCTCAAAGAAACCGTACTGCATCGGAGACCACGGCTGAATGGTGATTTTGTGCAGTCTGCAGAAGTCAAGCACGCCGCCGTCACGATTAACCGCTGAATCATTATACATATTCACATTGAGCCCTGCCTGAATCATCGGTGCATGCGTGATTGAAAATTGCAACTGATTGACACAAAGCGGCATACTCATGCAGGATTGCAGCAACTGCATCTGATACGGATTCTGATTGGAAACGCCGAAATGACGGACTTTGCCTGCGGTTTTCAGGTCATCGAATGCCCGTGCCGCTTCTTCGGGCTCCATCAGTGCATCGGGACGGTGCAACAGCAGAACATCAATGTAGTCCGTGCCGAGCCGTTTCAGACTGCCGTCCACGGATGCGGTGATATGTTCGTAAGAAAAATCAAACTGTCCCGGACGGATGCCGCATTTCGTCTGAATCAGAACTTTATCGCGCAGGGAGGGGGATACTGCTTTGCCGAACACAACCTCACTCTTCCCGCCGCCGTAAATATCGGCATGGTCAAAAAAGTTTGCACCGTTTTCAAGTGCCGTGTTCACGAATGCCGAAACCTCTTTTTCGTTCATCCCGCTGATACGCATACAGCCAACCGCCACCGTCGGCACCTGCAGACCGCTTTTTCCGAGTTCGATTTTATACATTTTCTTTCTCCTTATCTGCTCGTAATTTTCTGCTCGGGAACATTTAAAATCATTATAACATAGCAGGTTCCTGTATGCAACAAACGAATCATCTGAAATTGTTGATAAATTTTTTTATTTGTGATAAAATGAAATAAAAGAAAAGGGGAGATAAGCATGTACATAACTTTCAAAAACAACAGTACAAGTGAAAAAATGCACATTACTGTTGAAGACAAGAAGTATGTTATCAATCCTGCTTCTGCTGTCGATGTGTTTTGCCGCAATGAAAAACTTACCTTTGTTGCCGAAACGTCCGCTTTTTCGGAACTGATACAAGCCGCCGAAGAAACAGATGAAAGCGGTGAATGCAGTCGTTTTAAGGATAAACTGCTTGCAAAACTGAGCAAAAAGGTTGCCGAAAAACTGCCGCAAGCGGTGCTGAATATATCCGTTCACTATGAAATCACCTGTAACGGATTGCAGAATACGGTTGTTGAATTGCAGGAGGGAATGTATGCTGTCTGTGACGGAAAATTAGCGGATTTTCTTGACCTTGCCCCTGTTGTATATGTGTTTGCGCGTGCAGAAACGGCAGGCGGGCAGATTACCGTGCGCGAAGCAGATGCCGTCAATCGCAAGCAGTATCTGAAACTGATGCGGAATTTATTGCTGTTTCTGAATTGGGGAACATTTTTCATTGATCTATTCTTGTTTATTCCCGAATATTTTTCCATTCGCTTTTTTGCAACTCATTTTTATATAAAGCAACTGCTGACGGGGCTTTATAAAAAAACTGCCCCCGAAAGAGCAAGAATTCTATCCGAAAAAGCGGAGCATGCGGAGCAAAAAGAAAAGAAAAAAGGCTGTCTGCCGTCGCTCGTAAAAGGCTTGCTCGTTTTGCTTATCATCGGCGGTATTTGTTGGTGGGGGATCACAAGCGAACCCGAAGTACTCATTGCCGAAGACTTCAGCCGTGTGGTCTGTTTTGATGAAACATTCATAAAGATCGACGGCGGCTTGCCGTCAGATGCCGAAAAAACATTTTTAGAAAATTACGATGCATTTTATCCGTTGGCTGACGGGGAATATGATATGGATAATTACGATTGCTACATCTATGAAACACCCGACGGTACACGTTATATGTGGCTGAAAGCCAATTGCACCGATCCGCAGAATGAAAAAAAGGACTACGCCGATTATGAGAATCCTTTGGTTTATCAGTCGGTTGGGGAAACACAATAATATATAAAAACACAAGGAGCTGCAAAAACAGCTCCTTGAAAATTTTATTCCGCTTTTTCGCAATCAGCCGAATAGTCAATGATGATTTTTTTTAAGGCTTATGTGTGAAAAATTATATCACATATAAGAGAAAATTGTAAATAGCTTGCTCCTGTTATTCTTTGTTTAATTTACAGATACCGTTGATTTTATACGATCCGTAATCAAAATGAACATTGATTGTATTTGTACCGTCAGACAGCACGTTTTCGGATTGTTGCATCAGTTTTTTGCCCTGAAAAACCGCAAATCTTATTTTGCGGTCATCATCCCACGGCACATCGTTGACGAGTGAAAAAACGGGTTCTGTATGCACTTGTTTTCCGAACAGTTCGTCTATGGAAATATGAAACACATCTGCCAATGCAGGTAAGAGCATAATATCAGGCGATGTGAGTTGTTGTTCCCATTTTGAAACCGCTTGTGCTGAAATGTGCAGGCGGTTTGCAAGTTCCTCTTGTGTCATTGCATGCAATCTTCTGTAATAAGCAATTCTGCCGCCGAGTGTTGATTCGTTTTTCATAAGCATTTCCTTTCCGTTTGTGATGTTTTTATAATATGCAAATTGTCACGGAATGAAAAGAGAACAGATTGATTTTTATTATTACAGGCAGTTGAATGGATTTATCTGAATATGCGCACAATGCAATAGCCGATATAGAAAAATTCTTCTCTTACCAAAAACGGAAATTGTGCTTTGATGCTCCTGTACATAGTAGTCGGTGTCGGTGAAGAATAACCGTCAATACCGTAATCCTTTGCCATCAGCATGGCGCGTTTCATGTGCAGCGGGTCGCTCACGATGATGGCGGTGCGCAAACCGTTTTCATCCATGATTTCTTTTGCATTCTCAAGGTTTTCTTCCGTGATGGTCGATTTTTCTTCGATCAAAATAACATCTGCGGGCACTCCTTGCGACAATGCGTATTCTTTTGCAATCAACGCATCGCTTTTTGCGTTGCCTTCGCCCATGCCGCCCGTGAAAATCAGATAATCGACAAATTCGTTTTCATAAAGCCATATTCCATGGTTGATGCGCTCACGGAAAACAGGGGACACCCCTTCATCACTTGCCGCCGCACCAAGCACAATGGCAACATCCGCTTGTGTTTTATGGTCGTTTTTGCCGTAGTTGACAATGCTGACCGCCGTAAAGGTCAGAAATAATATCACAACACAAACGGCAACGGATATTATTTTTTTCATGCAATCACCTGTTAAAAACTTTTATAAAAAAGTACGTTCAATGACATTATCCTGTAAGCCCTCATCAAGGTCTGTAAAATAGTCACTGTAACCGCCCACACGCACGATCAGATTGCGGTGGTTTTCGGGATGCACTTTAGCATCCAGCAGATCTTCGGGTGATACGACCGTAACGGTGTATTGCTGTCCGCCGCCTGCAAAATATGCCTTTGCAAGGGCAATGAATGAATCCTTGCCTTTTTCGGTGTTAAAAATCTTCTTTTCAAATTTATTCTGAAATACGAATCCGCTGCAAGCATCGGTGTGGTTGTATTTCAGCACCGATTTGATGAGCGCCGTCGGACCGTTGGTGTCGCGCCCGGGGGTGGCGGCAATGCTGTCAGCAAGCAAGGGTTCACCCTTGCGTTTTCCGTTAGGAAGAGCCGCAGTCTGCATGCCGTAATCGGCGGCTCGGCTGAATGTGCTGCAACCGCCTGTGAACACACCGCCGCGGTAGGTGCGGTTGCGTTTGAGCACAGTGAAAAAGCGGTTGAGCGCACGTGCGGTAATGGTGTCAACTTCTTCGATGTCATTGCCGAATTTTTCGCAATTCTTAAAATCGTGATGCAGTTGTTCGTAACCTTCAAAGTCTGCATCCAATGCGGCAATCAATTCAGCCATTGTGTATTTCTTTTCGTCGAATACGAGTTTTTTGACGGCATACAGGCTGTCGCCTGTGTCTGCAATGCCTTCGGCAAGAATTTGTCCGTGATTGTAAAGCGGGCCGCCGTTGCGGTAGTCGCGTCCTTTTTGCAGGCAGCCTTCAATCAGGCATGAACGCAACGGATGCGGTTCAAACACTCCCCGCAGGTGCTGGCAGATGTTGGCACTCGAACACGCATTGTAGGTCACAAATTCCAGCTGATCCATGAATGCGCGCTCAAAACGTTCATAGGTCGTAAAGGTTGTCGGATCGCCCGTTTCAACGGAGAGTTTTTCATCACTCATCCCGTCCTTGCCGTTGTGCAATGCAAATTCAAGGCACTTTGTAAACAGTACCTCGCCGTCTTCAAGCCCCATGTGGCTCTTGCCGAAAATGTCGATCTGATTGCATCCGTTCATGCAGTAATCGTGGCTGTCTTCGGTCGGAATGCCGATTTTTTCAAGGGCTTCGCAAACGACATCGTCATTGTAAAGTGCAGGCAGTCCCGTGCCCGTTGCAAGGGTGTCTGCAATCGCATTCCAGAGTTTATCGGGTGTGTTTCGGTGCACACGGCAGGTGAGATTGGGGGTATTGTAGCCTTTTTTTCTCACCATGGCAAGAATTTCGTAAGTAAGCTCGTTGGTTTCATCCTGCCAATTTTCGTCACTGCCCGCAATGCAAAGATTCCACGAACGGTGGTCATGGAAATAATCCCACAGCCTGTCAAGCAGGTCGATGACTTCTTCCTTATTTTCGGTTTTTAAGTATGCGGGGTACATATATTGGTCAAACCGACCGGGAGAGTCACTGCCGTCGAGTGCAAAAATGAGCATAAAGGCGCACATTGCCGACATGAAATCGTAAGCAGGCTTCTTCGGCACGGTTGCAAAAGCCGAAGCCAGACGAAGCAGAAAAGCCTTGTCTTCTTCGTTATCGCATTGTTCTGCTTTTTCAAGTGCGGCTTCACGGTAGCGTGTGCCGAAAAGATCCAGTGCATCCAAAACATAGGAACAAGAACGGTAAAACCATGCTTCATCGGGGTACTTGCCGCGGTTTTCGGCAATGAGATTGCGGATATGCTCCGTGCCGAAATTGACGATTTTTCCGTAATCGGGGTTGGCATGACCGCCCCAGTTGCCGCCCCATTGTGCACCCGTGCGGTCAAGGGCATCTGTCAAATCGCAGGAAAGCCGCTTTGCCTTGCTGTTGAAAATGTTTATTTCATCAACATAGTGAAGCAGAGTTTTTTTGTGTTCGGGGAAGTCTTCGGCAAGTTTTAAAATGTTGTCCGTGTCGAACCGAAGTCCTTCGGAGGGCATGTATTTTGATGTTGCAAATTTTGTTTCAAATGTTGTTTCGGGCAGCAACTGACGCGAAAATTTAATTTCAATATTTTTTGCGCCGTAAAGCAACGCAAGCCCGACTCTTTCACCGTGTTCAAGGGTTTCGTCCGAAAAATATCCGTAAAGCAAAGGATCAATATTCATTAAATCAGTCATAATAAAACCTCTTTTACTTTGATACGTTTACATCCGTGCCGTGCGAAGCGAACAGGGAACCCCAACGGGCGATATCCGTTTCGTTTGCATTGTCGTGCGTGTATGCGGCTGTGGAGCCGAGTTTTTCGGCTTTGCCGAGGCCGAGCGTGTGATAGGGCATGATCTCGGCATAGCGGTATCGCCCTTTGTTGTTGTTCAGAAAAACACAAAGTTGTGCAATATCCTCGTTGCTGTCATTGCAACCGGGAATCATGGGCAGACGGATGATGATATCCGCATCTCTTTCCATGAGGTATGCAAGGTTTTGCAGAATATGTACATTATCAGCACCCGTTAGCTTTCGGTGCTTTTCGGAATCCATACATTTTATGTCAAATAAAAATGTTGTGCCGAGGTCCGCCGCTTTCTCGTAAAACTCTCCCTCCCCGATGCCGCAGGTTTCCATGGCACGCGAAATCCCAGCTTCCTTTGCAAGTGTGAGTAATTCCAATGTGAAATCAGGTTGATACGACGGTTCTCCGCCCGTCACGGTGATTCCGCCGCCCGAGGTGTCAAAAAACATCTTGTCTTTCAGCACCTCAACCATGATTTCCTGTGCGGTCATTTCGTTTCCGATGATTTCGTTGGCATCGTGCAGGCAGACCTCTGCACACTTTCCGCACACCGTGCATTGTGCTCGGTCAATCTTCAAATTGCCGTTTTCAATGCTTCGTCCGCTGCACACCGCAAGGCACTTGCCGCAGACGGTGCACTTTTGATTGTGAAAAGAAAGGCTCTGCACTTTTGCAAGGCTTTCGGGATTGTGGCACCAGATGCACCGCAGGGGACAGCCCTTTAAAAACACACTTGTCCGTATCCCGTCTCCGTCATGCAGACAGAATTTTTGAATGTTGAAAATAAATCCCATTTTTACTTCCTTCCGGCAGTCAGCAAAAACTTATCGCTTTCTTTAAGATTCAGTTTGTCAATAACATCCTCAAAATTTTCTTTTGCACCTGCCAAGGCACTTGCTTTGTGTGCATCGCTGCCGAGATAGAATCTGCATCCGCATTCCTTGGCGATGAAATATGGCCGCAGCAATATCTCTTTTTCGTCATCGTTCATGTTGATTGTTTTGACATTCAGCTCGATTCCTGCACCCTTGCGTGCACATTCGTTGAAAATATCATACATGACGGCATCGGGAATCAAGGACAAGGCTTCGGTTGTTCTGCTTTTGAGTATGTGTCCCGTTGTCAGATGTGCAATGCCGATTTTATGAAAGGGAAGATCCTTTATCAACAGATTTTTGAGCTTGTCAACCCAATGAAAAGCCGCTTGGGCGGGTGTTGTGATCTCGGTGCTGACTGTGTGGCCGGCAAGATGAAGATGTGTTGTGGCAACAATGATAAAATCAAAGCAGTCAAATCGTTCTTTGCTCACACCGAGCACATTGTTGAAATCCATGTCGGTTTCGCAACCGAACAGAAAACGGATGTTCTTATCCTGCGGCAACGGCAGAACAGAAGAAACAAACGAAAAATTGTGTTCTTCAATCCATTGCGCTTCGCTTTTTACATTCTCGTCCCAGAAATGATTGGTCAGGCAGATTTTTCTGAAGCTGTTTTTTTGTGCATATTCCAATATGGACTGCGGTGTCTGTGTGGCATCATGGCAACACCTCGAAACCGTTGAATGAATATGAAAATCATGGTCTGCAATGTATCTCATACCACCTGTATCCTTTCGTTTGGGATCATTATAATGTCAGGCCTTATCAGCTTCAATCAGCCGAATGCAGATAAAAGAACGCATAACGACGATTTCCTTTAACAGCTCCATAAAGAATCCCACCATCGGTGAATCATTCAATATAAATAATTATATCACAGATTCTTGCAATGTTCAACTGCTCATCAAACGGCAGAAATGAAAAATCCCCGGGCCTTTGAAGTCCGGGGATATATCTGCAATAGACTTATTCTGCAATGCCTGCAAAAAGGGCGATGCCGTTTTCTGTGAATTCGGCAATGATTTCGCCGTATTTGCCGGTTGCATAAATGGCCGCATTGACGCGGTTGAGGTTTTTGAGCGGCTCTGCAGAGGGCGTTGCATTGCCCCGTGTCAGAACGGCAATATCGGGGCTGAGTGTGTTGATAAAGTTTTCGGTGGAGGAGCCTTCATGGCCGTGATGCCCGACCTTCAGCAGGTCAACCTTGCCGATTGCGGGGGCAATTCTGTCTTCATCCCCGTCGTAATTGTTGATGTCTGCCGAAAGAAAAGCCTTTGTTCCGTTCTTCTCAATCAGCAGTCCGACTGCATTTTCATTTTCACCGACACGCCCTTCAACAGGATTTATTTCTGTGTTGATGAATTGCATGGTGAAGCTTCCGAATGTAAACGGCTCCGCAGAAATATCACTCACAACAGGGACACCTCTTTTTTTACAGGCATCGAGCATCTGCTCGTAAACCTCCTTGTTGTCCCAGCTCTCGATTTCATATTCGCTGATTCTGTCCTCGTCATATTCACGCAGGTATGCGGTTTTGACGGTAATGTCTTCATCAAAAATCAGCGTATCAAAGCCGCCGATGTGGTCAGAATGGGCGTGTGTGCCCAGCACAAATTCAAGCTCGACCCTACCGTTTTCATCCCCTGCGATTTTCTTTACAAAATCAACCACGTAATCCTCGTAGCCCGTTAATTTCAGCCCTTCAAAATTCCGCGGATTATCATTGTCCTCTGCGGCATCCACCATGGCAAATTTGCCGTCGCTTTCAATCAGAATCGCATCCGACCCACCTGTGTTGAGAAAATAAATTCTGTCCGCCGATACGGATATGTCTGCTTTTTGCAAATTGTATTTTCTCGCATTGATGCCCATTTTTATGTTCGGCATAAACACGGCAAGCAGCACCGCGGCAGCCACAAGCAGAACAAGTATCACGCATAATATAATGATTTTCTTCTTATCCATTTTTTTATACTCCTTCTTATGTATAATTATGTTTTAATTATAGCATGCAAAAATCAATAAAACAAGACTGATCATTATCATACAAAAACAAAACGGACACCTTGCGGTATCCGTATTTCAGACAGGCAGTGCAATACAAATCACGGCGAAGCCGTGTATATCATCAATTTCGCAGGAATTGCATATCATCAACCTCGCAAGAGGTTGTATATCATCAAAACGAAGTTTTGCAGATCATCAAGCCGACAGTTTTTTGATACACACCTGAAGGTGTGATGAGATACAAAGGCGGCGAGCCGCCTTTGATGATATACAGCCTACGGCTGATGATATACCAAGCCTGTCGGCTTGGATAAAAAAATCCGACAAGTCGAAACTTGTCGGATTTTTTGGCAGGGGTAGTAGGAATCGAAAACGATGTTCATTGTTATGAGCGATTTTTGGTGTGAAAAATCATCATGTTTTGCATCAAATGTTCTGATTTTGCAACTGAATAAAACTATAAAAAACAACAAGGAAATGAGACATTAGAAAAGTATTAGAAAAGCATTAGAAAAGAAATATACGGCAGGTGAATAATTCTTACTTTTCTGATGATAAGCAGATTCATCGTGGAACAAGAATCGCTATTGTTACAAATATACCTTTTTTTATGTATTAAAACATACTGTTGTTGTGAATTAAAAAAGATTTTCAGAATATTTGTTCAGTAAGTCCGTAGTATTGACGGGATTAAAAAATTGACAAGACTAAAAGAATAGTTTATAATGTATTAAATGATGAAAGGAGGTTGCAGAATGGAAAAGAAAAATTATGAAATCCTGAGTGGCGATACAGTAGTAGCAGTCTGGCAGGATTCCTCTTTGTCTGTTATAAATGAAAATTTGCTTCCTCTTTATCTGAAAAATTTTTCAGATGCAGATTCATGGCTTGAAACCCGTGCGATTGATTCGCATCGTGCCAACTCCCGTTTGCTCAAAAAAGCCTTGCGTCTGGCTGAAAAGGATGATCTTTCTACTGTTATACATGTCAACGGTGCAACCATTACTGACAATTATTGGATCCGTCCTGTTGGCTCTGAGCTGACATATAAAGATGTCGAATTCAAGGATGATTATTTTTCCGATCTTGCCCTGAAGGGTACTTATGACAGCTTCAACAGAGCTGCCAACAGTCGTCGTTCCCGCACCCCGGAGCTTACCAATGTCGGTAGCTTTGAAAAGTGCTGGAAGCTCCGCAACGGCAGCTGGTGGATGTGCAAAAGAGCCAATCACGATGAAATGTTTTCCGAATTGTTCATCTGTGAATTGGGCTTGGCTCTCGGCATGAATATGGCGGTTTATGAACGCGGAAACGGTTGTATCCGATCCCTTGATTTTACAAATGCCGCTTCTGTCAATTTTGAACCTGCGTCCGCTTTTATGGGCGATAATGAAGAGTATCCGGATGTCGTAAAAGCATTGCAAAGCCTTTGTCCGCAGGCAATTCCCGATTATGTCAGACTGATTTTTATGGATACTGTCTGTGCAAATCCCGATCGTCATACCAATAACTTCGGTCTGTTACGAAATCCGCAAACGGGAGAACTGCTTGGCCTTGCTCCAAATTACGACAATAACATGGCACTCATTGCCCGTGGTTATCCCTCAAAACCGAAATCCGGTGATCTTCTTATCAAGCTGTTTAATGAGCTTCTTGATGAATATCCGCAATGCCGTGATTATATCCCGACTCTTACCGAAGAAACCGTCCGCAATGTGATAGAAAAAATCGGTATGCGTGTGAAAACGCAGGCGGTTATTGACCTTGTGATGAGCAGATATATTCTGATCAGTAAATAAAAAACTTCATAAATAGCATAAGAACCTCATCCCTTTGTCACAGCAACGGGGATGAGGTTTTTGCTTTGCAGGTGAAATAAAATAAAAACCGGTTGACATTTTGTTGTGTTTGTGTTAAATTAAATTTGTCAAATTGTGATTAGACAAATTATGATTTGACAAAAATATTTCACGGAGGGTTTTGTATGTTTATCGGTCGTGAAAATGAATTGAAGTTTTTGAATAATTGTTACGAAAGCGAACAGGCTGAATTTGTTGTGCTGTATGGCAGACGAAGGGTCGGAAAAACCGAAACCTTGTCGGAATTCTGCAAGGGCAAGCCGCATGTTTTTTATTCATGCAGGGAATACACAACAGAAAAACAGCTTGCGGAGTTTTCCGATGCTCTGCTTTCATGGAAACCTTCCGTCCGTGCATACACAAGCAGTTTTGCGGATTGGGACAAGGCTTTTTCCTTCATCGGCGAAATGGAAGGCGAGCAGAAAACAGTTATTGTCATTGACGAATTTCCTTATATGTGCAAAAGCAATCCGTCCATTCCTTCTGTTTTGCAGATTATCTGGGATACCGTGCTGAAAACGAAAAATATTATGCTTGTCATTTGCGGCAGTGCAATGAGCTTTATTGAAAAAGAACTGCTGTCTGAAAAAAATCCGCTTTACGGCAGAACAACAGGTATTTACAAAATGCTCCCGATGCCTTATTACGATGCAATCAAATTCCTGCCCGGTTTCAGCGATGAGGAAAAACTGATTGCATATGCGGTTCTCGGCGGTATTCCGCATTATCTGAAACAGTTCAACTCCAAAAAATCACTCAAAGAAAATATCATAGAAAAAATACTGACCAAAGGTACCGTTCTTTATTCGGAGGTTGAGTTTCTGCTTCGGCAGGAACTGCGTGAAACCTCCATTTACAATACCATCATTGAGGCAATTGCAACGGGCAGCACTTCGTTCAATGAGATTCAGAACAAAACAGGTGTTGAAAAAAGCAAGCTGAGCGTTTATCTGAAAAATCTGATTGAACTCGGTATTGCAGAACGCGAATTTTCGGTTCTTTCAAGTGCAAAAGACCATGCCAACAGCAACAAGGGATTGTATAATCTGACGGACAATTATTTCCGTTTCTGGTATGCATTCGGTTATTCCAATCTGTCGGAACTTGAAAACGATGATGCCGTGGGTGTGTGGGAAGATTATATTGAAAATGCTCTGCATGATTTTGCATCAAAATCCTTTGAAAAAGTCTGCATTGATTATATGTTCTGCCTGAACAAGCAACGCAAGATGCCGTTTCGTTTTTCAAAAATCGGGCGTTGGTGGGGAACAATCACCAAGGAAGAAAACGGCAGAAAAACAAGCCGTACCGAAGAAATCGATGTTGTTGCTGCGGATAAAACCGAAAGCAAATATATTCTCGGCGAGTGTAAATTCCGTTCGGAGTTATTTGACAATGCCCAACTGCGGAAGTTGAAGGATAAGAATGTGTTCAATGGTGATGCCTATTACTTTTTGTTCTCCTTGTCCGGCTTTACGGATGCCGTCCTTGATGCCGCGAAACAGGATGATCATTTATTCCTGACGGATATTGTATCTATCGTGAGTATGCAAAACTGAATAATGATAAAAAGAACGGGATGCTGCGAATATGGCATCCCGTGTTGCTTGTCTGCAAGAAAAAACAACATCCCGGTAAATATTTCTGCCGCAAACGGCAAAAATATGTAGTGGCTTGACAAATGTTATCATATATGATAACATAATAATGTAACTATCGCAGGTGGTGATTCAGATGAGCGATTTGCTGACATCCAGACAGAGAATCATATCACAAATTATCTCAGCAAGACTTGAAAAAGGTTTATCGCAGGAACAGCTTGCAAAACTGATCGGCACACAGAGAAGCAATATCTGCCGAATAGAAAGCGGAATGCAAAATGTGTCATTGGATATGCTTGTAAAAATCTGTTCTGCATTGGATAAGGAAATCAGCTTGCAGCTGGATGAAAAGAGTGAGCAGATGAGCAATGTGTATAATCTGAAATTATATAACGATACGCTTCTGACCTTTTCGCTTGCAGAAAAAGGTCTTGAAGGCTTATGTGCCGAAATTCATTCTGTCAGTGAAGAACAGAAGCATCTGTTGCCGCTTGATCTTGTTGTAACGAATGACGGAATCATCAGATGGTTGCAGAAAAGAGTGATTCCGAAAAACAGAGCCTTTGTGGATGAAATCCTGAAAACATTAGAACTGAGTATCAATAACACAAAAGGTATTATTGATGTCTGCAAGGGCTTGTCGCTGAATGACAGCTATTGGATTGTTCCGCAGGAGTTTGAGGGTCGTTTTGAAGATTTTAATCTTTATGACAACCGTTTTTCCGAGGTGTTATCACTTGTTGCTTACACCGGTGCCAATGCTTCCAATCGTGCATTCACCACTTCACCGGAGCTTACCACACAAGGTATGCTGCGTAAAGCATGGCGGTATATTGAAGATGACGGTATTTATCTGTACAAGGGTGGCACTGAGGGGGCAGCCAATACCGGAAAAGAACCGTACAGTGAGTTCTATGCCTGCCAGATTGCAAAAGCAATGGGGCTGAATGCCGTAGAGTATGATCTTGAAAACTGGAAAGGAATTCTTGCTTCAAAGTGCAGGCTGTTTACCGATATTGATACCGCATTCATCCCGATCGGACGGCTTGTGAAAAACGGCGGTATCAAAGCTTGTCTGGATTATTACAGAGCAATCAGCGAAGCGGCTTACGAGGAACTTTGCAGTATGCTTGTGTTTGACGCGGTCATTTATAACGAAGACAGACATTTCGGCAATTTTGGTGTGCTGCGTGACAATCATACAGGGCAGATCATCGGACCTGCTCCCATTTTTGACAACGGTTTTTCACTTTTCAATATGGCAATGCCCGATGATTTTGACAACCTGCACGAATATGCAAAGACCCGGTCCACGCCCTACGGTGTTTCCTTTGAAAGCATCTGCAAGGAAGTAATCGGCAAAAAGCAGACCGCACAGCTGCGGAAGCTCTTGGGCTTTAAGTTCCGCCGTCATCCGTCGCTCAATCTGCCGGAAGACCGCCTGCAGGCAATTGAAAATCATACAGAAGCAAGAGTAAGAGAACTCCTGTCCTTGCCGACAACAAGAACCGGGAAGTAATGCTTTCTGAATCATGTCTGTTTCACCTTGGGCAACTTCATATCATAAAATTAACAAAAGCTTGCGAATTGCTTGCATATTGCAATCAAATGTGGTATACTATTACCGAAAGGAAGTGTTACTATGGCAAGAACATCTAATGTTTTCGCTCGTGTGGACCCCAATATCAAACAGGAAGCCGAAGAAATTCTTGAGCAGCTTGGTATTCCTATGTCTAATGCTGTGGGCATGTTTTTAAGGCAGGTTGTTATGCAAAGAGGAATTCCCTTTGAAATGAAGTTACCGCAAAATGTACCGCTTGCATATGGCAATCTTACTGATGAACAGTTTGTACAAGAAGTTGAAAAAGGATTGGCGGATATTAAAAACGGAAATCTCATATCGGCTGATGATGCCGAAAATTATATGCGTCAGAAATACGGAATATGATCTGGAAAATTGAATACACCAAAAAAGCTCTCTCAGATATTGATGCAATACATGATTACATTGCGAATGTTCTTTCAGAACCCGGCATAGCTGAATCTTTGGTTTTGCTTATAATGAAATCTGTAAGAAGTCTTGAACAGATGCCGAACAGACATCATTTAGCTGAACAGGATGCTCTCAGCAAACAAGGAATAAGGATTATGCCTGTAAAAAATCATTTGGTTATTTATCAGCCTTGCGAAGAGAAAAAAACGGTGCGTATACTCAGAATTATCTATGGTGGCCGGGATATATCAAAGCAACTGATTGAAAGTGAATAACAAAATTTAAAAATGGGTGTCAATGTCTTCACTTCATCGTCGGAGTTTTTCCACACAGGCTATGTAGTGTAATAATATATGGCGATATATTGTCGATGACGGTATTTATCAGTAAATAAAAGTCAAAACAGCGGTTGCAAGAAAATAACTTGCTTCCGCCGTTTTTTTTGTTACAGATTCAAATTCGTCAATGCACCGTTGTTGATGGCAAACAGCAGATTGCAGACGGTGTTTTCGTCACATTCATAATCCGAACGGATCCATTGAATCAGAATGCCCGTGCTGCCGTTGAGAATATAGGAATAAACATATTGCTCAATTTTTGCAGGCAGGCTCACATCCAGATTTTCAATGAACTGCACAATGGTCTGCTGCATGAACCGTGTGCGGAACTGCGGATCTGCCGAGTCAATCAGCAGGCAACGGAACGTGTTGTCGTTGTCCTTGATGTATTTGAGAAACGATAATATATATTTTCTTGCACCGATGTCATTTTCTGCACCGATTTTTTCAAGATGCTCCTTGGTGGAGGCGAGAATTTCATCCTCCATTTCCTTGAGCAGATCTTTGGGTTCATTGTAGTGTGCATAAAATGTGGAACGGTTGAGTCCTGCCGTTTCGCAAAGCTCACGCACCGAGATTTTGCTGACCGATTCCTTGGTTTTCATCAGATCCGTCAATGCGTTTTTAAGAAGCAGCTTTGAAAGCCTTGTGCGTTGGTTGTCTTTAGTGTTCATTTTATTATTCCGTCACTTTCCGCCATATTGTCGGTTTTACAGCCAACAATATACAAACTGATGATTGTTGAAACAACACAGTGTTGGTATAATGGTAATATAAACGGTCACAAAAGTCAAGCAAAGGAGCATTTATTATGAACAATAAATTACAATCACCTCTGTTGCAGAGCCGTGTAAAAAACGAGGATGTCAATGCAAAAGAAAAATGGCTCGGCTATCTGCTCGGGCCTGCGGGTGCATTGCTGCTCAATGCCGTGCTTGCAACGTATCTGAATGTGTATTACACGGACGTTCTCAACCTTACATCCGTCTGGGGCGGTGTGTTCCTTGCCGTTTTTCCCGTTGTTTCCAAGGTAATTGATGCCGTTACCAATGTTGTAATGGGCTATATCATCGACCGCACGAAAACCACGCAGGGAAAGGCAAGACCGTGGCTGCTGCTGTCGGCACCGCTTCTGATGATTACGGGTATTCTGCTGTTTACGGTGCCCGAAAGCAATCAGACCGTGCAGGTTGTATGGGTTATGCTGTCGTATAATCTGTTCTATTCCTTTGCCTACACCATTTTCAATATGAGCCATAATCTCATGGTGCCGCTTTCAACAAGAAACACCGAGCAGAGAGGCTCACTTTCCGTGTTCAATCAGATTGCAACCATCATGATGAGCGGTATTCTCGTGGCTCTCATTTTCCCGATGGTCATTATGCCGATGCTCGGTGTGGATAAGTCCAAGTGGATCATCACCATGAGTGTGCTGTCAATCATTGCACTGCCTTTGACACTGCTTGAATACTACTTCACCAAAGAGCGTGTAACACTTGAAGACATTGACAAGCCGACCGAAAAAGTGCCCTATAAAAAACTGCTCACCGCTATTTTTACCGACAAATTCATGGTGCTGATTCTTGTCTATTTCCTCATTTACACCGTCGGCACACAGTTCAAGAACCTCGGTCTTGTTTATTACTGCAACTATGTTCTCGGTACATACAATGACGGTATGACGCAGACACTCATTTCCGTCATCGGCGGTGTGCCGCTCGGTATCGGCATTTTTGCCGTCTGGCCGCTTGCCAAGAAATTCGGCAAACGCAATCTCACCATGGCAGGCTTTGTGCTGTATGCCGTGGGCAGTGCAATCTGCTGGATGGCTCCTGCCAATATGGTTGTGGTGCTCATCGGTCAGTTCATCAAAAACATCGGCGGTCTGCCTTGCTGCTATGTGTTCATGGCTCTGTTTGCGGATATCCTTGACCACATTGAATGGAAGCACAATTTCCGTGTGGACGGCGTTGCCATGTCCGTTTACAACATCATTGCCGTGTCTTCTGTCGGCATCGTCACGGGTGCGTTCAATATGCTGCTTGCAAAGGCAGGCTATGTGGCTCCGTCCTTGATTGACGGTGTCACCGTTGCAGCCGAACAGAGTGAAAGTGTGAAAAATGTCATCACCTTCTCTTTTGTCGGACTTGAAACATTTACAGCGATCGCTCTTGTTGTGATTCTGGCTTTCATCGGTGTTGAAAAGGTGATTGCAAAGGAGCAGGCGGAAATCAAGGCAAGAAAAGAAGAAACAGCGGAGAAATAAAATGAAAGCTGTAAACATAAAAACCGAATATCTGAAAAATCCGCTCGGCATTGATATTGACAATCCCCGTGTCATGTGGAATTGCGAGGGCGGCATCACGCAGACCGCTTACAGAATCTTTACCGATGATTGGGACAGCGGAAAGATTGCATCGGGCTCCATGCAATGCCGCGTCCCCGTGCAGTTTTCTGACGGCAAAAGAGTTTCATTCCGCATACAACTGTGGGATGAAAATGATGTCGCAGGGGATGAAAGTGAAGAGAATTTCTTTGAATACGGCATTAAAAACTGGTCAGCACAGTGGATTACGGGCAATTACGAGCCGGATCGCAGCATTGCCGATAAAAAGAAAAAAATCGGCAAATCCTTCCTCTTGCAGGGTGTGGATTTTCTTATCAATATGAACAAGCCCGAAAGCCTTGCACGATACCCCGTGGATTGTTTCAGAAGGTCTTTTTCGGTTGCAAAGCAAATCAAAAAAGCAAAACTTTACATCACCGCCTGCGGTGTGTATGAAGCAAAAATCAATGACAAACGGGTCGGCGGCTTTTATCTTGCACCCGGTATTACCGATTACACCAAACGGGTGCAGTATCAGACCTATGATGTAACAGAGCTTTTGTCTGACGGTGACAATGCAATCACCGTGCAGCTTGCCGACGGCTGGTACAGAGGCTCGGTCGGTGCATGGGGGCTCAAGCAGGAATACGGCTTTGAAACAAAACTGCTTGCACAGCTTGAGCTTACATATACAGATGGCTCAACGCAAACCGTTGTCACCGACCGTCACTGGCAATGGAGCAATGACGGTCCTATCCGCTTTGCCGACAACAAGGACGGAGAAAGGGTGGATGCAAACGAGCAACCGTCTTATTCGCATTGGGCAAAGCAAACAAGCCACACGGTTATTCCAATCGCTTCAAACAATGTCTTTGTGACCGAAAAAGAGCACTTCAAACCGACCTTGCTTATCACTCCGAGCGGTAAGACCGTTCTGGATATGGGGCAGAATTTTGCAGGCATCATTGCATTTAAGCTGCAAGCAAAAAAAGGACAGAAGATCCTTCTTCGTTTCGGTGAAATGCTTGACAAGGACGGTGAATTCACGCAGAAAAACATTCAGCTTTCCACCAAAAGAATCACAACGCCTTTACAACAGATTGAATATATTTGCAAGGAAGGCGAGAATCAGTATAAAACCACCTTTGCCGTTTTCGGCTACCGCTATGTGCTCGTTGAAACCGATGTTGCTTTCACAGCCGAAAACTTTACGGGCATTGCCGTTTATTCCGATATGGAGCAGACAGGCTTTTTTGACAGTTCCAACGAACTGCTCAACCGTTTTGTGGATGCAACGGTGTGGTCAACCAAAAGCAACAGTGCGGATCTGCCTACCGATTGCCCGACCCGTGAGCGACACGGCTGGACAGGAGATGCACAGATTTTCTTCCCGAGTGCTTCGTATCTTTTTGATTATGCCCCCTTTGCCAAAAAGTATCTGACCGATGTTTACGATTGGCAGACAGAGGACGGCAGATTGCCGCAGATCGCACCGCAGGGCGGCACCGACTTTTTTATGGTCAGCATGAACGGCAGTGTCGGCTGGGCGGATGCAGGCATTCTCATTCCGTATTATTTCAGCAAAAAATACAACGACACCGCCATTCTGTCCGACTACTATGACAGAATGAAAAAGTATGCCGATTTCATGATCGGCAGAGTCGGCAAAAATGCCCTGCTTTCCAAGCCGCACAAGGTCAAAGGAGCAGACCGTAAGTTTGTTGTCAATAAAGGGCAGGCTTACGGCGAATGGGCAGAGCCTGCCGATGTGTATCCGAACAAGTGGACAAATGTCATTCTGCCCGAACCCGAGGTTGCAACGGCATATACGAGCCATGTGTTGGGGCTGATGTCCGAAATTGCAGAAACACTCGGCAACAAAGCGGATGCCGCAAAATATGCCGCCGTCAGCGAGCATTGCAAAAAGGCATATCAGGCTTTGGTTGAAACCGAAGACTTTTCGCTTGATACCGACCGACAGGCTTGTCTTGTCCGTCCGTTGGCGTTCGGATTGCTGAACGAAACGCAGACCGAGTATGCAAAATACAGACTTCTGCAAGCCCTTGAAAACTACGGTTACAGGCTCGGAACGGGCTTCCTTTCCACACCGCTGATTCTCGGTGTGCTTGAACAATTTGATCTTGAATCTGCCTATAAACTGCTTGAAAATGAGCAGATGCCCGGCTGGCTTTATATGACCAAAATGGGTGCTACCACCATCTGGGAATCGTGGGAGGGTACCGAAGCACAGGGCGGCATCGCATCGCTGAATCACTATTCAAAGGGTGCTGTCTGCGAATGGCTGTTCTCGTCCATGTGCGGAATCAATGTCAGCGGTGAAAATCATTTCACCATTACTCCGCACCCCGGCGGCAGTTTCACCTTTGCCGAAGCCACCTACAACAGCATTTTCGGCACCATAAAAAGCGGATGGAGAAAAGAAAACGACAGCTTTGTTTTTGCAATCACCATTCCTGCAAACTGCACCGCCGATGTCACCTTGCCGGACGGCACTACCCAAAAACTGCCTGCAGGAACACACACCATCACAATATAAAAATCACACCTCATACCAATATCCATTCGACCGGTGTGAGGTGTTGTTATTTGCATGTATTTATTCTCCGCATTCATAGCCGTTTTTGATTTCGTCAATCAATGTTTTGAGCAGACAGTTGTCATACTCCATGCTGTAATCGCGGTAATCCCAAATCATTTCATTACCATACTCTGTAGTTATGATATAATCGGATTTTCCGTTTTTGTCAGTGGCTTCAATAATTTCCATAAGCTCATAAGCAGCCATATCATCAAGAATGCCTCTGCCTTCGCCAGTAATAACCTTCGGGTATGCTCTGCCGGAGCCTTTCGGCATATCCGATATGCAAAGTAATTCAATATCAAAGTGCTGCTCTGTTCCGAAATCATATATCATGTGCAGATGCTCACCGATCTGCAGTTCCATTTTTGCAAGCTTCGCATCCTGCAATAACGGATATTCACCGTAATTCTCAATTGCGGTTTGATATTCAACGCCTTTGTGATCAATGGAGAACAGGTGATACGCCATTGTGTCAAAGCTTGCAAGAATCATATAGCCGAGTCTTGCAAGGTCATAATTGGATGATACCTCAAATGTGCGATGAATTTTATTGTCGCATCCTTCGTATGTGACTTTGAATGTGTAAACCTGTACTGCCATAATAATACCTCCGTGATATATATTTTCTGAAACGAAAAAACAAATTTTACTCGACATAGTGATATAAAAACATATCCAACTGCTCTTCGGTTCCGTCATATAAAAGATCGAACAATGCATTTTGTAATTGTGTTTTTGACAGTTTATTTATGCACTTGCGGAGCATATCTTCAAATTCATCACTGAATTCTTCTTCGTCAATATAGTCATCATCGGGTTCATCGTCACAAAAATAATCCCCATCAAAGCAGTCATCATAATAGTATCTTTTTGATGCGGATTTGTATTCCTTGTATTCTGATTCGTATTTTTGTGCTTCATCGGGGAATACGCAAAAGAAAACCGCTACCATATGTTTGCAGATTTTTCTTCCGTTTGCAAACGGACAATTGCAGCTTGAAGACATCGTTTTTTCAAGGTTGATACGAACTTTATACGGCTCTTCCGCAGAACCCTGCACCGTGCCTTCGTATTCAATATTGCTGATTTCTTTGCATGATAAAACTTTATTCTTGATATAATAGTCATATCCCCGACTTCTGGATTTCCAACTTGCTTTTGTCAGTATGCTCATCTTCACTCTCCGGATCTGATATCTTAATGTATACAATTATACACTGTTCTTTCAGAAAATGCAAATAAACAATTAAAAGGAGGCAACTTTGTATTCAAACCCCCTCTTAATAATCCTGCAAGGTGTTCGGTCAGGCGCGCCTCTGAACATCCCCCGGATGTTCATTCACTCCCGCGCCGCTTCGATTCCTATATCATACGAAAAACAAAAACGGACACCTTGCGGTATCCGTTTCTGTTTTGGCAGGGGTAGTAGGAATCGACTCTCGCACTGCGGTGCTCGGTCAGGCGCGGCTCTGAACATCCCCCGGATGTTCATTCACTCCCGCGCCGCTTCGATTCCTATATCATACGAAAAACAAAAACGGACACCTTGCGGTATCCGTTTCTGTTTTTGGCAGGGGTAGTAGGAATCGAACCCACGACACGCGGTTTTGGAGACCGCTGCTCTACCAGCTGAGCTATGCCCCTATATGTCTCTGCCTGATGGTTTTTCCTCCAAGCAGAGTTGGTGGACCATCAGGGACTCGAACCCCGGACCAACCGGTTATGAGCCGGTGGCTCTAACCAACTGAGCTAATGGTCCTCAACGGTTGCTCAATTATTATAGTAATTTGTGTGCTGTTTGTCAAGCATTTTTTTGAAAAAATGTGCACAATGTTTTGAGGTATATTTTTTCTGTGTGCAGTTTCGGTTTTAGTTGCAAGGACGCTTGCGCTTGTGGTATAGTAAAATAAGAGAATCAGGAGGTAAAATATGAACATTCCGAAAGCATTGCAGCAGCGCATTGACAAGTATGCGCAAAAACTTGCCCACAGACCGAAATTGCAGCAGATGTATCGCAACTGCTGCCCGAATACATTGGAAACGACCGTCACCAAACGCGAGGACGGATCACTGTTTGTGCTGACGGGGGATATCCCCGCCATGTGGCTTCGCGATTCCACCGCACAGGTCACGCACTACCTGCCGCTTACAAAAGACGATTGCGAAATGCGCGAAATTATAAAAGGTGTTGTTGCCGCCCAGATGCAATATATCTGCATTGACCCCTATGCCAACGCATTCAATGCCGAAGCCAACGGCCACGGCCACACGGACGATGTGCCCTTGAATGACCCGTGGGTATGGGAACGCAAGTATGAAATTGATTCTTTGTGCTACCCCATGCGCCTTGCATATTTGTATTGGAAGAACAGCGCAGACACTTCCGTTTTTGATGAAACCTTTGTTGCTGCCGCCAAAAAGACGGTTGCACTTTGGCAGACCGAACAGCGCCATTTTGAAAATTCACCCTACCGTTTCAGCCGAACGGGCTGCCCCTACCACGACACCATCCACAACAACGGAATGGGGATGCCTGTCAGCTATACAGGTATGACATGGTCGGGTTTTCGTCCGAGTGACGATGCGTGCACATTCGGCTATTTGCTGCCGTCGAATATGTTTGCCGTGGTTGTGCTTCGCTATCTTGAGGAAATCTTTACAGATGTTCTTCCCGATGCCGATTTTGTAAAGCAATGTGCTGATTTGCGCATTGAAATTGACTACGGCATTCAGACCTATGGTGTGGTTGATCATCCGAAGTTCGGCAAAATATATTGCTGTGAAACCGACGGCATGGGCAATCGCAGATTGTTTGACGATGCCAATGTGCCGAACCTGATTTCCATGCCGTATTTAGGGTATTGCAAGAATGACGATCCGATGTATGTGCGCACCCGTGCATTCGTGCTGAGTGAAGAAAATCCGTACTACTACAAAGGCACAGCCGCCTGCGGTGTCGGCAGTCCGCATACCCCCGAAAATTATATCTGGCACATAGCCCTTTCCATGCAGGGGCTTACAAGCCGCGACACCGAAGAAATGAAAAACGTGCTTACCATGCTCGAAAGCACCGATGCCGACACGGGATTTATGCACGAAGGTTTCTGTGCGGATGACCCGACGAAATTCACAAGACCCTGGTTTGCATGGAGCAACTCACTGTTTGCAGAATTTGTTGAATTTGCCGTTGACAACGGTATTGTATAAAGGAGAATAATGATATGAATATACCTCGTCCCGAACATCCCAAACCGCAATTTCAGAGAAACGATTGGATGAATCTCAACGGAACATGGGATTTTGAAATCGACAACGGCAGAAGCGGTCAGCCGAGAAAACTGTATGCAACCGATGCCGTATTTTCGCAGAAAATCACCGTGCCGTTCTGCCCCGAAAGTGAGCTGTCGGGCATCGGCAACAAAGATTTTATGTACGGCGTGTGGTACAAGCGCACATTTGAAATTCCCGCTGAACAGAAAGGCAAAAAGGTGTTTGCACACTTCGGTGCGGCTGATTACAAGACTTTTGTTTATGTCAACGGCTCTCTTGCAGGCACGCACAAGGGCGGTTATGTGTCTTTCCGCATTGATGTGACGGAATTTGTTTGCGACGGCGAAAATGTGATCACCGTTTACTGCGAAGACGACACCCGTTGCCCGATGATCCCCCGCGGGAAGCAGAGTGAAGAATATTTTTCCCACGGCTGTGACTACACCCGCACCACAGGTATCTGGCAGACAGTGTGGCTTGAATTTGTTCCCGTAACATATATTGATAAAGTAAAATTCTTCCCCGATGCCAAGAACGGTTTTGTCAACATCGTGGCTGATCTTGTCGGTGCGGCTGAACTGCGTGTGGTTGCTCTTTACGAAGGCATACAGGTAGGTTCTGCAAGCCTTGTTTCCGACGGCGGGCAGGAGCAAATCCGTCTTGATGTGGATGAAATCCACCTTTGGGAAGCAGGCAAGGGAAGACTCTATGATCTGATTCTGACCTACGGCGAAGACCGTGTGCAGAGTTACTTCGGACTTCGCAATGTCCGTATGGACGGTTTTAAATTCCTGCTCAACGGCAAGAGTGTGTTCCAGAGATTGATTCTCGACCAGGGGTTCTATCCAGACGGTATTTACACTGCCCCCTCCGATTCCGCATTGCTGAAAGACATTCAGCTTTCCATGGCTTGCGGCTTCAACGGTGCAAGACTGCATCAGAAAGTGTTTGAAGAACGCTTTTTGTATCACTGCGACAAGGAAGGCTACCTTGTTTGGGGTGAATACGGCAACTGGGGACTTGACCATACCGACCCCGAAGCCATTTATTTTTTCCTGCCCGAATGGCTCGAAGAAATAGACCGCGACTTCAACCATCCCGCCCTCATCGGCTGGTGTCCGTTCAATGAAACATGGGATATCCGCGGTTGCAAGCAGTATGACGGTGTTCTGCAGTTGACTTACCTTGCCACCAAAGCCGCCGACAGCACCCGTCCGTGCATCGACACAAGCGGCAACTATCATGTCATCACCGATATTTTCGATGTGCATGACTATGAACAGGACCCCGCAAAACTTGCCGAAAGCTACAAAGACCTTGTAGAAAAGGATGAATTCAAGAACCACTGCAATCACCGTCAGACCTACAAAAAGGGTCAGCCTGTTTTTGTCAGCGAATACGGCGGCATCCGTTGGAGCGTTGTGGATAAAGGCGACAATGCCTGGGGGTATGGCAATGCACCGAAGACGCCCGAAGAATACATGGAACGTTACAAGAGTCTTACCGACCTTCTGCTCGATAATGAAAAAATCATGGGCTTCTGCTACACGCAGTTGACCGACGTGGAGCAGGAACAGAATGGTGTTTATACCTATGCCCGCGAAGAAAAATTCCCTGCAGAATTCTTCTATAATGTCAACACACGCAAGGCTGCCATTGAAAAATAATATAAGCTGAAAAACAAAAACGGGATTCACAATTTTTTTTTGCGAATTCCGTTTTTTAAGAAAGTAAGTGAAGAAAGATGATAAAATTCATACACACTTATACCGAAAAGTCAATCAATACCTTGCTGCAAAGCGGACTTTTTAAGGCAGGACACGGTCTGAAGCTGATGCACAAGCCCGAATACACAGCACCTGTTGATTTCAATACCGTTGCAAAACAGGGGAGTTCCTTGCATGCATTGCTCGAGGAGCTTGCCTGCCCGTTCTATATTGACCGCTTGCAGGGCGGTCTCGGCTTGCCCGTGAAATATCCGTATGACAAGGAGCTTCTGTCACATTACAAAAATTCAAAAAGCATTGATTTTCTCGGTTTGCAGATGCATGAATGGGCATCGAATTTCCGCAGTGACCAGAAGCGGATTGCAGATTTGTGCAACGAGCAGAGCATTGACCCGAAAAGCATCAGAAACAATGCCGAACTGTGGGATAAGGTAAAGGACGGCAGTCTTTCCTTGTTTCTCGAAGCGTATACACCCGAAGAATGGTCAACACTTTCACTGTCGGACACAAGGCAGGACTTTCTTGCCGATTGCGAAACGCTGTATAAAAAACGGCTCAATGAAACCGATCACCTGATTTTTACAACGGACAGTTATTTTATGGCATACCGGACGGCAATCGCCAACCATGCAAAAATGTTGTTGCCCGAGGTCGGCTGGCAGATTCCGAATATGCGTGTGCAGATCGCATACACAATCGGTATGGCAAAAAGTGCAGCGCTTCCGTGGGGTATTTATTATGAGTGCTGGTATTGCAATGAAAACGGCAAATTCACCATTCCTTATTCTCTTACCGATGCATCCGATGACTGGCTTGAAACCTTTGGTGAGCAAGGCTACGGGCATGATTTGCCGATGCATCTTCGTGAGTACGGCGGCAGCTCTTTGTCGCTCATGGAGCGTGCATGGGTGTATGCTTATTTTTCGGGGGCACAGCTCATCGGCGAAGAATACGGCATTTGCAACACATTCAGAAGTGTCGATTCCGCCGATCTGAGCCCCTACGGAGAAGTCAAAAAACGATTCATTGAATTGAGTGAGCGTTTTGAGCCGTGCGGTGAGGTCTTCAGACCCTTTGCCGTTGTGCTGCCTGCTGAAATGCATATATTGGATGAACGGCTGTGTACCGATTATCTCGATTATCCCTGCGATGAAGATTCATTTTTTACAAAGGAATATATGCTTCGTTTCATTGCCGAAATGGAAAGCATTTTCGGAATAACCGGTAAGCACGGCAATATGGGGCATACGCTGCGCAACGGCGGTATGGCTGATCTTGCGGAAATTGTGCACGATGATATGCCGCAGGCGCTTTCTTCCTATGCGTATCTGATTGACCTGACAGGCAAAAATGAGCTTGAAAAAGTGTATGATAATGTCATCGGTATTGAAGAAGCAAAGCAAAAAGCACAGGCAATGTTGCCTGTCTGCATCCCCGATTCTTTGCACGTTTCGGCAAGAAAAGACGGTGACCGTTGGCAATTGCTGCTGATGAACAATGACGGCATTCAGCACAAGGAGTTTGCACCCGATGTGCAACTGCCGCAATCTGCCGTTTGCACCGCCCTGTGCCCGAAGGACAGCAGAATGAAAATTGAAAAAACGGAAGGTACGGGAATTATGCAGAATACAAACGGAGAATATACAGTTTCGCTTGCAGGCGGTGAATGGATCATTCTTACGCTTTTCTGATAAAAAAATATACAAAAGCTTAAAATTGTTAAAGAAAAATTTAAGGAAACTGTTTTAACATGGCAACAACAATGCAAATTTGTTGAATTGTTAAAACAGATTACTCCTTTCTCCTCTCTCATATTTTCGTGCGGTTCATGCCTTTTCCGTACGGCAGAAACCTTCGGCTCCGGTCGGAGGTTTTTGCATTTTTCGGCTGTTTGTGCATATACATGGACGAGGTGTTGTGCATGATTGCAAAAATAGGATCTGTTTTGTGGGGCACGCCGACGGTGCTCCTTTTTTTATTTTGCGGGTTGTTTTTCTCTTTCAAGTTGCGCTTTCTGCAATTTACGGGTGTGCGGGAACTGCTTCGCACGGTCTGCGGTAAAACACAGCGGCAAACAAAAAACGGCATTTCTCCTTTTCAGTCCATGTGCACCGCATTGGCGGCAAGCATCGGCACGGGCAATATTGTGGGTGTTTGCGCGGCAATCACGGCAGGTGGCCCCGGGGCGGTGCTTTGGATGTGTCTGAGTGCCTTGCTCGGCGAAGCCACGGCTTATGCGGAAAATTATCTCGGCGTTGTGTTTCGTGATTGTGACATAGAAGGCACCTTGCGCGGTGGGGCAATGTATACACTTAAAAACGGACTGACAGGCATTTTTTCTCCGAAGACCGCTGAACGAGCAGGGATGCTGTATGCCGTGTTGTGTCTTTTGTGTGCATTCGGCATGGGCAATGCCGTGCAGGTCAATGCCGCGGCAAATGCACTGCACGGTGCATTCGGGGTGCGTTTTTTTGTGACGGGCGCGGTCTGTGCGGTTTGTGTGGGTGTGTTGCTGTATAAAGGCAGAACGGCGGTTGCAAAGCTGACTTCTGTGCTGGTGCCGTTGGGGTGCATTGCCTTTTTTGCCATGTGTGCGGGTGTGCTCGTTTCGCAATACAGGGCATTGCCGTCTGTATTCGGGCTGATTTTACGTTCCGCTTTCGGTTTCAAAAGTGCCGCGGCGGGGTTTTCGGCAAATATGTTGCGTTCTTCTTTGTCGGTCGGTGTGCGGCGCGGAATTTTTTCAAACGAAGCGGGCTTGGGCACTTCCGTTGCCGCCCATGCCGCCGCAGACGATGCAACGCCCCATGAACAGGGACTTCGCAGTATGGCAGAGGTGTTTCTTGATACGGTTGTCATGTGCACCCTGACCGCCGTTTGCGTTCTGTGTGTTCCCGGTGCGATGGATTGCCCGCCCGAAACCATGTTTGTGTTTGCACTGCAAAGCCAATTCGGTGCTTGGGCGGGTAAAATTGTTGCCGTTGCTTTGACTTTGTTTGCTTTTTCAACACTTTTAGGCTGGAGTTTTTTCGGACGGGAAAGCTGTCACTTTGTGTTCGGCAAAAGGGGAGATCTGCCGTTTACGGTGTTGTTTTGCATTGCGGCATTTGCGGGCAGTTGCTCTTCGTTTTCGTTGGTGTGGGAATTGTCTGACATCATCAATGCTTTGCTTGCATTTCCGAATATAATGAGCCTGTTTTTGCTGTCGAAAGAGATACAATTACCGAAAAAGAACAAAAGAAAGCGTTTAGTTGTTGACAAGTTTAAAAAAAGGGGCTAAAATACTTTTCAAAACTATTTGAAAAGAGGCTTTTTCATGCGCACCAAGCAATTCAAAGCAGAGTCCAAAAAACTGTTGGACATGATGATCA
The DNA here is from genome assembly GCA_017416485.1 of Clostridia bacterium. GTDB lineage: Bacteria > Bacillota > Clostridia > Oscillospirales > Acutalibacteraceae > RUG806. The sequence goes on along the minus strand of JAFQCH010000020.1, from coordinate 8,043 downwards.
ACTCTATCTATACTAACAAAGAAATCTTCCTGCGTGAGCTCATTTCCAACGCAAGCGATGCGGTCGATAAACTGTATTTCCGTTCTCTGACGGACGACAGCATCGGACTCAACCGTGCAGATTACTGCATCCGTCTGTCGACAGATGTCGATAACCGCTTGCTGACAATCAGCGACAACGGCATCGGAATGACCGCCGAAGAACTTGAAAACAACCTCGGCACCATCGCCAAAAGCGGTTCGCTTGATTTTAAGAACAACAACGAAAAGAATGAAGAAATCGATGTTATCGGTCAGTTCGGTGTCGGTTTTTATTCCGCATTCATGGTCGCTGATAAGGTGACCGTCATCAGCCGTGCATTCGGTGAAGAAACCGCCAATCGTTGGGAATCTAAGGGGGCAGAAGGCTACACCATTGCACCCTGTGAAAAGGAAAGTGTCGGTACGGACATTATTCTGCACATCAAGGCAGACACCGAAGAAGAAAAATACGGCGAATTCCTCGATGCTTACCGTCTGTCTTCTCTTGTCAAAAAGTATTCCGATTATATCCGCTATCCCGTCAAGATGTTCTTCACCACCCGCAAAAAGGTTGAAGGCAGCGAGGATGAATACGAGGATGCCGTGGAAGACCGCACCCTCAACAGTATGATTCCTCTGTGGAAGAAGAACAAGTCCGAAATCACGGATGAGGAATACAATCAGTTCTACAAAGATAAATTCTATGATTACGAAAACCCGCTGAAGGTTATTCACACCAAGACCGAAGGGCAGGCAACCTACAATTCATTGCTTTACATTCCCGCACACGCTCCGTTTGATTACTACTCAAAGGACTTTGAAAAAGGACTTGCACTGTATTCCAAAGGTGTGCTTATCACCGAAAAATGTGCCGACCTTCTGCCCGATTATTTCAGTTTTGTCAAAGGCCTTGTGGACAGCGAAGACCTGTCTTTGAACATCTCCCGCGAGACTTTACAGCATGACTATCAGCTTCGCCTGATTGCAAAAACGGTCGAAAAGAAAATCAAGTCCGAGCTTACCAAAATGCTCAACAACGACCGCGAAACCTATGAAAAATTCTTTGAAGCATTCGGCACACAGCTCAAATTCGGTGTTTACAGTGAATACGGCAGACACAAGGATGCCGTTGCCGACCTGCTTCTGTTCAAGTCCTCGTTTGAAGATAAGTTCGTCACCGTGGAAGAATATATTTCCCGTATGCCCGAAGACCAGAAGGCCATTTACTATGCCGCAGGCGAAACGGTTGATAAGATCAACATGCTCCCGCAGGCAGATGCCGTCAAGGCAAAGGGCTACGAGCTGCTTTACTTCACCGATTATGTGGACGAATTCGCAATCCGGATGCTTCGTGAAGTCGACGGCAAGGAATTTGTGAACATCTGTGCCGAAAACGCAGACTTCGGCACGGACGAAGAAAAAGAAACCGTCAAAGCCAAGAACGAAGCATGCAAGGACATGCTTGACTTCATGGCAGAAAGCCTCGATGATGATGTCACTGCTGTACGCTTTACCGAAAATTTGGGTACACATCCCGTCTGTCTGGTCAGCGAAGGCGGTCTTTCTTCCGAAATGGAACGAGTGCTCAATGCCATGCCCGGTGCGGCAGGGGTCAAGGCTTCTCTGGTGCTCGAAATCAATGCAAACCATGCCATTGCAGACAAGCTCACCGATTTGTTTGAAACGGACCGTGACACCCTCGATAAGTATGCCAAACTGCTCAACGCACAGGCAAGACTCATCGGCGGCATGAGCATCGAAAATCCCGCCCAATTCAGTTCTCTTATTTGCGAACTGATGCTGTAAATCCTGATTTGAAAAAGAACCACCGGGCACATCGCATCCGGTGGTTTTATCATTATTCGTAAGCTACATAGTCGGCTTCATACCGTTCCACATACATGAATCCGTCATCGGTGTTAAAATTCATATAGAGAAAAGAGTATGTGCCGCTTTGTTCGGGAAGGGTGTTGAACTGTTTTGTATCTTCATTATAAAGCAACATAAAATCCGTTTCGCCGTAATACGGTTTCAAACCTGCAAGAATACTCGGGGTATAGTCCAGCCATTTGTCACTGTTTTGCAGGCTCTTGCTGAATTGCTCAATTTCATTTTCACTGATATAAATGCCGGCATAAAAACCGTTTTCATATTCGGTTGCTTCATGGGCATAAAGCACTTCAAAACTGTCGGGAAGCGCAAAGTTCACAATTTCTTCAGTCTGCTGCAAAAAACTTGCCGCATTTGTGTCTTGTTCGGCTTGGTAAGCAGCGTCTTCCGTGTCGTAACCGTTCACCCATGCAAGCAGAGACAACATCATTATGACAATCACCCCGGTAATACACAGGGCGGATGTTTTCAACTTCTTGCGGAAAATGATGCTTATGATAATCACAACCGCAGGAATGAGCATGAAGAAATATTCAAGCTGTATCGGCAAAGCAGTGAAAAAGTCATACGGCAGCCAATTGCGCAATGCCATCGGTAACATAGCACTGATAAAGATTACCGCAATCAACGCAATGGAGGCAGTTTGTTTTTTGATTTCCTTTTTTGTTTCTTTTTCCGCTTCGCAGGCGGCATTGGCTTTGATTTTATCCATCAGCAAATTGCAGACGGAATCATTTTTGCGAAGCGTGTAAATAAGATTTTTCCTGACAAAGCTGAAATAATGCTCATCCTCCACGATGCTGTCAATTTCTTCATAGTCAATATAGTAAATCGTTTTGAGAACATCATTTTTGACAATGCTGATTTTGCAATGCTTTTCAAATACTTCGAAAGTATCTTTTGTAAAATCTGCATCCTGCGCATTTTTGTGCGCGGCCTTTTTTACATTTTTGATGGCTCTGAAACAATAAAACAAAACAATAAGAACGGCACAAAGACAGAAAGCGGATAATTCATAAGAGTAAGAGAACGAAAGCACAGCACCCGCTGTAAAAATCAGCCCTGCAATCAATGCCAATCGTTTCATTCTTTTTATATATGTTTTTGCGTGATGATTCAGTACATGCTCAATTTCCATGGGGGCAAACTGCAAGGTCACTTCCGCAATCGGCGTATTGGTATCGGGTATCACTTCGTTGTCGGTGTTTATTATATTGATGTCATTTTCCATAACCGATTCTCCTTTGCTTTTTCCTTTATTTTACAATGAAATTATCAGATGTGTCAATATAAAACTATTTCAGATCTTCTTTTTTTGTTGACAATGCTTTGCAATGTGTGTTATCATTGAAAAAAGAAATCAAAGGAGTGTTGTTTTTATGGGTCCTCTGGCATATCGTCAGCAAGAATCATGGAACAGATTTGTGCGTATTCTCAAAGAAGTTTTCAGCGGCAATTTCAAAAGATTTGCCGTGCTCGGTCTTGTGTTGGCAGAAGCACTCGGCTGTATCATTTTTGACACCCCGCTGACCCCTGTGGGCGATGAACTTGACCTGACAGGGTATGAACTTGTGTTTGAAGAAGAATTCGACGGCGATTCCCTCAACCCCGAAAAAGTAAAAATCCGTCGTGAAGGACCGACCCGCGGCGGGTTTGACAGTGCAAGTCAGGTTTCTTTCCGTGACGGAAATCTTGTGATTACGGGTGAATACCTTGAAGACGGTAAATTCGGCCCCGGTTGGTACAGTGCACAGGTCATTCTGACCGAGCGCTATAAACAGGGCTATTTTGAGTGCCGTTGCATCTGCAATGCCGATCCCGGCATGTGGAGTGCGTTCTGGATTCAGGCTTCGCATCCTTATGAAGCTGCTTATTCACAAGGCGGTGTCGGCGGTGCGGAACTGGATATCATGGAATCCAAATATGAAAGCAAATACAATAATTACATCACCAATGCCATCCACTGCGCAGGTGTGGACGGTGTGCAGGAGGGCTTTCAGTCCCGTCTGCTCGGTTGCTTCAAAGGCAATAATGTCTGTGAAGAATACAACACCTACGGTCTGAAATGGACGGAAGATGAATATATTTTCTATGTCAACGGTGTTGAATCCTGCCGTTCAACCTTCGGAAACGGTGTTTCGCAGGTTGAAGAAGATGTCATTATCAATCTTTGCATTCCCGATGCGGATGTGCTTGCCGGGCTTGATAAAGAAACATATAAAACCGAATTTATCGTTGACTACGTCCGTATTTATCAGTAATCAACAAACAAAAAAGCGGGGGGCTGTGAAAAACAGTCCCCCTTTTACATTATATTATTTTGCTTTCTTCGCTTTGCGTTTTTTCACACTTCTTGCAATGCCGAACACGATCAGTCCAAGCAATGCAACAAGAACAATCACAACCACCGCAATGATGAGTTTTACGGTCTTCACCATCTTCGCGGTTGTTTCATCATTTTCAATGCTCTTTTCAATTTCGATGATCTCACCGAAGTTATCTTCGGTCAGGGGAACAAGAGTATTTTCAATATTGATCAAAAACTGCGGCAGGTCTTCGTAGGTATGTACCGTGATCTGTTCATCGGAATAGGTCACAAGGTCAATGAGTTTGCCGAGTAAGGTCGAACTGAATGTGTGCATCATATCTCTGCCGAACCATGTGATGTCTGCAAATGCGCAGGTGGAAGCATCGATCTGACCGTCAGGGGAGAGGTGGTTTTTGCCGCAAACGCAATTGACAGCCTGTTTGTAATCTGCACCAAGCGTCATATCCGAATCAGAAACGGTTGCACCGAAGCTCGCATCCGCAAGGGCAATCGTGCCGTCGGAAGGACGGTCATTGTCGCTCGTCAACGGCAACAGATTGTAGCCGTATTCGCCGAAAATAGCGGCATGCGTGCCGTTGTCAAGCAATTTCTGAATGATGTTATTGTTGTTCGGTTGCACTTCGTTGTGGAAATAGTCACCCGCTTCCAGAATGGCGGCAAACTTTTCCTGCTTTTCGGGGGTATTATACATTTTTGCTTTTACTTCTTCATACCGTTCCCCGTTCATCAACGCATGGAAACCGGGGATGGTTGCCAGTGTGGTTTCCATTGCATCATACAGCCCGTTTTCGGCAAGCCCCATCATCAGTTCACCCACGTAATCAAACACGGGATTCAGAATACCCATGGAATACAGCGCACGCAGAACGGGGATTTCGCCTGCCAATTCTTCAATATAACGCACAAGTGCTTCTTCATCCAGGCTGATGTTTGCCGAGAACGGATCCTGGCAGGGTGCCACACCGTTCATCGTACCTGCAACGAAAATAACGGACTGAATGTGACCTGCATAATCCTCATTGGTGTAGAAGTATTTATAAAGATAAGTCATCAGCACACTGCAACCCATGCTTGTGCCGACAAAAGCAACTTTGTCCGCCCCCGTCAGTTTCATAACCTGTTGCACATAGGCATGGAGTCTGTTTGCAATGGTCACAATGTCCCAACGCCAGTCATACAAAAAATCATAGGACTCAAAATAACCGTTGCCGTCGCGCAAATGATTTGTGCAGGATTCTTTTTTGCCCGTGTCGGGATCGGGGACACCGCTTGGATCGCACGAGAACGGTCCGAACACACCTTCCGCCGCTTTTTCGATCACTTCATTGGCGTTCACGTAATCTTTTGCAAGAATCGCTTTCACCAGGTCAAAAGCATGCGCCTTGATAACGGGTTCGATCATTGCCATGGTCGGCTCCCATATCTGCACGTCATCTTCTTCGGTTTCGGTCAGCAGACCGCTGTGGTATTGTCCGCCAAGCCCTGTAACAAGAATCAGCGGCACATCTTTTTCAAGATTTTCAAATGCAATGTCGCTTTCGGTTTTTGCATTTCCCGTTTCGGCAAATGCAAACATGCAAAAACAAGACAAACCGAGCACTACGCTCAATAAAACTGCAATCGCTTTTTTACAGTGTTTCATAATGAATCCCCCTTACTATAGATATATGTATATTATCACATTGTTTTGCATTCGTCAATAAAAACAAAATAATTGCTGAATAATATGTTTTTATGGATAAAAATAGCCAATAAGTTTGCAAAATGTAAATTTATTACTTTACCGTATTGCATTGATATCGCTTTTGTGTTATGATGGATGGCAAACAAAAGGAAGGAAGATGAAAAATGACCTCTCAATTGCTTGCATTTATTGTTTACTTTGTTGTGGTTCTCGGCATCGGTGTTTTCTTTATGCTGAAATCCAAAAACGAAGGCGAAGCCGATTATTTCCTCGGCGGTCGTTCCATGGGGCCGTGGGTCACCGCCATGAGTGCACAGGCATCCGACATGAGTGGTTGGTTGCTGATGGGATTCCCCGGCAGCATCCTTGCTTTCGGCATGGGCCAGATGTGGATCGGTATCGGTCTTGCACTCGGTACGATTGCAAACTGGATTTTTGTTGCCAAAAGACTTCGCAATTTCTCAAAAGCCGCCAATGACTCCATTACCTTGCCGCAGTATCTCAACAACCGTTTCGGTGCAACCAACCGCGTGTTGCAGATCATCTGTGCTGTTGTATTTCTTGTTTTCTTCACCGTTTATGTTGCTTCGAGCTTTGTTGCAGGTGCCACGGTGCTTACAAGTGTTGTTCCGCAGTTGGTCGGCAAAGAAAGCCTTGCGCTGCTGATCTTTGCGCTGATTCTTGTTGCTTACACATTCTCGGGCGGCTTCAAAGCGGTTTGTTGGACAGACTTCTTCCAGGGGCTTATGATGCTTGTTGCATTGTTGGCTGTGCCGATCATTATTCTTATTACAAAAGATCCCGATGTTGCAAAACTTTCATTTATGGGTGCAGACGGTGTGATGAATGTGTTTGAACGCAATCCGTTCAGTGTGCCCGTGCAGGATATCATTTCAGGTCTTGGCTGGGGACTTGGTTATTTCGGTATGCCGCACATCCTTGTCCGCTTTATGTCTATTAAAAAGGCTTCCATGATCAAAAAGTCTGCAACCGTTGCTATCGTTTGGGTCATTCTCAGCCTCGGTGCATCCATGGCAATTGCCGTTCTCGGCAGAATGCTTGTCGGTGAAGAACTTGTCAATGCCGGTGCACAGCAGACTATTTTCATTCGTATTGTGCAGGATTGCTTCCCCGGTTTCATTGCAGGACTTCTGCTTTCTGCCATTGTTGCTGCCGCCATGAGCACGGCAGACTCCCAACTTCTTGTTGCTTCCTCTTCGTTCACCAGCGATATCTACAAGGCTGTTATCCGTAAAAAAGCATCCGATAAGGAAGTATTGTGGATCGGCAGAGGGGTTGTTATCTGTGTTGCCGTTGTTGCTTACTTCATTGCAAGCAGCGAAGGGGAAGGCGCACAGGCAATCATGAATATGGTTGAAAATGCCTGGGGCGGTTTCGGCTCCGCATTCGGTCCCGTCATTATTCTTTCTCTGTTCTGGAAACGTACGACCTACAAGGGCGCCATCGCAGGTGTTGTCACGGGTGCCGTTGTGGACGTTGTTTGGTTGCTCACGCTTTCTGCTTCCACGGGTATTTATGAAATCGTTCCCGGTTTCATCGCAGGTCTTATTGCTTGTGTTGTCGTCACCCTTATCGACAAGGCTCCCTCCAAAGAAGTGACCGATATCTTTGAAAAAGCCACCGCAAAGGGCTTTGACGAAGACTAAAATAAATAATATAAATAAAGGTCGGCAGAAAACAGCTCGTTTTTTGCCGGCTTTTTCAGCGGAAAAATAAATTCAAAAAAAATTGAAAAATTTTGAAAAAAGGGCTTGACAAATGCTTGCGAATGGTGTATATTAAACGAGCCGCACAGGTAAGGGAGCATAGCTCAGCTGGGAGAGCACCTGCCTTACAAGCAGGGGGTCACAGGTTCGAGCCCTGTTGTTCCCACCATTTTTGGCCCGGTAGTTCAGTTGGTTAGAACGCTAGCCTGTCACGCTAGAGGTCGACGGTTCGAGCCCGTTCCGGGTCGCCATTTTTCCTGTGCAAATGCCTTGGTAGCTCAGTTGGTAGAGCAGCGGACTGAAAATCCGCGTGTCGTTGGTTCGATTCCGACCTAAGGCACCAAAGGGAGGAGCAATCCTCCCTGCAATATGCGGATGTAGCTCATCTGGTAG
>JAFQCH010000019.1 GCA_017416485.1 Clostridia bacterium | reverse complement strand
TGTCGCCCCTGAAAGGGGAGATGTCTGCGTTAGCAGACAGAGGGGTTCAATCGGCTACATCAAACTTTATTGACCAAATTTGTGCAAACTTGGTTAACCCCTCTGTCACTTCGTGACATCTCCCCTTTCAGGGGCGACAAGTGTTTGAGAGGAAAATTTTCATTGATAAGAGCCCACCAAACCGTAATTTGTTTTTTTTGAAATGTGTAAATGTATATTCCTGTTGGTTTCTGTATATATGCACTTAAAAGGTAAAATCATACCGAAAACACATATTGATAAAAGTTTAACAATGGAAGGGATACGTCAAAAAATGGGGATTCTTTGTGAAGCAAATTGCTTTACTTGTTGAAAACTTTGTTTAAAATGTTGAAAACTCATGTGTTTGGCAACACTTTTACTCGTTAAAAATTTAACAAGTAAAGGGATTTACTTGACTTAACAAAAGTTATTCACATTTTGTTGAAAACTTTATTTCTGTATATACAATTTTTATCCATTCGCCCTTTTGTGAATATTTTTTGCAAAAATTAAAAAAAGTAATAGGCAAAGTCTGTAAAATGTGGTAAAATGCAGAAAGAAGGGAAGGTGGAAATATGTCCGTTTCACTTTTAGCCAATGCAAAAATCAATCTTTTCCTCGATCTCGGCGGTGTGCTGATGAATGGCTACCACGGCATCTGGACAGTGATGCAATCTGTTGGCATTGCAGACCGCATTACCGTGGAGCTTGCAGACAGCGGAATTTCCGTTTCGTGCACCGACTGCAAAATTCCCACGGGCGAAAAGAATATCGCATTCAAAGCGGCCTCCTTGTTTCTGGATCATATCGGAAGTACACAGGGTGTGCATATTGAAATTGAAAAAAACATTCCTTCGCAAGCAGGTCTTGGCGGCGGCAGTGCCGACGCGGCGGGCACCTTGCTTGCGCTCAACCGTCTGTTCGGTGAACCGCTTACAAAACAGCAGTTGTGCAAGCTCGCTTTCCGTTGCGGTGCGGATGTGCCGTTCTGCCTGGACGGCGGCATGCAGCTTTGTCAGAACATGGGTGAGGTCATTGCTCCCATGCCGTCTTTGAAGGACGTGCATATTGTGGTTGCCAAACCGCAGGCGGGTGTTTCCACGGCAGAAGCCTATGCCGCTTATGATTCGGCTGTGTGGGTGCGGCGTGCAGACCGCGAACAGTTTTTGTATTTTTCCGCCACGGGCAATACCCCAGAAATCCTGCGACGCTGTTTCAATATTTTTGAACAGTTCATTGAAGTTCCCGGTAGGGCAGATATCAAGTCCGTCATGCGCAAGTTCAATGCAAAAGCCGCCTGCATGAGTGGCAGCGGCTCGGCAATTTACGGCATTTTTGTCGATCGCCAAACGGCAGAAGACTGTGCAGAACAACTCAAAGCCATCGCGCCCGAAGTTTTTGTTTGCATGCCTTGCGAAAACGGAATTATTTTTGAATAAAAAAGGAATAAATTTCCTGCAACCGTCCACACTTCTATTATGAAGAAAGGACGGTTTTTTATTTGATAACCAATACGAGAAATTCTTATTTTTGTGCGGCAATCAGTCTTTTGTGTGCGATTGCTGTTTGCATGGGTAGCACCTGTGTGTATGCGCAGACCTGCTCGCAGGTGCGCGAAGATGTTTTGCGACTGCATGTGATTGCAAATTCCGACAGTGAAAAAGATCAGAACATAAAACTTTTGGTGCGTGACCGCTTGCTGGAAGTCGGAGCCTCTTGTTTTGAAAATGCCGAAAACAGGGAACAGGCCGTGAAAAAAGTGCAACAGGCAAACGAAGTTTTAACCAATGCCGCAAACCGGGTACTCAGCAGTCATGGCATGAACTATACGGCGACCATCACGCTGAAAAAAGAATATTTTGAAACACGAACCTATGATAACATCACCCTGCCCGCGGGGATGTATCTTGCCGTTTGCGCGGTGCTTGGAGAAGGGCAAGGCAAAAACTGGTGGTGTGTAATGTTTCCGCCCTTGTGCCTGCCCGCTGTGACAAAACAGGAAGAATTTGCCTTGTTCGATGAAGAAAACGGCGCCGTGCTTGCCGCAGAAGACGGTTATGAAATCCGTTTTAAAATTGTGGAACTGTTTGAAAAGTGGAAACAAAAAATAAAAGAAAAGCAGACCGCCGACACTTGATTTTGACAAATCTGCATGTTATACTTTCGGCGGGTGATAAAAATGGATGAATTATACAATCAGTTTTGCATAACAGGTGTCACGGCAACGGTGCTTCACATGATGGGACTGCCCGTGCCCGCAGAAACCGAAGTTCCGATTGCACCGATTACGGAAAAATGGAAAAACAAAACCGCCGACCGTGCGTTTTTGTATAACCCCGATGCGGTGGCGCTGTGGCTGTATCAGAAATATACAAACCTGTTCACACCAGTCATTGCAAACACGCAAACGGCATTGCCGTTGCTTTCCGTCATGCCGAGTGTGACCCCTGTTTGCTTTGCATCCATGTATACGGGACTTCTGCCCGTGCAACACGGAATCCGCAAATATGAAAAACCCGTTCTGCAGGTGAAAACACTGTTCGATTATCTCATTGCTAACGGCAAAAGACCTGCCATTGTTTCCACTTCCAACGACAGCATTTCCCGCATCTTCCTTGAACGCGAAATGGATTATTTCATTTACGATTCCATTGAAGAAGTCAACGAAAAGGCAATGCAACTCATACAGGAAGACAATTACGATGTGATCGTGGTTTACAACGGTAATTTTGACAGCCGTATGCACAAAACAGGTCCCGAAAGTGAAGATGCCCTGCGTGAGCTTGCCGACAATGCCGCGCGTTTTGCGCAATTTGCCGATGCAATCAAACAACATTGGCCACAGCACAACACATTCTGCGGCTTCATGCCCGATCACGGTTGCCATGCCATCGACGGCGACTGCGGCTCCCACGGGCTGGACATGGCGGAAGACATGAACATCGTCCATTTCTACGGCTTCAACGAAAAACAATAACATTTTGCACCGATTGCAGTCGGTGCATTTTTTTACGGGTTTGTGCATACAACAAGAGGGGAGTGTGAGAGTTTGCGGTTTACAATCGGAAAAACCAAAATCCGCATCACCTTTTTCTTTGCGGCGGGGATGGCACTTTTTGCTTTGTGGCGTGGGGGTGCGGTTGTGCTTTGCGTGCTGTCGGCAGTGTTTGTGCACGAATGCACGCATCTTTTGTGCTTGTATCTTTGCAAAGCCGTGCCCGCGGAACTGACCGTCGGGCTGTTCGGCATGCGGCTTTCGGACGAAATGACCCGTCTTTTGCCGTACAGAAAAGAACTGCTTTGCACCGTGTCTGCCCCGCTTGTGAATTTTGTTTTCTCTTTGCTGTTGTTGCCGTTGTTGAGGTGCGGGGAAGTGGTGCAGACCCTTTTTGCGGTGCATTTTTCACTCGGTTTCTTTAATCTTTTACCTTTGCGATGTCTGGACGGCGGCCGTAGTCTGTTGTGTTTTCTGCATTCTGTCTGTCCGCCGCCAAAATCCGAACACCTGATGAACGCAATCGAATGGATATTTTTCCTTTTGTTTTTTCTGTTTTTGGGAATATACTTTTTCACGGTCCGTTTTGAGCCGACCGCTTTGGTGTTCTTGTTTTATCTCTCTTTTCTTTTGTTTTTCCGTAAATAATGCCTTGCAAAAGAGATGGCATATCTGTATAATGTATAATAGAAAAGGATGTGTTGTTTTGATTAAAAAATTAGAAAAAATTCTTCCGCTTGTGCAAAAGCCTGCTCGTTACACGGGCGGTGAACTCAACAGCGTGATGAAAGATAAAGAAAAGGTCGATATCCGCTATGCGTTCTGTTTCCCTGATTCTTACGAAATCGGCATGTCGCATCTGGGTATCAAGATTCTGTATTCGCTTGTCAATGACCGCGCCGATGCCTGGTGCGAACGCGTGTTTGCACCGTGGCCCGACATGGAAGAAAAAATGCGTGAACATGACATTGCGCTGTTTGCACTTGAAAGCGGAGACCCGATCAAGGATTTTGACATGATCGGCTTTACCGTACAGTACGAACTGTGCTACACGAATATCATCAACATGATCGACCTTGCAGGTCTGCCGCTGTATTCAAAGGACCGAACGGCTCTGACGCCGCTGATTGTTGCAGGCGGGCCGTCCGTTTGTAATGCCGAACCGATTGCGGATTTTGTGGATCTTTGTATGCCGGGTGAGGGCGAAGAAATCACCAACGAACTCATTGATCTGCTTAAAATACATAAGAAAAAAGGCTCCACCAAGCAGGAATTTCTGCGTGAAGCCGCAAAATTGGACGGTATTTATGTGCCGTCGCTTTACGATGTGTCTTACAATGATGACGGCACCGTAAAGGCGATCAAAGCCAAAGACGGTGCCCCCGCAACGGTGAAAAAGCGTGTTGTCAGTGACCTTGACAAGGTGTTTTATCCCGAAAAACTCATTGTACCGTTTATTGAAGTTGTGCATGACCGTGTAACGCACGAAATTTTCCGCGGTTGTATCCGAGGTTGCCGTTTCTGTCAGGCAGGTTTTTTGTACAGACCCATCCGCGAAAAATCTCCCGAAACGATTTCATGTCAGTGCGAACATCTGATTAAAACAAGCGGCTATGATGAAGTTTCTTTGTCTTCGCTGTCTTCGAGCGACTACACACAGCTTGAAACATTGCTTGATAAATTGCTGGAATGGACGGTTCCGCAGAAAGTCAACATAGCACTGCCTTCTTTGCGTGTGGACAACTTCCGTAAAGACCTCATTGAAAAACTCACAAGTGTGCGCAGAAGCGGGCTTACCTTTGCACCCGAAGCCGGATCGCAGAGGATGCGTGATGTCATCAACAAGAATGTCACCGAAGAGGAGATCATGTCCACGTCCCGTAAAGCCTTTGAAGGCGGATGGACGGCTGTGAAGCTGTATTTCATGCTCGGTCTTCCCACCGAAACCGAAGAAGATATCAAAGAAATCGCCGCTTTGGCACGCAGAGTGGTCGATGTGTTCTATGCCATGCCCGAAAGACCCAAAGGCAAGACCGTTGCCGTGAATTGCAGTGTGTCTACGTTTGTTCCCAAGCCCTTTACCCCGTTCCAGTGGGAACCGCAGTTGTCAAGAGAACAGATTCTTGCCCGTCAGGAATTGCTGAAAACCACCAACACCAACCGCAAAGTGCAGATCAGCTTCCATGAAATGCACGTCAGTTTCCTCGAAGCCGTTTTTGCAAGAGGAGACAGACGTCTGTCTAAAGTCATTGAAAACGCATGGAGAAACGGTTGCAAGTTCGACGGTTGGGACGAATATTTCAATTTTGATGTATGGATGAATGCCTTTGCAGAATGCGATCTTGACCCCGAATTTTATGCCAACCGTACCCGTTCTTACGAAGAAGTTCTGCCGTGGGATCACATGGACTACGGCATTTCCAAAAAATTCCTGATCAGAGAAAGCGAAAAAGCAAAACAGGCACAAACCACCGCCCACTGCCGCGAACAGTGCGCGGGCTGCGGTGCCGACAAACTCAACGGAGGTGAATGCGATGCGAGATGTAAGAATCTGGTTTTCTAAAAGCGGTGCGGTCAAATATGTGTCGCACCTGGACATGTTCCGTCTGATGACCCGTGCCGTACGTCGTGCCGATATTCCGCTGTGGTACACCGAAGGCTTTAATCCGCATCCGTATATTTCTTTCCTGCAACCCCTGCCGTTGGGTGTCGAAACCTGCTATGAACCGCTTGATATCCGCATTGAAGGTGAGATTGAAAATGAAGAAATCAAGAACCGTCTGAATGCCGTCATGCCCGACGGTATGCACATTGAAGCCGTCACGCAGGCCTTCTGCAAACCTGCGGAAGCGGCATACGGGGAATATAAAATCGTGTTGGATGCCGAGGATATTTCCGCCGAAGAAGTTGTGCGTATTATTGAAAACGGAGGCCTCACCTGCGAAAAGTCCGCCAAGGTACGCGGCAGAAAGGGAACGAAAATCGTCGATGTTTCCGCCGCCATTCATTCTTACGAAGTGAAGCAGGAAAACGATACGGTTGTTATTTTTGTCACCTTGCCCGCTTCTCCCGAACTGACGCTCAATCCCTTGCAGTTTTTAACAGGCATTTCCAATCAGTACGGCACGGTTCTCTATCCGCTGGAAGCCAGCCGCATCCGTCTGTTGTGTGCGGATATGAGCGCATTTTCATAATACAAATTGACAAAAACTCCTCGTCGGAATGAAAACCGATGGGGATTTTTTATTGCCGATGATTCCCGATTCTTCACGAATATTTTTTAAATCTCTTGACAAATGTAAACGAATGTGCTATATTTATCTTGTAATTAGTGTGTAATCGTGAATAAATGTTAATATTTGGGAGTGATATAGTATGTTCATGGAAGAAAGACATGCAGAGATTTTAAGGCTGCTTGCCGAGCAGGGAAGAATCTCCAATGCCGAAATACAGGAACTTTTTCAGATCAGTTACGATTCCGCAAAACGCGACTTGCGCCTGCTTGAGGAACAAGGACTTTTAAAAAGAACCCACGGCGGTGCCATTCCCGTGCGACAGGTCGGTGCAAATGTGATAAAAGATCTTGCACCCGACGAGCGCGTCAGGGAAGTGAAAGAAAATTATCTTGCCATTGCAAAAAGAGCCGTGCAGGAGATTGCCGAAAACGATGTTGTTTACATCACAAACGCAAGTGTCGGTTTTCTGATGGCGCAGAATATGGGCGAAGTGTCGTGCACGGTTGTGACCAATTCGATTGCCATTGCCGAAAACTTGCGCAAAAAAGAGAACATAACAGTTCTGCTTGCAGGCGGCGAAATGCAGAAAAACGGTTGTTTTTATGACAGCTTTGCACTGTCGATGATCAGTCGCCTGCGTTTTGATAAATGCTTTGTCACCTCTGCCTGTGTGTCGGCAAAATTCGGACTTTCCATTCAAAAATCAAGAAGTGTTGAACTGACCAATGCCGTCATCAACAATTCAAAAACCGTTTACGGCTTGTATACGGTTGAAAAAATCGGGTTTGATTCGGTCATCAGCATTTGCCCAGCGAACAAACTGCATTATATCATCACCGACAGCGAAGCCTCGGAAGATGATTTGGTGCAGTTTGAAGAAATGGGAATCAAAATCAAAGCAGCGCAATAAACCATATCAGATTGTTGATTTTTTATCGATTTTGATGTAAAATAAACAACAGCAAGAGTATGGAGGCATAAATGGACAATCAAATTTTTGAAGAATATATGCGGGAAAAAGAGCCTCAAAAGCGAGAAAAGGGTTATGCGTGGCACACCGCAATCGGTTTGCAGGCTGTTGACGGGCTTGAAACAAGTGAATATCTTTTGGATGTTGCCGAAAAAAATATAGCAGGTGATATCACATTTGAAGAAGCAAACCGCCTGATTCACAGTTACTATAAAGAGAATGTCAAGCATACAGGTAACGACAGAACAGAAGAAGCAGACAGAGTTTCGGTTCGTATCGCACAGCTTCTTTCAGAAAAAACCTTTGTTTTGTCGCCGGCGCAATATATTTCGATTCATGCACGGCTGTTTGAAGGTGTTTACAAGCATGCCGGCAAAATCAGAGATTATAACATTACCAAAGCGGAATGGGTGCTTGACGGGGATACCGTTTTGTACGGCGGCGCACTTGATTTAAGAGCCACACTTGACTATGATATTTCACAGGAACGTGAATTCAGCTACAAAGACCTGTCCATTGATCAGGTTATAAAACACCTTGCAAAATTTGTTTCACGCCTTTGGCAGATTCATATTTTTTCAGAAGGCAACACAAGAGCCACCGCAGTCTTTTTTATCAAATATCTGCGTACACTCGGTTTTGATGTCACCAATGATATTTTTGCGCAGAATGCATGGTATTTTCGCAATGCTTTGGTGCGTGCAAATTACAACAACATTCGGAAAGGTGTACACGAAACAACGGAATTTCTTGAACTCTTTTTAAGAAATCTGATTTTGGGCGAAAATAATGAACTTAAAAACCGCCAGATACATATCAGTGGCACTTTAGAAACTCCAAAGTGCCAAAATGATTTGCAAAATGTCACTTTGGATGTCACTTTGGATGAATCTGTTGTGCTGAATCTCTTGAAAAAGGAACCTCAAATAACACAAGAAAAGATTGCTCGTACAATCAATAAATCTTCCCGAACCGTAAAACGCATAATTGACTCTTTGAAAGAAAAAGGACTTATCAAGCGCGAAGGCGGAAAACGCTTCGGTTATTGGTCGGTTCAGTTTTAATTGTATAGCTCTTTGTTTTTCGCATGCCGCAAAGCAAAGAGTTTTTTGTTTGCAAAAATTTCAAAAACCCTCTTGACTCTCACCTTAACTTCAGGTTTATACTTGTTCTCGTAAGGTACCTTAGAAACTGCAAAAGGAGAGATTCTTGTGAAAATCGGAGAATTTGCGCGGGTGTGCGGAACTAAAATTTCCGTGCTTCGCCATTATGACAAGGAAAAACTGCTTGTGCCCAGCTTTACGGATCAATTTTCGGGATACAGGCATTATACATCACAGCAGATTCTTGATTTTCACCGCATTACGGCACTCAAAAATGCCGGCTTCTCCCTGCAGGAAATCAAGGAGCTGATTTCTTCGCAAAAATCAAGCGAAGAAATCGCAGATATTTTTGCACGAAAAGAAAAAATGTTTGCACAGGCTCTTGAAAATCTTAAGGAGGCTGCACTTATGATGACAAATCTGCAAATTCTGTTTACCGAAAAACAGGCAATCATTGAATTACCGCCCGATAAAGCGTTTCTTGATGTGTGTACCCTTGCCGAAGCACAGATCAGATCCGCTGATTATCAACGCATTTCACAATACAAAATCAAGGACGGCACAATTCTGTGTGATATTGTGAAGTTAGACAAAGAAGTCGATCCGCCCGAAGAAAAAATACCCTTTGTCAATGACGAACAAGTTGTCGGCAAGTGGGAGATCATCGGTATTTTTGCCGTGCGTGAGGATTTTTACGACAACCTGTTCTGCGTGAAGAATTTTTACGGCGAAGAACAGAAATATCTTTATTTTCTCCCTAACGGTGAACGCTACTGGGCATACAGTTGGACAAAAGGGGTGCTCAATTCTCCTATCAATAACGAATATGAAACCGAGCAGATCGGGGATGCGTTGTATATGTTCGTCAATCTCAAGGAGTATGAATACACACGCGGCGGAGAGCCGACCTGCCTTGTGCTCAAAAAGGTCGATTCCAATCGCTACACCGTCGAAGAAATTGCAAGAAAAGACAACACAAGTTTGCCTTTTGTAGCGGATGATCGTGTGATCGGCACATGGAAAGCACATTCGTTTTTGGGCTATCTGCATCACAAGGCTGACTTCACTACCGAAGCCGAACCGATCGAGGATTTGTATTTCAAGGAAGTTACATTTTATCCCGACGGCAACAGCCGTTTGGTGTATGAGGATGCCGTTTTTGAAGGTGCCGACACCGTCACCTGGACAAAAAACTATCTTTTGCGCCACTGGAATTGGTCTGCATGTGAATATGAGATCCGCACTGTGGATAATGTTGACTATCTCATTGTCGAATGGAAAAGCGGAGATTGGCGCTACGGCGGATATGATACAAATTATTATGTGTTCACAAGAGCATAAAGAAAAAAAGGAGCTGTCACCTGACAGCTCCTGCATTTTATGTGCTTATGAAAGCGGGATTTCGTAATCGTATGCGGCGAACCAGATACCCGTTGCATAGTTTCTTGCGCGCACAACCACGCGGTCGGCATACACTTCAAACTGGAATCCGTTGCCTAACCCTACCTGACCGTGCGGATACATGTACATATACGACGGCATGTTGATGCTGTGAATGTTTCCGTAATGCTCCACGCTCTTGTAGCCGTACAGATCATCGGTCAGATATTCCCCCAGACCGTTGTGAATGTGACCGGAAATGAAGAAAATGTTTTCGTATTTTTGCAGAATTTCTTCAACCTGCGCAGACTGCTCACCGAAGCCGCCGGTGAATTCGTCATAGTCCTCATCGCCCCAGCTTTCGGGCAGACCGTGGGTCAGATTCATCGGCCAATGGCTGATTACAAAAATCGGTTTGCCGTCAACACTCGCTTCGCTTAAGGTGGCATCCAGCCATCCGAGCTGCTCGTCGCTGATATAAGCGTCCGTATGGTCGGCTTCACTGCCCATCACAACAAAGGTGTAGCCGCCCACCGCGGTGGAATAATACTGTTTTTCGAGTGTTCTGCCTGCAATGACTTCATTGTAATGCAAAAAGTTTGCAAGGGATGCTTCATACCCGTCATCCGCCCATGTGTCATGGTTGCCCTCGGCAAGAATAATTTCGGGCAGATAGTCCGTGTTTGCAAACGCAGCGGCAACGGTGTCCCATTCATCAGTTTCTCCGTTGTCGGTGATGTCACCCGAAATAATCATCAGGTCAACAGGGTAGTCGGCCATGGCAATGTCGTCAAGTGCAAGTTCGAGCACCGCCTGTCTTGCGGCAGAACCGTCGAGGTGCGTGTCGGAAATCACGGCAATGTTCAAAAGGCATTCGCCTTCGTCTTTGGGTTCATACGCAATTTTTCCGCCGAGCATCCCGGGGGATACAAGCATTGTCAGAATCAGAATCAGCACGGAAAACAAAGATTTAAGCAACGTTACAAGCATATTACAAAACATCCTTTCGTTTCATTTGCTTTATTATAACATATATTGTTTTGTGTTGACAATTGCACAACTGTACAAAAATTATATATTTTCTTTGTGACAAAAAGCACTTGTATTTTTTTGTTTTTCATGTATAATAAATGTACAATTCAATATGCAGGGTTAATTTATTGGTAGAATTTCTGCTTCCCAAGCAGACCGGGCGGGTTCGATTCCCGTACCCTGCTCCAAAAAAGAAGTAACTTTTGTCTACCAAAAGTTACTTCTTTTTTTATCCAAGCCGCAGGCTTGGCATATCATCAGCCCCAACGGGGCTGTATATCATCCATCGCTTTGCGCTGGTATATCATCACGGCATAGCCGTGCATAAACCCTCCTGCGGCTTGATGAGATGCAATGCTTCGCATTGATGATATACCGCAGACAAGCTGCGGATGATATACAAGGCTTCGCCTTGATTTGTGTACGAAAAAGTAGTATGATTCTCTTAAAAGGAGGCGATTTCCAGTGATAAATGATAATTACAAACATATTGATCCAGATGAGTTTCACGGCAAGGAACTCACTCTTCACGATTGTATGTCAGATAAGATTTCATTTGAAAATCATACACTTCGTTTTTACTTGCCCGATGGTTTTTGGGTAACATCCCATCATATAGATAACGCTTCTGAAAAGATAATACGAACGGATGCTTCAGTAGTCGATTTTTCTATAGAAGATATTGATGATATCATGGTTCGTGTGTTCACAAGACATAGATGGTTAGGGTTCCGAAATACAAGTGTAGAACTTTGGGATATGGAACAACTCATTTCTGCTATAAACAGTGGAAAATGCACCTTGGAGTTTATCACGCAATACAGAAGTCATTATGAACAAATGTGGCATTGTGCAATTCATTTTAAGAAAAAGCCTTATTATAGGGAATGCCAACTGCACTTGCCGGAAACGGAAGCAACTTTCTTTTGGAATGATCTTCGTCTGGATCGGGAATGGTAATCCACACTACTTTTGGTCGTTTTCACCCCTACTTATACTACTTTTAGTCGCTCTTTCGCAAAAGGAAAAGCACCTTCGTGGTGCTTTTTCTTTTGGAAATACTGTAGGGAATCGAAGGGGCGCGGGAGTGAATGACAGTCCGGTGAACTGTCAGAGCCGCGGCTGACCGAACACCGCAGTGTGAGAGTCGATTCCCGTACCCTGCTCCAAAAAATACAAGCCGCAAGGCTTGGCATATCATCACGCTTTAGCGTGTATATCATCGCCGCAGGCGTATGTCATCACCACCGAAGTGCGGAGCATATCATCATCGCATATTCATTAACCTTTGCAATAATAATCAAAAAAAAATAAGAGTATTGCATTTAGTTTTGCACAATGCTATAATAATTTAAATGATTAAATTATCGAAAAGGAGAATATGTGATGAAGTATTTTGCGAAGAAAACGCTGGCTGTGCTGTTGAGTGTTATGATGCTTTTGTCCGTTTGCGGCGGTGTGCTGAGTGCATCGGCAGCTTATGCGGATTGTGTTACGATTTATGTCCGCGGCAGCACCGATATCAACAAGTTCAACGAAGACGGCACACAGCAGGAAATTTACGATGACGGTGAATATGTGTCTGCCTTGATCAAGGAGGCTGTTCCCATGCTTCCCGGTGCAATGATCACCGGCAACTATGAGAATTATGCAAATAAGGTCCTTGAAATTATGTCTCCGGCTTATGATGCCTTCCGTCCGAGCCTTGTTGACGGCTCTGTGCCTGCAAACACCCGTCCCGACTGGTATTGGAACGAGGAAACCATCCGTAATTGCAGCAATACCTACTATGAATATTGCATGGATGACCGTTTGTCTCCCTTTGTGGTGGCAGAAGACCTGCACAATTTTATTGAGGCCGTCAAGGCTTATACCGGAAAGAGTAAAATCAACCTGTACGGCAGATGCCTGGGTCCCGTTGCTGTTGCAACCTATCTGTATTTGTATGAAAGACCGAATAACTATGCCGGTATCAACGGGCTTATGTTCTCCTTCTCCACGCATGAGGGAATGGCAATCACCAATTCCATTTTTACGGGCAATGTGGTTGTCAGCCAGCAGACGCTTGATGCTTATCTTTCCAATATGAACCTGGAAAACATGGGGGTTGATAAGCCTCTTGCCGATGTTCTTATTGAACTGATTGCAGTCATCAGCGGCAGTCTCGGCATGAAGATGACGGCAAATGTGCTCAATGATCTTTATATTGAGCTCAAGGATGTTCTGTTCAAGCCCCTTCTTAAGGAATACTATGCACTGTGCATCATGAATCTTGCCTGCATCAACGAGAAGTTTGATGACATGATGAGCTATCTGTTCTCCGATGAGGGCGATGCGGAGAAGTATGCCTATATCATCGGTGAGCTGACAAGATACCATGAAGAAGTATATCCCATGATCAATACCATGCTTGATGAAATCAGACAGCAGAACAAGACCATGCTCATTGTTGCCGACTACGGCGGACAGCAGTATCCGCTGTGTGAGGAAAGCGAGTATCTCGGTGACTTCCAGGTCGGCACAAAAGCACAGAGCCTCGGTGCCACAACGGCAAAACTGGGTGAAACGCTGTCAGATGCATATATTGCAGAGAGAGAAGCTGCCGGCTACGGACAGTATATTTCTCCCGATAAAAAGGTGGATGCATCCACCTGTGCATTCCCCGATAATACTGTTTTTATTGCAAATCTCGACCACTCCTGGCCTGCAAAGTATGCAGGCATAGAAATGGATTGGCTTGTAAACGGTGTGCAGAATGCGTATTCCGACCTGATTCCCGCACAGTTTATGTATTGGGATTATGAAAATGAACAGGTTGTTGCATTGGCTGCGGTTGTTGAAAATGAACCTGAGGAGCTCAGCTTCTTCCAAAAGCTTATCAACTTCTTCAAATATTTGTTCAACCTCATTGTCAACGCATTCAAATAAGCCATCTTTCAAATGCTCTCTGTTGCAGGGAGCATTTTTTTAATATAACTAAATTTTTATAGCATTTTTTTACATGTATGTTATAATAGACAAAAAAGCAGAAGGAGATACTTTATGACCGCACAGGAATATCTTAAACAAATAGATGAAGTAATCGCAAACGGTAAATACAAGGCTGACTGGGCATCGCTTGCACCGCATGCCGTGCCCGCATGGTATATGCGCGACAAACTCGGTATTTTTATTCATTGGGGTGTTTACAGCGTGCCGGCATTCGGCAACGAATGGTATCCGCGCGGGATGTATGCCAAAGGCACCCCCGAATTTGAACACCACCGTGCTACCTACGGTGATCAGAAGGAATTCGGCTATAAGGATTTTATCCCCATGTTCAAGGCAGAAAAGTTTGATGCCGCAAAGTGGGTCTCTCTGTTCAAAAAGGCAGGGATCCGCTATTGCATGCCCGTTGCGGAGCATCATGACGGTTTTGCCATGTATGAAACCGATTTCAACCGCTGGAAGGCAACCGCCATGGGACCTTGCCGTGATGTCATCGGCGAACTCAAAGCCGAATGTGAAAAGCAGGGGCTGACTTTCTGTGCATCCACTCACCGTGCCGAGCATTATTTCTTTATGAATATGGGCAGAACCTTTGACAGTGATGTAAATGACGAAGCGTATGCCGATTTTTACGGTCCTGCTGTTTACTGTAAGGAATTCGGCGAAGAAGACCTCGGCGGATATACGGCAGACATCCGTGCAAGGGGTGCAAGTGAAGAATGGCTCACAGACTGGCTTGTTCGCACCTGTGAACTGATTGACCGCTATCAGCCGTCCGTGCTGTATTTTGACTGGTGGATTCAGAATAATACCTTCAAGCCGTATCTTAAAAAGTTGGCGGCTTATTACTATAACCGTGCTCTGGAATGGGGCAAGGATGTTACCATCAACTACAAGCACGAGGCTTTTCCGCCCACGGTGGCCGTGTTCGATGTGGAACGCGGTGCACTGACGGGCATTTCTCCGCTTTATTGGCAGACCGATACCGCCATCGGCAAGCAATCATGGGGGTATCGCAAGGACAATACCTATAAGTCCGGGCGACAGATTGTCTGTGACCTTGTGGACATCGTCAGCAAGAACGGCAACCTGCTTATTAACATCGGCCCGAAACCTGACGGTACCATCACGGATGAAGAAACGCAGGTGCTTCTTTCCATGGGTGAATGGCTGTCCGTCAACGGCGACGGCATTTACGGCACAACCCACTGGAAAGTGTTCGGAGAAGGTTCTGTCAATGCCGAAGAAGGCTTCTTCAAAGACGGCGACGAAAAGAAGTTCACATCCGAGGACTTCCGTTTTACATACAAAAACGGTTCTCTCTATGTGTTCCAGATGCGTCCCGCACAGACTGCCGTCATCAAAACACTGCACCATAAAAAGACCAATGACATTCTGATTGAAGAAATTTCACTGCTCGGCAGTGACGAAAAAATTGACTTTGCAAGAAATGACGAAGCACTGACCATCCATCTCAAAAATCTTCCCGATACCCAACTGCCCCTTTGTTATAAACTGAAACTCGGATAAATACAAAAATGCAGCCGCGCAATGCGGCTGCAGAATTTTTCAGAATTTATACATTGATCTGATAAACGGCATATGCCAACAGTTCACCGTTTACAAAATCACATCCGTACAGAAGAATATAATCTTCATACACTTCAACAAGGTATCCTTCCGACATACCCGGGTCATTGCTTGACCACAGAATCTGGAAACCGTCCGTGGTGCGCGGAGAGGACACGGAAGACACATGCACATAGGTTGCACCGCCTTCGTCATAATCGGCAACATTCAGATGCTCGTTCAGACTCTGCATGTGATAAGCCCAATGCGAATGTCCGCTGAAGAAGACAACATTGTCATATTCGCGAAGAAGATTTCTGAACCGTACTTCATCCGTTGCACCCGGGGTGTAAAACAGGGGATAAGACCAACCCAGGTCATTGACCAGATTTCCCGCACCCATCAGCGGATTGCCGCTCGGTGCATTCAGGAAGGTATGGAAAAACAGATATACGCGGTTGCCGCTGTAGGTGATAAGCTGTTCTTCAAGCCAGTCGAGCTGTGCATCGGTCAGCAAAGCATTGAACAGCATGCCGTAATTGTTGGAAGTCTGTGACAGGAAAATATAAACATCTCCTGCCGTATCAGGCCCGCTGTAAACAAAATCAAGACCGTTGTCGGATACATTCAGCACACCATCTGCTTTTTCTTCACCGTAAACACCCGCATTCATATAAGCCTGCCAGTTTTCGAGCTTGTATTTTGCATGCAGGTCATGGTTGCCCGTTGTGGTGTAAACAGGGAAGTCAAATCCCGATGCAATGCGATTGAATGCCTGAAAGGCTTCCGCTTCGCCATCCGTTGAAATATCACCGGGCATGGCGACAATGGAAACGTCAAAACCGTCAAAAAACTGCAGGGAACGACTGAATGTGTTTTCTGCAACATCTGCACCGTTTTCCATGTCATAGCGGTTGAAATGCAGGTCGCTGATAACACCGAAACTGTAGGTAAGTTCCTCGACAGGTGTCCGTTTGTGTTCTTCAATTGCAAAACGGTCAACAGTGATATCATCACGGCAGACCAGAATATATTTCGCACCGTATGGGATGGCCGTAAAATCGGGTAAATCCAGTTGTCCTTCGCCCAAAAGCACTTCCACTTCTGCAAAATGGCTGTAAGGGAAGGTTTTGTCATTCACTGTTTTTTGCAGTTTTTTACCTTGCTCATTACCCCACCAGAAGGTGTAAACACCGTCCTGTGTTGCAGAAAGAGTGATGAGTGCATCGGCATTGCCGGCTTCCTCATTGTGGTATTCTACCGTTGTTTCCACATAGTAGTCACTGCTTTGCGGCAGAATGCCGAGGGAGCTTAAAAGTCCCAATAAAGCAGATAAAAGCATAGCAAAGATTCTTTGAACCGTAGCAAACACAACAAAATCCTCCTTTTGATGAATTGATTTAATTATAAAGCATATTGCATTTTATTGTCAATACGGAAAAATGAAAAAAATGTAAGGAGAAAACGATGAAAATTGCAAACCTGCCTGCAAGCGATTATGCGTATGAACTGTTTCCCAAGATTGCAAAGCAAGGGGAAGAAACCTTTTTTACCGCCCGCGGATTGGGTGTTGAAACGGCATTGCAGCCGAACACGCAATACTGCCTGCGTGTGATCGGTCAGGAGGAAAACAATTCCTCACTTTTGCAGGATTTCAGCACCTGGCAGAAATATGACGGCATTTTTGCCGCAACTGACGAGCAGGGTGTTCTGCACTTTTCTTATACTTTTCATCGTGAGCAGATTTACACGCTTCGCCTTGCTGTAAAGGAAGACGAAGAATGGACTGCTGTTTACGATTTTGCAGTTTTCTGCGCAGAAGAAGACTTGTTTTTGCGTACCCCGTTCAAGGGCAACACCCATTGTCATTGCTGTGATTCTGTGGACGGGCACGAGGATCCGTTCTTTGCCGCCTGCATGTATCGTAAGGCAGGCTTTGACTATCTTGCAATCACCGATCACCACCTCATTGACGGTTCGGTGTTTGCTATAGAACAGGCAGAAAAAGTGCCTTCGGGGCTGTCCCTTTTTTACGGCGAAGAGGTACATGTGCCGAATGCCTATATTCATGCGGTCAATGTCGGCGCACGGTTTGAAAACGGAGTGGGACTCAATACCTATTTCAATCTGCATGAAGAAGAATGCACCGCCGAAGTAGCGGCAATTGCCGAAAAATACAAAAACACTTTACCTGAAAATATCAATGCAACGGATTTTGCATGGCGCAAATGGATTGCCGACAAAATTCACGGTCAAGGTGGTGTTGCCGTTCTTGCGCATCCGTTCTGGGTGTGGGAGGCACACAACACCCGTGATGATATGTTCCGGTATTTGTCGAAAGAGAAAATCTATGATGCCGCCGAAATTTTTCACGGCATGGAAAAAAACTGCCGTGATGCACACGGACAGTTTGCGTTCTGGAACGATATGCGTACCGAGGGGATTTTTATTTCGCCCGTCGGAGTAGACGATGCCCACCGCCGGCATTTCCGTTGGGATTACGAAAGCAGCTTCAATGAGGTTTATACCGTTCTGTTTGCAAAGGAAAATACATTGCCGGGCTTTGCAGAAGCCTTGCAGAACGGTTACAGTGCCGCTGTGGAATGCTATGAAAATGCCCCCGAACACATTGCTGCAACCTACCGCCTCACAAAATACACACTGTTTTTACTCGATCACTATTTTCCGTTTCATGACGAGCTTTGCTTTGCCGAAAGCCTTTGCATGATTGACGGTTATTTCGGGGATGCGGATGCTTTGCAGCTTTTACCGAAAATGACCGAGCGAGTCAACCGCTTTACGGACCGCTTCTTCGGCAGAAAGCAGGTGTAAAAAATGAAGATTTCAACATATTTTGACCCCAAACAGAAAAAATGGACAGATTCAACCACCGCCCGTCTGCCGAAGCATGACCTTTATTTCGGCACCCCCGTCAACCACCCCACCGCAGGCATCCCCTTGGGGGACGGCGACACGGGTGCATTGCTGTGGTTTGAAAAGGATGCCATACATATTCACATCAACAAAAACGATCTCTGGCAGGATCAGCCGCCCGGCTGCACATGGGATGACCGCTGCTATTGCTCGGGTTGGGAAGAAAACCTGACCTGTGTCAAGCACGGCGGCGAAATTGTGGTGCGTTTTTCCGAGCCGCTTTTTGAATATCTTTATCAGCAAAAGCATGATTGTCGCTTGTCTCTTTCGGATGCCACTGCTTATCTGCAAAATGAAACCCCGTTCGGCAGTGTGAATCTTCGCGCCTTTGCGGATGCCGGGACGAATGTGACCGTGCTTCGCTGTCAGCTGACAAGTGAGGACGGCACTGCCCCCGAAATCAATCTTTCCCGTTGGGGCAGCCGCACCTTATGGCGGTGGTATTGTCAGCAGAAATTTGTGCCCGAGGTCGGTCTGGACGGAACACAGGGTTTTGCCGAGCATGACCGTCTTTATATCACGCAGGATCTCGGCACAACCAAATTCTGCATCGGTCTTTGCGTCACAACCGATACCTTGATTGACCGCAGTGTGCGCAAAAACCGCCATACGGCTTCAATCTGCCTGCCGTGTGAGAAGTCGCATGATTTTTCTTTGTTTTTCACCGTGCGTATTGCCGAAACAACACAAGAAGCAAAAGAACTATGTGACGAAGCCCTTGATGCCGCACTCGAAATCGGGGAAGAAGAACTGCATCTCGACCACAAAAAGGCATGGGCGGATTTCTGGAACACCTCGAAAATCAAAATTGAAGACGACTACCTTGAAAATATATATTATCTGTATTATTACATCATGAACTCCGAAAGCCGCGGTGCTTATCCGCCGCATTTCACAAGCGGCTTGTGGGGATTTTATCACGATTATGTGCCGTGGGTCTATTATTTTCACTATAATTTGCAGCACATGTATGCACCGCTGGATGCCGCAGGGCACGGTGCCCTGGCACAGAATTATTACGATCTGCGCCGCAATTCGCTTTCCATGGCATATCTTTATGCAGAGCTTGTCAAAAAAAGAAAAGGTGCGTTCTTTCACGATGTCACCGACCGCTACGGCAGAGGTGCGGATTACGATTCCAACAACTGCACACCTGCTTCGCAGATGGCAATGCAGATGTGGCAGCATTGGCGATATACAGGGGATGAAGCCTTCCTGAAAGACTATGCCTTGCCGATGATGCAAGGGGCTGCCGAGTTTTATCTTGACATTCTGCAAAAAGAGTCCGACGGACTTTATCATCTGCACGGCACAACCGCTTATGAAGGCAACGAGCCGACGGACGACACCCTGACCGACCTTGTAATGATCCGCACGCTGTTTACTGCCTTTTTGCCTTATGCACAGGGCGAAATGAAAGCGCAGCTTGCGGATGTGCTTGAGCACTTGCCCGAGCCGATGCTTGCGGATTTGTTATTGGAGGAAGACTGGGACGGCGAAAGCTTCCTGTTCGGTCTCGGCAAGGGCAAGCCGCCTGTCGGGGAAAAAAAAGTGTTCTCCATCGGTTACAGAAACGGTGTGCCTGTCCGTAAAATGTACGGCAATCCCGAATGTAAATTGCGTGGCTACGGCTTTCCCGATATTGAATTGAGCTTTCTGTATCCTGCAGGGCTTCTGGGGCTTAAAAACAAGGGAGATGCGTATTTTGATGCCCTGATCAATCAGCTCATGCTGCATCAGAAAAGCGAAGAAACCGGGCATTGGAATATGCTACCCATCTATCTTGCACGCATGGGCATAGCAACTGAACTTATCGAAAATGCAAGAGGCATGCTTGCAGGCAATCAGGGCTTTATCAACGGCTTCAATGCCGAAATTGCAGAGCCCGGTTCCATTGCCGAAGCACCGCCGACATGGTATAAAATCACCAACACCGAAACCAGGGAAATCACTCGTTTGCGAACGGATGCGTTCATTCATTTTGACTTTGAAACAGGCCCCATTCTTGCGCAGGCAATCAACGATTCTCTGCTGCAAAGCCATGAGGGAATCATTCGCATTTGTCCCGCCGTGGAAGACACTGCCGCTTGCTTTTTCCGTTTGTTTGCACAGGGCGGCTTTGCCGTCACCGCACAGAAAAATGCGGACGGCTTTGTCGTCACCATTGAAAATAACAGGGGAGAGGAATGCTTCATTGCCCCCGTCAAAGGACATGAGGACAAGCCGGTTTTTGCTTATCTTGCAACCGAAAATACGGATTTTGTTTCTGTTGAACTTGAAAAACAAACAAAATATAATGAAGTTGTATATATTTGTAATCTGTTTAAGAAAAACAGCACCTTGCTGCTCAGCACGGTCTGCATGGATGATCTGCTGACAACGCAAGCAATTACCGACCAGCCGAATGAAGACATGAAAACCCTTGCAACCGTTGCTTTGGGTTCACCGCACCTTATGAGAAAAGAAAAAAAGGAGAATGACCATGCATAATATTTACCGTGTGACCGATGTGCCGTTCTGCGCAAAAGCAGACGGTAAAACAAATGACCGTGCGGCAATTCAGTCTGCCCTCGATGCCGCTTTTGCCAACGGTGGCGGTGTGGTTGTACTCGATGCAGGCAAAACCTTTTTAAGCGGTAATCTGTTTTTGAGGGATTTTGTGGAATTTCATTTTGAGGACGGTGCAACGCTGTTGCAGAGCAGCGACCCCGATGATTATGTTGAATATAAGGACGGTAATTATGCGCCCAAGCGCCCCGGTTACGGCCATAATCTCTGCCCTGAAATCAAGTGGAGCCATTTGTGGTATTATAATTATCCCTTGCTGTTTGGTGCCGAGGGAACGCATGATTTCAAAATCACGGGGAAGGGCACGGTCTGCATGATGCCCGACGATAAACCCGAAAAAATCATGAAGATCTGCCCGATCGGCTTTTACCGTGCGCACAATTTTGAAATTTCGGACATCACCATTACCAATTACCATTCCTATGCTATGATGCCGTTTACAAGCAACAACGGTTTGATCCGTAATGTTACGATTGAAAAATGGAGCTACGGTAATGGGGACGGCATTTGCCTGATGAACTGTCAGAACATCCGCATCACAGGATGCAGAATGCACACGGGGGATGATTCGGTTTATATTTTCTCGTCCTACAAAGATCCCCGCGGCGGCGGTTGGTGGTCATCGGACGATCCGCAACCGTCTCTGAACATCGAAGTGGATCATTGCGATCTGAAATCCGACCATTGCAAGGCATTCGGCATGATTTTGTGGGGTATCGACTGCCCCGATCAGTCGAAAGTGGAAGTGCGCAATGTGTATGTGCATGACAACCATTTTCAGACCCTCGGTAACTGGAATTACAATCCCTATACCACAAAAATCGGGTTTCCGCCTGTCACAAATGTGCGTTTTGAAAACAATGTGATCGATGCCATTGAACCCAATTTCTTTGAAACGCAGATCACGGATATGAATTATTTTCATTCCACGTCGTTTTTTAAAAACGGCGATTTCACGGACAATCTTTGCTTCTGGTCTTATCTTCCCGATGCTGCCATGATCACCATAGGGAAGGATGTTTTCGGAGAGGATGAAAAGAATTTTGCCTGCGTGCGAGCTGTTGAAAACAAAAAAACGGCTTTGTATCAGGGCTTGTATGTCCGCAAGGAAGCCCCCTGCTGTTTCTGGGCAAAGGTAAAAACGGACAGCGGTAAGTGGCAGATGTTTGTACGCGATCTCGATACGCAGAAAACAATCTGCACAAAAGAATTCTCCAACACCGAATGGCAGGACCTGCAAATGAATTTCACCGTCCCGATAAGCGGAAATTACCATATCGGTATTGAAAATGCAGAAAACAAAGACGGCTTTGCACACATGACCAACGCAGTGCTTCTCGGCAACAACGAAGCCGCATTCGGCTATGCAAGAGTCGGCACAGACCCGCAACGCAGTTGGAAGCCGTTGTATTTCTTTGATCCTGATTTGTGGAAAACGGAGGAATAAACAATGTTATACGGCGTAAAAGTATTGTATACCTATACCGTCGGTGATCGCGAAGAACGTTTTTATGAGTTCAGTATTCTTTGTGTGCAGGCAGAAACATCCGATGAATCCTTTGAAAAGATTGAAAAGTATTTAAATGAAGTGCACACGGATTCTTATCTGAACACAAAAGGAGAAATCGTAAAAGTATCTTTTGAAATCCTTGACAGCTTCTCAATTTATGACGATGAAGACGGCATTACGGAAGTTTATTCCGCACACGTGCGAAACACAAGCACCATGCCCGAAGAAGAATATAGAAAACTGCTGACCAATCAATGCGATGCGGACGAACTTGTTCCGTTGCGCTCATTGTAAGAAAAGGAGAAGCACGATGGACGGCAAAACAACAGTAAAATATTTGCAGAATTACATACGCTCCAAGGATTATCACCCCGAACTTGCCAAAGACTATTTTCTGAAACTGACGGGGGAGGTCGGAGAACTGGCAGAAGCAATCCGACATGATCTGAAAAGACCTGCCGACAGTGGTGTAAAGGGAACGATCGACGAGGAAATCCGGGATTGTATGTATTATCTGTTGGCAATTGCAAATTGTTATGATATCGACCTTGAAAAAACCATTTGCGACAAAGAAGCCATTAACAATGCAAAATATAATACCGGCATTGAATTTGAACAGGATAAATAAAAAACACCCGGAAACAGGTGTTGACAGAATGAAAAAATATTGCTATAATATAAATGAACAAGGCAGACCGATAGACGGTTAGCCTTCCTTAGTAAACGAAATAACCGCTTATCTTGGAAGGATTGGGGCGGTTATTTCTTTTTTGTTTCAAAAATATGTTTACACACAATGAAAACAAACTCTGCAATTGCAACAAGAAGTCCTAATAATGCAATCAGTTCTTCCCATGTCACCATGCAAATCCCTCCTTTCCGGAGGGAAAAGACACCCTCCGAATATCGGAAGGTAACCGCCTACCGTTTAAGGTCTGCCTTGCCCGAAAATGATTATATCATTCTTCGACAAAAATTGCAATCATAATTTCAATACGGTTTGAGCAGTCAAAGAAACAGCTCAGGTCAAACAAAAAAGGAGCTCTTTTTTTGCAGCTCCTTTATCCTTACTGTTTAATCCCACTCGCAACCCGTTACCGTATCAAGGTTGATGCCTGTTGTGTCGTGGGTTTTCTTTGCCATGGCAATCAGTGCCGCCGCAAAACCGGGCACGGTCAGTGCAAAGGCAACGATCCATGTAGCCGCATTTCCGAAAATGGTCAGCACGGGCAAACTGACTCCGTAGGACACCACAACGCCGAGTGCCACCACCACGAATTCAGCTGACATAATCGAAGAACGCAGGTTTGTCGGTGCTGATTCGCCGATCATCATAATGATAACGTCATTTGTGGAGTAGTAACTGCCGATGCAAGCACCGCACAGGAAACCGACAAGATAAGGATGCCATGCAAACTTTGCACCGAGGGTGAACCCCAAAAATGCAATCAGACAGTTGCAAGCCGTGGTCAATGCTGCGGCTTTTCTGCCCTTGGAGTCGGATATAAATCCCATAATGACCTGCGAAACCGCACAGCCGACGGGGAACATAAACAATGCCGTTGTGACGGGGCCGATGCTGACGGCATCCATCAGTGTATCGCTCATGGCAGAGAACAAGCCTTGATTGATGTAGCTTTCCGCATAACCGTAGGTCAGAATGACCTGATAGTTGATGGATGTGATAAAGCCGATGTTGGCAAGTGCACCGACAATATACAGCCAACGCAGCTGCTTGTGCTTGAATGCAAATTTCAGCGCGGGAATCACACCGCCCTGTGCGTTGTCCACTTTCTTTTGCAGCTTGTCCTGTTCGCGTTCTTCGTCGGTCATGCGAAGATATTTGAGTCTGGCATCAATGAAAGCATCCGTTTCTCTTGCAAAGAACAAAGCGACACCGCAGGCAACAAGACCGACAATCGCGGGAATCAGATATACATTTCGCCACTGCGAAGCGTCTTCCATCAGCAGTCTGCGCAACAGCGGCACGAGCATAACGCCCATATTGGCAAAGAACTTGATGGATGAATAAATCCTTGCCCTGTGTTTGCTCGGGGCGGATTCCATGATGTAAACCACCTGCATATCGTGCGGGATGAAGAACTGAACAATGCACGCACCTACGGCATACAGCACAATGTTGTTTGATAAGAATATGACCAACATCGACAAACTCATGCCGAAGGTGTTGATAATCAGAAACATCTTTCTGCCGAAACGGTCAGCAAGGGGTTTGTAGAAAATGGCAAGCGCCTGAAACGGCACAACCACCATCGACAGAATATCAAGAAGTCCGACCGAGCTTTCGCCGTATTTCGCGAACAGGTCGTTTGCAATTTCGGTTTTCATCAATGTGCCGATCTGCGAAGCGACTTCGTCCGTAATATAAATCAGGCTGATGATAAAAACAAGATAAACAAGGTAATATCTGTTTTTGGGTCTCTGTTTCTCGCGTTCCCACTTTTTGATTTCCTTTTCCCGTTTTGCCTGCATCTTGCGTAATTGCGCAGGGCTCTTCACCTTTGTTGCCATAAACGGTCCCCTTTTGCGTATTTACTTTATTATGCTTCTCTTTTTTCACTTTGTCAAGTGCAATTGACTCTTGACAACGATTTTGGAAAAGAATATAATGAAAAACAGAAAAGAACAAATGTTCATCAAGGCGGTGAAAAAATGGCTGTTGTTGTCAATTCAATCGGTTATTTCGGATTGCACACGTTTCCCGTGGAAGTGGAAGCGGATGTCAGCTTTGCAAAATTCAAATTTGATATCGTGGGATTGCCCGATACGGCGGTGTCGGAATCGCGTGAGCGTGTTCGTTCCGCCATCAAAAACAACGGCTATGATTTTCCGAATACGCATATTACCGTCAATCTTGCCCCTGCCGATGTGCGAAAAGAAGGCCCGGTTTATGACTTGCCGATTTTTATTGCCCTGCTGAAAGCAACCAAGCAACTGCGTGCAGATCTGCGAGGTGTTGTATTTGCAGGGGAACTTTCGCTGGCGGGCTGTGTCAGACCCATCAACGGGGTTTTGCCCATGGTTATGCAAGCGAAAGAATCGGGATTTCACACCGTTTTCATTCCTGCCGCTAATGCTTGCGAAGCGGCGGTGGTGGAGGGCATCAACGTGTTTGCCGTCAAACATGTGGATGAGGTGATTGCCCACCTCAACGGGTCGGATCTGTTGTTGCCGATTGAACACACAGGCTTTCATTCTATGCAAGAACGGCCTGAATATCTTGATTTTGCCGATGTGAAGGGGCAGGAAAATGCAAAGCGGGCCGTTGAACTTGCGGCGGCAGGAGGACACAATCTGTTGATGATCGGCTCTCCCGGTTCGGGCAAGAGTATGCTTGCCAAACGCATTCCGTCCATTCTGCCCGACCTTACCTTTGAAGAAGCACTCGAAACCACCAAAATTTATTCCATTGCAGGCGAATTGCAGG
Organism: Clostridia bacterium; assembly: GCA_017416485.1. Taxonomy (GTDB): domain Bacteria; phylum Bacillota; class Clostridia; order Oscillospirales; family Acutalibacteraceae; genus RUG806. The sequence goes on along the minus strand of JAFQCH010000019.1, from coordinate 42,559 downwards.
ACAAACAAGGGCTTTTGACCGAGCGCCCGTTCCGTTCACCGCATCATTCCGTTTCTGCCGCAGGTCTTGCAGGCGGCGGTGCTGTGCCCAAACCGGGCGAAATCTCGCTTGCAAATAACGGTGTTCTGTTTTTGGACGAATTGCCCGAATTCTCCCGTCAGGCAATGGAAATCATGCGCCAACCTTTGGAAGACGGCGAAATTCACATTTCCCGCGTGTTCGGCACCTTGACTTACCCGAGTTCCGTTATGTTGGTGGCGGCGATGAACCCGTGTCCCTGTGGCTATAAAGGCCACCCGAAAAGGCAGTGCACCTGCACCAAATTTTCCGCCGAACGCTATATCGGCAAGGTTTCGGGCCCGCTGTTGGACAGAATTGATATTCATATTGAAGTCGAACCTGTGGAATACAGGCACCTGCGTGACAATACCCCCGGGGAGTCAAGTGCAACCATCCGAGAACGGGTCGAGCGTGTGCGTGCCATTCAGCGAGAGCGATTTGCAGGCACATCCACACTTACCAATGCCCGCATGACCCCCGCACAAACCCGGCAGTTCTGCGTGCTGACGGATGCCGGCGAGCGCATGATGCACGAAATGTTTGAAACGCTCAATCTTTCTGCACGCGCGTATGACAAGGTTTTGCACGTTGCGCGCACCATTGCAGATCTTGAAGGTGCGGAATTGCTGACGGAAGATCACATTTTTGAAGCCGTGCAGTACCGCAGTTTAGACCGCAAATTCTGGCAAACATAAGATAAAACCGTCCTCTTTCGGGGACGGTTTTTACAATGCCTTACTTTTTACAAAAGCACTTTTTTATTCCGCTTGTATGGTTTCCAATGCCGCAACGATCTGTTCAAGGCACTGAATGGAGTTTTCATTGCTTTGCAACTTGACCGAGAAATATGCCTTGCCGGCGGCGCTTGCCATCACTCTGCCTTTCAGATGTGCGGCGAGTGCGGCGAGCAGATTGCGCTCGATTTTGTCCACAAACAGCAGCAAGCTGTTTCCGCGTTGGGTGATTTCAAAAATCCCCTTGTCGGCGCAGGCATTTTTCAGCAATGCGACTTTGATAAGCCCCAGAACGCTTTCGGGCGGTTCGCCGTAACGGTCAATGAATTCGTCCGTTACATCCATGGCATCGTCCTGTGTGCGGATGTCGGCAATGCGGCGGTAGGCGGCAAGCCGTTGCGGGTATGACGAAATATAAAGATCGGGAATGTGCGCATTGAGCTGAATATCCACCTGGCAATCGCGCTTTGCAACGGGTGTATTGCCCGATTGCTCGTCAATGGCTTCGGCAAGCAACTTAATGAACATATCATAACCGACCGATTCAAGATGCCCGTGCTGTTGCGCACCGATGAGATTACCCGTGCCGCGTATTTCCATATCGCGCATGGCAATGCGGAAGCCCGAACCGAATTCCGTGTATTCGCGGATGGCATCGAGTCGTCTTCTTGCAATTTCGGTGAGTTCCTTATCCTTACGGAAGGTAAGGTATGCGCTGGCACGGCGGGTCGATCTGCCCACACGGCCGCGGATCTGATGCAACTGTGCAAGCCCCAGCCTGTCGGCATCTTCAATGATGAGCGTGTTTGCATTAGGCACATCCACACCCGTTTCGATGATGGTGGTGCACACAAGAATGTCGATTTCGCCCTCGGTCATTCTGCGCCAGATGTCAGAAAGCGTTTCTTCGGGCATTTTGCCGTGTCCGTAGGCAACCACCGCATCGGGGAACAGTTCCTGCAGTTGTTTTGCTCTGACGGTGATGTCGCTCGTTTTGTTGTAAAGATAAAATACCTGCCCGCCACGGCGAAGCTCTTTTGATATCGCCTGTTCAAGAATGCCCATGTCATGTTCAATAACATACGTCTGTACGGGGAAGCGGTCAAGCGGTGCTTCTTCGATGACGGACATATCGCGTATGCCTGTGAGTGCCATGTTGAGCGTACGCGGAATGGGCGTTGCGGAAAGTGTCAGCACATCTACGGCAGGGAAGAGTTCTTTTAATTTTTCCTTTTGTGCAACACCGAAACGTTGTTCTTCGTCAATGATGAGCAGTCCGAGGTCACGAAATTTGATTTCTTTGCCGAGCAATTTGTGTGTGCCGACCAGAATATCAATACTGCCTGCTGCAAGTTTCTTTTTGATTTCCGTTTGTTGTTTCGGTGTGCGGAATCGGGAAATCATATCCACATAAATCGGGAATCCCTCAAAACGTCTTAAAATGGTGCGGTAGTGTTGCAATGCCAGAATGGTTGTCGGCACCAGAATGGCACATTGTTTGCCGTCGGCGGCACACTTGAATGCCGCGCGCAATGCCACCTCCGTTTTGCCGAAGCCGACGTCGCCGCACAGCAATCTGTCCATGGGGCAGGACTTTTCCATATCACCCTTGATTTCATAAATGCAACGCAACTGGTCATCTGTTTCGTCAAATTCAAAACGGCGTTCAAAGTCACTTTGCATGTCAATGTCGGGCGAGAATGCAAAGCCGGATGTGCTCTGTCTTTGGGCATAAAGTCTGACAAGTTTTTCTGCCATGTCCTTGACCGCACCCTTGACGCGGGATTTGGTTTTCATCCATTCGGGTGAACCCAGACGGTTGATCTTGACCGTGCGTTTTCCGTCTTCTTCATGGGGGCCTATGTATTTGCTGACAAGGTCGAGTTTTGTGACAGGCACATACAGCACATCGTTTTTGGCATACAGAATTTTGATGTAATCCTTGACAAAGCCGTTCATTTCGACCTTTTCGATTCCGTCAAAAATACCGATGCCGTTGATTTCATGCACCACATAATCGCCTTTGTGCAGTTCATCCAGCGAGTTGAACGCATTCGGGTTTATTTTTTTGCGTGCCTTGACCGTTTTCTGCACCTTGCCCGCCATGCGGCTGTAGGTGACAAACAGCAGTTTTTCACCCGGGTAGTCAATGCCGTAAGAAATAGCACCTGTGAGCACATTGATGTAGCCTTTTTGCAGAAGCTGCGGTGTTTTGCGGTGGAAAACGGCCTTGTATTTGTCTTCTTCCAGTTCGTCAAAAAGCCCTTCGGCGGCTTTGTCTGTGCCCGCAAACACAAGAACGGTGTATCCGCGATGAAGCAACGGCTCAATATCTTCGGTCAGCAGTCGGTAAGAACCGTCCCAGCCCGAACCCTGCGAGCAGTTGAATGTAATTAAATCTTTTACAGGGGTATCAAAACTGCCGCGGGTGAAGTTGTCAAAATAAACAGCACCTTTTTCTTCAAAAATGCCCACTAATTTTTTAAAATCAATGCAATAATCGTCAAGCCCTTTGCACAAAATGCCGTCTTCAAAAAGCTCGCTGATTTCTTCAAGAAGCAGGTTCACTGCGGCATTTGCCTTTTCTTTTACATTGAACGAATCGCACACAAACAGCAGTGCATCCTCCGCGTAATCAAGCACGGTTGCGCTTTTTTCATAGGCAAGGGGCAGGTATTTGTCTGCACACGCGAGTCGCACATCCGCTTTGAGCAATTCTGCATCTTTCATTAAGTTTTCTTTTGCGGTTGCATTGCTTTTGCCGCGCAAACTGTTTGCTAACGTTTCGATTTTTGCACCGAATTCGATGTTGGAATCATACAGCACTTCCGTGGACGGGGTGATGCGGATTTCGTCTGCGGGGTCACCACGGCGTTGGCTTTGCGCATCAAAATATGACAGGGAGTCGATTTCATCGCCCCAGAATTCAATGCGGATGGGGTTTTCGCTACCGGGCGGGAAAAAGTCGAGCAATCCCCCGCGGGAAGCAAACTGACCGGGACCCTCCACGAGGTCACTTGCACTGTAACCCGCACCCAAAAGGGCATAAAGTATGCTTTGCGGGTCAATCTGCGCACCCTGTTTCAGGCACAGACTGCGCTTCTTGAGTTCTGCGGGCGGAATGGTGTTTTGCACTGCAGCTTCTGCGGAAAAAACAAGCACATCACACTCTTTGTTCAAAAATGTAGTCAGCGCACCGATACGTTTTTGTTCAAGTTCTCTGGAAACGCTTTCGGCGGTGTAAAAACGGAAATCCCTTGCAGGATACAACACGGCATTGGTGCCGAAGGTCACAAGGTCTGCGCACAGCTTCACGGCGGATGCTTCATCGGGCATCACAACAAACGCCTTGCGGCCGGTGTCGTCGCAAAGCGCATGAATCAGGTGTGCTTTCGGCGCGGGGGGCAAGCCGATGACACCCATGGGAAGTTTCTTTTTTTCAATGTCGGTCCGAATGTTGTTGTATTCGGGACAATCGTGCAGAAGCTGTGCAAAACAACTCATGCGGGAATCTCCTTTTGCAGGGATTGTTTTTTGCGTGCCGCATCACCGAGCAAAAATCCTGCCGTCAGCAGCACGGGGGCGGCAAAGGTGAGGAAGGTGGCCGCAAACACCATGATGCGGCTGCCTGAAAAGTCTGTTAAAAAGAAATTAACAGCTTCATTGAACGCATAGGGAATACTCACAGCGGGCATGGCAAGCACCGTGAAAAATGCTTGCACAAAGCGCGTGAAGGCATTGCCTGCCGCCTGGGTGAAAATGAATTGCGTAATGAACGGCGCGATCACATGGGTTACACCGAGCACGCCCACAGCCCCCGCAAACGCAAAGGGAAGTTTGTATTTGCCGAAAATAAGACCGAGTAAAAAGCAGAAAAAAGTGGAAAGGAAAGGGAAGAACAGCGCAAGAATTTTAGCAATGCCGCCCAAAGCCGAGTCCGGCTCAAAAAAGAAACCTGCTTCACCGCCCACAAAGGTGTTGACCATCAGCAACGAAGCCGCAAGCAAAAGAATGGTTGCAAACACGGCGCAGAGTGTGCCGAGTGTGGTTTTCAGCCTGTTCATAAGGTTTGTCCTTTCATCCGTTGTATTTGTTCATAGCTCCGTCCAAGTCGCCGTCCACCATCAGTTCCAGTGCGCAGACGGCTCTGTCAAACGACTTTTTGAGGGCTTCGCATTGCTCTTTTGAGAACTTGCTCAAAACATAATCTTTTAAATCATCATCGGCATTGGCACGTTCTCCGATGCCGAGCTTGATGCGCGGAAATTGGTCGCTGTTCAGCTGGTAAATAATGCTCTTAATGCCGTTGTGACCGCCTGCACTGCCTTTTTTGCGGATGCGCAGTGTGCCGAAGGGAATGGAAATATCATCAAACAGAACAATGATTTTTTCGGGCGGGATTTTGTAAAAATCAGCCGCCTGTTTAATGGCATTGCCCGAGTTGTTCATGTAGGTCTGCGGGCGCATCAGAAGGCAAGGGTGGCCGTTGACCACTGCCGTTGTCACCAGCGCTTGCCATTTTACCTTGTCGCAACGCACGCCGAGCTTGTTGCAAAGGATATCCATGCACAAAAAACCCGCGTTGTGGTGGGTCAGTTCATATTGCTTGCCGGGATTTCCCAAGCCTGCAATGATGAATTCGGGCTTGCCGACCGCCATGGCGGAACTTACAGTTTTTTTCTTGAAAAAAGCCATTTTTTATTTCTTGCGGCCGGTCTTTTCGACCCAGCCCTCCTTATTTGTTTGTCTTTCTCTTGCAATGGCAAGGTTCAGCGGCGGAACATCCTGCGTAATGGTCGATCCTGCCGCCGTATAGGCATTTTTACCCACTTTTACGGGTGCAATCAGGTTTGTGTTGCAACCGATAAAGCAATTGTCTTCAATCACCGTGCGATATTTGTTCAGTCCGTCATAATTGCTGGTGACCGTGCCGCAACCGAAATTGACACCGCTGCCCACATCGGAATCACCCACATAAGTCAGGTGCGAAATGCTTGTTTTTTCGCCGATTGTCGAATTCTTGACTTCCGTGAAGTTTCCGCAATGCACATTTTTGCCGATGTGAGAATTCGGACGCACGTGCATGAACGGACCCAAATCCGCACCGTCTTCAATCACGCTGTTTTCGGCCTGTACACGGTTGACAATGCAGCCGTTGCCGATTCTGCAATCATCAATGAGCGAATGCGGACCGATCAGGCAATTTTTGCCGATCACACAGCCGTTTTTGATGATCGTACCGGGCAAGATTTGCGTGTCTGTGCCGATTTTGCAGTCGGGGGTGATGATCACCCCGTCCGCAAAGGGAATGTCCACACCGTCGAGCATGAATTTTTCAAGTGCTTTCTGCCTTGCAATTTCGTTGAGCTCATGCAGTTGTACTCTTGTGTTGGCACCGAGCACGGTGTCGGGATTACCGGAAGTGAACGCCGTTACTTTTTTGCCTTCGCCCAGCAGAATATCCACCGTGTCGGTGATGTAATATTCGCCTTTGGAGTTGTCGTTTTTCAGTTTGCCGAGCACATCAATGAGCGTGTCGGCATCAAACCACATGGCACCTGAATTGATTTCGTTGATTTTTTTAATTTCCTCGTCGGCACTTGCTTCTTCCGTGATGCAAAGGAAGTTGCCGTTTTCATCGCGCACGATTCTGCCGTAACCGTAAGGATTGTTGACACAAGCGGAAATAACGGTCTGCACGCAGGTTCCGTTTTCATGTTGTGCGAGTGCATCGCGGATGGTTTTGGCATCTGCAAAGGGTGCATCGCCGTTTAAAATCAGAATATTGCCGCCTGTGTGGTCTGCAATAAAATCCTTTGCCTGCATCACGGCATGGCCTGTGCCGAGCTGTTGTGCCTGATGCACGGTCTGCGTTTTTCCGTTCAGGTGTGCTTCCAACAGTTGGGCACCGTAGCCGGTGACCACACATATATCTTCAATATCTGCCATCTTTGCCGCATCAATGACCCAATCGATCATCGGCTTGAACAATACCTGTGCCATGACCTTCGGTTTATCCGAACGCATTCTGGTTCCCTGACCGCCCGCGAGGATAACAGCACCGTTTTTGCTCATATATAAAACCTCCGAAAAGTAAATATTAAAAAATATTCTGCAGGATTTATTATTATACCATACGCAAAAAAATACTGCAAGTATTTTTTAGGGCGTGCGCACATTGCCGCAGGCGAAAAAAGATATGCTCAGGAGGGTGATGTGCGGCAGCAAAAAACAAATCGACACCCCGGTTTTTTACCGGGGTGCCTTTTGGTTATGCTACATTATTTAGTTGCAACCGCAACCGTTGTTGCAACCACAGGAGTTGACAGTGCTGCAGCCGTTGCAACCGCAACCGTCCGAACCGAGAAGAATGATAACGATCAGAAGAATGATCCAGCAGTTGTTGCCCAGAAAGTTCATCTTTTTCCCTCCCTTCGTGCCCTCAATTCATACTATGTGAAAGGGAAGAAGTGGTGCAGGATTTATTTCGTAAAAAAGGGGCTGTTGCATTTAGATGCAGAAGGCGTTTTTTCACCCCGACGGCGTATGCGGATACTCCGAGTGGGTGAAAAAACGACTAAAAAAGCAAAACAATCTTCTTACAATTTCAAAATTGTATGCTTCGAATCAAAAAACAGGTACTTTCAAGCTATGAAATGTGCACACTTGAAAATACCTGTTTTTTTTATTTTGCTTTTTGGTCTGTGCTAAATGCAACAGCCCCATATGTGGTGCGGTTTAATCATTTTTCAGTTCAGAGGGTTTTGCGCCTAAAAGCATGTCTGCCATCAGCTGTGCGCACTGCGGTGCGGACAGTTTCAGCGTGCCGTCAAGCCAACGGAAAATCATGCCGCGCACGCCGCTGGATGCAAAACTGATGTAACTGCGGAAGACTTCTGCATTGATGTTGCTGAATCGTTCCATAAAGAGAGGAACAAAACGGGTTGCGAAGTCATCGCTGAGCTTCTGAACAAAACTGCATCCTACACAGGAGGTGAGCAGAAGGCGGTAATATTCTTTGTTCCTTTCAAGAATGCGCAAGTTGGACTCAAGCGTGGGAAGCGGATTTTCATAAAAATTGAAAATGCCGGTTTCTTCAATAACTGTGAGAATGGTTCTGATTGCATCCTGCTCGAGTCTTGCATAAAGATCTCGCACATCTGCATAATGTGCATAAAATGTGCCGCGGGAAATGCCTGCTCTGCCGATGATATCCGTAACCGTGATTTTGTTTACATCCTTTTCATTCAGCAAAGCGACATAAGCATTTTTAATCAATTGTCTGGAACGCACGGCATTTTTGTATTCGGCTTTTCTTTCTTCTGCCATATTATTTTCTCTCCCTGCTTCAAAAATATTGCGGCACCGCAACCGCAAACGGGCTGCGGTGCCGATGTGGCAATTATTTCTCTGCCTGCTTTGAATATTTCATCTTGTAAACAAGACGCATCAAAGCACATTCATAGCCCTTAATGGCTGATTTCCCCATATCTAAAATGTTTGCTGCCACAAAAGACTGACAGCCTTTTTCGGCCACCATTTCAATAGCCTGTGCATCGCTCATGCCGGAACCTGCACAAAGCGCGCCGTTGTCTTTCAGCAGAACCGCATTGCGCCCCTTGAGCTTTTTAACAACCTTCTTCGCCGTTTTCTGTGTGTTGTTCGGGTCAAAAGTAGCACATCGTGCGGTAACGCCGACGATCTGTGCAAAGTCATCAAGGAAGGGCTTAACGGTTTTGCCGATGGAAGAAACGGCAACCACATCTTCCTGTTTGTTGTGGATAATGGCGTTGACATCTTCGCGTTTGTTGTAAACGGTAAGATGCAGTTCGGCGGAAGCGGGATATTTTGCACCCGTGTCAAGCGGAGTGCCGTCGCAAAGACGGATTCTTACACTGTCACCGCCGTCTGCGGGCGTCATCAGCATGGTGTCACCCTCACGTTCAGAGATGAAGGCGGGAAAGTCTGCCGCTTTAACATCGCCCTTTTTCAGCGTTTCGGCAATGTAGTTGCTCAACGATGCGAAACCGTCTGCCGTGTTACCGGTGAGCGTTGCATAACGGTCAAGCAGGAACTGCTTGCAGACTTCTTCAAGTTCCATGGCCACGCTGAATGCGTTGTCCATGTCCGTGCCCAGGCAAACAGCACCGTGATGCAGCATCAATGCGGCATTGCCGTCCGAACGGGCAATGGCATCGCTGACACCCTTTTTAAGCTTCCCTGTGCCGGGCAGACCGTAGGCTGCGGAAGGAATGCAGGAGCCGAGAATGGCTGCACTCTTTTCATCTTTAACCTGAATGTCAAGCCCTGCAAGACCTGCCATGGAGGCATACAGCTGGTGGGTGTGAATCACGAAATTGCATTCGGGGCGAAGTCTGTAGCAAGAAGCATGAATGCCCTTTTCGGACGAGGGTTTGATGTCGCCGTCATAGGTGCAGTCTGCAATGCTCACAAGAACGATTTCATCGGGGGTCAATGCGTTGTATTCCCGTCCGCTGGGGGTAATTACAAAATGTGTGTCGCTGACACGGCAGCTGACATTGCCCCAAGTGCGGGCAATGAGACCGCACTTGACGAGCTGTTTGCCGGCTTCTATGACAGCCAATTTTGCTTCGAGAATATCCATTGTTTTACCTCTTATTTGTTGAGAAGTTCAACCGTTGCAAAGACCTTGTCGAATCTGGTCAGTGCTTCGTCAATGAGTTCGGGTGTGTAAGCAGCGCTGGTATACAGACGGCTGCCTGCAAGAGTAACAAGACCTTCTGCCATGTAAGCAGCACCCATGTGGGTCATTTCAGCCTTGCGTGCATCGGTTGCCTTGATGACACCGGGGATGGTCCACGGCTTCTTCCAGTTGATGGAGAAGTGCATGGTTCCGACGGTTTCAAGATGGCAGATGGAGCCTTCATTGTATGCTACGAAGGGAAGGTTGTATTTGCGGATGAGTTCCTGCAAGCCCTTGGTAAGACGGTCGCCCATCTGACCTGCCTTCTGGCAAGCATTGGTGCGGTCGATTTCTTCGAGGGTGTAGTAACCTGCACAGCAGGAAAGCGGATTGGCAGTCATGGTGCCGCCGGTAAATGCCTTTTTAATCTTCATGCCGGAATCATCAAGACCGGCACCGAGATACTTCATGTATTCCTTCTTGCCGCCGACGCCGCCTGCACCCGGATAGCCGCCTGCGATAACCTTGCCGAAAATGGTCAGGTCGGGAGATACACCGAAGTAACCCTGGGCACCTGCCATGCCGATACGGAAGCCGGTGACGACTTCATCGAAGATAAGCAGTGCGCCGTATTTGCGGCAAAGTCTTTCAACACCTTTGTTGAAGTCGAAATCAAGCGGAGTGGTACCGCTTTCGGGACCGACCGGTTCAATAAAGACAGCAGCCGTGCCGCCTCTAAACATGTTTGCTCTGAGTTTTCTTTCGAGGTCTTCCAGGTCATTGGGGAAAAATTCCTGCGTATGCTTGAACAAGTAAAGCGGAACGCCGTTTGCCTGTGTGAATTTGGAGCCGGGAACACGAATGCCGTAACCGAGCTGGTCAGACCAACCGTGGTAGGCACCACCCATTTTAATGATATTCTTTTTGCCTGTTGCAAGACGAGCAACACGAACTGCTGTCATGCAAGCTTCTGTGCCGGAACCCTGCATACGGAACATCTGAACCGTTTCAACGGAATCGGAGATCTTCTTTGCAAGTTTGTATTCAAATTCATGGAACAGACCGGTGGAAGGACCACAGGTGTTCAAAAGGTCGATAACCTGTTCACGAATCTGGGGCGGGTTGGAGCCGAGAACGGTCGGGCCGCCTGCCTGCAGGAAGTCGAAATACTTGTTGCCGTCGATGTCATACAGGAAGCAGTCTTGTGCTTTAGTGAATACAAGCGGGAACGGATAGTTGAACGCAAGGTTGTGCTGAACGCCGCCGGGGATAACTTGGCGGGCTTCTGAGATCATTGCCTTGGAAGTTGCACACTTTGCTTCGAAATAGTTGTCAACATAAGCAGCAAGAGCTTCTTTGCTGACCGAGTAAATCGGTTTGGCAATCAGTTCGTCAAGTGCTTTGTTGACAGCCGTAGTGTCATGGTAATCGGTAATTGCAAAACGAGTGTCCATAGTACAAAAGCCTCCATAATAAAATTATACATTATAAATAATACCACACTCTGCGCTTGTTTTCAATAACAAAACACACAAATATTGTTAAATATTTGTTACATTTTGATTTCTTTGTGCAAACAAATAATTCCCTTTTGTGTGATATCCACGCAACCGTAAAATCCTTCCGCAACCGAACCGGGGTTAAAAAAATGAATTCCGTTTTCGTAATGAACGGTGGGATTGTGTGTATGGCCAAACAGAACCAGCTGCATATTCTGCATGCCGGCAACGAGCCCGATTTTATCCAACCCGAATTTTACATTATAAAGATGGCCGTGTGTTGCAAAAATGCGGGTGTTTTCAAATGTGACGGTTTCGGTGTCCTTCAGTTCTTCCCGAAATGCGGAATCGCAGTTGCCGCGCAGCAAAAAGAATGTGCGCGGGTCGGTATCCTGCAAAAAAATCATGTCGGCAGCACCGTCACCGAGGTGAAAAACTGCATCAGCCATCGGCTCCGTTGCCAGAATATTTGCAAGGCGTTCTTTTCTTGAATGGGAATCCGATAATACAAGTAAACGCATAATCTGTTGTCCTCTTTCATAGGTATTTTATATATCAATATTCGGGGAGGGATCATTTTGCAGGATAACCGCATTGATGCACTTTTGCAAATGCTGGCAGGAAAGTCGCAGGCAAATGAACAAGGAGTAAAAGACCGTATGGTCAATTCACTCTCCGCCGAGCAAAAGGCATTGTTCACAAAGGCGCTTTCCGATCGCGATACCGCACAGCAGCTTCTGCAAACGCCGCAAGCAATGGAAATTCTGAAAAAACTGCAAGGCAACGGTGGTAAAAATGGATCTGAATGACCTGCTGTCTTCATTGAGTGATGAAGATATGAAACAATTGCAGGAAACTGCCTCGCAGTTGTTGGGAAATATGCAGAATAATGACGGTGCTTCTGTCAACAACGGCGGCATGGCAGAATTGTTCGGCGGCAATAATCCGCTGATGGATCCCAAAGTGATCGGCGGATTGTCGCGCTATTTCGGCAAAATGAATGAAAAAGACAACCGCAGCGATTTTTTGTATGCGCTCAAACCTTTGTTGAATGAAACAAGGCGCAGTAAGGTAGATGAGGCAGTCAATATTCTGCGGGTGCTGAAAATGATGCGTATGCTCAGGGAGGGCGGTTTGCTTGGCTGATTATTCTTATGCACAGCTTTCACAGATGCAACAGGAAGCCGTGCAACGTGTTCGTGAAATGCGCAAAAAAGCAAAAACTGCCGCCGAGGATGCCGCACGGCAGTTTTCCGTGGATGAACAGACTGCTCAAAATACTGAAAATCCGTCTTCATGCCCGAAAATGCAGAATGCACCGCTAAATGCGCACAAGTGTTGTAAAAAGCAGGAAAATGCTTCCGATATCATTGCAAAACTGTTTGCCGGCAAGGGGATCCGGGCAGATGACGCTGATAAAGCCTTGATTTTGTCTGTTTGTTTTTTACTCTATGCCGAACATGCGGATGAAGAACTGATTCTTGCCTTGCTGTATTTGCTGACATGATTATACAAAAAGTTCCCGTTTCTGTAAAGGGAACAAAACTGCGTTTGTGAAAAAAAAATAATAAACAAAATTGAAAAATTGTTGCAGATGAAATGTTAATTTGTATAAAAATCAGCAATTTAACCAAAAGATTATGAAAAAAATTGGTATTGCAAGGTATCTTCTTCATACTTAAGACATTGTGCATTCACAGACTGTTCATAAAATTGTGATAACATTACATGTGTTACAACATTATGAAAGTGAGTGTTTTTCATGTTTGAAGTTCTTTTGGGTTATCTTTCCGAAATTTCTGATTTTATCAATTATATCATCGATGCAATCAAGTCCATTGTGTTTACGGCACAGGGCAAAGAAGAACCCACTGCCGCACCGAGTGACGAAAAAAAATTGCAGAGCCAAAGCCTTTACAACGATTAAATTTCTGCCTATTTGTCCGTTCGGGGATTTCCCCGGACGGCTTTTTTCGTCAATGTGCTTGAAAGTAACAGCGGAAAACTGTTCAATTTTACGAACTTTTTCTTATTGGCGATATTCATAAAATGTTAATTGACATGCGGTGTTTCTTTTGGTAAAATAGATAAGAAATAATGCGGATTTGTATCCGTTAATAGTTTAGGAGGAATGCATTTTGGCTAATATGAATTTGACAGATGCAAAAACCCTGGCATATATCAACATGTATGCCGTTCTCGGTACGCTCGAAAATCTCTGCGAACTCGATCCGCAGGCAAGAGCACTGCTTAAGAACAAAAAGCCGCTTTCGATCGGTATGATCGTCAAGGGCGGCCCGAGTGCAACACTGACCTTCAAAAACGGCTACTGCCGCATGACCGACGGTGTTGACAAGTGTGACATTCTGCTTCCGTTCGGCTCCTGCGATAAATTTAACGGCATGATCGACGGCACCGTCACTCCGATCCCCTGCAAGGGATTCACCCACATCGGCTTCCTGCTCAAGAGCTTTATTCCGCTGACGGATCTTCTGAGCAAATATATGCGTCCCGATCCCGAAGATCTCAAGGATGACCGCTTCTTTGAAATCAGCACTTCTCTGATGTTCTATACCATCACCGTTGCCCTTTCCCAGATCGGTAACAACGATGAAATCGGTAAGTTCAGTGCAGATCACATCGTGGACGGCGACATCAAGGTTGCCATCTCCGGCGGTCCCGCAGCCACCATCCGTGTCTGCAACCACCGCATGATCACCATCAAGAAGGCTCCCGAAAATTACCGTGCAATCATGGAATTCACCGGCATGCGTCTTGCCAGAGATCTGTTTGACGGCAATGTCAATGCTGTTGCCTGCATCGGTCAGGGAACCATCATCATGGGCGGCATGATCTCCATGGTCGATAACATCAACCGTATTCTCGATCGTGTTGCTCTCTATCTTGCATAAGGAGGACAAAAAAGATGGCATCAAAACATTATAATTATGATAAAAGCCATGCACTCTTTGAAAGAGCCTGCAAGGTAATTCCGTCCGGTCTTTACGGCCACCAGGGTCCTGCTGAAGGTTGCTGGATTCCTCCCACATCCTGGCCGTTCTTCACCGAAAAAGCCCAGGGCTCCTATTTCTGGGACGTTGATGGCAATAAGTTTATCGACTATATGTGCGCATACGGCCCTAACGTTCTCGGTTACAATGACCCCGATGTTGATGCTGCCGCCATGGCACAGATGAAGCTCGAAAACTGCGTGACAACTCCGTCCACAAAGATCGTTGAGTTTGCAGAGCTCATGGTTGATACCGTTGCATCTGCAGACTGGGCATTCTTCATGAAGAACGGTAATGATACCACCCAGGGTGCTATCATGTGTGCACGTGCACATACCCACCGCAAGAAGATCATCTTCGTCAACGGTTTCTATCACGGTGTTTCCATGTGGACACAGAAGGTTGACTATCCCGGCGTTATCCCCGAGGACGTCGCCAACAACCTGTATGTTGACTGGAACGACTATGAAGCGCTCGAAAAACTCGTCGCTGAAAATGAAGGCGAAATCGCAGCTTTCATTTCCACACCTTATATGCACGGCAACTTTGTTGACAACGTACTTCCTGCTGACGGTTATTGGCAGAAAGTCCGCAAACTCTGCACCGAAAAGGGTATCGTTCTCATTGTGGACGACGTCCGTGCTGGTTTCCGTCTTGATACGGCAGGTTCCGACCATTATTACGGCTTTGAAGCTGACATGATCTGCTTCTGTAAGGCTCTTGCAAACGGCTGGAACGTTTCCTGCCTTTGCGGTAAGGAATTCCTGAAATCTGCCATGAGTGGCCTGAGCTACACAGGTTCTTATTGGATGAGTGCAGTTCCCTTTGCGGCAGGTATTGCTTGTATCAATAAAATGAAAGAACTCAATGCGCCCAAACTGTTCCGTGAAAGAGGTCTTATGCTGACCGAAGGCCTCAAGGCTGCAGCTGCGAACAACGGTTTCCACATGGTCGTATCGGGTGAACCGTCCTTGTTCTATCTGCGTCTTGCAGATGACGACAGCCTGCTGATCCATCAGGATTGGGTACAGGAAATGGTTCACAGAGGAATTTACCTGACCTCTCACCACAACCACTTCATCAATGCTTCTCTGACCGAAGAAGACATCAAGCGCACCATTGAGGTTGCAGAAGATGCCTTCCACGCAATCAGACCGAAGTATCAGTAATTTGTTTGGTAAATCGGCGGTTGCCCCACGCAGCCGCCCCTTGATAAATATTTATTAGGAGGAATATTCTATGTCTCTTTCAAAGGCCGAATGGCTGGCTCTTGAAAAGAAGGTTGACGAGCTTCGTAATCTGACGCTTGACACCACTTATTGGGCCGGTAGCGGACACATCGGCGGCGGTATGAGTGTTCTTGACATCATGACCGTTTGCTACTACAAGTATATGAACATTAAGGTTGATGATCCCCAGTGGGCAGATCGCGACCGCTTCATTCTCAGTAAGGGCCATGCGGCAGTTGCTTATGCGCCCGTACTCTGCGATCTCGGTTTTAATGACAAGGAAATGCTCAAAACTTTCAACCTTTCCGGTTCCAAGATGGGTATGCACCTTGACTCCAATAAAGTTGTCGGTGCGGATGCTTCCACCGGTTCTCTCGGTCACGGTCTTTCCATTGCCGTCGGTACGGCTCTTGCTGCCCGTGTCACCGGTAAGGATTACATGACCTTCTGCGTTCTCGGCGACGGCGAATGCGACGAAGGTTCCAACTGGGAAGCTGCCATGACAGCGGCTCATTACAAAGTAACCAATCTTATTTCTTTTGTTGACCGCAATAAGTGCATGATCGACGGCAGAACGGAAGATGTCAAGAATCTTGAACCCTTCTGTGATAAATGGACTGCTTTCGGCTTTATCGTTAAAGAAATCGACGGCAACAATATCAAAGAACTCTGCGAAGCCATTGACTTTGCATATGAAAACCACAAGAACGGCGGCACACAGCCCGTCATGATCGTCTGCAATACTCTCAAGGGTTGCGGTATCGATTTCATTGAAGACGATTATACATGGCACTACGGTGCATTTGACGATGATCGTTACGAAAGAGGCAAGAAGGCTCTTGCCGAAACTTATAAGAAGCGTGTTGCACGCGCAGAAAAGGAGGGTGCATAAGCTATGGCAGGCGGAATGACCTATACTGCAATTGAATCCACACAGCTTTCCACATCCGAAATTTACGGACAGGCACTCGTGGAACTCGGCAGAGAGCACAATGATGTTGTTGCGCTGACTGCGGACCTTGCAAAGTCCACCAAGATCGGTGATTTCATGAAGGAATTCCCCGACAGATTCTTTAACGTCGGTATTGCTGAACAGGATATGTTCGGTGTTGCCGCAGGTATGGCAAGAGCAGGGCTTGTGCCGTTCCTTTCCACATTCTCTCAGTTTGCATCCTTCCGTGCGGCAGACCAGCTGCACACTGACCTTTGCTATCAGAATGTCAATGCAAAGGTTATCGCAACCCATTCGGGTACTTCTTTCGGTCAGGCAGGTTCCACCCACCATGCAATCTGCGACCTTGCTGTTACCCGTTCCATTCCGAATCTGACCGTTATCGTTCCCGCTGACGGTTATGAAACCTATAACGCAGTTAAGGCCGCTTATGCAACCCCCGGCCCGTTCTACATCCGTATCAACCGCGGTTTTGACCGTGTTCTGTATGAAAACAGCGACTACGGTTTTGAAATCGGCAAGGCTGTTACCGTACACGAAGGTACCGATATCACCGTTATTGCTTGCGGTTCCTGCGTATTCCAGGCTGTTCAGGCTGCTGATTTCCTTGAAAAGGCAGAAGGCTTAAAGGTTCGTGTTATCAATATGCACACCATTAAGCCCCTTGACAAGGAAGCCATCCTTAAGGCTGTTATGGATACCCGCCGCATCATCACTGTTGAAGATCACAGCATCATCGGCGGTCTCGGCTCTGCTGTTGCTGAAGTTGTTGTTGAATCCGGTAAGGGCTGTGCATTCAAGAAGCTCGGCGCAAATGATAAGTTTGCTCCCATCGGCCTGCATGAGGATATCATGGCTGACCTCGGCATTGATGCAAACGGCATCATTGAAGCTGTCAGAGAAGTCATGAAGAAGGACTTCGAAGAAGACGACAACTGGGATGACGAAATGTAAGCATCCCTCATTCCATACGAAAGGAAAGAGATTCAATGGCAGATAGAGAAGCCTTCTTAACCAATAAGATATTTCTGAATGCTGCTTTGCCGCTTTTGAAGGTCATCGCCGCTGACGTTCCGAATATCAATAAGATGTTCAAAAACGTCCACTGCGTTTATCAGGTAAGCTGTCTTGCTCCCGAAGCACCGGGCGGCAAGTATGCAATTCACTTTGTGGTCAACGGTGACGAATGGAAGATTCATCCCAAAATCGAACCCAGACCCATGGTCGAACTTGAATTCAAGAGTGTTGAAGCACTCAACGCATTCTTTAAGGGCAAAATCGGCCCCGCAACCCTGCCCAAAATGAAGGGTGTTACCAAACATCCTGCCGCATTTGCCGCTTTCATGGCTGCATTGCTGAAAATGGCAAACCTGCTCGGACTTGAAACCCCGCCCGAAGATGAAGACACCAAGCGTCTGCTTGTCAAGTGCTACTTCTATCTTCTGAGTGCAGGTATCAGCCAGCTCAACAAGAACGGACACGAAGAAGTGCACGAATGGGCACTCAAGAGCCCCGACCGTGTGTATGCTTTCGCAGTGCAGGGCGAACCCACCGTCAGCGCATTCATCCGCGTTAAAGCAGGTAAATCCCGTTCCGGCAAGGGCGAATACAAGCGCGCAATGCCTTTCTTCACCCTCAAATTCCGTGATCTCGATGCTGCTCTCGGTACGCTGATGTCCATTGACGACATGCTCGAAGCTACCAAGGCAGGTAAAATCATCATGGAAGGTGCTCCCGAATTCGGCGCACAGATCGGCGGTTATATGCTGCTTGTCGGTTCCTTGGCCAAATAAAAAATATTAACAATAATAAGGAGATTGTTCATTTTTTGTGGACAATCTCCTTGTTTTATCGACAAAACGGTATTGATTTGTTGATTTCGGACATTGACAAAAAAAAGATAGTGGTGTAAAATAATAATATTCTATCCGCATAAAGAGGGACAAGAGAAATGGCAAGAAAAGAGGATCTGCGGTTTATTCGCACAAACAGAAAACTTTATGAAACATTTTTCGAGTTGATTTCCGATGATTTGATTGAAAACTTAAGCATAACCGACATTTGTGATGCGGCGCAAATAAACCGTGCCACTTTTTATAAGCATTTTAATGACCGTAAGGACTTTGTATTTTACTGCATCGGACAAAAAGTGCGTGAAATGCGTCTGGAACGCACCGGCAGGGAAAAGGCCAATGCTGCCACCATTCTTGAAGACTGTGTGCGCGAGGTGTATGCATTTCTGCGTTTTATGACAGAAGTGAATGCCGACAATCTCAAGCCGGATACAGATGCTATTCACCTTATATATGACGGGCTGATGGCTTTTTATCTTGCTGAATTTTCCGCCTATTATGCCAAGTCAAAACGGATTGTAAGTGTCGAAAGGGAAGTGTTTGCGGCCTACAGAGTCGGTTCTTTGTTAACGATTGCATTCTTTGCTTTGATGAAGGGTGAAAACAACATCAGCGAAAATGCTTGTGAAGAAATAATTGCAACATTTGTTACAAAAATGAAAGAATTGGAATAAACAAAAGACCTGCAACCTTCGGTTTGCAGGTCTTTTAACTCTCTGATGTGGAAAAAGGAGGATTCATGCGAATCCTCCTTCATTTTATTCTCAATACTTTTTACGTGCAACGTAAGAAGTGTGCAGAATTTCGTGTGCCTTGTGGCTGTTGGGTTCACCGAAGAATTCGTCATAAATCGCCTTAACATCGGGATTTTCGTGAGATTTGCGAACGGGAAGAGCCTTGTCGTCTGCATACAGACCTGCGGCGCGTTCTGCTCTGATGTCACGGAAGTTGTGAACAGATGCGGGCTGAATGGGCTGACCGCCGCCGTTTACGCAACCGCCGGGGCAAGCCATGATTTCAATGAAATCGTAGGTCTTTTCGCCGTTCTTGATCATTTCAAGCAGCTTGCCTGCATTGGCAGTGCCGGAAACAACAGCAACTCTGATTTCGTTGCCTGCGATGGTGTAGGTTGCTTCTTTGATACCTGCAACGCCGCGGACATCGTGGAAATCAAGTGCCGTGAGTTCTTCCTTGGTCAGAACTTCGTAAGCGGTACGAAGAGCAGCTTCCATAACACCGCCGGTAGCACCGAAGATGGTGCCGGCACCCGAACCGAGACCGAAGGGAGCGTCATACTGTGCGTCGGGAAGTTCTCTGAACAGAATGCCTGCCTTTTTGATCATTCTTGCAAGTTCACGAACAGTGATAACTGCATCGATGTCGGCAAGACCTTCAACAGCTGTGCTTTCTCTTCTTTCAGCTTCAAACTTCTTTGCAGTACAGGGCATTACGCTGACCACATAAATGTCTTTGGGGTCAATGCCCATCTTTTCTGCGTAGTAGGTCTTTGCAACCGAACCGAACATACCCTGGGGAGATTTGCAGGAAGAAAGATTGGGGATGAATTCGGGATAATAGGTTTCGCAATATTTGATCCAACCGGGGGAGCAGGATGTGATAAGCGGAAGATTTTCCTTCTTGGTGTATCTGCCGAGGAATTCGGTAGCTTCTTCCATGATGGTAAGGTCAGCGCTGAAGTTGGTGTCGAACACACCGTCAAAGCCGAGTGCCTTAAGAGCAGCAACAAGCTTGCCGGTCACAACAGTACCCATTTCATAGCCGAATTCTTCACCAAGACCGACTCTGACTGCGGGAGCAGTCTGCACGATGACATGCTTTGCGGGATCGTTCAGGGCATCGAATACCTTCTGGGTGTCATCTCTTTCGGAAAGAGCACCGGTCGGGCAAACGGTAATGCACTGACCGCAGGAGATACATGCGACATCAGCAAGGGGCTTTTCAAATGCACAAGCAATGTGGGTGTCGAAACCACGGTCATTTGCACCGATAACGCCGCAACCCTGGTTCTTTTCACAAGCAGCAACGCAACGACGGCAAAGAATGCACTTTTCGTTGTCTCTGTACATGTGCGCAGCACTGTTGTCGATTGCATAAGCGGATTTTACACCTGCAAAGGCATATTCGTTTTCAATGCCGTAATCGTGGCAGAGCTTCTGCAATTCGCAGTTACCCGAACGCACGCAGGAAAGGCATTCTCTCTTG
The DNA here is from genome assembly GCA_017416485.1 of Clostridia bacterium. Taxonomy (GTDB): domain Bacteria; phylum Bacillota; class Clostridia; order Oscillospirales; family Acutalibacteraceae; genus RUG806. Next base: position 22,333 of record JAFQCH010000019.1, on the reverse strand, counting down.
TGGTTGGAGAGGATGAGCTTGAGAGTGGTCTTTCTGGATTCGATCACCTTGGGGGTGTTGGTGAAGATTTCCATTCCTTCGTTTACGGGGAACACGCAAGCGGCAACAAGGCTTCTTGCGCCTTTTACTTCAACAACACAGATACGGCAAGCGCCGATTTCGTTGATTTCTTTGAGGTAGCAAAGTGTGGGAATTTCAATTCCTGCCATACGGGCAGCAGTCAGAATGGTGCTGCCGGCGGGAACGGTATAGTCTTTGCCGTTAATTTTGATATTTACATCAGCCATTGTATCCGTTCCTCCTTATTTCTTGGAAATTGCGCCGAACTTGCACTTTTCAATACAAGCACCGCACTTGATGCACTTGGACTGGTCGATGACATGCGGATTCTTGACAGTACCGCTGATAGCGCCGACCGGGCAGACTCTGGAGCAGAGGGTACAGCCCTTGCACTTGTCGGCTTCAATCACGATGGAAAGAAGGCTCTTGCAGACACCTGCGGGGCACTTCTTGTCAACAACGTGAGCAATGTATTCGTCTTTGAACTGCTTGTATGTGGACAGAACCGGATTGGGCGCTGTCTGACCGAGACCGCAGAGAGAGTTTTCTTTGATGTAGTAGCAAAGATTTTCCATTTCGTCAAGATCAGCAAGTGTGCCGTTGCCGCTGGTGATCTTTTCAAGAATTTCATACAGTCTCTTGGTGCCGATACGGCAGGGGGTGCACTTACCGCAGGATTCGTCAACCGTGAATTCAAGGAAGAACTTTGCAATGTCAACCATACAGGTGTCTTCGTCCATAACGATAAGACCACCCGAACCCATCATAGCACCCTGTGCTACAAGGTTGTCATAGTCGATCTGAATGTCAAGCAGGGATGCGGGGAGACAGCCGCCGGAAGGTCCGCCGGTCTGAGCAGCCTTGAACTTCTTGCCGTTGGGAATGCCGCCGCCGATGTCTTCGATGACTTCGCGAAGGGTGGTGCCCATCGGGATTTCAACAAGACCTGTGTTGTTGATCTTACCGCCGAGTGCGAAAACCTTGGTGCCCTTGGACTTTTCGGTACCCATGGAGTTGAAGAATTCAGCACCCTTGAGGATGATCTGCGGAATATTTGCAAAGGTTTCAACGTTGTTTTCGGTGGTGGGCTTGCCGAACAGACCCTTGACTGCCGGATAAGGCGGACGCGGACGCGGTTCACCGCGGTTGCCTTCGATGGAGGTCATCAAAGCAGTTTCTTCGCCGCAGACGAATGCGCCTGCGCCGAGACGGATGAACAGATCGAAGTCAAAGCCGGAATCAAAAATATTTTTACCGAGAAGACCGTATGCGCGTGCATCGTCAATAGCCTTCTGCAGACGTGCAACAGCGATCGGGTATTCTGCACGAACATAAACATAACCTTCGGTAGCGCCGGTAGCGTAGCCGCAGATTGCCATGGCTTCAACAAGGCAGTGCGGGTCGCCTTCGAGAACGGAACGATCCATGAATGCGCCGGGGTCGCCTTCGTCAGCGTTACAAACAACATACTTCTGGTCAGCCTGATTCTTGGCGGTGAAGCTCCATTTGAGACCTGTGGGGAATCCGCCGCCGCCTCTGCCGCGAAGACCGGAATCCATAACCGTCTTGATGACTTCTTCGGGCGTCATTTCGGTCAGAGCCTTACCGAGGGCTGCATAGCCATCCATAGCGATGTATTCTTCAATGTTTTCGGGGTCAATAACACCGCAGTTGCGAAGTGCTACACGCTTCTGCTTGGAATAGAAACGGGTGTCACTCAGGGAAACATTACCCTTGACAACAGCATCCGCTGCGACATCGGTGTAAGCAAGGCGTTCAACAATACGACCCTTGAGAAGATGTTCTTCAACGATTTCTTTGACGTCGGATTCTTCTACACGGCTGTAGAAAGTTCCGTCGGGATAAACAATAACAACAGGACCGAGTTCGCAAAGACCGAAACAACCGGTTTTAACGATTTTGATTTCATCTTCAAGACCGTTCTTTGCAATCTGTGCTTCAAATTCGGGAATCAGCTTGACGCTGCCGGAAGAAGTACAGCCGGTGCCGCCGCAAATCAATACTTGAGCACGAACCATTTTTATACCTCCAAAAATCTTTAAATATTGCTTACTGTGTATTCTTCAATCACTTTGCCGCCGATGATGTGCTTTTCGATAACTTCCTTTGCTTTGTCGGGAGTCATCTTGACATAAGTGACCTTTTCTTTGTCGGCTTCAAAAACTTCAACAACGGGTTCGAACTGGCAGATGCCGATGCATCCGGTCTGGGATACGGTGACTTTGCCTGCAAGGTCGCGGTTGTTGATTTCTTCCACGAAAGCGTTCAGGACGGGTCTTGCGCCGGCTGCGATGCCGCAGGTTGCCATGCCGACAACTACGCGGATGTCGCCGCTGCCTTCACGAAGAACGACTTTGCCCTGCATTTTTTCTCTGATTGCTGCAAGTTCTGCTAAAGACTTCATTTTTACAGATCCTTTCATTTAAATGTGTATATTATTTTTTTATAAACCTGAATATTGTTCTTTGATGTAATTGCCGATCCAGGCGAGAACCTCAAAAGTATCAAGCGGAACATCGCCTAAAACGGCTTTGAGCTCGTCGGTGTCGAGTGAAACACTGCCGTTGTCTTTGCTGTGCGTGTAGATCCAGTGAATATCGGGGCTGCCCTGAATCAGAATCGTCAGGGTCGAAGCGATATCTCCCAAGGGAGTGAAGTCCATGTGGGTCGGATCAAAGACCGCCGTTACCACGGTGCCGTGGTCTTGCGGGTGTTCACTTTCGTGCTTTGACGAGATTGTAAGCTTGCCGCCTGTTTGCTCCGCCGCAAGTTTAAACAACGGAATGCCCAGCCCGACTTTGCGCGTTGTGCGCGTCGTTGTGAACGGGTCGGTGACATTGCGGACAAAATCTTCTTTCATGCCGCAACCGTTGTCCGTAATGCGGATTTCAAATCGGTTGCCGCTTTCGGTCAGTTCGATTTTGATTGTATCAGCACCTGCTTTTATGGAATTCTGCGCAATGTCAAGAATATTTAATGATAATTCTTTCATTTGTTTTCACCCCGCAGCAGTCTGAATATCTGTTCTCTGACAAAAGAAGAAGAATAAGGCTCGTCTTCAATCTCAAAGAAGGCATCTTTATCACGTATGTCCCACAGATAATGGGCATCTGAGCTGACCAGTAACCGCTTGTTTTTCACAATCGGATATTTATCTTTGTAAACATCCTGCTTTTCTTTGTCGTGAAATTCCGCACAGCCGAAGTATGGTTCTTCGGGGAAAGTGCCGAGGGTGGCAATGACCCCGTTGGCTTCTCTGTCTATGTGTGCCGGATAACAGATACCATTGTATTTAGCGACCGCATCGGGCACCTGCTCAATGGTGAGCATAGTGGCATTGGAAAGAAGAAACTCCTCGTGTCCGATTAGCGCATCGTTTTCATCCATGATCTGCTGTTCACCGAAAATATCGGGACGGTTTTTGATGCGGATTCGTTGTGAATCAACAAATGAATCAAACTGTAACGCATCTTCGAGTGTTTCAAACAAGCAGACGATGTGAATGTCTTCGGCTGTTGTCAGTTCCATTCCTGCTATGGGGATGATTCCGTTTTTTCTTGCCGCTTTGTAAAATGCGGGGCAGTTTTTGCAGGTGTTGTGATCGGTCAGTGCCATCACTTGCAATCCTGCCAGTGCACCCATACCGGCAATGTTGTTGGGTGTCATGTCGTCATCTCCGCAAGGGGAAAGACAGGAATGGATGTGAAAATCGTAATAATAACGGTTCATATATCGCAGGAGATTTTTACGGCTGTTTCAAACGCGGGCAGGGAAGTGCGTGCAATGTTCACGTTCTTCGATTCGGCGGTTTTCAGCACGTTTTCATCGGGTGTCACATCTTCTGCCAGAATCACAAGGCTCACATCCGAAAGTGCAGCAACGGCGGCAATGTTTATGTTGGACATAATGGTGATCCAAGCATTGTCAGCCTGCGCTCTGCCCATGACCCAACTTAAAAGGTCGCCGATGTAGCAGCCTTTGACTTCACGGTCAGGGTCGGGCAGGGAAAGCGGCGAAAAACCGTATTTTTCAATCAGTGCATTTACAGTCATGTTCGCTTTCCTCCTTTGCTTTTTCGGCACATTTTCGCTGTGCGAGAACCACACAATGGTCAATGCCTGGAATCAGACCTTTGACAATGTCTTCTGCAAATGCACGGCAGGTCGGACAACCGCATGCGCCGCAGTCAATGTTGGGAAGCTGTGCACGCAATTTTTGAATCTGTGCCATCATGCGCATGGATTCGCCCATGTTGTCGCTGAGTCTGGAGATCGGGATGTAAGTCGGCAGTGATTCGGTGATGTATTCCGGTGGAATAAAACCGGTATCCTGCGGTAAAAAGTTTTTGGAAACGGGCATGTAACGACGCACAGCCTGCAATCTTGTTTTGGCAATGAACGGGTTTTCAATCGTCATGATGCCGCCCACGCAACCGCTGATGCAAGCGTTGAGTTCAATAAACTCAAGCTGCGGCGGCATGTTGCCGTTTTCAATGGAATCAAGCACCTGATTGCAGTTCTGAATGCCGTCGGCATACAGATAATTGTCGTTGAGAATTGCCGCACACTCACCGCCCGTGGATGCCCAGCCGATACCGATCATGCCGGATTCACTGGCGAGTGTCGGGGTTTTGTCGCGTTTCATAACACCGATGAGCAGGAAATAAATCTCACTCATGGACACGACCACATCGATGTTGCTCTTGTAATCCCCGTAGCCGTTGCGGATGTAACTGACCTTTGCGGCACAAGGAGAAATGAAGAACACTGCGATGTCTTCATCTTTTAATTCGGGATGCTCAGCCTTTGCCTTTTGTTTTGCCAGTATGGCGGCAATTTCCATGGGGGGCAGCATGGGCATCAGATTGTCCTTTAAGTAAGGAAAACGCAGGGAAATGAGTCTTGAAATAACGGGACACGCGGAGCTGATAACGGGTTTTTTGATGCCTTCCGTTTTTAAGTACAAACGGGTGTAGGCGGAAACCAGTTCAGCGGCTTTTGCCACTTCATACACATCGTCAAACCCGATGTCCAGAAGCCCCTGCAGAACACAGTCCACATCGTCAAGGCCTGCAAACTGACCGAACAGGGAAGGCGCCGGCAAAGCAATTTTCCATTTGTAGTGCATGTAGTGTTCCAACTTGCTGCACATGGCTTTTTTTGCTTTGTGGGGACACACGCGGATGCACTCACCGCAGTCGATGCAGCGGTTGGTGTTGATCTCGGCATGTCCGTCTTTGATGCGGATGGCTTCCGTCGGGCAGTGGCGCACGCAGGTGGTGCAACCCGTGCATTTTTCCTTATCAAGAACTACGGAATGTCTGTAATCGTTCAAAAAAATCACCTTTTATTTTGTCAGCTTAAGTTCACGGACATTGTGATTTTTGTGCCTTCACCGACCACAGTTTCAATCTTCATGTCGTCGGTGTAGCGTTTCATGTTGGGAAGTCCCATACCGGCACCGAAACCGAGTGCACGGACATGGTCATTCGCCGTGGAATAACCTTCCTGCATGGCAAGGTCAATATCCTTGATGCCGGGGCCTTTATCGTCGAGGATAATTTCAATGCGATCTTCATATACATTGACATCTGCCACACCGCCGTGGGCATGGATGACCATGTTGATCTCACCTTCGTACATGGCGATGGAGACCTTACGAATGATTTCGGGGGAAAGACCGAGCTGGCGCATATTTTTTTTCATCTGCACCGAAGCCTGCCCTGCCGAAACGAAATTATCGCCGTCCACCTCAAAGTGGAAGTTCAGAAATTCGCTCATGCTCTTTGGGAAACACCCAGACCGTTGGTGTAAAGTGTTCCGCAGGCTTCATACATACGCATGTCGCTCGAAAGCAGCACGATACCGTTTTCTTCTGCGAATTCAATCATTTCCAAGGTCGGACGTTTGCTTCTTACAAAGACCACACAGCGCATATCCATCATAACCGCCGTGCGGATTACCTGTGAGTTGACAAGTCCCGTCAGCAGAACAGCCTGGTCTTTGACAAATGCAAGCACATCGCTCATCATGTCGCTGCCGCAGGCAGAATGGACGGTGGTGTCAAGATGCTCTTCACAGCAAAGAATTTCTGCGTCGAGCAGGTTTTTGATCGTTTCAATGTTCATATCTCTGACCCCTTTACAGTCGGGTTGAATTATTCGTATTTTGCAAGGATACCGGGGATCATGTCGGTTGTCAGTCTGCCGTAAACGTCTTCGTTGATCGTCATAACCGGGGCAAGACCGCAAGCACCGATGCAACGGCATGCTTCAACGGAATATTTACCGTCAGCGGAGCATTCACCGGGCTGGATGCCGACGATTTCACAGATCTTGTCAAGCACATCGCCGCTACCCTTAACGTAGCAAGCGGTACCAAGGCAAACAGAGATGTTGTACTTGCCCTTGGGGGACAGTGCAAACTGTGCATAGAAAGTGGCAACGCCGTAAACCTTTTCCATCGGAACGTTAAGACCTTCTGCGATCATCTGCTGTACTTCGTAGGGAAGGTAGCCGTAGATGTTCTGTGCTTCCTGCATAACAGCCATCAGGCGGCTTTTGTCGCCGTTGGCTTCGGCAATCACTGCCTGCAGCTTAGCAGCCTGTTCAGGAGTGCCGTTAAAGGGAAGGTTGCTGATTTTTTTCTGCATTTCTGAATATCCTCCATTCAAAAATAAAAAATAATAAAACAAATTCACGGTTTCGGGCAGACTTACCCCAACCCAAACCACAGTAGAGTATATCACTTTGTTAAAAATGTGTCAATAGTATAATAATAATAAATATAACAAAATGTGGCAATAATTTTATTCATCTTCTATAAATTTCACTTATTTACATTATTTTGACTGCAGATGCGGTCGATTGCTCGGTGCATAAAAATACAAACCGTATTCGCAGCGGTATCGCCGAATACGGTTTGTCGGGGGAATGTTCGTCATAAAACTGCTCCGCGAGAGGTAAGAAAGAGATCAATATCATTGTTGATATAGTTGTATCCTGTGGTATGGAGCACATCATAAAACTCCGTGATATAATCAAAAACGCCGTATTTGTTGAATAGCGCAACGGCTTGCTTGCCTGTCAGTTTTTTATACGCTTTATAGCTTTCAAGGCAGAAAATCGCAAAATTGGTTTCTTTGCTCATATATTTCAATACCCCCTTCAGGAGATTCAGTTATTTGCGATGGATTACACCCGTCACCCTATACATCCGGAAAATCAAGAAATCCGTTTTGCTGTTCCTGTAAAAACAGGGAATAGAGCATCATTGTGCTGTATTGCCAGAGTTTTGTTTCTTCTTGTTCGAGGGCAGCATATAATTCTGAAGAATACAGCAGTGTCACGGCCTTTTCGGGCGGTAGTTCTTGTTGTTCCGCAATACATCGCACCAAATCGGCGCTGATATAAGGTAACATTGCAATAAACTGTTCTTGTCCCATGCGAGTCTCCTTATTTGATTTCTTTTGCTTGTGTGAAAGTCAGAAACGAAAGAGATTTTTCAGTGTGAAACGCCCATTGGTCGTGTAATACTTCCGTTTTGAGTCGTCTTACAGTATATTCGGCATCATATGCTCCTGTTTCAAAAAGACGAATGGATTGATAAATGTTATCATCTGCAACGGGACCGATGTGAATATCTTCGGTGAGTTGTTGTAAAGCCCCTTTGCGGTTGTTCACAACAAAATGCAGCCATTCTTCGTCGGCAAAGTCAAATTTGCCGATTTTTAATTGCGTTGCAGCCTTGTCAATATCAAACTTATATACGGTTACGAATCCGACGGAAGAATTACTGCGGCGCATCTTTATTTTTGCCCAACGCTCAGCCTGTTCATAGGAAGTTGTTGTATAAAAACCGACACCGAAATCAAGATAAACATCCCCTGTTCTGATTTCGGGATGATCCACAAGAACCGTGCTTCCGTGAAAAAGCGTCATAATAATCTCTCCGATGATATAAATTTGATTGGCAGGGATATAAAATTTATTTGCTGTACTTTTTTGTTCTGATAGTATTGTATCACACTTTATCTGAAAAAGCAATAAAATGTGTCGGTAATATATCAGCCAGATCTTACGGCATGGGTTAAAATGGGTTCGGATTATACCCGTCACCCTAACATATTATTCAAATATTCGTCTGCTTCTTTTCTGTTTTTGAAAATGAAGACATCTTTTTGCGGATAGTTGTTCAATAATTCCAAAACTTTCGGACGGCTTTGGGAGTTATAGTTTCTGATAAACTCCGGAAATTCCGCATCGTCTTCCGTTTCAATCCACGGCATATCGGAGCGCTGTTTTCCTTGTCGCTGTCTTATTCCGTCAATGCAGACTTCCACAGGATAGTCAAGAAAGAAGACTGTATCACACTCTTTCATACGGAGCTCTATCGTAGAGCCGTAGTTGCCGTCGATGATCCATTTGTCGAGCACAAGAACATTTTGCAATCTTTCAAGAAAAACTTCTTTGCTGACAGTTGTTTTATCGCTGTTCCATTTTAATAAATCAAGATGGTATAACGGCAGACTTGTCAGCGCGTGTAACGCTCTTGAAAATGTACTTTTCCCCGAACCGGGACAACCTATAACAATTACTTTGTTCATTTCTTCAAACCATCGATACCTTTAAATTCCGTTTGTGTGTTCGTCAAAATTAGCTTTGATAACCCGTCTTTCTTTTTCTGTCAGATTCCAGATGTGAATACCTGTGTCAGCGGTATTAAAGAAAAACGTGCAGTCAACGGGCATATTAAAGAACGAACGATAAAGCTGGTTTATCATTCCGCCGTGCGAAACAATTGCTATCGTTTCGTCTGCCTGCGATTCACTTATCACTCTTGAAAGGGCATTTTCGGCTCTCTGCCTGAATTCTACCTGCGATTCCTGTCCGTAAACAGCTTTATCAATGGGCAGATTCGGGACTTCGGGATATTTTTCTCTTACTACCGCGCGGGGCAATCCCGCAAGAAGACCGTTGTTGAACTCCATTAAATTCTCATCAAAAGCAATAGGAATGCCGGTTTTGTCGGATAAATGCCCGGCCGTTTGTTTTGCCCTTGTCAAAGTGCTTGCATAAATTTTGGATATGTTATAGTTCTCGGCAACATAATTTGCCATCGCTTCAGCTTGCCTGTGTCCTCGTTCGGTTAACGCAAAGTCTGCTCTGCCTTCGTGAACATCAAGCAAATCTGCTTCGGATTCACCGTGACGGATTACCAAAAGTTTCATTTTCATACCTCCAACAAAAGAATAAAGGCACCTCCGAAAAGATAACGGAGATGCCTGTACATTCAGAAAGATATATTTTATATCAATCGCAAACGGACAAAACGGCTCTCCGATTTCGGAAATTAAGATTCTTTGTCATTTTGTCCACCTGCCTTTCATTATCTTGCAATCAGTATAGCACCGTCGGCTTAAAAAGTCAATATTTCGGAAAATTTGATAAATTTATAAAATCCTCTTGTAAAACGCTTCATTCGATTGTATAATAAGTCTTTGGAATGAAAGATTTGGAGGTAAATACAATGAAAAAAGAAGTTCTTATTGAAACATCCGCAAGACACGTTCACGTTTCCCGCGAAGCACTTGACATTCTTTTCGGTGAAGGCTATGAACTGACCAAGAAGAAAGACCTTTCCCAGCCCGGTCAGTACGCCTGCGAAGAAAGAGTTGCCGTGATCGGCCCCAAGGGTCAGTTCCCGGCAGTTTCCATTCTCGGTCCGGTCCGTCCTGCAACCCAGGTTGAAGTTTCCGCATCCGATGCCCGTTCGATCGGCGTTGTTGCTCCCGTCCGTGAATCCGGTGACATTGCAAACTCCGGCGGCTGCAAAATCGTCGGCCCCAAGGGTGAAGTTGAAATCGAAGACGGCGTGATCGTTGCAAAGAGACATATCCACATGACGCCTGCCGATGCCGAAAACTACGGCCTTGCTGACAAGCAGATCGTCAATGTCAAGATCGAATCTGCAGAACGCACCCTCATTTTCGGTGATGTTGTTGTTCGTGTGCATCCCAACTTTGCACTTGCCATGCACATCGACACCGATGAATCCAACGCTGTTATGCCCGCAGCCGGCACCATGGGTGAAATTCTTTAATTCAAAAACAAAAAATAAAGGGAGATGCGAGAACTGAGGTTTTCGCATCTCTTGATTTGTAAAAGACAACCGCCACTCGGCAAAGTGACGGTTGTTAAAATAATTAACTTCTCGTAACGCCAACCGCTTTAAACGGTTGCCTCTACGGCTATATTATATACAAAACAAATCGGTTTGTCAATCGGCAGGCCGATATTTTTTATTATTTTAAATCAATTCTTCATCGATCACATTTTCCGCATTGTCCGAACGGATGGAATCATAAAAATTATCATATTTATCTGCCCATTTTTTGACTTCATCGCGGTCGTATTTTTCGGGCAGGGAAGATAAAATCGGCAACAGCTTTGCAATCCAAATCGGTACATTCAGCACCTTGTTACGTAGTTCCTTGTTGTCAAAAAAGCGCATCATCTTGTCCTTGATTACGCTGACACCGGCTTGTGTGATGAGTTCAACAAGGCCGTTTTCCGTGGCGGTGGCATCCATCATTTTCTGATTGATGATGTCTTCTTTGAGCAAAAATGCAACGTCCTGCGTGGTCAGCTTTGTCATAAAAACTTTTCCGAGTGCAATAATGGAAGCATTTTTGCCGATTTCTTTAAAAAAGTTGACCTGATAACTCCACAGTGTGTTGGCGGTGTAAAAACTTTCAGTGTCTTCCATGATGGTTTTTGCAAGGATTTTGCCTGCCTGCATGGCATAGCCGACCCCCGAGCCTTTCACGGAATAGGTCATGAATGCACTGTCGCCGATGGCGGCATAGCCATCTGCCACAAGCACCGACAAAGGCTGTCGGACGGGGATATCAACCACATGGCCGCCGCGAAGCAGAGTGTCACCCAACTGCGGATTTTCATGCTTCATTTTTTCGATTGTGATAACGGTATCCGCATCCGTATATTCACGAAAACGGGCAATCAGAACGTCCGTGTCTTCCTCGTTAGTAATGAGCCACTGCATGCCGACCGTGCCGTCTTCAAACACATACACCTTGTAGGGTTCGGTCGGTGGGCAATCGGGATTTTTGCTGTAAAATGCACGGTATGTGTGCAACACATCATACCCTTCAAGCGTGCGTTCAATGTGTAACTTTGCCGGCAACGCACGGCGCAAAGGGGAGTTGATGCCGCACGAATCAATTACCATGTCGGCATAAAAAGCCCCCTTGTCGGTCTGCACACCGCAGACTCTGCCGCCGAGAATGATGGGTTGCTCTATTTTTGTATTGAAAATAAAATTTGCACCTGCATCCATGGCAAGCTGCACAAGATACTGGCACAGCACCTTGCGCTCGATCATGACCGTGTAGCCGTCTTCGGGAACGACCTGCGAAATATTGGGTGTCACCCCGTCACCGACACAAAGAGTGATGGGTGTTCTTTTAACAACATAACTTAACGGAACGGGAATATCCGCCAGTTCAAAGCAGTTTAAGTTGACAGAATCGGGCTGATTCCAGCCCATATTGAAACGGGAATTTGCTTCCAGCACGGTCACATCCGCCCCGTTTTTGGCAAGGTGATAAGCCGCCGCAAGACCGCCGTGGCCGCCGCCTGCAATCAGAATTTTTCCGTTCATTGCCGTTATCTCCTTTCGGTTTTTGTTTCAACGGGCAGATGCACCGTGAAGGTCGATCCTGTTCCGATTTCACTTTCCACTTCAATGAACCCGCCTGCAAGATTGAGAATTTTTTTGACCAATGCCAATCCGAGCCCGTTTCCGGGAGTGGTGTGGGAAGCATCGCCCTGATAAAATTTATCAAAAATATGTTCCTGCGTTTCTTTGCTCATGCCGATGCCCGAATCCGCGATCTGCACAACAATGTCTTTGTCCGTCTTTTTTGCAACAACACGCAGACTGCCGTTTTGCGGAGTGAATTTAACGGCATTGCCGAACAGATTGTTCCACACATGTGCCAGAAGATCTTCATTGCTGTGATAGGTGATTTCTTCAAGATCCATATCAATGTCAAGTTCTTTTCGGCTCCATGTTTCTTCATACAGCAACAAACAGCGCCGCAGTTGCTCATCAAGGCTGTATTCTTGCTGTTCAGGAATAATCTGCTGTTTTTCGAGCCTTGTCAAAAGCAATATTTCATCGGACAAATCCGCAAGCCTTGCCGATTCTTCGTAGATGATCTTCAAAAATTCACTTTGCTGTTCTTCGCTGACTTCCCCCGCATATAATTGTTTTGCCATGCCTTTGACGGAGGCAATGGGGGTTTTGAATTCATGCGAAAAATTGGAAATAAAATCCTTTCGCATCAGTTCGGTGTTGCGCAGTTCCGCCGTCATGGCATTGAAACTGTCCTCAAGCTGTGCAATGGTCAGATTTTCGCCGAGTTGACGGCTGATTGGTTCAACTTTGGCCGTGTAATCGCCCTTTTTAACCTGTTCCATGGCTTTACGCAGGTTGTCAATGGGCTGCAAAAAGAATCGCGACAGCAGGATCGCACCGATCGAGCCGATGGCGGTGCTTGCAATAAAAAGCAACACAATCAGTATGAGAGATGTCAATCTCCAGACGCGGAAAAAACCGTTCTGAAGCAAAAAGATAAATGTAACACCTGTCAGTATATTTGCCGCAAGAAAGCAGACAAATACACCGAAAGAAAGTTTTGTGCTTAATTTACGGTTGTTCATTTTGCATCCTCGCTGATGACGGCTTTGTATCCCAACCCCCGCACTGTGATGATTCTGAAATCGGGATTGTTGCCGAATTTTTCACGCAGACGGTTGATATGCACATCCACCGTGCGTTCTTCGCTGTCGGTGTCCATGCTCCATATTTCGTCCATCAGCTGTGTTCTTGTGAAGGTTTTGTTGGGGTAGGAAAGAAGTTTGTAGAGCACAAGGAATTCTTTTCTCGGCAGAACCGTTTCCGCATTGTTATCCGTTACGCTGAACGAATCATACATCAGCTTTGTGTTGCCGATGACCAAGGCCTTGTCTGCACTGATGCGTGCACGTCGGAGCAGAGCCTTGATACGAAGCAAAAATTCCTGCTCGTCAATGGGCTTGACCATGTAGTCGTCCGTTCCCGATAAAAAACCTTCCCGTTTGTCGGCAGGTGTATCTTTTGCGGAAATCATCAGAATCGGGATTTGTATGTCGGCATCCCTGAGTTCTTTTGCAAATGTAAAGCCGTCCATATTCGGCATCATCACATCCAATATAATCAGATCGATGTGCTGTTTTTCAAGAATCTGCAATGCCTGCAGACCGTCTTCGGCAAGAATGGGTGTATAGTGTTCTTTGCGCAGAATAAAGTCATACAGTTTTCGTGCGTTTTTGTTATCTTCCGCAACAAGAATATTGATCACGTTAACCACCTCTTTGTTGTCTTTACTTTACCTTATATTGCTAATTTTAATATTCGGTTAAATTCAGGCTTATTATACCATGTTTTGCACCAAAAGGAAAGACTTGTTAAAAATATTCAAGTTGACTTATCGGAAATAATTTGCTATATTGGTTACATCTGAAATAAATCGGAGGGTATTATGAGAAAGAATCAGAATCAAAATCAAAAATTGTATGCACTGATGCTTGTTATGACCATGCTGTGCATGCTCTTTGCTTTCCCTGTCAGCGCACAGGAAACAAGTGCTGCCGACGAAGTCAACACCGATGCTGTTCTGTATGTTATGCAGAATCCCGCAGACGGTGCCGTGACCGACGGTGACGAAATTGCAAAAGAAGAAGTTTCCGACGGTGACGCAATCCTCACCACCGGTGCAGACGAAGCCGGTGACGGTGAAGAAGTGTTCAAGGGCAACACCATCGGCAGATGGCTTGACAAGACATTCCCCAAAATTGACTATGCCGTTTTCACTGCCGTTACCAAGCTTCACAGCGAAGTGATGAATGTTGTTGTCAGCACCCTGACGCATCTCGGTGACAGTGAAGTTGCCATTCCGTTGCTTGTTGCCTGCGTGATCATGTGCTTCTTCAAGAAAACCCGCCGTGTCGGTATCACCGTTGCCTTTGCAATCGTGCTCGGCACACTGTTCACCAATGTCATTCTCAAGAATGTCTGCGGCCGTGTCCGTCCTTACGTTTCTCTTTCCGAGGATCCGCTGTTTATGTCCTGGTATAACTTTGCAGGGGCTCACGTCGAAAGCGACAACTCCTTCCCCAGCGGTCACACCACCTGTGCTTTTGAAATGGGTGTTGCACTGTTCCTGAGCATGAAAAAGAAGAAGATCGCATGGATTTTCCCGACCCTTGCAGCCATCGTCGGCTTCACAAGACTGTATCTGTGTGTCCACTATTTCACGGACGTTGTTGCCGGTGTTATCGTCGGTACCTTTGCAGCTTTCCTTGCATATTTTATCATGAAGGCGATCACCAATGCAATCGAAAACAAGCCCGCCCTTCGCGACTTTGACCTTGCAGAAAAAATCAAAGGTCTTAAAAAAGCATAATTGCAGAACATAAAACAAAGCCTGCCGATCTTGGCAGGCTTTATTTTTTATCTTTAAATCATGTTGTTGCGTTGAAAATCACATCAAATATTTCACCCGGCATATACACATACGCACTTGTTCCTCTGAAGCTGACATAACCGCCCTCGAGCAGCCGCATGCCAACGGTCGTGCCGTCGTGCATCTGAAAAAACAGATGTGCCTGCCTGCCGTCATACAGCTTGTTTCTCGATTCGATATCTTCCGAAAAATCAACAAAGGGCCCTGTTTTCAGTGCTTCAACAAAGGCTGCAATATCTTCCTCTGAAACTGCGGAAAGCGTTTTATAGTTGCCTTTTCCGTAATCCCAATCCTCATGCAGCTGATACAAAACGGTGTTGTAATTGCCCGTGATGTGCAGCAGATTTTCATATAAATCCGCACCCGTATGCAACCATATCCCGTTCAGGCAGTCAAAAAACATAATTTCCTTTCCGTCCTCAAAATCCATCACGGCGGCAAGACGAAAAACGGGGTCATATCCCTTGACCGTGTAAAAATTATACGGAGTGTTGGATGCAAACTGCCCTTCGTAGTCCTTTTCATCCGACCAACAGGTGATTTTGTTGTTGCCCGTGCCGACATATTCTCCCAATAATTCTGCATTTTCGATATAGGGCATGGGATTGTCCCACTGATAAGCACCGACATAGACTCTGCTGTTATATACGACCATGGCAAGCATATCCGCCATCACATTTTCTTCAACAGGCTCGATTCTGATTTCAGGAATATACACACCGTTTTCTGTTTGGTTTGCTTGCTCTGATGTTTGTGTGACTTCGACATCAGAATAAACAACTATATTTCCGGACAGTTTATCCCAAAACGCTTTTTGTTTTTTTTCCTGAACAAAAACAGAAGCATACACGGCAAGCACAAGGCATAAAGCAACGGAAAATGCAGCAGAAATATCTTTTATGTGTTTTCTTTTTTCCGTTTTGTGATTTTCATATTTTTCCAAAATGAGTTTCGTTTGTTCTTCATTCGAACGCATTTTCAATGCCCTCCTTTTTGCAGGCTTCTTTTAAAGAATTCCTTGCGTTGTAAGACAGGTTCCGAATCTGCTTTTCGCTCATTTTCAGCACCGCGCCCGCTTGCTTATAGGTCATTTCTTCAAAATACAAAAGCTGCAGAACCGTGCGATACTGTTGCGGCAGCGTTTGCAGGGCAGAATACAGTTTTCGGTTTCGTTCTACCTGCAAAAGCCGTGTTTCGGGCAGATCGGAATCCGGCAGATCGCTTGCGTCTTCCAAAGAAATCTCCGGATATTTCTTTTGTTTTCGCAAAAAGTCGATCGCCTTGTTTTTGGCAATGCGAAACAGCCATGTCTTAAAGGCTGCTTCCTGCCTGAAAGAAGGTTTTCTGACAAGTAAATAAAAGAATGTGTCGGCGGCAAGGTCTTCGGCGGCGGAAATATCGTGTACAAACCCGTATAAAAACAAAATCAGTCTTTCGTTGTAAAGACTAACAAGCTCTCCCAATGCCTCTTTGTCACCCTGCAAAAACCGACGGTACAATTCGTTGCCCTTGTCCATGCAAACACCCCTTTCTGTGCAATTGCCTTGCACTTCTTTAACGAAAAAAACGCAAAAAAGTCTTACTTATTTTCAAATAAATTATAAAAAATATCATTTTATCTGTCAACAAAAAAAGGGGCTGTTGCATTTAGATGCAGAAGGCATTTTCTTCGCCCCGAAGCTGTATGCGGATACCGCGAGAGGGCGAAAAAATGGCTAAAAAAGAAAAATAGCGTTTTTATGTTCCTTATTTGCGGATTATAAATCATAAAAACAGATGTTCTTAAGCGACATCAGCCTAAGAGCATCTGCTTTTTTATTCTTTCTTTTTGGTCTGCGCTAAATGCAACAGCCCCCGGTTTGTGTTACGGCCAGAGATGGTGCATTTCCTCAATTTCGGAATCGGTCATGTCGTTTTCCATGTTGTCTCTTGCCAGGTCGTTGTCAAATATATCATAAACATCCGTTACGGGTTTTTCAATCTGTGAGGATGCAAGCAGTTGCTCACGGAAAAACCGCACGGACGGAATATCGGAGTCGCTGACAGCAGCAGACGGCTGTTCTTTTTTGTTTTTCTTGCTTTGCAAGTCGTCCATATGATCACCTCACTGATAGTATATGCAGGAAGGTGATTCTTATCGACTCTGTTTTGCAGGCAGTTTTATTTTAAATTTCCGTTTGCGGGATTGTCAAGCAATTTTCCGTTTTTATCAAACCGCGAACCGTGACACGGGCAGTCCCACGAATGCTCATAGCGGTTCCACCGCAGTGCGCAGCCAAGATGCGGACAGCGTCTTGTTGTCGGCAGTAAATAATCCGCAAAGGTTTCTGCCGTATTGATGAGCAATTGGCCGTGCAACATGCTTCTTGACGGCGAAAACAGGGAAGCAAAGTCGTTTTCTTTTTCCTGCACGGCATCGCACAGCAGATGTGCCGCAATCATGGCACTCGTCATGCCCCATTTGTTGAACCCCGTTGCGGTATAAAGATTGTGCGTTGTTTTGCCGTATTTCCCGATATAAGGCAAGCCGTCCAGTGACATGCAGTCCTGCGTTGCCCAGCAGAATTTTTCCGTTGCCTGCGGATATTTTTCAGCGGCAAAATTACGCAATTCCTGCCATGCACCGCCGTTTTTTCCTGTCCTGTGGTCACCGCCGCCCAGCAACAGCAGGTCTTTGTAAGTTCGGAAAGAAAAACCTTTGTCGGCTTCATCCGCATACATAGCATCGGTTGGTTTTGCATTTTCAAGTGCGATCACATAAGAACGATGCTGATACAATTTGAGGGGAAATAACCCGTGTTTGTTGATAAACGGAAAGTGTGTGGTAATGATTACATGCGAGGCTTGCACCCTGCCGTTGTCTGTCACGGCGGTATTGCCGATCATTTCACGCACAAAGCTGTGTTCATACACGGGCAGATCTTTGCAGATTGCAGACAAGAATTTCAAAGGATGAAACTGCGCCTGATTTTTCAAACATACCGCACCGTCGGTGCGAATCGGGATGTTTCCCTGCTCAAAAAACACGACATCTGCCCCGATTGCTTCAAGTGCACGCATTTCTTTTTCAGCCTTCTGACGATTGTTACAGGTGTAAACAACATTGTCTTTGGTTTCAAAATCGCAATCAATGTCAAGGCTCATTTGTCTGTACATTTCGAGCGCCTTTGTGTTTGCCTGCAAATATTTCTTTGCATTTTCAATGCCGTATTTCCGTATGATTTTATCATAAATAAAACCATGCTGTGCCGTGATTTTTGCGGTCGTGTTGCAGGTTGTAACACTGCATAAGCGGTCTTTTTCAAGCAGCATGCAGTCAATCCCTTTTTGCTTTAAAAAGTATGCGGTCAGAATCCCTGCAATGCCGCCGCCGATAATGAGCACATCGGTCTTTTTGTCACCTTGCAAAGTGGGAAAAGAAGGAAAAGAAACATCTTTTTTCCAAACGGATTCCATATTTTGTCACCTCTGAAAGAACTGTTTTTATATTGCCCTTTCAGCGGCTGTTTATCATTTTTTTTAGTATTTTATATCAAGATATTCGGTAACAAGATGCGGAACACTGTTCATGTATTCCAGATGCACATCTCCGAATTTGCCTGTGCCTTCCTTGAAAAAAATGATTTTTGTGATGCCCGTGTTGTAGAAAGACGGGTCAAAAATCTGCTCATGCGAAAGCCCCAGTGCGGCATACAGCATAAATGTGTTGAAAGCAGCATGGGCGGCAATCATCACTTTTTCACCCTTGTAAAAGTGACGGCGGATATAGGAGATCGCCTCTTTCCCTCGCGCCAATAAAACCGCATCGCTGTCATCTTTGCCGTAGAACATAATTCCCTTGTTCGCATCCGTTTCGGGTGCACAAACCGCCTGCGGAAAGTCAAGATTGATTTCTTTTATGGTTCTGCCTTTGGTATCTTCCCCCGTGTTGCATTCGGTGAAAACTTTATGTACCTGTACGGATTTTGCTCCGTTGTCGGGTTGATAAAAACGCACAGCCTCTGCCGTTTGCAAGGCTCTTCGCATACCGCTTGCAAACAGTGCATCCAAAGGGAAATCCGCAAAATAACGGCCTAAAAGTTCTGCCTGTTTTTCTCCTTTTTCGGTCAGGGGAGGGTCATGCTTCAGGTCGTCGCACAGAGCATCGACAAGTCCTGCATTGCCCACGGATTCACCGTGGCGAACAAGATATAATTCCAGTTCAATGTTATTCTCTTTCATCTTGTCAGTTCCCTTAATTTTTTCTTGTCAATAATCTTTATGCCTTTGCGTGACACCTGCACAATGCCTTCGTTGGCAAAATATTTGAGCATACGCGACACCACTTCGCGCGCAGATCCCATGTACTTTGCAATCTGTTCGTGTGTGAGTGTGAGGGTGTTGGTTTGCAATCTTGTTGCTTCATCATAAAGAAAAATGGCAAGCCTTTTGTCCAGGCTCATAAACAGAATCTGCTGCATGACCCACATTACATCCGAAAAACGGCTGATAGCGGTTTCAAGTGCAAAAATTTTCACATTTGCGCATTGTTCGGAAATAGTGGCAAAGGCGGGACCGCTGACAATAAAACATTCGCAGTCTTCTTCCGCATCGATCATCACATCGAATGTGATCGTCTGCAATACGCAGGATGCCGCCAACATGCACATATCACCCTCATGCAGTCGGTACAGCGTGATTTCCTTTCCGTCTTCGGATAAAATATATACCCGAAGACTTCCTCTGCGCACCATGAACACACCCGAGCACTCCGTGCCGTCATGCAACGTTGTGCCTTTGGGGTAGCCGATTGCCACCGAATTGCGACATAAAAAATCCTTGTCCGCTTCATTCAGTTCTTCCCAGAACGGAAAAATTTCTTTGAATACGGGTTCAAACATAGCGCGTGCCATGATGTTTCCTTCTTTCGTGATTTCTGTTTTTTATTGTAAAAAAGATTATTCAAAAAGTCAACCGTTTTGTGATAAAGTCACGGAAACAAATGCTCGTTTTCGGGTATACTGCAATCAGAAAGATAAAGGAGGTTTTCTTATGAAGCATATATACGATATCCTCATCATCGGCGGCGGCCCCGCAGGTTATACGGCTGCATTGTATGCCGCAAGAGCCGGTCTTGATACGCTTGTTATTGAAAGAATGTCCGTCGGCGGGCAGATGGCACTGACTGCAGACATTGACAATTATCCCGGCTTTGAAAACGGCATCGATGGCTTTGAACTCGGCTATAAAATGCAGCAGGGCGCTGTGCGTTTCGGTGCAAAGACGGAATACACGGAAGTCAAAAGTGTTGATTTTTCCGAATCCGTCAAACTTGTGAAAACGGCAAACGGTGATTTTTATGCAAAAGCGGTCATCGTTGCAACGGGAGCAGATCCCCGCAAGCTCGGTGTTGAACGAGAAGCGCAACTGACGGGCAAAGGGGTGCACTATTGTGCACACTGCGACGGCAATTTCTACAGAAACAAAACGGTGGTTGTGGTCGGCGGCGGCAACACGGCGGCGGCAGATGCACTGTATCTGTCGCACCTTGCAAAAAAGGTGTATGTTGTGCACCGCAGAGATACGCTGAAAGCCACGAAAATCTACCACGAACCGCTTCTGAAAGCCGAAAATGTTGAATTTGTATGGAACAGCAACATCGTCGAACTGCTTGGCGAAGAACGTTTGCAGCAAATCAAAGTGCGCGATGTGCACAGCGGGGAAGACCGCGAAATCGAATGCGATGCGGTGTTTGTCAGCATCGGCAGAAATCCCGCCACGGCTCTGTTCAAAGATGTGCTCGATCTCGATGACGGCGGTTATATCAACGCCGATGAGAGCACGAAGACGAATATTGAAGGTGTGTATGCCGTCGGCGATGTGCGCACGAAAGTATTGCGGCAGGTCGTCACGGCGGTCGGCGACGGTGCGGTTGCTGTGCATTATGCGGAAGAATATCTTGCCAATCTGTAATAAAACACAAAAATACCGGCAATACTGAAACGAAAAGGAGAGAATGTGTATGAACGAGAAAAAATATTATATCTGTCATCATTGCGGCAATATGGTTGACCTCATCTGTGACGGCGGTGCACCTGTTCGTTGCTGCGGTCAGAATATGGAGCTGCTTGTTCCCGGTTCGCAGGATGCATCTCACGAAAAGCATGTGCCGTATGTTGATATCAGACATGACAAGATTGTTGTGCAGGTCGGGGAGGTTGCCCATCCGATGAGTGTTGAGCATCACATTGCATGGATCACACTGGTGACGGATAAGGGTGAACAGCGCAAGCTTCTTGCTCCCGACGGTTCTCCTTGTGCTGTTTTTGCTCTTGCAGACGAAAGACCGCTTGCCGTGTATGCATACTGCAATCTGCACGGCCTTTGGAAAAAGGAATTATAAGAAAAAAATTCGCATTCTTTGGTAGAATTTACCGTTTTGATGTGCTATACTGTCGGTAAATAATGAAAACGGAGAACAATCATGCGCACATATTCTTATATCCAAAAAGGTGAGTTCGCTTTTGTCGAAAAGGAAAAACCGCAAATCCTGCATCCGCGTGATGCGATCGTCCGTGTGACCATGGCAAGCATCTGTTCGAGTGATCTGCACATTAAGCACGGTTATGTTCCCCGTGCCGTGCCCGGTGTTACGGTCGGTCATGAAATGGTCGGTATTGTGGAAGAAGTCGGCTCTGCGGTGGAAAACATTGCCGTCGGCGACCGTGTGACGGTCAATGTGGAAACGTTCTGCGGCGAATGCTTTTTCTGCAAAAACGGCTTTGTCAATAACTGCACCGATCAGAACGGCGGTTGGGCACTCGGTTGCCGCATTGACGGCGGGCAAGCGGAATATGTGCGTGTGCCGTTTGCAGACACGGGACTGAATAAAATCCCGCCGCGAGTAACAGACTTGCAGGCATTGCTTGCGGGCGATGTGCTTGCCACGGGGTACTGGGCAACCGAAATTTCCGAAATCAAGCAGGATGACACCGTGCTGATTCTCGGAGCAGGCCCCACGGGACTTTGCACATTGCTTTGTGTTTTGCTCAAAAAACCGCAACGCATTATTGTGTGTGAACAGGATGAAGACCGTATCCGCTTTGTGCATGAGCATTATCCGTCCGTACTGACGGTCACGCCCGATGCAGTGGAGAATTTTGTGAAGGATGTTTCCGACCACGGCGGTGCGGATGTTGTGATTGAAGTTGCAGGCGGGGAAGACACATTTCAGACCGCATGGAAGTGTGCCCGCCCGAATGCAATTGTGACGGTTGTCGCATTGTATGACAAACCGCAGACATTGCCTTTGCCCGACATGTACGGCAAAAACCTGACCTTTAAAACAGGCGGTGTGGACGGCTGCAATTGTGACAAAATTCTGCAACTGATCGAAAAAGGCAAACTCGATACCACCCCGCTGATCACGCATTTTTATCCGTTTGAAAAAATCGAAGAAGCCTATGAGGTCTTCGAAAACCGTACCGACGGTTGCATTAAAATCGCAATTGAAATGTAAGCAAATTACGGTTTATCGGGCTTTAGCCCGATAAACCGTAAATGCAAAATGCAAGAATGCAAAATGCAAAATTAAAGGGTCGCTTCGCTCCGATTATAGAGCATACAGAAATTTGAAAAAAGACAAAAATAGTAATTATTTAAACACTTGCTAATTATTTTATAT
>JAFQCH010000039.1 GCA_017416485.1 Clostridia bacterium | reverse complement strand
TAATTTTGCATTTTGCATTTTTCATTTTGCATTCAGGGCAACAGCCCGATAAACTCCAAATTATCAAAGAAAAACAGGACTGTATCAAAAGGCGATACAGTCCTGTTTGCATCATTTTGCAAGTTTCTCTTTCCAGTCGCTTTCTTTGAAGCCGACCAACACAAAATCATCACCAATCACCATCGGTCTTTTCACAAGCATCCCGTCCGTTGCAAGAAGGTTGATCTGTTCTTCATCGGTCATGGTGGGCAGTTTTGTTTTCAGATCCATGGATTTATACAGCAATCCGCTTGTGTTGAAAAACTTCTTAATCGGTAATCCGCTTTTTGCGTGCCATGCGGAAAGTTCCTGTGCGATTGGATTGTTCAATTTTATATCACGAAAATCATATGCAATACCGTTGTCATCTAACCATTTTTTTGCTTTCTGACAGGTCGTGCATTTTGGGTAGCAAAGAAACGTAATCATCTTTTAAACCTCAATCAGTTCATATTCTCTTGTGCCGAAGCCGCGACCGTCCGCACAAACAAGGGTGTGCAAGCCGTTTCTGCTTTCAATTCTTTCAACCAGATGCGGTTTGCCGGGATCAGAGCAGGCATATACAAGATCTACGCAAGCCTGGTCAATCGCAATCGGATCATCCGACACAAGAATGCCGATATCCGCAATGCAAGGATCTTCCGCAACCGCACAGCAGTCGCAGTCCACACTCATGTTTTTCATCACGTTGATATACACCGCTTCGCCTTTAAAGAAGTCGACAACACTCTTTGCGGCATCTGCCATGGATGCAAGAAACTCATCATGGTCGGATTCCCAGAATTTGTCGGGATCGCCCGCACCGTGAATATAAGATTTGCCGAACGAGGAAGCAAAGCCGATGGAGAGCTGCTTGACCGCACCGCCGAAACCGCCCATGGGATGCCCCTTGAAGTGCGAAAGCACAAGCAGACTGTCATAATTTTCAATATTTTTGCCGACATAGTTCTTCTTGATGATCTTGCCGTCGGGAATTGCGAGTTCAAGGTCGGGGCCTTCGCCGTCCAAAATATCCGTATCAAAATACTTTGTCCAGCCATGGAAAGCAAACAGTTTTTTGTGTTTTTCGGTTGTGTTGCGTTCACCGTTGTAGGCGGTGTTGCATTCCACAACCGTGCCGTTGACATAATCAACCATATCTTTCCAGAATTCGGGTTTCAGAAAGTTCTGATTTCCTTTTTCGCCGGAATGCACCTTGACGGCAACTTTACCGGTCAGGTCTTTGCCGAGTATTTTATAAAGCTCCAACACCTTTGCGGAGCTGATCTCACGGGAAAAATACACTTTTGCAGCCATTTTATTTCCTCCGATGATTTTTTCTTAAATTATATTATATCCCGAAACAAATGACAACCCCTGACTTTATTTTTTTTATTGACAAGTCTGCACAATATGTTTAATATGAATTTATAAACTAAAAGGGGAGTTCGTTATGAGTAAATCATTGGAATATCTGAAAAATCTGACCCGCATTATGGAAGAAATTGCCGACAAACAGCTTTCAAATATCGATGCTTGCGGTGCGGCTTTTGCAAACGCACTCGAAAACGGACACAATATTTTTCTGTTCGGCACAGGACATTCCCACATGCTTGCCGAAGAACTGTTTTACCGTGCAGGCGGTCTTGTGAACCTGCATCCCGTACTCGAAACCGCATTGATGTTGCATGAATCCGCCGCAAAAAGCACCGAAATCGAAAGACTGCAGGGCTATGCCGACATTCTGTTTGACAGCTACGATATGAAAAAGGACGATGTAATCGTCATCATTTCCAACTCAGGCAGAAACGGTGTCTGTGTGGATATGGCACAGCTTGCCAAAGAAAAGGGAATGACCGTGGCGGCACTCACCAACCTCAATCATTCCAAGTCCGCAACATCCCGTCATCCGAGTGGTAAAAAGCTGTATGAATTTGCAGACATCGTACTCGATAACATGGGCTGTGTCGGTGATGCAAGCGTGTGGTTTGAAGAAATCGGCAGAAATGCCGCCCCCACTTCCACCTCGGCAGGTGCGGCAATCCTCAATGCTGTGGTGGTTGCCTGCATTGAAAAAATGCTTGCCGACGGCTGTGTGCCCGATGTGTTCTCCAGCAGCAATGTGGACGGCGGCGATGCCATCAACGAAGCATTCATCAAAAAATACAAAGGACGAATCCGTTCACTTTAATACTTATCGGGGCTGTATATCAGCTCCTTTTTTTTGCAAAAAAATGCAACCTGCCTTGCGACAGATTGCATTTGAAAAGTTGTTCTGAATTATTCAGTGATGAAGTGGTGTGCAAAGGTTGCAACACCGTCGGAATTGATGGTGAGGGTGGAGCCGCCCTGCAGGCCTTCTTCATAATAGCAAGCCTTGCCGAGCTTCAGACCGTAGGAAAGTCTGACACCATCATAAACAAAGGATGCGTTGCAGACATGGTCATGACCGAAAATCATGTTCTTGGTGCTGCCGAGTGCAAGCACGGTATCCATGAAGTGATTGTTCACGGCACCGGGGCAGGGCGTTTCGTGAATGACACCAAAGGAGCCTTCCGCATAGGGGCCTGTGAAGCAATCGTTTTCTTTGTCATAGTATTTTTCCCAAGTTGTTTTCATTTCATAAACGGGAATGTGCATGATTGCAGTGCTTTCCACAACATGACCTGCTTCGGCGGCGATGCCGTTGACTGCCCATTCATACCATTCGATCTGGTTGTTCCAAAGATGGTCGTAACCTTCCACCGTGTTGCCGTTTTCATCGGTAAATGTGCCGTTGTTGTGGGTGTCCATCATGAACAATGTGTGGATGACCTTGCCGTTTTCGGTCACATTGATCACATAGTTGCCGTGACCCATATCTGCGGGACCGAACTTCCACAGGCAGTTTTCAGCCTGGTCAAACAGATATGCACACCAGAATTCACTGATACAGCCCTGGCCGTCATGGTTGCCCATAACAGGTGCCCACGGAATGCCGAAGGAATCAACAAATTCAACAAGATTGATGTAAGCAAGTGTTGCCCATGCGTTGTCGCCCGAAAGGGTGATCAGGTCGGGCTGAATTTCTTCAACCAGCTTTGTCATCATGGCTTCCGATTCAGCACCCATACCGCTGTAATATTCCATGTCATCCAACTGAACGTCTGCAAAGTTGAGCACAACAAAATCCTTGGCGGGATCTTTTTCGAGTTCAACCGCATAGTCGGCGGTGTAAGCCTGATCGGCAGACCAGTCTTCGTAGTAAGTTTCACCGAAACTCTCGCCAATCGGGTTGATGATCATGGGCAGCAATGAAAAGAAAGCTGCGATCATTTTGAATACTGCCATAATTTGTGCCATAATTATATGACCTCCTTCTATTTTTACCAATTTATTTTACACCCATTCAGTTTTAATTGCAATTGCAAAATCTTAAATAAACCGTTTATTGGTGATACAGCCAAATATTGCCGCCTTTGTTTGTGCATGATGACAACAGAATGTTTTCCATTTTTTTTCATTGATATTCATTGTCGTTTTGCTCAAACTACAACTGCAAACGCAAGAAAAACACTTGAAGGAGTGAAACAGCAATGTCCAACAATAAGAACAGTCTTGTTCCCGAAGCACGTGAGGCTCTCAACAGATTCAAGATGGAAGCCGCTTCCGAAGTCGGCGTAAATCTTAAGCAGGGTTACAACGGCGACCTGACTTCCAAGCAGGCAGGCTCTGTCGGCGGCCAG
>JAFQCH010000038.1 GCA_017416485.1 Clostridia bacterium | reverse complement strand
GTTTAAAATCAGATATTAAAAATAAGTTCAAATAAAAATTTGAAACCACAAAACGAATAATTTTATTTTCTATAATGGCAACGCCATTCCGATAATTTTGCATTTTGAATTTTGCATTTTGCATTCAGGGCAACAGCCCGATAAGCCTTAAGTCACCATTCGTATGTTCCGTGCACAACGGCGTATGCCATGTCGGGGTAATCGGACATGATGGCGTCGCCGCCGTTTTTGGCAATTCTTTCCACCTCATACGGGTCATTGACCGTCCAGTACTGCATGGCAAGGTTATGTTTGTGTGCATAGTTGATAACTCTTGTGCTTGCAAGGTTCAACACCTCTGCCATGGGCGGCACCTGCAGGGCATCGTACTTGAAGGTATCTTCATTGGCAGGAATGTTGAATGTTGCACGCAGGAAGAAGAAAACGGCTTCGACAATAGAAGCGGAACGGATGAGATCGGGGTAGTTTTCATCCATATATTTCGTAACTTCCCCGTTGAATGTGCCGACCACGACCTTGGAAAGCATATTGCGTTCCGTGAGAATACGATAGAGTTCGTCTGTGGCTTTGTAGCCAAGGTCGCCGCCGTTTTTGATTTCGATGATATAACCGAATCCGCCGTTTGATTCAAGATAATCGAGGGCGTTTTCGAGCGAGAGTGCACGCAGGTTTTCGGGGATGAATTCACCGTGCAGGCCGGAATAAGGATAGTTGCCGTCGGGGTCTTTGAAGCCTTCGCCGAAGTTAAGGGTGCGGATTTCTTCATAAGTAAGGTCGGCAACCTTAACATCCGAATAGCCGAACACTTCTTCGGCATTGGTCATGCGGTCAAGGGAACTGTCATGGCTTAAAATCAGCACACCGTCCTTGGTGATATGCAGGTCGAATTCATAGATATCGGTTTTGAAATCTTCGCTTTCCATGCACCCCTGGAAAGCCATCAGTGTGTTTTCGGGGAAAATACCTGCGCCCGAACGGTGGGCGGAAACAAGAGTCTTGCCGTCGGTTGCAATGCTCGGGTTGGTGGTTTCATAGACAAAAACCGGGTCACTTGTTTCGCGGTAAAGCTCAAACACAAACAAACCAAGGCAGGTTACAACGCACAGGATAATAAAGAGTGCTTTATATTGTTTTTTCATATCTTTCACCTCATTGATGGCTATTATATTCCATTTTTACAATTTCGTCAAGTCTGCCTATCGACAAAAATAAATATATGTGGTATAATAAGAAAAAATTACACAGGAGAAAATGAAAATGCAATACAGAAGATTCGGCAAAACCGAAGAAAAAGTTTCCGTGCTCGGCTTCGGCTGCATGCGCTTCCCCGTAACGGACAAAGAAAACGATGCGTCCATTGACGAAGAAAGATCCATCGCCATGATTCGCAATGCGATCGACACGGGGGTGAATTACCTTGACACGGCTTTCTTTTATCACAAAGGAATGAGCGAAAAGGTAGTCGGCAAAGCAATCAAGGACGGCTACCGCGAAAAGATTTTCCTTGCCACAAAACTGCCTTTGTGGAATGTGGAAAAGGAAGAAGATTTTGACACACTGCTCAACACACAGCTTGAAAAACTGGATGTGGATTACATTGACTTTTATCTTCTGCATGCCGTCAACAAAGACAGCTGGGCACAGAAGGTCATCCCCTTCGGAATTCTTGACAAAATGAGAAAAGCCAAATCCGAAGGCAAAATCCGCCACATCGGTTTTTCGTTCCATGATGATCTGCCCACTTTCAAAAAGGTGGTGGATGAATTTGAAGACTGTGAATTCTGCCAGATTCAGTTCAGCTACATCGACACCGACTATCAGGCAGGCATTGAGGGCTTGCAATATGCCGCAGAACGGGATCTCGGTATTGTTATTATGGAACCCTTGCAGGGCGGTGCGCTTGCAACCCCCGCACAGCCCGTGCTTGATGCAATCGGCAGCAGAAATCCCGTCAAGTTTGCACTTGACTACATTTGGAATTTCCCCGAAGTTTCGTTGCTTCTCAGCGGTATGAGCAATGAACAGCAGGTAAAAGACAACCTTGTGTATGCCGCCCAAAGCAAAGCAAACGCACTGACGGACGAAGAAAAAGCCGTTTACAAAAAGGCAAAAGAAGTGCACGACAAGCTCGACATCATCCCCTGCCGCGATTGCCGTTACTGCCTTCCCTGCCCGCACGGTGTTGAAATTCCGAAAGTGTTCAAAACCTTCAACGAGGGGGTTGCCAATGCAAACCGCCGATTGATTCTTGAAATATATCCCGACATTGAAGCCAATGCAAACCAATGCCAAAAATGCGGCGAATGCGAAGCCAAATGCCCGCAGCACATTGAGATTATAAACAAACTCAAAGCAGTACGAAATGCTCTGTAAACAAAGCACATCCCCGTGTTATAAAACACGGGGATGATTTTATGCCATGGTTCTGAGCATTTCAGCGATGACTTCATATTGCAACGGTTGATTGTTTGTAAGTGCAACACTTTCTTTATACATATAATCTGCCATGCGCCAGACTTCCTGCCCGAGGCTTCCTGCAATGTGCGGGGTCATAAAAACATTCGGCAGATACCACAAAGGACTGTAAGGTTTTGGCGGTTCGGGGTGGGTTACATCCAAAAGTGCCGTGCGGTCTTTTTTCTGCAACAAAGCTACGCAAAGTCCTTTTTCATCCACCTGTGCGCCTCTGCCCGTATTGATAAAGGTTGCATCGGGTTTCATGGAGCACAGCAGTTCTTTGGTGATTATTTTTTGCGTTTGAGGATTGTTGGCAAGATGATTGGAAATCACATCGCATTCACGGAAGACTTCATGCAAAGAACAAAGATGAATCCCCTCTTTTTCGGCTTCTTCCTGCGATTTTGTGATGGAAAAAAGATAAATTTCGCATTCCAAGGTTTTCAGGCGGGCAATGACTTCGGAGCCGATTGCACCGTCGCCGAGAATGCCGACTTTGAATTTGTAATTCCCCATCGGAATGTGAACTTTTTCTTTCTTCAACCAACCGAAGGGATTTTTGCGAACATATCTGAAATACTTTTTGTTGGCAAGAACGATCTGCGCAAAAGTGTATTCCGCAACGGGCAAACCGTTTGCTTTCCATGCGCTGAACACACGCACACCGTTTTCAAGAAACGGCTTTGCAAAATACTGCACCGTGCCTGCTGCATAAAAAACAGCTTTGAGGTTGGGTAAATAAGTCCTGATTTCGTCTTCCGACCAGCTCGGCATGTTCCATGTGGAAAAAATATATTCAATATCCAAAGCCTTTTCGGAATTTTCTGCGAGATTGTCTTGTGTCAGAACAAAATCCGCATCAAAATTATAGGTTTCGGACAGTTTTTGGCGAATGTAATCAGGATAAACTTCATGTAGTTTTTCTTTGTTCCCTGCAAAGCAAGCTTTCATTTGCGTCTGCCTTTCTTCTTTTCATATTCCCGCGGAAAAGAATCGTCAAAAAATGCGTCTTCAATGATGTTGATATCGTAATCGCGCAAGGTACGCATGTACACTTCCGCAATATCAAACCGCACGGGTGTGCCGTCCTCGATTTTAGCGGCTTTGTAATAGGCTCTTGCGGCACTGACAAGGCGTTGTTGTTTGTTATAATCGACCGCTTCGGACGGGTCAAAAGCGGATTCGGGAGAACGCGTTTTAACCTCGACGAAGCGAAGATATTTTCCGTCAAAAACAACAAGATCCAACTCACCCGTTGTAACGCGAAAATTGGCCGTGCAGATCACACAGCCTCGTTTTCTGTATTCTTCGGCAACGACCTGCTCGCCGCGATATCCTGTTTTTTGTGCTTCTGTCATATTTTCAAAAAATCCCCCTGTGAAAGCCACAGGGGGATGCTGTCAGCAATTAGCCGAGTTCTTCAAGACGCTTTTTGAAGTTTTCAACGCGTTCTTCGCCGTTTTCGCCTGCATAGTCAAGAATGAAAGGCATTGCAGCATTGACAGAGAAGTTTCTGCCGAGTTCAAGAAGCGGATGATCGAATGCTTCGGGAGCAAGTTCCTTTACAAGTTCGAGGGTCTGGGGATCGTCAAGAAGTTCGCCGATGGTGTTTTCAAAGCTCCATTTAGCCATGAGAATATCTCCTTTTCATTATTATTTTTTTATTAAAGAACTGCTTTTGCAGCCTCTAAACCTTTTTCAAGTGCTTTAAGGTTAAGATCAACAATTGCCTGCTTCTTGGAAGCAAACTTACGCTTGATGCTTTCTGCAAGCTCATCGGGCGTGATGATACCGGTAGCACCTGCAAGTGCACCGAGCATGATGATGTTTGCAACCTTGGTGTTGCCCAATTCAACGGCAATGTCATCAACCGCAAGGGAAATGACCTTGACATCAGTTCGTTCCACTTCACTCGTTACTCGATTGGAGTTAAGAATCAGCAGACCGCCTTCCTTGAGCTGACCGCAGAACTTTTTGTAGGACTGTTCATTCATGCAAATCAGATTGTCACATTTTTTAATCAACGGAGAGATGATTTCTTCATCGTTGATGATGACGGTGCATTTTGCACTGCCGCCGCGCTGTTCGGGACCGTATTCGGGCAAGTATGTAACACTCTTACCGACTTCGGAAGCTGCCTGCGCAAGCATGATACCTGCACTCATGATGCCCTGTCCGCCGGAACCGGAGAATACTGTGGATTTTTTCATTATACTTCAGCCTCCTTGTCTTTGTAAACACCGGGTTTGAAGTAAGGAATGGTGTTGGATTCCATGAAATCAAGTGTCTGCAACGGAGACATACCCCAGTTGGTCGGGCAGTTGATGAGCAGTTCGATAAAGGTGAAGCCCTTTCCTGCCATCTGATATTCAAATGCCTTCTTGATACCCTTGCGAGCTTCGTTGATGTTCTTGGGATTGTTAAGAGCATAACGGGCTACGAATGCGGGTGCATCGAGGGTGGAAATGAGTTCGCACATCTTCATCGGGAAGCCTGTGGTCTGCGGGTCACGACCCATTTTGCAGGTGGTGGCTTTCTGACCGACAAGAGTGGTGGGAGCCATCTGGCCGCCGGTCATACCGTATGTAGAGTTGTTTGCGAAGATAACGGTGAAGTTTTCGCCTCTGTTGGCAGCAGCGATGATTTCTGCAAGACCGATGGAAGCCAGATCACCGTCGCCCTGATAAGCAAAAACAAGACGTTCAGGGCAGACACGTTTGAAACCGGTTGCAACAGCAGGTGCTCTGCCGTGTGCGGAACCGAGGTTATCGCCCTTCCAGTACAGCAGGTTCAGTGTGGAACAGCCGACGGGAACGATGTGCATGGTGTTGTCAAGCTGACCGAGTTCGTCAACGACTTCGCCGACCAGTTTGATTGCCATGGAATGCAGACAACCGGGGCAGAAACCGCTGGGAACGGGCAGAAGGGACTGCGGACGGGAATAAACTTTAGCCATTATTGAGCACCTCCCGTGATAATCTTTTTAATGGCATCATATGCTTCTTCGTCATTGAAGAGCATACCGCCGGAACGGCCGTATTCATAAATGGGAGCACGTTCCATAACTTCAAGAGCAATATCGTCGTGCATCTGTGCGGGAATTGCAAGTTCGACGTCGATGATGCCCTTGACACGGTTGTAGTCAAGATTGCGAAGACTCTTTTTCGGGAACGGAAGAAGGGTGATGGGACGGATCATACCGACCTTGAAGCCTTCTTCGCGCAGTTTGAGCATTGCTTCCTTTGCAACGCGGGCAGAAATACCGTAAGCAACAATAACATATTCTGCATCGTCAAGGAAGAGTTCTTCAACCTGCACGTCGTTTTCTTCCCAGGACTTGAGAAGCTGTCCTCTTGCCATATTTTCTTTTTCAAGAACAAATTCGGGATAAACGGGAGAAAGACCTTTGCCCTTTCTCGGTTCATCAGCATAACGGCTCATATTCCAAGCCTTGGTTCTCTTGGTGTCGGGTTCTACCATTTCGGGCAGTTCAACCTGCTCCATGATGGCGCCGAGACAGCCGTCAAGAAGAACAATAACAGGATTGCGGTCACGTTCCGCATAATCAAACGAATGATAAACAAGGTCAACTGCTTCCTGCAGCGTTGCAGGAGCAAAGCACATCAGGCGGAAACCGCCGTGGCCGAGTGCCTTGGTCATCTGATAATAGTCGCTCTGTGCGGGTTGGATAGAACCAAGACCGGGGCCGCCGCGCGATACGTTAACGATCAATGCGGGGAGCTTGGTGCTGGAAAGATAAGAAATGCCTTCGCTCTTCAGGCTGATGCCGGGGCCGGAAGAACTGGTCATGGAGCGAACACCTGCGGCGGATGCGCCGTAAACCATATTGATGGAAGCGACTTCGCTTTCACCCTGTACGAACACGCCGTCCACTTCGGGCATTCTTGAAGACATATATTCGGGGATTTCATTCTGCGGTGTAATGGGGTAACCTGCGAAGAAACGGCAGCCTGCTCTGACAGCAGCTTCTGCAACGGCTTCGCAACCCTTCATAAGCACTTTTGCCATAATTATACTTCCTTTCTGCCCTTATTCGCCTTTTGTTACTTCGATGGCGGCTTCGGGACACATGGTCGCACAAATACCGCAAGCGATGCACTTTTCGGGGTCAGTCACAACCGGGTTGAAATGACCCTTACGGCTGCGAACCGTGCCCATTTCGAGAATCTTTTTCGGACAGAATTTTACACAATAAGCGCAACCTTTGCAAAACATTGCACTGACTTGTATGCTGTTCAATGATATCATCCTTTCACACTTTTGAGATCATTAACCGATCTTTACGCCGTCCTTGATTTTGAATCCCATGCCGTACTTCGGAATGGAAACGGTGGCATTCATGGTTTCACCGCTGAATGTGCAGGTGACTTCTGCAATGATTTCCTTGCCGGGAATGATGCCGCGGATTGCGCCCTTGCCTTCAAGAGTGTCATCACCGACTTCGTTGACTTCGAGAACGTTGATCTTGACCATTGCAAGTTTGCCGGGAAGTTTGAAATCAAAATCGTATGCACCGTTGTTGTCGATAACAGTTACTTCAACGTCACCTTCGAAAAGTCTGGCTTTTACATAGCCTTTCCATTTGCCGATACCAATCATTGTATGTACCCTCTTTCAATAAAAATTAAATAATATGATATTTTCCTTCATAATTTGCAAGAACATTCATATCCTTCTTTTCTTCCTGCAGTTTCATGAAGTCAATTTTCATAAGCGGAGTTTCGGGAAGTTCATCCATAACAACAAATTCAGAAGGCATGGAGAACTTCGAGAAGTTCTTGTCGATCAAAGAAATAATTTCTTTCTTATACTGCTGTTCGTCACCTTTTTCACGGAAGGTCAGGAACAGACGGATAATCATTCTGCCGTCCTTGAAGCCCTTGACAGCACAACTGTCCTTGATGTAAGGAAGATCTTCAAGAGTCTTTTCAATATCGCTGGGATATACATTGTAGCCGGAGATGATGATAACTCTCTTTTTACGGCCGGAGAAGAAGTAATAGCCATCGTCATCACGGTAACCGAGGTCGCCGCTGCAGACCCATTTTACGCCGTTTTCATCGGTATAAAGACCGGCATCTTCGGGACCGTCTTCGGTCAGATAGCCCTGCATGATGGTGGGACCGGAAATGCAGATTTCACCGATTTCGCCATTGGGAAGCAGATTGTGATCGTCGTCCATAATCGCGATGTTGATACCGTCAAGCGCACGACCGATAGAGCCTTTGCGATAGTCGGTATTGGTGTTGGTGCAGCAGACGGAACCGATTTCAGTCAGGCCGTAGCCCTGACGAAGACGGGCAACAGAACCCCATTTTTCAAAGTAAGAGTTGAATTCTTCAAGGAATGCTTCGGAAGCATCGTCGCCGCCGCAGAACATAAGGCGGATATCCTTGATCCATTCGCCGTCGAAGTCCTTATGCGCCATCAGCTTCTTGAACATAACGGGAATACCGCCGAAACCGACAATGTTGTATTTGCGGCAGAGTTTGAGGAACAGACCTGCATCAAACTGCATCATCGGGATAATGCGTGCAGCATTGCACATCGCCATGTGCATGGCAATAACAAGACCGAAACAGTGGAAAATGGGAAGAACAACAACTTCGCATTCTTCACCGGGAACATGGATTTCGTCGATTTTCGAAACACGGCAGGTCAGTTCGTTGATGGCACGATTGGTGAGCTTGATAGTCTTGCTCTTGCCGGTGGTGCCGCCGCCGTTGAGGTAAACCGCGATATCGTCCGCATTGTTGACAACGCCTTCCTTGACGGGATACTTGTGAATGATATCTCTCCAATAAACAGCGTTGTTGAGCTTGAGCTTCAGTCCTCTGAGGGCTGC
This sequence comes from Clostridia bacterium, assembly GCA_017416485.1. Lineage (GTDB taxonomy): Bacteria > Bacillota > Clostridia > Oscillospirales > Acutalibacteraceae > RUG806. The sequence goes on along the minus strand of JAFQCH010000038.1, from coordinate 71,108 downwards.
TTCCGCAATACGCAAGCCCTTAGTCTTCAGCGGTGCGGCATAAGAAGACTTGCTGCAGACAAGCACGGGCAGACCGAGGTCGTTGATGGTATCAACAAGGCCATCGCCGATCGCAGTGAGAAGGTCAAGCACCATAAGACCCTTGGAGCCGACTTCATTGACCGTTGCGCGAAGTACTTCTGCAGGCTGCAACGGATGAATGAAGTTAGCGATAACACCGATCTTATTCATTGCATAGAAAGCGGCAAATGCTTCGGGGGTGTTGGGCATGAATACGGAATAAACATCCCCCTTTTTGAGACCGAGTTCTTCGGTGAAATAAGCGGCAAGGCCGTCGATTTCACGCAGATACTCACTTCTTTTGAGTATCTTGTCCATGTGTTGCATCATGTTGAAGTCACCGTAGATTTCGGTGTTGATCTTCAGATACTCGTAGCAGTTGTAGTTTTGAACATCCTTTAACATTTCATATCCTCCCAATTTAATACAATATTTATTTTAAATTTTCATTTAATACTGAATTGTCCATGTTTCATCGAGATAGCCTTCGAGTGTTGCCTGTGCAGACAAGAACCCAAGCTTGCCGCCGCCGACACCGCTGAGTGGCATCTTCTCGTGATACTTTACAACTCTTCCCTGCGCATCGATTGTAATATCGATTGTTGCGCCCGAATAATTGAAACTGGCTTCGGTAATTTCAATCGGAATATCAAGCGTGGTCAGGTCGAAACAGTCCATGGTTGCACCGTGATACTTCGGGATGGCATTGTCGACCGTTGTGGATTCGGGTTTGAGAACAATTGTATAGGTGGTGTTCACACCGTCAGATGTGCTTGTGAGCGAAGCAATGCCGTCTGCCATCAGATTAAAGTCAAGATCCGTAGGCGGAATAGCGGTCATAGCCGTCACCTGTGTTCTTTCTTCGGGATCGGTTGCATACCCGTTCACAAATGTATAGGTATAGGTTTCGACACCCGCCATGCCTTCCACAACACCGTTGATGATGGACAAAAATGCAGGCAAGGAACAATCGGTTACGGAAATATTGATATCCTGATCTTTTGTTGCGGTAAAGTTCTGCAGTTTGCGCATGGTATTGACCGCATTATTAAGGTAAGCCAATGTTTCGGGGTTGTTACCGACCGTTGCAGGTGCGCCGCCTGTCGGCTGTTGAACAACAGGAGTGGTATCCGGGGTTTCAGTTACGGGAGCCGATGCGGGATCAGACACAGGCGGAGCAGGAATGTTGGTGGAAGGCTCGGTCTGCGCGGGCTGGGTGTTCACAACAACATCGGAACCAAGTTGCACATTGACAACATTATTATTCCCCTGCTGTGTATTCGGTTGTACGGGAACCTGTTCCCCCTGCGTTGTCAGAACGTCATTCAACCCTTCCAGCGTTTGCGAAAAACGGTCGTTTCCGCTTTTTACAACAAGTGAAAGTGCAACAATGACAACAATGGCAACAACAGCCGTAATGGCATACTTGACAGATTCTTTCAAAGCAAAATCATCCTTAACTAAAGTATTTCAATTTATAATTATAACACATTCTTTGCAAAATGCAAGGGTCAATTTGTAAAGAATTATATTTTTTTGTTTTCAGAAACGATAAATTTTAGTTGACAATGACGAATCATTTTTTTATAATGAAAAATAGGAAAATGAAAGGAGTGTTTTCCATGAAAAAGTTTACAAAAAAATGTATTGCTCTGATTCTTTGCATGCTGATGCTGTTTCCCGTTACAAGTGCTGTAACATATGCGGCAGACGGCACTGTAATGGCAGCTACCCCCGAAATGAAAATTGTTGAAAAAGCAGTCGGCGGCATCATCAATGCTGTTATCGGTGCACTCGGCACTTTCTTTACTCACATCGGACTTGACAGTTATGATGATTTTATGGAAGCAGACCATCCCTACTTCTATGAAGGCACCGACGGCAAGGTCAGCGGTGATGCCTGGAAGCTCGGCTATGCCTCCACAAGTTACATCCCCGTACAGTGGCGTGAAAATGCCGAAGGCGAAAAAGATCCCGACGGCTATTGCCTGAACAAGAACTATTATTTCGGCGGTTATTTCACCGCAAAAGTAAACAAGATTTATGATGATCAGACCGTCAATCTTGCTATTATGTCCTGCGGCACCGACAATAACAGAAACGGTGTGGAAGACATTCTGATCATGGCATCCATCGACGGCATCGGCTTCAGCAACCAGGACGTTCTTGCCGTGCGTGAAGCCACCATCACAAAACTTGCCAGACTCGGCGTGAAAAACAGCGATATTCTCGGCTTCAACATGACTGCAACCCACGCACACTCCGTTGTGGACCCGCAGGGTATGGGACTTGATATCATCGGTCATCTCTTCCTTTCCCGCATCACCATCGGCAGAGACCGTTCCATTGAACCCGACCTGCTGGAAGCAATCATCAACAATACTTCTGATGCCGCAGTGGAAGCTTACACTTCTATGGAAGAAGGCAACCTTTATTTCTATGAAACCGCAGACCTTCTGGTTGACGGCGAAGGCTTTGATTTTGTTAAAGACAAGCGCAACTTCGGTCAGGACGTGCAGAACAAGGCAGGTTGCTTCCTGTTTGAAGCTGTCAGCGGCGAAAAGACCATCATGGCAAACCTTGCCACCCATCCCACCAAAGCCGACAGAGGCAGTGAACGCGTTTGCGCAGACTTCCCCTACTATGTAGCACAGGCTCTTATGGAAATGGGCTACAACTTCCTGTATTTCCAGGGTGCACAGGGTTCCGTTGCACTTGACCTTTACAGAACCGAAGAAGGCGAAGCCTATGCAACCGCAAATGCACTCACTTATGAAGATTGGGTCGCCCGTTACGGCACAAAATATGCCGATGAGCACTACACCAATGAATCCGAAAACTATTATGACCTGCGTGCAGGCGGTTACACCTTTGCAAAACTGCTTGTGGATTCTTCCGAAAACAAGGTGGAAGTTGCTCCTTCGCTCGACATCAAGATGTCTTACATGGCAATGCCGCTTGATTACGGCCTGTTGTATGCAGCCGGTGTTTCCCAGTTGCTCGGCTTCAACTGCGTCAGATACAAAGGTACGCAGACCGGTTATGCAATCATGACCGAAGTGGGCTATATTTCCATCGGTGACGATGTTACCCTCATCACCACTCCCGGTGAAACATTCCCTGCAATCCCCTACGGTATTGAAGAAGGCTATACAGGTGAAAAACTCTGGACCGGTTCTACCTCCTGGAGTGGTGAAGACTGGCAGTACAAGGCACTGGATGAATATGTTCGCATTGCCAAGAATGATGAAGACCATGTTGTGCTTGCGCTCGGTCTTACCAACGATGCACTCGGCTACATCATTCCCGACACCGATTGCAGCCACATGTGCGTAGACTGGTTCTACGGCGGCCACTACGAAGAACTTCTTACTTGCTCTAAGAACGGCGGTTCCGCTCTGGCACAGGCATTTGTTGACCTGCTTGGTGTTGAACAATAAGTTCCAAAAAATAATCTGCATAAGGCTTCCGTTAACAGCGGAAGCCTTTTTTGGGACCTAATCGGTATTTTAGACATATAACAGCGGTATTTTTTGTTAACAATTTTAAAATTTTACATATTCTTTTAGCATTTTTAATAATTTGTTAAAGAAAGTATTGTACAAATTGATAGTATACTTATATGTAAATATTATCCATTGAAACGGAAGGATACCATGAAACAGTATTTGAGAAAAGGATTCAGCATTTTTGCGGCATTCATTCTGCTTGCCGCCTCCCTCTTGTCGCCCGTGCAGGCTTTTGCGGCAAGTGAATTCCGTTACCCGGACGGAGTCAGTGCGGCAAAGGCGGAAGAAATCGTTTCTTCAACCGATACACTGCTGACAAAAGCCGTGCAGACCGCAAGCGGAAAAACACTTGCACAGCAGGTCATGCCCGCCTTATACGAAGGCAATCTTCTCGGCACGCTGACGGTCGGGATCTATACAGCATTGTCCGATGAACAGATGGCGGAGATGCTTTCAGCGCTGTCGGTCAGTGTATCTCCTGCTGATCTTTCTGCGGTTTTGTATGCTTATCCTGAAGTGTCTGCGGCTCTTGCAAGTGCAACATCCTGGAGCAGTGCAGACCTGAGCACAGTTTCATGGAATATCAAAACAAAAAATGAATTTGCAACCGCATTCGGCACGATTTTATCGCCGCTGTATCCGCTGTTGCAATTCTTGCTGTGCGAAGGAAGTTTTGAAATCGTAGGCAAACTCATCAAAGCAGACGGCGGCAACGGTTATGAAACCGCAGTCATTCCGCTTTATAAGGCATTCGGTTGCAATGAATATCTGTCTTATTCCGACTACAAAAAACAGGCAGATGCCAATGCACAGGCAGCAGGTGCCAATCTGATTCTGCCTTTGCTGACCTACATTGAAAAAGTGCTTGCTTCCCCACTTTCCGAACTCTGTGAAATTCTTCCGACTCTTGCTTCTTTTATCATAAATGACGGCTTTGAAAACACCATCAATGCCCTGCTTTCCCCCATCACACAGCTGATGGAAAAAATTGAAAAGATCCCTCTGCTCAATTCTGCCATTACAGGCAGCAACATCGGCGATCTCAGCACGGATTTTGCGGGCAATGTTGTGCCTGACATCAACACCATGTTGCAGGAATCCGGGATGAACATCACATTGCCCGAAATCGACTGGCAACTGCTTGCATCCTGCGACAACAAAGGCAAAACCTTTGTTGTTGTGTTCCGTTGGCTGTGGGAAGTGTTGCAAAACAATGCAGACAGCCTTGCCGGCATGCTCAATGACGGACTTGCACAAACCGAAGGCATGGGTGCATTGGATATGTCCGGTATTTTCGATGAATTGCTGCAAGATGATGCCGACAAAGTTCTGCGTGCGTTGGCATTCATGCTCAGACCCGACATTAAGCCCGAAGATTCACATTGGTCGTTCGGCACGATCACAACAACCGCATTCACTTTTACCGAAGATATGCCGCGTGAGAACTATGCCAAAATGATTGACGGGTTTGACAATTTGCTCGGTTCGCTGATTGCGGAATCCATGGGTTCAACTTCCCTTGAAAATGCAGTCAAAGACGGACTTTACACCAATGACAACATCACGGCATTGCTGAAAATGATTTACACAATGCTTTCAGGTGAAGAAATTGCAGGTATTGCCTCGATTCTCGGCATTGACACTTCCGTTTCTGCCGTGCTGAATAAGCTGGCAGATGAAAAATACAAAGAAACGGTTTCATTTTTGAAGCGATTCAGAACCTGGGATGAAATCCCCGAAAACGGGATTGCATGGGGTTTTGCTGACGGTGACCGCGACGGTTTTGTTTCTGCCTGTACCGCTGTTCTTCGCCCGTTTGAAGATCTTGTTGCCTGTTTGCTGGCAGGGCAGAATTATGTTCTGCTTGACAGCATCACCATCTGCGGCGGCAACGGCTATAACAATGCAGTGATTCCGTTGTTTGAAGCACTCGGCGTGGATCCATCCACCTATGTTTCGTTTGCCGAATACAAAAACGGGGTCGGCACGGATAAACTGCTGACAGACCTTTTGAATCCCCTGTTTATGCAGATCGAAAAAATCTGCGCGGCACCCGTTACCTATCTAACAGAACAATTGCCGACGATCTGCTTCTTTATTTCCGACGGCGGCTTGCTGAAAATGCTGTATGGGATTGCAATCCCGGTTTTGACCTTTATTGCGGGATCGGGACTTTCAATTGATGTGATGGCTCTGATTGAACAGATTATGCAATTTGACCTGACCTTCGGTGAAGAACAGGTCAACAAACTCATTGCCCAACTGCAAAGCGGTGAAAACGGACAAAGCATGGCTTTACCCCCCATTCCCGCACTGACACAGTTGGCTTCTCTCGGTACACTGAAAGAAATGAACAGCAAGCGCACATTCAACGGCAAAACCACCACATTTGCGATGGTTGAAGCCGACAAGGAAAGTGTTTTGGCTTATATTGTTGACTTCATGGTCAATCTCATGCAGATGCCCGAAAACGGAAACCTGCTGATGGGTTCGTTTGCCGGAAGTTCAGACGGTGCGGAAAATCCGTTTGCATCTTACACAGATTCTTTTGCCGCCGAACTGGAAGGCATGAGCCATGATGAAATGGTCAAATGGTTCTATGACATGCTTGTTTTTGAATCCGACAGCACAGATGCGGATGCCGATGTGCCGACAGAAGTGCCGCACATCATTTATGCACCCGAAGGTGAAAAATCAAATGCAGGTACAACTGTCATTGTTGCCGTGGTTGCAATCGGCATTGCAGTCGGCACGGTACTGCTTGTTCGCAAAAAGAAAAGCGCAAACCCGAAAACCAAAAAGGAAGAAACGGAGGAATAAAATATGCTTGTATTAAAAAACATCACAAAAGAATATGCCTCCGGTGAAGAAAAACTGATGGCGCTCAAGGGCATCAGTTTCTGCTTCCGCAAAAGTGAATTTGTTTCCATTCTCGGTCCTTCCGGCTGCGGCAAAACCACAACGCTGAACATCATCGGCGGCCTTGATCGCTACACGGACGGCGACCTTGTTATCAACGGAAAATCCACAAAGGATTTTTCCGACAGCGATTGGGACACATACCGCAACCATTCGGTCGGTTTTGTATTCCAGAGTTACAACCTGATTCCCCATCAGACCATTCTTGCAAACGTTGAACTTGCCCTCACCTTATCAGGTGTCGGCAAAAAAGAACGCAAGGAGCGTGCTGTCAAAGCACTTGAACAAGTCGGCCTGGGTGCACACATCAACAAAAGACCGAACCAGCTTTCGGGCGGTCAGATGCAGCGTGTTGCCATTGCACGTGCACTCATCAATGACCCTGAAATTCTGCTTGCAGACGAGCCGACCGGCGCACTGGACAGCGAAACCAGTGTGCAGATTATGAATATTCTCAAAGAGATATCCAAAGACCGTCTGATCATCATGGTCACGCACAACCCCGAACTTGCCGAAGAATATTCCAACCGCATCATCCGTTTTGCCGACGGCGTTGTGGTGGATGACTCCAATCCGTTTTCCGAAGAAGAGGAAGCAAAGGAACTTGAAGCCCTTGCAGTTAAAAAGCAACAGCAGGAAAAAGGCAAAAGCGGCATGTCATTCAAGACTGCACTGACATTGAGCTTGCAAAACCTGATGACAAAACGCGCCCGTACCATTCTGACTTCCTTTGCGGGCAGCATCGGCATTATTGGCATTGCTCTGATCCTTGCACTCTCAACGGGAATTCAGAACTACATTGACCGCATTCAGGAAGAAACCATGCTGTCGATTCCCATTACCGTTGAACAGCAAGCACTTGACACGGATGCACTGATGTCTTCCATGACGGGTATCGGACAGGAAATGATGAACACCGAGCGTGAAAAAGACGGTGTTTATGTGAACACCGCCATGAAAGAAATGATCAAGGCATTTCTTGCGGAGGCATCCGTCAACAACCTGACCAGCTTCCGTCAGTATATCGAAGATAACCGCGAAGTGTTTGACGAGCTGTGCAATGAAATAACCTATAATTACAGCACCGTACTCAACATTTACAAAGCGGACACCACCGACGGTGTTGTGCAGGTCAATCCCACAACATTCATGCAGGATGCCGCCGCCATGTCCGGCGACATGGGAGGAATGGCAAACATGATGCCCGGTAGCTCCATGATGAATATGAACATGTGGGTACAACTGATAGGCGACGAAGAACTGATGGATATGCAATATGACCTTGTGGCGGGCAAATTCCCGACCGACAAAACGGAAGTTGTTCTGATCGTAGATCCGACCTATTCCATGAACGAGCTTGTGCAATATGCGCTCGGTCTTAAAGACATGGCAAACTTCACGGATGAGCTGATGAAAGTGTTCACTGAAGAATCGGATGCACCGGTTGAACAGATCAAGTATTCATTCGATGAAATTCTCAACATGCGGTTCAGGCTTGTGCTGAATTCAGATTGTTTTGTTTATAACGAAGAAACAAAATGCTGGGATGATTTCAGAGAAAACAACCTTTTCCTGCGTGACGCCGTCAACAACGGACTGGAGTTGCAAATCGTCGGCATTCTGTGTCCCGATGAAGACCTGACTCTTGCAGGCAGCGCAGGCGGAATCGGCTTCACATCCGACCTGATGGACTGGGCAATCAACGAAACAGCAAACAGTGAAGTGGTAAAACAGCAGCTCGCACAGCCGGATATCAACATTCTGACAGGCACGGAATTTGCAAACACAAACCTTTCGGATATCCGCCTTGCTGATATTGATTTTTCGCTGATCGACATGAACAAGCTCGACATCACCCCGTTCATGAGCATGATGGCAGATATGGATATGGAATCGATAGACATGACGGATATGACGGATATGTCCTCTGTGATGGACTTTTCGACCATGACTCCCCTGATGCAGACCATGATGGAAAAATTCCTGACAGAAGACCAGGCAAACGCAATCAAAAAAGCCTATCTTGAAAGTGTTGCATCGGATGACACCTACAGCAGTAACCTGCAAAAAATGGGTTATGCAAACGTGCTGACCCCGACATCCGTTTATCTGTATCCCAAGGATTTCGCGACAAAAGCAGAGCTTGAAGAAGTGATCGAATTCTACAATACGCAGGTGGAAGCACTCGGCTTTGATTCTTACACCATTCAGGTCACGGACTTCATCGGCATTCTGCTGGACAGTGTCACATCCATTCTGAACATTGTCACCTATGTGCTTGTGGCATTCGTTGCCATTTCGCTGGTTGTTTCGTCCATTATGATCGGCATCATCACCTACATTTCCGTGCTTGAACGCACCAAGGAAATCGGCATTCTGCGCAGTATCGGTGCATCCAAAAAGGATGTTTCACGCGTGTTCAATGCGGAAACGGTCATTGTGGGCCTTGCATCAGGGTGTCTTGGTATTGCGGTGACATTGTTGTTGGAAATTCCCATTAACCTTGTGCTGAAATATCTGACAACCGTTAAAGCCGCCGCAGCCCTTTCCCCTGTTGCCGCCATTGTACTCATCGGCATCAGTGTTCTTCTTTCGTTTATTGCGGGCCTGATCCCCTCGGGTCTTGCCGCTAAGAAAGACCCCGTAGAAGCCCTTCGTACAGACTGACAGACAAAAATCCCCGAACACAGCGTTCGGGGATCTTTTTTCGGTATTCAGATTTCGTAGCCGCATTCTTTGAGGTCTTCAAGGAAGAAATCATACATGACCTTGCCTTCGGCGGTTTTATATCTGCCGACAGAATCAGGGCGCATGGGGATCTTTGCCATTTTTCTGCCGAGGAAGCTGCCCAATTTTTCAAGTGTTTCATCCTGGTTGAAGACCATGTCTTCAAAACGAAGACGGATGATGTGCTTGGGGTCGGGGGTAGCATTCATGAGTTCCCTTTGGTATTTCCATGAAAGTGCACGCTGTTCGCGGACGTCGTCGGTTGCGGGCATTTCAATGTGGAACTGCGCCATATCGTCCGTCACATGGCCGCCTAAAATGCAGTCGCGGGGATCACGCACCCAATGAATGTAGTGCATTTCGGGGAACATTTTGACGATCCACGGATAGCAAAGGGTTGTTTCGGGAATCTTCCAGCCCTTGTCGGGGGAAGCGCTGTTCAGCACGGAATGCAGGTATTCTTCAATCAGCGTCCTGAATTCTGCGGTGGGGTCCATAGAAAGCACCTTGGAAAAATCCCATTTCAGATCGCCTTCGTATGTCACATAATCACCGAACACGGCGCAAGCCTGATACATCTTTTCGGGGGGCACCAGATCCCACGAGCCGTTTAAGGGCTCTCCCATAAAAAATCCGCTTTCTGCGAGTGTATTGGAAACGGCACGAGTGCCCGAATGGCCTCTGCCGATAACGGTTACCATCATATTGAACACATCCTTTCGCAAGAATTATATCATCTGCGGAACAATTATGCAACACCAAAGTAAAGTTTTTGTTTACTGAAAATTTCAGTTGTATTCTGAATATATTTTTGTTATAATTATTTTATCTTTATCTTTTTAAAGATAATCTTGAAAAAGCTTTTTTTGTAGGTATAACATGGACAATCACACGCCTGAACAACGCCGAAAGAACATGCAGGCAGTTAAAAACAAAGACTCCAAAATTGAAGTAATACTTCGAAAAGAACTGTGGGCGAGAGGCTTGCGGTATCGCAAGAATGCCAAAAATATTTTCGGCAGCCCCGATATCGTTTTTGTCGGTAAAAAAGTAGCTGTCTTTTGCGACAGCGAGTTTTGGCACGGGTATGACTGGGAACATAAAAAAGAAGAGATAAAATCTCGTCGAGAGTTTTGGATTCCGAAAATCGAACGTAATATGCAACGAGATAGAGAAGTCAATGAGAAATTGACTGATGACGGATGGACAGTGCTTCGTTTTTGGGGTAAGGACATAAAAAAGACTCCCGGCAGATGTGCCGACATTATAGAAAAGGCGGTAAAAAGAGATATGCCTACATATAAATCAATAGATTTATTTGCCGGTATCGGCGGAATTCGTATGGGCTTTGACAATGCTTTCGGTGAAAACATAAAAACGGTTTTTGTATGTGAATGGGATGAAAATGCACAAAAAACCTACAAAGCTAATTTTACCGACGATTTTGAAATTGCCGGAGATATTACGCAGATTGAAGAAAAAGATGTTCCTTCTTTTGATATATGTCTTGCCGGATTCCCTTGTCAGGCTTTCAGCCTCGCAGGTCAAAGAAAAGGTTTTGATGATAATTATAAAGGTTTATGCAGAGGTACATTGTTTATGGATGTGGCTCGTATTTGCGAATATCACAAACCGAAAGTCATTTTCTGCGAAAATGTGAAAGGTCTTGTTATTCATGATAAAGGCAGAACATTTAAAATCATTAAGAAGACCTTTGAAGATTTAGGTTACCAGGTTTTTACGGAAGTTTTGAACAGTAAGAACTTCGGTGTACCGCAGAATCGTGAAAGAATTTATTTGGTAGCATTCAGAAATGATATTGCTCCGGAAAATTTTGTATTTCCGAAAGCAACAGACGATACAAAACGACTGAAAGATATCATGGAAGAAGATGCAGTTCCGGCAAAATATTATTTAAGCGAAACATATCTTCAAACACTTAAAGACCACAAAGCCCGCCATGCAGCAAAGGGGAACGGATTCGGTTATGAAATTCGTGCATGGGATGATATTGCCGGTGCTATCGTTTGCGGCGGCATGGGCAGAGAACGAAATCTTGTTATTGATGATCGCCAGACCGATCTGACCCCTACCACCCATATAAAAGGGGAAATCAATAAAGAATCCGTGCGAAAAATGACACCGAGAGAATGGGCTCGTTTACAGGGGTTTCCGGATTCTTTTAAACTCCCTCTTGCCGATGTTCATCTTTATAAGCAATTCGGAAACAGTGTTACGGTAAACGTTATTGAAGCAATAGCAAAAGAAATAAGGAGGGTTCTTAATGGTTGAATCAATTCATGGCAAAAAGCTCAATCGAGGTGAATGGGCGGAATTTTATGTAATGATGAAACTCTTAGGCGAAGGCAGATTATACACAGCCAACAAACTCCTCCAAAAGAATTATCAGAGTTATCTTGATGTTTTAAAAATTATTAGACAAGAGTGTGAATCTCAAGTAATTGAATATATTATTGATGATAATGACTCCTTCGTAATTGTAAAACCTCAAGGAGTGGATAATATTCTTGCATCAATACCAATTCAGGATTTTAACTATTATGCAAAAATGCTTTTTGACGGTATAAAAGATGTAAAAGGTATTTCTGTTCCTGCACCTGATCCGGTTTGTGATTTTGCTAAAGTTATTTATGTCAGTAAACCCAAAGCTCCTGCTGTAAAAGCTTTGAAAAAACAGTTTGGTGGTAAAAATGACATTTTTATTGAAGTAAGAGACGGACAAACAGCTATTATTTCCGTTATGGGGTTTTCGATAAAATCAAAGTTTGGTCAAAATCCTACTCTCTTTAATTCTGGTTCTTCCTCTCAATTCTTATATAAGCTTACGGGTTGTAATGATGTAATTATGGAAGAGTTCAATGCTATAAGCGAAAATGGTGGTCGTGGCTGGTCAAAATGTAAAGCTTATTTGGAAGAACATAATATTTCATTGAAGTTTTCACATACAAAAAATCCTATTTACAATAATAACCTTTTTCTTGTCAGAGAATCCATGGCTGACATAATGGCTTGGTGTGTTAAGGACAGATTAATTGACTCTACAGGACATTTTGAAGTTATGGAAACAGTTGAAAGAATGGTTGCTGCAAATCCTCTCAATGTTCCGGGTGCTCATATTTATTATGAAAAGGCTATTAAAGATTTTCTAATGGCAGGATTTACAGGAATGACCGCAGGAAAAGAATGGGACGGAAAAGAACAGGTAAACGGCGGTTATATTGTTGTTATGGATGATGGCGATGTGCTTTGTTACCATTCTAATGATAGAGAATCTTTTCGCGATTATTTGTATAAAAACACTCATTTTGAATATGTAAGTGCTGACAAATACGTATGGAGTCGCATATTAAAGATAGATAATGAGTTTTATTTACCTTTAAATGTTTCTGTTCGATTTAACACTCATACACGATAATATGAAAGTCGGAAGTTTATTTGCAGGCATCGGCGGTATAGATTTAGCTTTTGAACAGGCAGGTTTTGAAATTGCGTGGGCTAATGAGATCGATGCTGCCGCTTGCAAAACATACAGACACAATTTCCCGAACACAAAACTTATTGAGGGCGATATAAGAAACCTTGATGTGAAAGCACTTGAAAAAGTCGATGTATTAACTGCAGGTTTCCCGTGTCAGTCATTTTCGGTATGCGGAAATCAAAAAGGCTTCAAGGATTCAAGAGGCAATCTGTTCTTTGAGATAATGCGAATAGCAGATGAACTGCAACCTCAGATTATTTTCTTAGAAAATGTTGCGAATCTTACCGAACACGACAACGGCAAAACTTTCAATGTAATTCACAATGAGCTGGCAAGCAGAGATTATTTTATAAGATATCTTATTGCAGATGCTTGTGATTACGGTGTTCCCCAACACAGAACAAGAACATACATCATCGCATTTAAGGCGAAGCCTGCTTGTGATAAGTTTAAGTTCCCTGAAAAATGTGAACTTACGAAGCACATCTTTGATGTTATTGATAAGACAGTAAAAGTTGATGATTCATATTATCTTTCTCCCGATTCTTATCAATACAAAAAACTGCTTCCCGCTATTGCAGACGAAGAACAAATATATCGTTTTTCAGATTACGGTATTCAGTCAAGCAAAGACGGAATATGCTTTACGCTTAAAGCTAATATGGGTGCTTGGAAAAACAGGATTCCGGTTATTAAAGATTTTTTCGGTATCAGAAAAATTACGCCAAATGAATGCCTTGCCTTGATGGGATTTCCTTGCAAATATTCATTTCCGCTTATTCCGATTGCTGAAAAATACAAAGAGTGCGGAAACACAGTATGTGTGCCGCTTGTAAAAGATTTGGCAACAGAACTAACAAACTAAAGAGCAGGTGCAAATGTGAATAACATCTTCAGACAGAATAACCTTGTCAGCAAACAGGACAGAGAAAACCGCTTCGGCACAAAAGGTGCGGTCGTGTGGCTGACAGGACTTTCGGGCTCGGGCAAGTCCACAATTGCTGTAAAAACAGAAAAATTGCTGACCGACAAGGGCTATCGCTGTTATTTGTTGGACGGTGACAATTTAAGACTTGGCTTAAATGCCGATCTCGGCTTTTCGGACGAAGACCGCAGTGAAAATATCCGCCGTATTTCGCATGTGGCGGCGCTGTTTGCACACAGCGGTTGCATTTGCTTTGTGAGTGCAATTTCCCCCTTTGCAAAGGACCGCGAAACCGCAAAACAAGCGGCAAAAAAGATGGATGTTCCATTCTTTGAGATTTTCGTTGATACATCCGTGGAAGAATGTATCCGCCGTGACACAAAAGGACTTTACAAAAAGGCGCTTGCAGAGGAAATCAAGGATTTTACGGGGATTTCGTCACCGTATGAAGCCCCCGAAGAACCGTTTTTGAGGATTGACACACTGTCTTGCACCGCCGACGAAGCTGCCGAACAGGTTTGCAATCTGCTTGCCCTGGTGCAGAATCTCGGCAAAATGTGCGCAGAACTTTGCGAAGTGAGCATCAAAGCAGGAGCAGAAATTCTGGATGTTTACAATTCCGATTTTGCCGTGCAGACAAAGGATGACAGGTCTCCGCTGACACAAGCAGACTTACGTTCCAACAAAGTCATTGTGGACTTTTTAACTTCCTGTTACCCCGATATTGCAGTGTTGTCCGAAGAAACAAAAGACACGGGCGAGCGCAGACAAAATCCGTTCTGCTTTGTGGTTGATCCGTTGGACGGCACAAAGGAATTTGTGAAACGCAACGGCGAATTTACCGTCAACATCGGGCTTTGCGCTTACGGCAAGCCGATATTGGGTGTGGTGTATGCACCGGTTACAAACACACTGTGGTATGCGGCTGTGGGTTGCGGTGCATTTTCGCAAACTGATGATGAAAATACATATTTTGACGAAAAGAACCGCATTTTTGTGTCCGACAAAACAGACAATTTCACCGTTATGGCAAGCCGTTCCCATGCAGATGAAAGACTTGCAAAAATTCTTGACAACAACAAAGACAGAATAGCAAAAACCGTCAGCGCAGGCTCATCCCTTAAGGGATGCCTGATCGCCGAAGGCAAAGCAGATATTTACTATCGCACGGGACTGACCTGTGAGTGGGACACGTGTGCAATGCACTGTGTTGTTGAGCAGGCAGGCGGGGTTTTGCGGCAGCTTGACCATACTCCGCTTGTTTACAACCGTGAAAACACCCTGAATGACAAGGGATTTTATATTCTCAACCGACCCGAAAATACACTGGAATGAGGAAAAACAAATGATGACGCATCTTGATAATTTAGAGAGCAAGAGCATTCATATTCTGCGTGAAGCCTACAACCGCTTCGGCAACCTTTGCATGCTGTGGTCCATCGGCAAGGACTCCACGGTTTTGCTTGCCCTTGCAAGAAAAGCATTTTTCGGTCATGTGCCGTTTCCGCTTGTGCACATCGACACGCACTACAAAATCCCCGAAATGATCGAATACCGTGACCGTCTTGCCCGTGAATGGAAACTTGACATGGTTTACGGTGAAAATGCAGATGCATTGGCACAGAAAAAGACATTTCCCGACGGCAACTGCACAAGAATCGAATGCTGCAAAAACTTAAAAACAGAGGCACTGCGCTGTACTCTTTCGGGCGAATGGCCGCGTTATCGCATGAATCACGACACGGGATTGTATGAACGTGACGAAAACACAGAGCCGTATACAGGAGTTATTCTCGGCATCCGTGCCGACGAAGAAGGCAGCCGTTCCAAGGAGCGCTATTTCTCCCCCCGTGACAAGAACAACGACTGGGATATCGGCGATCAGCCGCCCGAATTCTGGGGGCAATATAAAACCGATTTCAAACCCGGCACCCACATCCGCATTCATCCCCTGCTGGACTGGACGGAACTCGATGTATGGGAATACATCCGCAGAGAAAATGTGCCTGTTGTGCCGCTGTATTTCAATCAGGGGGACGGCAAGCGATATCGTTCTTTGGGTTGCTGGCCGTGCACAAGCCCGGTGGAATCGGAGGCAACCAACATTGACGAAATCATTGAAGAACTCAAAACAGGTAAATTTGCAAATATAGCCGAACGTTCGGGCAGAGAACAGGACAAGGAAGACGGCGGCGGATTGGAGGAACTGCGTAAAGATGGATACATGTAATGTGTTTGATAACAAAGAAATGAACATTGTCATCGTCGGCCATGTTGACCACGGCAAAAGCACGGTCATCGGCAGACTGCTTGCAGACACCAATTCCCTGCCGCAAGGCAAGCTCGATCAGATCAAAGCCCTTTGCAGAAGAACCGACAAGCCCTTTGAATATGCGTTTCTGCTTGATGCACTCAAGGATGAACGCGCACAGGGCATTACCATTGACACCGCCCGTTGCTTCTTCAAAACCGAAAAAAGAAAATACATCATCATTGATGCACCGGGTCACATTGAATTTTTAAAGAACATGATCACGGGTGCTTCGCGCGCGGAAGCGGCTCTGCTTGTGATTGATGCGCACGAAGGCATCATGGAAAACTCCCGCAGACACGGCTATATGCTTTCCATGCTCGGCATCCGTCAGGTGGTTGTGCTTGTTAACAAGCTTGACCTTGTGCCCGCCGAAGACCGTCAGAGAGTATATGAAGAAATCGTTGCCGAATACAGTGCATTTTTGCAGAATGTGGAAATTATTCCGCAACACTTTATCCCGATTTCGGCTGTGGAAGGCTACAATATTGCCGCAAAAAGCGAAGAATTGCCGTGGTACGACGGCATCACTGTTTTGGAAGCACTCGATGCGTTCAAGGAAATTGCCGACGGTGATGACCATGCGTTCCGTATGTGGGTGCAGGATGTTTACAAGTTCACAAACAGCCGCGATGAGCGCCGTATTATTGCAGGCACAGTCAGTGCAGGCAGACTCCATGTCGGCGACGAAGTGATGTTCCTGCCTTCGGGCAAAAAGACAAAGGTGCATTCCATTGAAGGATTCAACGAACCTGAACAGACAAGTGTTTCCACAGGCAAGGCAACAGGCTTCTGCATGACCGAACAGATTTATGCCAAGCGCGGTGAGCTGTGTTGCAAGATCGGAGAACAGCCCCCGAGGACGGGCAGCCTTGTGAAAACAAGTATTTTCTGGCTCGGCAAAGAACCGCTTGACACCGAAAAAGTGTACAAAATAAAAATCGGTTCTGCCGCTGTGGGTATGCGTGTGGAAAAAATTCTCGGCGTGCTCAATGCTTCCACCCTTGAAAACAGCGAAAAGCAGACCGTGGAACGTCACGAAGTGGCACAGTGCCTTCTTCATTTTGAAAGACCGCTTGCATTTGACCTTTCGGGGCAGTGTGCAGACACTTCCCGCTTTGTTATTGTGGATGATTACGAAATTGCAGGCGGCGGTATTATCACTGATGTTGAAGAAGACGAAGAACTCGAAAAGAAGCTCATCCGCCGCAATGTCAAGTGGATTCAGAGCAGCATGACCCCGCATGAGCGCGAAAGTTATTACAGACAACAGGCTCAACTCATTATTCTGACAGGAAATATTCAGATCGACAAAAAGGAAATTGCAAGAAAATTAGAAAAAAAGCTGCTTGAACACGGCAAAATTGCCTATTATCTCGGCATCGGCAATGTGCTGTACGGTGTTAATTCCGACATCAAGTCCGACGACTCCATGAACAGCCCTGAAGAACGCAACGAACACATCCGCAGGCTCGGTGAAGTGGCAAATATTCTGCTGGATGCAGGCAATATTCTGATTGTCACGGCAAACGAGCTGATCCCCGATGAACTGGACACGCTTCGCCAAATTATCCGCACAGACAACATCAGAACCGTTTGGGTCGGTGTGGACAACCGCAGGGCTGCTGATTTTGATTTCTATTATCCCGTGCCGTCAAAATCCATTGCGGACGAGCTGGCGCAAAAGCTGTTTTGCATTTAAACAGGAGGATTTCGTATGAAAAAATGGATTGCGGGCGCCGCTGTCGGCGCCGGTCTTCTGGCTTTTACCTATTGCGAATTGTCGCACTTTATGTTGCTTTCGGATTTCAGAGGCAAATACGAATTGCCTAAAAATGATCCCGATCCGAAACGATTGAAGGAAATCCGCAGCAAAGAGCTTGATACCTGCGGTGACGGCGAATGGTTTGAAGCAATGGCAGAAAGATGCGAAACCATCATGAACCGCAACGGCAAGGCAATTTATGCGTATGTCATCCGTCAGGAAAAGCCGAGCAACAAATGGGCAATCGTCTGCCACGGTTACACATCGCGTCCGCATCAGATGTCTTCCATGGCAAGACGGTATTACAGCTACGGTTTCAACATCATTGCCCCTTGTGCAAGAGCGCATGACAAGAGCGAGCACAAAATCTGCACCATGGGTTGGCTTGAACGACTTGACATTTTGGACTGGATTCATCATGTGGTCAAAAATGATCCGTCCGCACAGATCATCATGCACGGCATCTCGATGGGTGCAGCAACGGTGATGAATGTAACGGGCGAGGCGGAATGCCCCGACAATGTAAAATGTATGATCGAAGACTGCGGTTTTTCCACTTGTTGGGCACAGTTCAACAATGTCATAAAAGAGGCTGTGCACTTCAAAGCTCCCTGGGCACTTGCTGCGCCCCGTAAATGGTATAAACTGCGCGCCGGCTGGGACATAATGGACAACAATCCCATCAATCAGGTTGCCAAGTCAAAAGTGCCTACCCTATTCCTGCACGGCTCGGCAGACACCTTTGTTCCGTTCAGCATGCGCGATGAGCTGTATGAAGCAGCTTCCTGCGAAAAAGAAAAATGCACCATTGAAGGTGCAGACCATGCCAATTCCGTAAATCTGAATCCCGAAAAGTACCATGCCGCATGCAAGGAATTTATTGCAAAATACATTCCGCTTGAAAACTGAAAAACCAAAAAAAGATCCCTCTTTTGTCAGCCGACGTAAGAGGGATCTTCATTATGTGTTGTTATTTCACTGTCATCAAGAACAATCTGCTGCGCAATCTTTGCATACAGTTTTTCACCGATGCCGCTGACTTTCATCAGTTCTTCTTTGTAAGTAAACGGACCGTTATTGATGCGGTAATCAATGATTGCGTTTGCTTTGGCTTCGCCGATGCCGGAAAGGCTGCAAAGTTCCGTCACGTCTGCTGTGTTCACATTCACAAGTGCGTGCAGTGCTTCTTCCGTTGCTGTTTGCACAGAAACGGAATTTCCAACCGAAACCGACACTGCGGAAACCGCAATTTCATATTGCTGTGCGGCATTGCGATACAAGGCTTGCTGCACAAACAATGCACACACGGAAAAGCACAAAAACACAAGAAGAATCTGAAGAATCTGTGAATCAGTCAATCGGTTTTTGCGATATGGTTTTTCAATTTTTAAGCCGTAATCCGCATCCGATTTGCGTTCATGTTCCAAAACAATTTACCCCGCGGCATCAATACAACTGCTTGAAACTGCGATTGCCGTTTTTGCTGTAATACATGTGTTGACCGTCACCCGTGGTGTAATAAGCGCAACCGTCGGAAATCTGGAAATTCAGCACGCTGTCGGCAACGGTTTTACCACTCTTGGCATTGGAACAGAAATTGAGTGCATAGGGACTGCCCTGTGCGGCAATATTTTTGTAGTAAACACCCTCTTCGGTGCACATAATGCCGTCCACATCCTGGGCAATTAAAACGCTTTCGTTTTTGTCGTTCACACTGCACAGTGCATGCACACTGTTGAGGTAATAAACATCTTTTCCGTTGCCGGTAACCGCAACAGCCGTAACATTTTCAGCAATCGGCTCTTTGGTGCTTTGGGCATTCTTGCGGTCTGCAACAAACAGTTTTCCCTGCGCATCCGCATAAACAAGACGTTCGCCGTCATAACTTAAGTCGTAATCAAGCACTCCTGCAACAAGCATGAGGGCTTCTTCGCCGGCTTCAACAAAATACAGGCCGTTTTCACCGATCCAGAAATTGTCAAAAAATTCCGAAACACCGTAAATGGTGGCAAGCCCCGAACAGCTCTTAAAGTTAACGGAATTGCAGATAATGGGATACATGGAGGTAGAAGCAACGCGCTGTGCCTGTTTGCCTTCTTTGGAATAGTAGGTGCCGCCGTCAAGCAAAGTGAACAGCACTTCGGAAAGATCGGCATTGAATTTGAGTGCATTGGCATAAATGCCGGATGCGATCTTTGTAAATTTAGCGGGTCTGCGATAGGAGGTTACGTAAAAATCGTAAGTATTATTCAATACGGTCAGATAATAAACCTTTTTGCCGCCTTCGGAAACTGCAATCGGCACGCCGCTGGAGCAGATTTCTTTCTGCTCGCCGTCATGCCAGATGCAAACGGAGTTTGTGCCCGCCTGATTGCGATAACCGTACATAACATAATCGCCGTCGGGAGAAAGTGCAAATGCACCGCTGATATAACCGCCGTTTTCGGCAATGGTAACAGACTCGCCTGTTTTTACATCATACAGCGCGAGTGCTGCGGCAGCATCAATATAAAGCAACGAAGATCCGTCAGCCGAAAGATAGATGCAACTGTTAACGGAATTGATGATGCGGGTTGCACCCTTTGCATTGAAATAGTAAACTGCGGTTGTGACCACGCCGCCTTCCTGCACGGGTGTTGTGTAAATGCCGCAGGTGCCGTACATATCATAGAAAACGGTTTTAGGTTCTTCCGCAGCAGGTTCGGCAGAAATATTCTTGCCGTCTGCATAAAGCAGCGCTTGCCCCGAACCAACGGAATAGAACAGCTTATAGTCTGTTTCATCGTAAATCAGAATATTGTCAGAACTGCCGCCGGAAGATGCAACGCCGATAATAAGAACCACTGCCAGAAAAACAGCAACAGCACCGATAAGAATCTTTTTATCGGGCAACTGAAAACCTTTTTTCTTTGCTGTGGCAGGTTCTTTGTTTTCTTTCTTTGCATCCTTTTTCTTGCCAAGGCCAAATACTTTTCTGAAAATGACCACATGAAGCGGCAACTGCTTTTTGGACTTTGCAGGTGCGGGTTTCGGTTTTTGAACAACAACGGGTTCTTCGGGCTCTTTGCGCTTTTCTTCCTTGTAAAGCGGTTCGCCGCAAACAGCACAATCCCCGTCTGCATTTTCATTCAACGCGCCGCAATAAGAGCAAACAACCTCATTTTTAGAAGACAGCAGTGCGGAAAGTGCATCCATTTGTTCCGCTTTCTTTTTCTGTTCGGCCGTTTTGGTCGGCGAAACAGGCGAAGCGGTATATGTATTTACGGGTGCGGAAACAGGCGACTGCGTATAGGTGTTTGCCACAGGGGGCTTCACATTTGCCTGCGGCATGGGGTCAAGCTGACGCACCGTGGTTCTGTATGTATAGGCAGGCTTTTTCGGTTCGGGCGGTGCAGGGGGTCTTCCCGTTTTTACCAACAGAGAACCGCATTTGATACAATATCTTTCTGCCGAAGAATTTTCGGCTTTGCAGGTGGGGCAATTTATTTTGGCATCAGAAGCCGCAAGCGGCGCAGCACAAGCAACGCAAATACGGGCGCCGGGAGCATTTTGCTGACCGCAGTTATTACAAAGCATGGCAGTACCTCCCATTATTTATATACACAAATAATATATCATAAGAAACATCTGTTGTCAACTTTCGACACAAAAAGATTCTTCTTTTCTTCTGTCAAAAAAGGAAACAAAAGGCGGCAAAAATGCAAGCACGGGATCGGCAAAAATAAAACACAAAAATACAAGCAAAACGGCTGTAATTTCTTTTGCACCCCCCTTAAAAGATTTGGCAATCAGCCCCCACGGAACACTCTGCCAGCCGAGTGTGATGAGCACAACTGCCATGGAATGCGTCGGCATGCGGCTGACAAGCGGAAACACACAGGATAGTGCGACAACCGTTGCTGCACCGACAAGACCGCCGACAAGTCCTGTTTTGCCGAATTCATAAGACCGCATAGGCAGGCAAAACGGAGAAACGAGCACATTGCCGACGGCAAAACCCGTGTTGTCTTCTTTTGTTGCACCTAAAAAGGCATTGACTGCAAAAAGGCAGATGCAAAAGCCGATACCAATCAACGGCAACAGCCACCACGGATGCGCATTTGCCGAAAAATTGAACAACACGGACAAATCGGAAAAAGCATACTTCCCTGTTTCATAAACGGGGGTGCGATAGGCTTCGCGGTTTAAAAGCATATTAAAAACAAGCGGAATCAAAAGCGCCATAAACGGTGCGGGAAGATATTTTTTGAAGGTACGGAATTTACGCGGCCATGTGATCATGATGACAAGTGTAATTGTACCGTACAAAACCCCTCGCCAGTTCGCATGAAAACCGTTGGAGCGATAACTTTTCAGCATTTCAATTGCGGTGTTGCCCGATGCGGCGATACCGAAATAGTCTTTGGTGAGAATCACGGTTGCAAGGAATGCCGCACCGAGCGCAAGGCCTGCCTTTGCGGCATCAGTCAGTTCGATTTTAATATTTTTCTTTTGCAGAACCAAATGAACAATCAGAAACAGCAAACCGCCGATGAGCATAGCAAGAAACGCAAATCCCGTGCCGAATTCCTTGATCATAAAAAATGCGGGCATAAACAGCATCCAACACGGTGCGTACATGGTCTTGCCGACCGCACACAGCAGACAGCCGACGGCACCTGCAAATGCACCTGCAAACACACCGACACCCGAAAGAACACCGACACTCAGACACAACGGAAAGATATATAAAGCGGCACAGAATCCCTGCAATGCCTGTGCGCCGAATGTATGTTTTTCAACAAAACGGTTCATAAAAATCCCCTTAAAAATAAAAATCACGGTCATAATACAGTATTATACCATAAGATACAAGCAAAATTTTAAAAAAAGTTAAACTTCTCGTTGCAAAATAGAAAAGATGTGGTAATATAGAAACACAATTTTTCAGGACGGTATAAAAATGGCAAAAAAAGTGGCAACATGGATCATTGTTCCGTTCATGTTCTTGATTTTCATTCTGGACATGATGACCTTGGTTCTTTGCAATATTTATGAAGCAAAATACGAAATCACGAATGAAACATTCACCCTTGAAAACGGTGATGACCGCATTCATTTTCTGCACACGGGTTGTTCGGATTGCATTCTGCTTGAAAGCAACGGCAGATTTGCTTTGGTAGATGCAGGGGAAGGAAATTACAATCCCCGCAAAAATGTAGAATATGACGGTTATGAAGAACAGGTGATTTCTTACATCAAGAAAGTGTGTGCCGATGAAGACGGCATTGCAAGGCTTGATTTTATGCTGCTGACGCATCAGCATTATGACCATTCGGGCAATGCCGAGGCTATTTTTGCCGATGAAGAAATTGAGATCGGCACATTGTTTATGAAAGAGCTTGCATTGAGCGTTCTGCACGATTATGAAATTGAAGTCTGGGATGTGCCGGGCATTTATGAACGCATCATTGCACAGGCAGAAACAGCCGGCACGGCGTGGGTCTGCGAGCTGCCCGAAAACATGACATTCGGGGATTTTGAAATCACCTTATACAACACCAAAACACCGCTTGACCTGATGGAAGACCAAGGCAACAATGCCGAAAGTGTGGGCATGAAGCTCGAAAAAGCAGATTATACGGTTTTTCTTGCCGCAGACATTGCAACCACAACGGGACAGGAAGACCTGCACCTTGATGAAATCGGTGAGGTCGATCTGCTGAAAATCGGACATCACGGCTATTTCGGCTCGAGTTCCATGCGTTTTCTCAAAGCACTCAGCCCCGAAATTGCGATCGTCACAAACACGCTGGGCAAGATTTATCCCAATGTCAAATGGAATCTGACCGTGACGGCAAAAGTGCCCATTTATGCCACGGTCAACCGAAACGGCATCATCGCAACAATAACCGATGACGGCAACATCGTTTTAACGGAAAATATTCATTAAAAGCAACGGCAGGGCAAAAGTTCTGCCGTTATTTTTTGAAAAAGATGAAAAAAAATGCGTCATTATTCGTCATAGTGATTGAAAGGAGGACACGGTATGGATGAAAAAACACTCCAAATATTGCTGAACGATAGTCTGCACGGCAATCACGCGGCATTCACACAAGTTTACAATGAACTGAGAATTCCTGTTTATACCGTCATTTGCCGTATTGTGCAGAACAGAACCGTTGCGGAAGATGTGTTGCAGAATGTGTTTATGAAACTGTTCAATCAGCCGACAAAAACAGCGATTCGAAATCCGCGGGCTTTTGTTTTTAAGATTGCACACAATGCCGCCATTGATGAACTGCGCAAAAAACACAACACCGAGCAGGAACTGACTGACATTTGCAACGATCTGCGAAACAATGACTATTGGCAGGACACACGCATAGATCTTGAAAAAGCACTGTGCAAACTGACTGCGGAACAAAGAGAAGTTCTTTCTTTGCATCTGTATGCAGATTGCGGCTTTCAGCAGATTGCGCAAATTACGGATTCTTCCCTTGCAACCGTTTACAGAACATACCGCAAAGCAATCAACACATTAAAAAATGAACTCAACGGAGGGTAATCAGAATGAAAAAATTATGTATTTTTATCAGTTTTCTTTTTGTTTTTCTGTTCGGCATCTCTGCAACCGCCGCAGAAACACCGACAGCGCCTTACGCAAATGCATGGGAGCTGTATCAGGCATGGTATGAAAATTATCCTGACTACATCAGCGGCATCTGGTCAACGGACGGCGGCATGAATCTGACATTCGGCATTGCGGAAGAAGCGGATTTTGAAGAAACAAAAAATGAGATTCTTGCACTGATTGAAAATGACGGCAGTGCATCATTCGCACAACAGAAATATTCATACAATTACCTGAAAGAGATTCAGGAATATATGAACACCTATTTTACAAATTACGATCCTGCGCTCGGTCTGAGTGCCATGGGAATTTACGAAATGGACAATTACGTAGGGATTGATTTTCTCGAAGAAAAAAAGGATGAACAACCGGTCAAAGATTTTGTAAAACTCCTGATCGACAAATACGGGGATGCCGTGCAGATCAACTATTCGGAAGGCGTGGTGCATACACTGCTTGAAGAACCTGTTCCCGACATCGGGCTCGCAACGGTTACCTTGGCAGAGCCGTCACAGAATTATTTACCGGTAATTCTTCTAATCGGCATAGCTGTCGTGATTGCATGCACAATAGGCGGCATTGCATATGCAAAAAAAAGAAAAGCCGCTGTTTTGCAAACTGCAAGCGGGCAGACAATAACAACCAACATGCCTGCAAATGTAAAACAGACAGAAATTGCAGTAAAAAATGCAACACTGACACCAAACAGTGAATTGGATAAAAAAATTCTTGAAAAAACCGAATAATTTAAAACGGAGCATCGGCGAGGATGCTCCGTTTTGCTTTTATGTATGTTTATTTCAGATCGTTTTTGAGTGCAAGGAAGGTTTTGATCAGGGTCGAACCTGTTTGGTCACCGAGGGAAAGTGTTTCGTGATAGTGACCGTCCAACAGGCGCATGGAATAATCGTTATCGGGAACGATGTAGCCGACGGCATCGTTTGCAAGACCAAAGCAGATCAGGTCATCACCGAAGATATCACACAGGCAGGGATAACCGAAGTCATACCCCCTGCAGGAGCCTTCCGCAGTCAGGGATTTACCGCCCTTGTAAAGGTCGGTCACAAGCTCACAAGGTACCATGGCAATCTTGACATCATCCCATTCCATGTAGCCGATTTCGGTTGTGACAAGGTAGGAATCTCTGCCGTTGCGGTAGAAATCATAGTTTGCCATTTTCAGTTTACCTGCAACGCGAATCAGCGGATTCGTGACACGAACCGTCATTTCGCGTATGCGAACATTGAGTTTGGGATTGAGTTTGCGTTCCTTGACGGGTTCCCAATTCTCATACCAAAGGGTATACGCATCGCCGCAAAGTTCTTTTTCTTTAGCAACCACTTCGGGTTCGGAAAGGGCAGTGTCGGCTTCGATTTCTTCTTTTGTCTTGGTCATACCGATGGCGATCTTTGCAAGTTCTCTGCCGTAGCGCACGGACTGCTCATAGCGTTTTTCCATGGGCATACCGTCGTTGGAAAGCCCTCTTGCCATGTAAATACCGGCAATGGCACCGTTGAAGAACATGCAGTTGTAGCCGTATTCGGCAAGGGTTTCGCCGAGGTAATAAACATAGTCACCGCTGATTTCGCGGCCGTTGGATGAGCCGTCATTGCAGGCAAGACCTGCCACATCGGGATGAGCACCGATGTTGACGATCATGGTCGGGGCTTTCTTTTTATCGGTCGGCGTAAACAGGAAGCGGTTGAGCATGGTGGGCAGTGCCGTTGCGGACGGACGGTTGCGGTTGTCAACATATCCGCTGCCGATGTCCTTTTGCGCAAAGGTGAGCTTGCCGGGGGTCATGTCAAGCACGGCATTCCACAGGGCATCTGCGGCACGTTCATAAAGCACTTCGAGGAAATGCAGATCGGTTCCCTGTTCCACTTCCTTGCCGCGAAGTGATTTCCCGAGATTGGAAAGAATTTTTCCGCCGTCTTCGGTCTTGGTCCAAAGACCTTGCGTATCAATACAGCTGTGGCAATGGGTGGAGAACATATTGACGGAACCGAGCTTGATACCTTCTTTTGCAGCCTTTGCGGCAACCATAGAACGCACAACACGGATATCCTTGTTGGAAAAACCGATGCAGTCGATGGTGCCGAACAGATGCACCCCGCGGTCGGAATTGTCGGACAACGCGATGCAACGGATACGCATATCGTCAATGAGCTGTTCAACACGGTTGGTAAAGCCGTTTTCGGCTACCATGTAACCGCCGAGGAAATAGGGGTGTGTCTGCCAGTCATCGGGCACAAGGCTTGCACTTGCAGAGCCGAGACACCATTTTGCACCCTTTGCAGCAGATTTAAGGAATTCTTCGGTGCCTTCGTAGAAATACTGTGCGGTTTCCTTGCCGGTGTTTTCGGGCAGGGCAAGCAGTTTTTCAACAGCTGAAAGGCCGTTGGTGAGGGTCTGGTCGAGCTTTCTGAACGCGGTCTGCTTGCCGAAATTGACAACGGATTCCTTGAATTTGTCGGAACCGATCGGTTCGATTTCGCCGGCTTTGTTCAGATACACATAGGCACCTGCCAGCAAAGCGGTTGCTGTAACGGCTTTGCGGATAATTTTTCTCTTACCCATCATTCTGTAATCTCCTTATAGGATTATTTTTTACGGTCAAAACCGGGATGTCTGCCTGCAACATTGAAGCCCTTGCGGATTTCGGCAAGCTTTGCCATTTCTTCGTCGGTGAATTCTCTGCCGCCGCCGAGTTCTTTTGCATATTTTGCAACCTTTGCATAGAATTCAACGGATTCCATGTTGAAGTAAGCACGCATGAGGGTGTTGCCGACGGTCAATGCACCATGATTCTGAAGCAGGAACGAGTCGTGGTTTTCGATGTAAGGAAGAAGCGATTCGGGCACTTCGTCCGTGGAGGGGGTGCCGTATGCACAAACGGGAACGGTGCCGAGGAACAGCACGGCTTCGGGCATGATGTATTCATCAAGCGGAATATTGCAGACAGCAAATGCGGTTGCAATGGGGGGATGCGCATGCACAACGGCATTGACATCGGGGCGTTCACGGTATACACGCAGATGCATTTTGATTTCGCTCGAAGGATTCAGATTACCCTCGATTTTATTTCCGTCACCGTCCACACGGATGATCATATCGGGAGTCATGAAGCCCTTGGAAACACCCGTGGGAGTGCAATAATACTCATTTTCGCCGACCTTGACGGAGATATTGCCGTCGTTTGCGGCAACAAAACCGTTCATATAAATTCTTCTGCCGATTTCGCAGATTTCTTCTTTGATCTGCTGCGGAGTTCTTTCGTCCATGACAATAACCTTCTTTTTTCCATATTTTGAAACTATTTTAGCACAATGAAATGAAAATGTAAATATTGATTTTGTAAACTTTAATTGGTATAATATCAATATCACACTATTAAAGGACAAAAAAATGCCAAATTTTACCAAAACAACAGAAACGGTTGCAGAAAAACTGAATCTTTTTGCCGATGTGCTTGTATTTCGCCCTGTGGCCGGGTGCGAGGACAAGTTGTTTGAAGAAATCACCCGCTGTGTCGGCGGGAAGATTTTGTGCGTGCTTGCAAACACACCGAATGAATGGTACAGAGAAACCTTATCGGGCGGCAATCGGTATTTTATCGGAAAAAGTATTTCGCAAAAAGAGAATGCAGAAACGTTGAAAGCAGTGCAAAACTGCGAACATTGCGTTTTGTTTGCTTCCGTTTCCATGCTGACGGAAGAGGATTTTACAGCCTTTTTGTGTGCCAATCCGCTTTCGGCTATGATTGTTCTGCAAGCAGAAAATATTTCGAGCGTGCAATATGCGTTTGACAAGCGCCTGTTTGCCGTTGCAGAACTTCGTGCCCAGTTGCCGTACAAACTGCCTGTCTGTGCGTTTTGCGCAACAGACCGTTCCCCCGTGCTGCGCGATATGATCAATAACCTGCAACTCAAAACCCCGTCAAGAATTTATCCCGGTGTTTCGGAGTCGGAAGAAAATATCTTCGCACAACAAGCAACCGTGCCGTTCACGGCATTTGAAAACCGCGTGCGCACAGGCAAAATAAAACGCGCCCTTGTGTTCTGCACAAGCCGTCAGACTGCGGAAGAGGCATACCGCTATTTCCGCTTTTTCGGGCACCGCTGTGCTGTTTCTCACGGCGGAATTGATTTTAACAAACGCAAAAATGCCGTTGACCGCTTTGCAACAGGCGAAACGGATTTTCTGTTTACCACACATTTCACACAAAGTGCATTTTGCAAAGAAAGTTATGATACGGTATTTCTCGGCATTCCGACGGATGTGTGGCTGATGCAGAATCTTATTTGCCCGAACAAAAATATTTATTGCTTTTACACACAAGAAGACAAAAACGAAGGCATTTACAAGATTGAAGAAGACAACGAAATCCGTTCGCAATATACATCTTTATTGCCGTTCAACCTGAAAACCGAACGGATTCTGCAGCATGAATATGTTTTGCAGATGCTGACGGACGGCACTTCTCCCCTGACGAAACTTCAAAAGGATTATGAGCATATTTATTTCAATGAAAAATGAGGTGTTAAAATGGCTTACAAAAAGTATTTCACACTCAGCTACGATGACGGTGTGTTGCAGGACAGACGTTTGGTTGAAATTTTCAACCGCTACAATTTAAAATGTACATTCAACATCAATTCAGGCTTTTTCGGCACAGAGAATACATTGATTCGTTTGGGCAAGCCCGTGGCACACAACAAACTGACACAAGAAGAAGCAAAAAAAGTGTATGCGGGGCATGAGATTTCCACCCATTCCAGAACCCATCCCGATCTCACGAAATTAAACCGTTGGCAGGTCAGAAAACAGATTGTTGATGACATTAAAAAACTGTCGGAGCTTGCAGGCTATGAGGTCACGGGCCATGCCTACCCCGGCGGGACGTATGACCGAAGAACGGCGGATATTCTGCAAGATTGCGGCATCCGTTATGCCCGCACCGTTGACAGCACAAGAAACTTCAAAGCACCCGAAGACCCGATGATGTGGCATCCGACCTGCCACCACGAGGATGAAAAGGTATTTGAACTGCTGGAAGAATTCATAGGCGCAACCCCCACCGACGGCGATCTGCTGTTTTACCTGTGGGGGCATTCGTATGAATTCGACTACGATGTTTGGGGCAACAACTGGGAACACATCGAAAAGGTATGTCGGATGATTGCAAACAAAGACGACATTATTTATTGCACCAATCTTGAATTTTTAAATAGAACATAAAGTAAAAAACGGTTGCCGCACGATCAATGTGCGGCAACCGTTTTTATATTATTCAATCAGCGGAGAGGTCTTTTACAACGGGCACTTTCACAGGCATATCCACAACAAGCTGTGCATTTTCTCTGACACCACCCTCGTCTGTGTAGGACACAAGGGAAATATCAAGGTTGATTTCATCTTTTGAAAGCACATGGAAGCAGATGGGGTCGGTAAAATGCGAACCATCTCCATACACCTTTATCAGTGCTTTGCCCTCCTCTTGCAGCATCACTTTTGTACTGAGTTTATCCAACAATGCAACTCCGCAAATGGTATATTCCGAGCATTGCAACACCGCCGGATTATAAGTAACCTGCAACACACACTCAACAAATCTTTTTTCATACGGTTGAATGCGTATTGTCATATTCATTCCGCAATACTCTTTTCGATCTTTTTTGCGACTGTAATAACAGGGCTTATTCACATCAACCTTTACAATTGCATCAACTTGCGTATCAGGCTCAATTGTTATAGGTTCATCTGTCCACCCAAAAAGGAAGTCACAATCAATTTCAGTGCCGTTTGAATTTTCACAGGAAACAAATTCAAAATCAAGACCGGCGTCTTCATCACCGATGACCAAAAAAGAAAGCATTTCAAAATACATTTGTCCTGCCCGTTCTTTATACGGTTGCAGACCAACAACCCGTAACAACCCCGGCTCAATCTCTGTAACAGTTCTTGTTGTGAATGAAACATCCGGAGAAATATAATCATTCGGGTAAACATCAAATTGCAACACTTCCGGGTTGTATTCTATCAAGAATTCAAAAGATGCAAAATCTTCACAATCCTGAATGAGTGGTTGTATCAAACAATATTCTGCAGTATCGTTCTGATATTCACTTGCAACTGCAATCACTTTCGGATCGGGGGTTCTGACATATTCAACATCCGATGCGCTTACCATTCCCTGCGTGTTGTCAGACGGCTGTTCATCGGTTTTATTTGCGTTTATTTTAACAACATAAAAAAGAATAAACAACATGCCGACAACCACAACAGCAAGACAAGCGGCTTCAAAAATCTTTTTCTTATTCAAATCAAATCACTCCGTTTCTTTCAATCATCCAAACCAACGGAATATCGCAGCGCCGAGCGTGCATCTGCGGCGCTGATGGCATTATCTTTAGTCAATTCAGATTCAGAGGATATTCTTGTTATAGCTTTCATAACTTAATTTATCCTTTCGAATTGTGTAGTATTTTCATAAAAAATGCTGCGCGATTTGAAAAGAAAAATTATTTCGTCAATCACCTCCTTTTTACTGCATGATTTCATGTTGTGAAATCATCTTAAACCACCTCCGTTTGCACGATCAACAATACTATTGCACAATAGGTATTCACACCATAATAATACAAGATAATGAGCTTACTGTCAATAAAAACAATTACAGACTTCTTGATTTTACGTTTTATTTGCACAATTGCAATATGATTAAAAATACAGATGCCGATTGCGTTTGCAACCGACATCTGTTTTGTTTTATTTAAAATATTGCTGTGCAATGCGCACCGCTTCCAGGGCATCCTTGCCGTAGAAGTGCGCACCGACGGAATCGGCATAATCCTGCGTGACGACCGCACCACCGACCATGACTTTGCAATCAGGGGCAGATGCTTTGAGCAGTTGCACGGTTTCTTCCATGGCGGGAAGTGTTGTGGTCATGAGAGCACTCAAACCGACCAGTTTAACATTTTCCTTTACGACTGTGTCAACAATCGTTTGCGGGGCAACATCTTTGCCGAGGTCTATAACCGAAAAACCGTAGTTGCCGAGAAGCATGGTGACAATATTTTTGCCGATATCGTGAATATCGCCCTTGACGGTGGCAAAGACGATCTTTTCACCGTCCGACTCCCCTGCTTGTCCGTTTTCACGAAGCACCGAGAATGCGGCTTGCGCAGCCTGCGCAGAGGACAAAAGTTGCGGCAAGAATAAAGTTTTCTTTTCAAAGCCTTCGCCAACCGCCGTCAGGGCGGGAATAAGTTCACCGTTGATGATTTCCAAAGGCTGTTTTGTTTTCAGAAGCTCTGCGGTCAATGCTGTTGCTTTTTCAGAAAGTCCCTTCTGCACGGCATAGAAAAGCGTTTCCGTTTTGGTGTCGGACTGCGCCTGTGCAGGTGCATCGGAAGCAAAGGCGATGTAAGAAGCGCAGTTTTCGTCAAACCCGTTGAGTGCTCTGTAAGCGAGCACCGCCGTGCGTTCGGGGCGGCTTAAGGGGTTGATGATGGCCGCGGAAAGACCGTTTTGCATGGCAAGGGTTAAAAATGCCGCATTCACACCGGGTCTGTCGGGCAGACCGAAGGACACATTCGACACACCGAGCACGGTGTGCAGGCCGAGGGCATGGCGGACTTTATGTAAAGCATCCAGCGTGATTTGTGCATTGTCTGCTTTGGTACTGACAGAAAGAGTCAGTGTATCAATAAGCAGATCGTGCTTTTCGATACCGTATTTTGCGGCTTCGTGCATGATTTTTTCGGCAATGGCAAGTCTGCCCTCGACGGTTTCGGGAATGCCGTTTTCGTCAAGTGTCAGGCACACCACGCAACCGCCGTATTTTCTGACAAGCGGAAACACTTTGTCCATGGATTCCTGCTTTCCGTTGACGGAATTGACGAGAGCTTTGCCGCAATACACACGCATGGCTTTTTCCATGGCATCATAATTGGCGGTGTCGATCTGCAACGGCAGACAAACAGCCTGCGAAACCGCTTTGATGCAAGCGGGCAGAAGGTCTGCTTCATCCACACCGGGACAGCCCGTATTGACATCTAAAATATCTGCCCCGTGTTCTTCCTGCGCCAATGCTTCACGCACGACATAGTCGGTATCACGGTTGCACAGGGCTTCTTTGAGTTTGGGTTTGCCCGTAGGATTGATACGTTCCCCGATGACAAGGGGCATTTGATCGATAACAACGGTCTGCGAGTTGGAGGCAATGACCGTTCTTTTTTTCGGTTCGGGTATGTTGCACGGTCTGCCCGCAAAAGCAGTGTGCAATGCACGGATGTAATCAGGCGTTGTGCCGCAACAGCCGCCGACAAAGCAAACCGTGTCCGTCAGCAGCTCGCCGACGGCATCTTTGTATTCTTCGGGAGAAATTTTATACACCGTCTGTCCGTTTTCCACAACGGGCATGCCCGCATTGGGATTGAGGATCACGGGAACGGATGCCGCTTCGCAAAGTCGTTTTGCCAACGGCTTCATTTCGACAGGACCGAGACCGCAGTTCATGCCGACGGCATCCACACGAAGTCCTTCCAACACCGCAACGGCGGATTCTACGGTTGCTCCCGTCAGCAATCTGCCGTCCGAACCGAATGACAGG
Organism: Clostridia bacterium; assembly: GCA_017416485.1. Lineage (GTDB taxonomy): Bacteria > Bacillota > Clostridia > Oscillospirales > Acutalibacteraceae > RUG806. Next base: position 38,160 of record JAFQCH010000038.1, on the reverse strand, counting down.
GTGACAAACACGGGCAGGTTGCAATTCTCTTTGACCGCAAGCACCGCCGCGCGGGCTTCCTGCAAATCGGACACGGTTTCGATGATCACAAGATCCGCTTCTTCACAGCCTGCTTTTATCTGTTGTGCATAGATCTCATAACAAACATCAAAAGACAAATCACCGAACGGTTCAAGCAGTTTCCCCGTCGGGCCGAGGTCGAGGGCAACTTTGCCGTGACCGCATTCGCACACAGCCTGTTTTGCAAGTGCAACACCTGCTTTGATTATCTCGGTCGGATCGTCATATTTTAAACTGTTGGCACCGAATGTGTTGGTAGTGATGATATCACTGCCGGCATTAAGATATTCTTTATGAATAGCGAGTACGGCATCAGGATGTGAAAGATTCCACAGTTCGGGTTTTTCACCGGGCTGTAAACCCCTTTTTTGCAAAAGCGAGCCGAAGCCGCCGTCAAAAAACTGTAATTTTGAAAAATTCATAGTTAACCTATAATTCCTGAAAGATTGTTGATGATGGCTCCTGCCACTTCGGGACGGTTCATGGTGTAAAGGTGGATATGGTTGACACCGTTTGCAAACAGATCGATGATCTGTTCGGTGGCATAGGCAATGCCTGCCTGCTTCATGGCTTTCGGGTCATCGCCGAAGCGGTCAACGATCGCTTTGAACCGCGGCGGCAACGGCGTTCCGTTCACAGCACAGATGCGTTTGATGGATTTTGCATTGACAATGGGCATAATACCCGGCAGAACGGGAATATCCATGCCCTTGCCGAGCATGCGCATGCGGAAGGTATAGAAAATATTATTGTCAAAAAACATCTGCGTGGTCAAAAAATCCGCACCCGCATCGATTTTGCGTTTTAAAGATTCAATATCCGCTTCCGTATTCGGAGATTCGGGATGACCTTCGGGATAACACGCACCGCCGATGCAGAAATCGCCCTTTTGCTTGATAAAACGCATCAGTTCATCCGCATGGTGAAAATCCTTGGAAAAACAGAAATCACTGTTTGCGGGAATATCACCGCGCAGGGCAAGAATGTTGCAGATGCCCCTTTGCTTCATTTCATCGAGTGCGGCTTCCACCTTTTCTTTGTCAGAGCCGACACAGGTAAGGTGCGAAAGTGCAGGCACATGGTATTTTTCCATGATCTGCTGTGTCAGGGCAAAGGTATAGTCCGATGTGCCGCCGCCTGCACCGTAGGTAACGCTGATAAACGACGGCGCATAGCAAGAAAGGGCTTTTGCAACCTTTTTTGTGTCTTCCAGTTTTGCCCATTCTTTGGGCGGAAAAATTTCAAAAGACAAACGCGGTTTATCTTTGCTTATACAATCTTTGATTTTTATATTTGCTTTCTCTTCCAAAACGATCACTTCTTCTTTTATTCTTCAAGTCCTTCGGTCTGTTCGGCTACCTTGAGCATAATGGCACATTCAATGCGCTTTTTGTGCAATTCGCAACCGAGCTTATAAACCCCGCGGATGCTGCCCGTGGAGTGAAAAGCGTTGGCGGCACAACCGCCCGAGCAGTAAAGCCGTGCAAAGCAGTCTTTGCATTCTTCGTGGGCATAGACATTGCAGTGTTTGAATTCATTGAGCACTTCGGGGTGAAGCACACCGTCCCACACATTGCCGAGCAGGAAGCGGTCATCGGACACAAACTGATGGCAGGGATACAGCTCGCCTGTCGGGGTGACAGCCATATATTCCACACCGACACCGCAACCCGAAATGCGTTTTGCAATGCACGGGCCGCCCATCAGGTCGATCATGTAATGATAAAACGTAAAGCCGTTTTTTTCTCTTTTGCGTCTGAGCATTTCATCGGCAAGAATCTGATACTGTTCGCAAAGGGCGGGAATATCCGACTCATGCAGAGAATATTCTTCGGACGGGTCACAGACCACGGGTTCCATGGAAAGCTCCTTGAAGCCGAGGTCGGCAAGATGAATGATATCTGCCGAAAAGTCCTTGTTGAAACCCGTGTAGGTGCCGCGAAGATAATAGTCTTTATTTCCTCTTTGTTCAACAAACTGCAGGAACTTGGGAAGGATATGGTCATAGCTTCCATTTCCGTTGCGGCTGACACGCATGCGGTCATTGACACACTTTCTGCCGTCAATGCTTAAGACCACATTGCTCATTTCCCTGTTGCAGAAATTAATGACTTCATCGTCCACAAGGATGCCGTTGGTGGTTAAAGTGAAGCGGAAATTCTTGTTATATTTTTCTTCAAGGCTTCTGCCGTAGGCGGTCAGCTGCTTGACAACTTCAAAATTCATCAGCGGTTCGCCGCCGAAAAAGTCCACTTCAAGGTTGTGTCTTGTGCCCGAATTGGCAACCAGAAAATCCAGTGCCTGCTTGCCTGTTTCATAAGACATCAGAGCCTTTTCACCGTTGTATTCGCCTTTACCTGCAAAGCAGTATTTGCATGCAAGGTTGCAATCGTGTGCAACGTGCAGGCAGATGGCTTTGAGCACGGAATTTCTCTTTTTGAAATCCCACTGAAAATCGGCAAATTCGTCATCGGAAAACAATTGCTTGGATTCTTTCAAAGCAATAATATCACCGTAAATTTCTTCCAATTCCGCTTCGTCAATGGCGGGATTGCCTGCGTATTTTTCGAGAACGGTTTTGATAAGGGTTTGCTTGTCAAGTTTTTCAAACAGCCCGATCATATCGTAAGCGACTTCGTCCACGCTGTGCACACAGCCGCTGTTGGCATCAATGACAATATTGTAGCCGTTGTTTTTATAAAGATGAACCATAGAAAACTCCTGTAATGCAGAAGACCGCAGTCACAAAACTGCGGTCGTTTTCTGCTTTTTTAACGAATCAGTCGTTGTTCTTCTTGCACTGTTCGCACTTCTGGTTTGCGACGGAGCAGGAAGTTTTGCTTGCGGACTGGCAGGAAGTCTGGCATTCGCCGCAACCGCCCTTAACAGCGGATTCATGAAGATTTCTGGTGTTGATGGTATTGATGTGAGCCATAATATTCCTCTTTCTCGCAGAAGTCTGCGTCAATTTCTTTAATATAATATCACCATATGCATGCGTTGTCAAGAAAAATTTACTCTGTGCACACATCTATGTATGCCGGCATTTTGCCGCTGCTGCCCGTGACTTTTGCACCGCAATACAAAACAGAGCGGATATAAGACAAAACCCCGGCTGTAATCCGTTCACCGGGAACAAGCAACGGCGTTCCCGGCGGATAGGCACAGACGTATTCCCTGCAGATGCGGTCTTGTGCATCGTTCAATAAAATCATGCAGCCGTCCCGCAGTTCTGCCTGTGCAGGTGTGAAAACCTGTTGCGGTACGGGCGGTGCATGAATACTTCTTTTGACGGCAATGTTGTCACGATTTTCCGCATCCAATGTCAGCAACGCTTTTACAAGGCGGTCGAATCCTTCCTGTGTATCGCAGATGCTTGTCAGCAGAACGGTGCAATCTGCAAAAGACATTTCCGCTTCAATTCCGAAGCGTTGACGAAGAATTTCTTCAAGTTCAAATCCGTTCATCGGCAATTTTTCTGCTTTGACAACGATGCGGCTCATATCATGTGCAAACACGTCGGGATGATTGTCGACTTCGTCACTGCCGAAACAAAAAACACGCACCGCTTGCAGATTTCTGACGGCTTCGCTGAAATGCAAAAGTTTTTGATGCAATGCAGAAAAAAGGGATTCTTTTTGTTGCGTCAAAAGACTGATGCACGCATCCATGGCAGACATAAAAAGATAAGACGGACTGCTGGTTTCGTACACATCCAGAAAACGGTGCACGCGGCTTCGGTTGATACGTTCCCCGTTGCACAAAAGCATGGCGGTTCCCGTCGGGGACGGCAAGGTTTTGTGCAGACTGACAATAACCGCATCCGCGCCGAGATGCACGGCACTGTCGGGAAATGCAGGGTGCATTCCGTGGTGTGCGCCGTGTGCGGCATCCACAATGAGGAGCATATTATTGCGATGCACAATTTCCGCAATCGTTTTTATGTCACTGACAACACCGTCATAGGTCGGCGAAGTCAGAATAACAGCACTTGCATCGGGGTTTGCGGCAATTGCTTTTTCGATTTCTTCGGGAAACACACTGCCGTTGATACCGAAATCTTCATCGAAAGCGGGGTACACATAAACAGGAGTCAGATTGCGCAGAAAAATTGCGTTATAAACGGCTTTGTGGCAGTTTCTTGCCACAATCACCTTGCTGTTCAATTCTGCCGAAGCGCTGATCGCAGTGAGAAGCCCCGCGGTGCTTCCGTTGACAAGAAAATAGGCATCGTCTGCATCATACAGTTTTGCGGCACGTTTTTGCGCTTCAAGGATAATACCCTGCGGACAATGCAGATCATCCGCACCGTCAATTTCGGTCAGATCACGCGCAAACAGACCGGTCATGCTGTCAAATGCGGGATTGCGTTTGTGACCGGGCATATGAAACGGATAAAGATCGCGTTCAAGAATGCGGCTGATGTCATTATGTAAGGACATAAAATCCCCTCCGCCGACAGTAAACCACATTTAATAAGAAAAGTCAAGATTTTGACTTGACAGAAAGGGGTAAAAAATGTATAATACATTGAAAAGGAATGAGAGAAATGAATTTTAAAGTTACAAATTGCAATGTTTATAAAAATCGCCGTTTTTCATCGGAAACTGTTTCGGTGAAGCACGGCTCGTTTTCTGCTTTTGATACGGAAGCGGAAAAGGTGTTTTCTTTTCCCGATTGTGTTATTTTTCCCGGTTTTATCGATGCACACGTGCATTTGAGAGAGCCGGGATTTTCTTATAAAGAAACAATTCATAGCGGCACAAAAGCCTGTGCGGCAGGCGGTTACACGGAAGTCTGCTCCATGCCGAATTTAAAGCCCGTGCCCGACAGTGAAGAACATCTGCAGGAACAGCTCGACATTATCCAAAAAGATGCCGTGATCGGTGTGCATCCCTTCGGCTCAATCACCGTCGGTCAGCTTGGTGAATCCCTTTCCGACCTTGACGGTATGGCAGAAAACTGCATCGGCTTTTCCGATGACGGCAAAGGCGTGCAGGATGAAGAAATGATGCGTCAGGCGATGCTGAAAGCAAAGCAGCTCGGCAAAATCATTTCCGCACACTGCGAGGTCAACGAACTGCTGCACGGCGGCTACATCCATGACGGCGAATACTGCAAAGCACACGGACACAAGGGCATCTGCTCGGAAAGCGAATGGAAGATGATTGAACGCGATCTGCGCCTTGCCAAAGAAACAGGTTGCAAATACCATGTCTGCCACATTTCGACAAAAGAAAGCGTGGATCTCATCCGCAAGGCAAAAGCGGCGGGGGTTGATGTGACCTGCGAAACGGGCCCGCATTACCTTGTGCTTTGTGATAAAGACCTGCAGGAAGAAGGCAGATTCAAAATGAATCCGCCGCTTCGCAGTGAAGAAGACAAAAAGGCGCTCATTGAGGGTATTCTCGACGGCACGATCGACATGATCGCAACCGACCATGCACCGCATTCGGCAGAAGAAAAAAGCAAAGGCCTTGCAGGCAGCATGATGGGCATTACGGGCATTGAAACCGCATTCCCGATTATGTATACGCATTTTGTAAAAACAGGGCTTATTACCCTCGAAAAGCTGATGGATCTTTTGCACAACAATGCCAAAATGCGATTCGGCATCGGCACGGACATTGAAGAAAATGCACCTGCCGACTTCACGGTGTTCGACCTGAACCAAGAATTCACGATTGACAGCAAAAACTTTGTTTCCATGGGGAAAGCCACGCCCTTTGACGGTTGGGAAGTGTACGGTAAGTGCCTGCTGACCGTCAAAAACGGCAATATCGTATGGGAGGCAGAAAGATGACAAAACAAGGCATTTTCACCATTCTTGAAAACACGAAACTGACCGACAATGTTTACAAAATGATTCTGTCGGGCGACACCTCGGCAATCACCGCGCCCGGTCAGTTTATCAATATTCAGCTCGACGGTTTTTACCTGCGCAGACCGATTTCCGTCTGCGATTGGAATGAAAGCACCGTTACCATTATCTACAAAGTGGTCGGCAAGGGCACGGCTTACATGGCAACACTGACCGCAGGCAAAGAACTTGACATTCTGTCGGGTCTCGGCAACGGCTTTGACACTTGCGCTTCGGGCGAAAACCCCGTTGTGATCGGCGGCGGTGTCGGTGTTCCGCCGATGTTCGGTGTTGCCAAAGCACTGCTTAAAGAAGGCAAAAAAGTGACCGCCATTCTCGGCTTCAACACCAAAGACGAAATCTTTTACGAAGAAGAATTCAAAGCCATCGGCTGTGAAACCGTTGTCACTACTGTTGACGGCAGTTACGGTATCAAAGGCTTTGTAACGGATGCACTGAAAGACATTGACTGTTCTTACACCTGTGCATGCGGTCCCGAACCGATGCTCAAGGCTATATATAATACAAGCACCGTCAGCGGACAATACAGCTTTGAAGAGCGCATGGGTTGCGGCTTCGGTGCCTGCATGGGTTGCTCGTGCAAAACCAAATACGGAAACAAGCGCATCTGCAAAGACGGCCCCGTGCTTGTAAAGGAGGAGATTATATGGTAAACACAAAAGTGAATCTCTGCGGTCTGCTTCTTGACAATCCCGTTATCCCCGCAAGCGGCACCTTCGGCTACGGTTATGAATTCAACGAACTGTATGACATCAATATTCTCGGCTCGTTCTCGTTCAAAGGCACAACAAGAGAACCCCGTTTCGGCAACCCTACCCCCCGTATTGCGGAATGTGCATCGGGTATGCTCAATGCTGTAGGACTTCAGAATCCCGGTGTTGAAAAGGTTATCAGCGAAGAATTACCCAGATTAAAAGAATGTTTTCACAAGCCCGTGGTTGCCAATGTCAGCGGCTTTTCGCTGGATGAATATGTTGAAGTATGCGCTAAGCTCGATAAAGAAGAACAGGTCGGCATTCTCGAAGTCAATATCAGTTGCCCCAATGTACACGGCGGCGGCATGAGCTTCGGCACAAGTTGTGAAAGTGCGGCAGAGGTGACCAAGGCCGTCAAGGCTGTTACCACAAAGCCTGTTGTTATCAAGCTCAGTCCCAATGTAACGGACATTGTTTCCATTGCAAAGGCTTGTGAAGAAGCGGGTGCGGACGGCATCAGCATGATCAACACCCTGATGGGTATGAGAATCGACCTGAGAACCAAAAAGCCGATCATCAAAAACAAAACGGGCGGTTATTCGGGTCCCGCCATTCTGCCCGTGGCACTGCGTATGGTTTACAGCGTATTTGAAGCGGTCAGAATTCCCATCATCGGCATGGGCGGTATTTCCACGGCGGAGGATGTGATTGAAATGATGCTTGCGGGGGCTACGGCTGTTGAAGTCGGCGCGGCAAACCTCATTGACCCGTTCGCAAGCAAAAGAATCGTGGAAGATCTTCCTGCAGTTATGCAGAAATACGGTATCAATAATTTAACAGATATAATAGGAGGCGCTCACTAATGGGTAAAGACGTAATCATTGCATGCGATTTCAGCAGCAAACAGGCTTGTCTTGATTTTCTGGACAAGTTCACCGAAGAAAAACCCTTCGTCAAAATCGGTATGGAGCTTTTCTATGCGGAAGGTCCGTCCATCGTAAAGGCAATCAAGGAAAGAGGACACAAAATTTTCCTCGACCTGAAACTGCATGATATTCCCAACACCGTTATGAAAGCCATGAACGTGCTTTCCAACCTCGACGCCGACATCTGCAATCTGCACGCAGGCGGCACAAAAGCCATGATGGAAGCCGCTATCAAAGGTCTGACAAGACCCGACGGTACCCGTCCCCTGCTGATTGCCGTTACCCAGCTGACCAGCACCTCGCAGGAAGCCATGACAACCGATCTGCTCATCGAACGTCCCATCGACGAAGTCGTTATGCACTATGCAAAGAATGCAGCTGATGCAGGACTTGACGGTGTTGTATGTTCTCCGCTGGAAGCAGGCAAGGTGCACGCACTCTGCGGTGAAAAATTCCTCACCGTGACCCCCGGTGTCCGTTTTGCAGACGGTGACGTGGGCGACCAGAAGCGTGTTATGACCCCTGCACAGGCAAAAGAAATCGGCTCTGACTACATTGTTGTCGGCAGACCCATCACCGCCGCAGAAGACCCCGTTGCCGCTTACAGACGTTGCTGCAACGAATTCATCGGTTAAAAATAAAAGAATATATCGGATAAGGAGTAAAAACATGAGTATTGAAAGAACCGTAGCAGAAGCACTGCTTTCCATCAAAGCCGTATTTTTCCGTCCGCAGGAGCCCTTTACATGGGCATCGGGCATCAAAAGCCCCGTTTACTGCGACAACCGTCTGATCCTCACTGCTCCCGAACAGAGAAACATTGTGGAACAGGCCATTGCCGATACCGTCAAGGCTGCATACCCCGAAGCGGAAGTGCTGATGGGCACCAGCACCGCAGGTATTGCCCATGCCGCCATCGCCGCAAGCATTCTCGGCATGCCCATGGGTTATGTCCGCGGCAGCAGCAAAGACCACGGCAGACAGAACCGCATCGAAGGCAAACTCGAAGCAGGTCAGAAAGTGGTTGTCATTGAAGACCTCATTTCCACCGGCGGCAGTGTTATCGATGTTGTTGACGCACTGCGCGAAGCAGGTGCAGAGGTTCTCGGCATTGTCAGCATTTTCACCTACGGCATGCAGAAAGGTCTTGACCGTCTTGCAGCAGCAAATGTGAAGAATGTTTCCCTTACAAACTTCGACACCATTGCGTCCGTTGCCGCCGAAACCGGTTACATTGCCGACAGCGACATTGCAAAGCTGCTTAAATTCCGTGACAATCCCTCGGATGAAAGCTGGATCGGAGCATAAAATATGAGAAGTCTGATTGATATTCTCGATCTCTCGCTTACAGAGATCGACGAACTCATTGAAACGGGTCTTGACATTATTGCAAACCCTGCCAAATACGCACACAAGTGCGACGGCAAAAAACTTGCCACACTCTTTTATGAACCGTCCACAAGAACAAGACTGAGCTTTGAAGCTGCCATGCTTGAATTGGGCGGCAGTGTGCTCGGTTTTTCGGAAGCCAATTCTTCTTCCGCGGCAAAGGGTGAAAGCGTTGCAGACACCGCACGCACCGTCAGTTGCTATGCCGACATCATCGCCATGCGCCATCCCAAGGAGGGCGCTCCCCTTGTTGCGGCAAGAAAGAGCCTGATCCCCGTGATCAACGCAGGCGACGGCGGCCACAACCACCCGACACAGACACTGACCGACCTTTTGACCATTAAAAGAGAAAAAGGCAGATTCGATAATCTGACCATCGGTCTTTGCGGCGACCTGAAATTCGGCAGAACGGTACATTCGCTGATCTGTGCCATGTCGAGATATGAAAACGTGAAATTCGTTCTCATCAGCCCCAAGGAACTGATGATTCCCGAATATCTGCGTCAGGAATATCTGATTGACAAGAACATTGATTTTGTGGAAACGACCGACCTTGTCGGTGTGATGCCCGAACTTGATATTCTGTATATGACCCGCGTGCAGAAAGAACGTTTCTTCAACGAGGCAGATTATCTGCGCCTGAAAGACAGTTACATTCTGACCCTCGACAAGATGAAGGATTCCAAACCCGATCTTGCCGTTCTGCATCCCCTGCCGAGAGTCAATGAAATTGCGGTTGAAATCGACGACGATCCGCGCGCTTGCTATTTCAAACAGGTATTCAACGGCAAAATCATCCGCATGGCGCTTATTATGAAACTGCTGGAGGTAGAGTAAAATGATCATCAATCCCATCACAAACGGCATTGTGCTCGACCACATCAAGCCCGGCGGTGCCATGCACATTTATAATGTTCTGAAACTCGGCAATCTCGGTTGCACCGTCGCCATGATCATGAATGCAGACAGCGTAAAAATGGGCAAAAAGGACATTGTCAAGATTTTCGATCTTATTGACATCAATCTTGACATTCTCGGTTACCTGGATCCCGGCATCACCGTCAGCATCATCCGCGAGGGTGTGCTTGCAAAACGCATTCACCTTGAACTTCCCGAAGAAGTGCACGATGTCATCAAATGCCGCAATCCGCGCTGTATCACTTCCATCGAACAGGAACTACCGCAGATTTTCAAGCTGACCAACCGCGAACAGCGCACATACCGCTGCATTTATTGCGAAAGCAAAGCAAAGGATAACTAAAAAATAACAGCGTACACTCAAAAACGAAGTGTACGCTGATTTTTTAATATTCTTATTTCTGTTCGATCAAAGCCAGAATATCACCGACGGTTTTGCCCGTTACAATGGTCAGTTCCGGAATGGTGACATTGAATTCTTCTTCAATGGCAACCGCCATATCCACCAATTCAAGGGATGTAAGCCCGAGGTCACCGCGCAGGTCTGTTTTTTCGGTAATATTTTCAACCTCTCCCGGCACATAAGCCGACAGAATCTCTTTTACTTTTTGCAACATAAAATGCGCCCCCATACATATTACATCCATTTTATATGATTTTTTTGCTTGAGTCAATTGACATTTTTGTCTTTTGTGTTATAATTGTTACATGGTGTACTTTTTTTCAAAGGAGAGCGACAATGGCTGAACACAAAGAATACAGTTGCATACGCAAAACAAAAAAGGCTTTGGCAGACAGTTTATCGCATCTTGCACAAGAAAAACCGCTGAACAAAATCACGGTCAAGGATGTTTGCGCAGGTGCCCAACTCAGCCGCAATGCGTTTTACACGCATTATCCCGACATCAACGGCCTGATTGAAGACATTGAAAGTCAGATGCTGGTGCGCGTGCAGACCATTTTAGATGAATTTGTGGACGGCGAATTTCCGCATAATATGCTTGTTTCTTTACAACGGCTTCTTACGATGCTGTCTGAAAACAAGGAACAAACCCTTATGCTGATAGACAATTCCAACTCCACCACGTTTCTGCCGAAACTGAAAAATATTTTAGGTTCGTTTTTCTTTGGTTATTTCAGAGATTTCAACACCGCAGGTTTTGAAAAAACTTATGACTACTTTTATGTTTTCATTGCCGAGGGCATGATCGGCATGCTGCGCCGCTGGCTCGAAAACCCCGAAAATATGTCGAAAGAAATGTTTGCATACATGAGTTATGTTATGATACAACGGTTGGTTCAGATTGAACAATAACTCAATCCCGTTTTTTGCGGCCTTCATCAAAGTCAGAAAAGCCGAGGTCGCTGTGCGTGGTATGGCCGAAAGACACAACGGCTTTTCCGTATTTTTTGCGCAAAGCAGACATGGCATCTTCAATTTTTTCCTGTTTTTCGCTTTTTTCAACTTCGCCGAAGAGACTGCCCTGCAAAAAAGCGGTGTCTGCATCCAGCAATTCTGCACCCGTCACCCCCAAAAGGCGAATCGGTTTGCCGATGCTCCAGTTTGCTGTCACAAGTTCGGTTGCAACTTCGGTGATTTCGCGTTGCAGCCAGGTCGGTTGCATCAATGTTTTTTGCCGTGAAATGGTTTTAAAATCATGGTCACGGATCTGCACCTGCACACAGGTGCATTTTTTATTTTCCTCGCGAAGGCGCACCGCAACGGATGCCGACAAGGCAGACAATGCCGATTTAATTTCCGACAATGCGGTCAGATCCCTTGAAAAGGTCATGGAATTGCCGACGGATTTGACTTCGCGTTTTTCGAAATAAGAACGCACCGGGTCTTCATCCTGCCCGTTTGCCGCCTGCCACAGGGACAAGCCCTGCTTGCCCAGCAGATGTGACAATTGCATCGGAGAAGACCGTGCAAGATCTCCGATGGTGTAAATGCCCGCTTTTTTTAGTTTGCCTGCTGTGGATGCGCCCACAAACAAAAAATTGCCGACAGGCTGGCTATATAAAATTTTATCAATATTATCCCGCGTGATGCAGGTGGTTGCATTCGGCTTTTTGTATTCACTTCCCATTTTTGCAAATACCTTGCAAAAACTGACCCCGATGGATACCGTAACACCAATCTCCTCTTGTATGCGCAAACGGATGGTGTCGGCAAGTTCTTCGGGGGTTTTATTGAAAAGAGCAAGGCTTCCCGTTACATCAAGATACGATTCATCAATGCTGAACGGCTCCACAAGATCCGTGTAATCCAGATATATTTCATTGATTTTTTTAGAAATGCGCATATATTCCCCGTGATGCGGAGGAACGGTTACAAGCGAAGGGCACTTACGCAATGCGGAATAAACGGTTTCGGCAGTGACAATTCCGTACTTTTTTGCCTTTTCATTCTTGGCAAGGATGATGCCGTGCTTCTTTTCGGGATCCCCTGCCACAGCCATGGGAACATCACGCAATGAAGGATTCATCATCTCTTCGCACGATGCAAAAAACGCATTGCAATCACTGTGCAGAATCACACGCTGTGTCCCCATTATAAGCACCTCCGTTAAAATGTGACTACATTATACAGTATATGCAGGTTATTTTGCAACATAAAAAACGCAAAAATGCAAACATTTGTTCTTGTCATTTTTTGCACGCAAAAAAAATGCTTAAAATATTCTTATAGATAGGAAAAAAATGCACAAATAATGCTTGACAATTTTTAACAACTGTTATATAATGAGCCCAAAGGAGTGATTTTAAATGAAGAAAATTATTGCACTTGTCTTGTCTGTCATCATGATGTTCAGCTGCCTCGGTATTGCAGCTTCCGCAACCAGCGTTGTCGGTCGCAGCTCTTACCCGCTCGGCAAGCCTCCCGTTTGCACAACCACTTGCCCCAAGCCTGAACGTCCCACCAAGCCCGCATGCCCCACCACGAAACCCGAATGCACCACAAAGGAAGAATGCACCACTGTTGTTAACAATGTAACCAACATCACCAACAACGTTACAAATAACAACATCACCATCATGCCCGAAGAAGATCCTTCTACTCTTCTCGGCTTCCTGTACAGAGTAATCAAGACTATTGTTCCTTATCTGTACAAGATTCTTTCTCTGCTCAACATTGAAATTTCTTTCGGCGGCAACAATGCTGCTTGCGGAAACTGCGGCAGCAACAACGGTTGCAACTGCGGCAACAACAATGGCAACAATGGTAACGGCGGCAACGGTAATGATGATTTCATCATCGTACTCCCCTCTTTCCCGTCTGTTGAAGAACCCACCGGCGGCGTAAGCGGCGATTCCGGTTCTGCTGATTCCGACTCTGCTGATTCTGATTCCGATTCCATGGACAGCATTCTCGGCGGACTGTTCGGCGATCTGTTTGCATAAGAATAAACGAATGAGAGATCGTGTTTACACGGTCTCTTTTTTTTGTTTTATTCCGCTTGCATTCCGCTTCTTGCCTGTGCTAAAATATAGAAAACAATAAGAGGGAGGCAATTATGGTTTTTATCAATGTAAAACAGAACCCGTCTGTATATGCAGACGGCATCCATGATGACACAAAAGCATTGCAGGCATGCCTTGATATGGCAAAAAACGGCGGCACGGTTTATTTTCCGGACGGAACATATCTCCTTTCTGCTGCACTTATTTTTTATTCCGATCAACACCTGAAATTATCTGACAATGCTGTTTTATTGAGAAGTGCAACGAGCGAGCCGCTGACACATTACCTGCTTGCATCCTATTCCGAACCTGAATGGGCAGGTTACAACGGCACGCACAATGTGGTTATTTCGGGCGGCGTTTTTGACGGCAATGCCGATATGACGGAAAAATCGACCCTGCTCAACACGGTGCACTGCAACAACATTGTGATTGAAAACTGCAAGTTTGTACATTGCTCGCGGTGGCACTTCATTGAAATCAACGGCACAACCAATGCGGTGATCCGAAACTGCATTTTCGACGGTCCGTCCTATACTTTCATCAACGAAGAACTTTATAATGAACAAGTGCAGTTGGATTTAGCACGACACGGCTCCTACGGCCCTGTTTATAACTGTGACGGCACTTTGATCGACTTTTGCAGTGACGATACCGTTTGCAGCAACATTCTGATTGAAAACAACATTTTCAAATGCGGCGGATTCCCTGCCATCGGCCATCACGGCAATTGCGACCACAATCATATTGAAATCCGTAACAATATTTTTGACGGTCCATCCGGCACATTCGGACAAAGCCGCGGATATATTTTTTTCCGTCCCGATGTGCATGATGTGCATGTGCACAACAATGCTTTTATTGCCGTTGACAAAACGGATTCGCCCAACATCGGAATCATTGCCGAAAACCCCGACAAAACCGTTTTTACGGCAGAAGACAACGTGTTTATCGGCCATTTTGATGACTGCTTCGTTGGCGGCATAACGGAACAAAACAACGCTTTGCAGAAGACAAATTAACAACAAACAAGCAACAGACCCGACACACAGGAGAAGTGTATCGGGTCTTCTTTTATATTACTTATTCCAATTCAAATGCGCCTGTGTAAAGACGATAATAGGTGCCTTTTTCGGCAATGAGTTTTTCGTGGTTACCGCGTTCAATGATTCTGCCGTGATCAAGCACCATAATAGCATCGGAATTTTTGACCGTGGAAAGACGGTGCGCAATAACAAAGACGGTGCGGCCTTTCATCAGTGCATCCATTCCCTGTTGCACAAGCAGTTCCGTACGCGTATCAATAGAAGATGTTGCTTCGTCGAGAATCATAACAGGCGGGTCTGCAACAGCGGCACGGGCAATGGAAATAAGCTGTCTTTGTCCTTGCGACAAATTCGCGCCGTTGGAGGTGAGCATCGTATTGTAGCCGTCAGGCAGACGGGTGATAAACGAATGTGCATTGGCAAGTTTTGCGGCTTTGATACATTCTTCATCCGTGGCATCCAATTTGCCGTAACGGATGTTATCCATCACTGTGCCCGTGAACAGGTTGGTGTCCTGCAGAACCACACCGAGGCTTCGTCTGAGATCTGCTTTTTTGATCTTATTGATATTGATGCCGTCATAGCGGATCTTGCCGTCTGCAATGTCATAGAAACGGTTAATAAGGTTTGTAATGGTGGTTTTGCCCGCACCCGTTGCACCGACAAAAGCAACTTTCTGGCCGGGCTTTGCATAAACGTCCACATCGTGCAGAACCGTTTTTTCGCCGTCATACGAGAAATCAACTTTATCGAGCACAACATCGCCGCGAAGCAGTGTGTAGGTCACCGTGCCGTCTGCGGTGTGCGGATGCTTCCAAGCCCATTTGCCCGTGCGTTCTTCGCATTCAATGATTTTGCCGTTTTCCTCGCGGCAATTGACAAGGGTCACATAGCCGTTATCGACTTCGGGTTCTTCATCAATGAGGCTGAAAATACGCTGTGCGCCTGCCATTGCCATGGCAATGGAGTTGATCTGCTGCGAAGCATTGTTGACATTGCCGGTAAACTGCTTGCACATACCGAGGTAAGATGCAACAACCGAAATGGCAAGCGGAGCAACAAGTGTACCACCCGTTACGATATTCTGAATCGAAATGTTATAACTGCCGCCGGATGTAATCAGCAAGCCCCCGACAAAAGCCGTTAAAACATACAGAATATTACCGATGTTGTTCATCACGGGGCCGAAAACGTTTGCAAATTTGTTTGCGGTTTCCATGTTGCGGAACAGTTCTTCGTTGACGGCATCAAAATCCGTCTTTGCGGCTTCTTCGTGGTTGAAGACCTTGACAACTTTCTGCCCGTGTATCATTTCTTCCACATAGCCTTCTACCTTACCGACAGACTGCTGTTGACGCATGAAGAACTTTGCGGAATTGCCGCCGACACGTTTTGTGACCTGTGACATGGCAATGACACCGACAAAAACGACAACCATCAGCGAAATGCTGAAATAAGACATGACACCCAACAAAACCACAACCGTGATAACCGCCTGGAAAATGCTCGGAATACTCTGCGAAATGAGCTGACGGAGGGTGTCAATATCGTTGGTGTAATGACTCATGATATCGCCGTGGGTGTTGGTATCGAAATATTTAATGGGGAGAGCCTGCATTTTATCAAACAGGCGAAGACGCATTTTGTGCAAAAAGCCTTGGGTCATAATGGCAACCAGTCTTGCCTGCACACCGGCGCAGACAGCACCTGCGAACAGAATGCAAGCCATGATGCCGACGGTTTTGAGAACTTCGGGCTTAATGGCTTCCCATGCCGCCATTCCGCCGGCTTCTTTTGCAATGGCAAGACCTTGCAGAATGTAATCCGTAATATTTTCAATGAAGATAGCAGGCATAACGCCGATCACCGCGTTGAGGATGACACAAACAAGAATTGCAATCAGCATCACGGGATAATCCTGCATGAGATATTTCAGCAATCTGCCGATGAGTTTGGGGTCCATTTTCGGTTTTCCGTGTGCACCCTGTGGCATTTTGCCGCCGTGCATGGGTTTTCCCACAGGCTTACTCATCGTCCTCACCTCCCTTGACCTGCGAATAATAAACTTCCTTGTAAATTTCATTATTGTTGAGCAATTCTTCATGTGTGCCGATGCCGTCAATTTTGCCGTTTTCCATCACAATAATACGGTCGGCATCCTGCACGGAAGAAATACGCTGTGCGATAATGAGTTTGGTAGTACCCGGAATTTCAGTCTTGAAAGCAGCGCGGAGCAGTGCATCTGTTTTGGTATCGACCGCAGAAGTGGAATCATCCAGAATCAGGATTTTCGGTTTTTTCAGCAATGCCCTTGCAATGCAAAGACGCTGTTTCTGCCCGCCCGAAACATTACTGCCGCCCTGTTCAATAAAGGTGTCGTATTTATCGGGAAAACTTTCAATGAATTCCGAAGCCTGTGCAAGCTTACAGATGCGCTCGATTTCTTCGTCGGAGGCATTCGGATTCCCCCAACGAAGATTTTCTTTGATCGTGCCTGAAAACAGAACATTTTTCTGCAACACAACGGCAACCTGATCGCGCAATGTTGTCAGGTCATAGTCCCTGACATCCACGCCGCCGACTTTGACACAGCCCTGTGTAACATCATACAAACGGGAAATAAGCTGAATGAGGGTTGTTTTGCTTGAACCCGTACCGCCGATGATGCCGATGGTTTCGCCCGACCTGATATTCAGATCAATGTCTTCCAATGCAAAAACTTCTGCTTTTGCGGAATATTTGAAGCTGACATTTTCGAAATCGATGCTGCCGTCTTTCACTTGCGTGACGGCATTTTCAGCTTGCTTGATGTCGCTTTCTTCTTCAAGCACTTCCACGATGCGCTTAGCAGATGCAACAGAAATAGAAATCATAACAAAAATCATGCTCAGCATCATCAGCGACATCAGAATCTGCATGGAATAAGTCAGCATACTGGCAAGTGTGCCGACTTCCAGATATGTACCGCCCGTAGATACGACAAAATAGGACGTAAAAATACTCAGCAGAATCATGGAAGTGTACACAGCCGTCTGCATAAAAGGATTGTTGAACGCAACGAATTTTTCCGCTTTTGTAAAAACCTCCGCAACAGCACCCGAAGCAGTGTTGAACTTTTCTTTTTCATGTTCTTCACGCACAAAACTCTTGACAACGCGCATTCCCTTTATGTTTTCCTGAATGGAATTGTTAAGGGTATCATAACGCTTGAACGCCTTTTTGAACAAGGGCATGGCATTGTAAATAACAAAACCGAGACCAAGTCCAAGCAAAGGAATGATGCAACAGAAAATGAGTGCCAGTTTTTTGCCGACCACTGCGCCCATGATCGTGGCAAAAATGAGCATCAACGGCGCACGCACGGCAATGCGGATAATCATCATAAACGCCATCTGCACATTGGTGATGTCGGTTGTCATTCTCGTTACAAGCGAGGACGTGCTGAAGCGGTCGATGTTGGAGAATGAGAACCCCTGCACTCTGTAAAACAGATCCTTGCGCAGATTTTTGGCAAAACCCGAAGATGCGGTTGCGCAGGTAATGCCTGCCAATGCACCGAATGCAAGAGAAATCAGTGCCATCAGCACCAAGATCAGTCCGTATTTGGTAATTTCCTGCATTCCCGTTCCGGCTTCAATGGCATTGATGAGTTTTGCGGTGATCATGGGAATCACACATTCGCAACTGACTTCGCCGATCATCAGAATCGGGGTCAGAATGGTGAATAATTTATATTCACGAATGCTTTGGGCTAATTTTTTAATCATTCTTTTTCTCCTGAATCAAAGGTCTTTTATCATTTCGCGGTAGAACAAAACGGCGGGCACGAGGGCATCAAAATTGACATTTTCATCTTTATTATGAAAAGTGCCGATCTGCGCTAAGGTCATGCGCACGGGGCTCAGGCGGATGCAGTTTTTGGCAAAGCCCACAAAGTGCCTTGCATCGGTGTTGCCGACGATCGGATACGGCACGGCAATCAGTTCGCCATAGACTTTGTTTGCAATTTTTTCGGTCTTTTGGAAACCTTCTCCGTCCGGAGGTTCAATTCCGTCAGCGACACGGCGGCTGAGTTCTTTGACGGCAATATCGTTCTTTTCGGCATATTCCTTAAACAGACGAACAGCCTTTTCGAGGTCGTCACACTGATTGCACGAAACCACGGCAACGGCAGGTGCAATACCTGCTTTGACGTCGGCTGTCACTTTGGAGCTTGCGGGAACAAACGAAACACAGGGACCGAACATAGCCTTAAAACCGGGCAACAGCTTGGAAAGAAGCGCAATCAACGGTTTTTCAAAGCGGTCGATGTTGGAAATCATTTTATCGGCAGGTGCAGGCAGAAAGGGTGCTACCCGTTTGAGCAGTTCGCGAAGTTCGGGTGTCAACTGCTGTTTGCCGAGTGAGGGGGCTTTTTTTGTTACAAATTGCGAAAGGTTTGTCAGCGCGTTTTTTCCTTTTCCTGCCTTTGCTTCAATCAGAAAACGTACGGACGAACGTTCGCTGATCCCGATGGCAAGCAGGTCTTTTTTAAGCATGGGCAGGGGGCTTTCAAGCACGGCACCGCCTTCGTCAACAACAAGCCCGACGGACACACCGTTGTCTTTCATCCACTGCACGGCATTGGGGGCACCGTCGCCCGCAATTTCTTCGGAAAAGGAAGAAAGAATGTAAACATCCCTTTCGGGCACAAATTGTTCGGCAAGCAGGCTTTCGACCGCTTCTAAAATGGCACAGAAGGAACTTTTGGTATCCACCGCACCTCTGCCCCAGATTTTCCCCTCGGCAAGCACACCGTCAAAGGGCGGATACTTCCAATCCCCGTCGGCAGGCACAACATCGGAATGGGACATCAGAACCAAGGAATCTTCCGAAGAATTGCCTTTCCATTTCAGGAAAATACAGCCTTCGACCCTCAAATCCTCGCATTGCGAAAAAATAAGCGGAAAGCGTTTTTGCAGATAATTCATATAATCAACAAAGGTCTGTTCATCACGGAACCCGTCAAAAGAAACGGTTGCACAGCGGATCATTTCCGTTAATGTGCGGCCGTATCTTGCGGCATCGGGTTTAAAAACAGCATTCAAATCTGACATAATTTTTACTCCTGTGTTTTCTTCTGCTAAATGGTAACAAATCCTACGGCAAAAGTCAACAAAATCAAGCAAAAAAACGCATCTATATTGGTGCAATTAAGAAAATGTAATAAAAATGTCAAATCAAGTCTTGAATGTAGAAAACAAATTGTGTAAAATAGCTTTATTATGATTGAGGAGGTTTTCACCATGCCCGAATATACCGACAATTTTGAAACCATACCTGTAGGTTCGCTCGGCATTATCGCCACCCCCGGTTGCGAAGAACTTGCACAGAAAATCGATTCCTATCTTGTTGCCTGGCGCGACAAGCGCGAAAGCGAACACACAGGCAGCCTTGCTTTTGCAGGCTACAAACGCGATACCTATCTGATCGACTGTGATTTTAGTCGTTTCGGTTCCGGCGAAGGCAAAGCCACCATCCACGAAACCGTTCGCGGCGGCGACCTCTTCATTATCTGCGATGTATTCAACTACGGCATTGAATACAACATTGCAGGCCACAAGGTTTTCATGAGCCCCGATGATCATTTTGCAAACCTCAAGCGCGTGATCGGCGCCACTGCAGGCAAGGCAAGAAGAATCACCGTTATCATGCCCATGCTGTATGAAGGCAGACAGCACAAACGTGTTGCCCGTGAATCCCTTGACTGTGCAATCGCTCTGCAGGAGCTTGTGAACCTCGGTGTTGACAACATCATCACCTTCGATGCGCATGACCCCAGAGTGCAGAATGCAATTCCGATGAAGGGCTTTGAAAATGTTTACACCACCTATCAGATGATCAAGGCAATGGTCAACAATATTGACGATTTCAAGATCGACAAAGACAACCTCATGATCATCTCCCCCGATGAAGGCGGCACGAACAGAGCGATTTACTACTCCTCCGTCCTTGGTCTTGACCTCGGTATGTTCTACAAGAGACGTGACTATTCCCGTGTTGTCAACGGCAGAAACCCCATTGTTGCACACGAATTCCTTGGTAACAATGTCGAAAACCGCGATGTTATTGTTGTGGATGACATGATTTCTTCCGGCGAATCCATGCTGGATGTTGCAAAGAAGCTCAAAGACATGAAAGCCCGCCGCATTTTCCTTTGCTCCGCATTCGGTCTGTTCTGCAACGGACTTGACAAGTTCGATGCTGCTTTCGAAGCAGGTCTTATTGACCGTGTTTTCACCACCAACCTTGTTTACCGCACCCCGGAACTGCTTGAACGCAAATGGTTCTGCGAAGTGGATATGTCCAAGTACATCTCTCTGATCATTGATGCACTCAATCACGATATGTCCATCAGCAAGCTTCTCAATCATGCAGGCAGAATCCGTCCTTTCCTTGAAAAGAACGGCTACCATATTGAAATCAAATCCGAATAAAAGATGAATTATGAGGCAGCCAACGAACGACTGCCTCTTTTTTTAAAGGAGAAACAAAATGAAACGAATTTCTTTGGTTAATACAAAACAAGGCTCCGCATCCGTGCACCGTTTTTCCAACGGCAATACACTGCCCCTGATGCAGGTGCCGTTCGGCATGGTCAGTTTCTGCCCGCAAACAGATGAACACCTGCGTTGGTATTATCACCCGTCGCACCGTTCTCTGATGGGTATCCGTATCACCCATCAGCCGAGTCCGTGGATCGGTGACCACGGTGCTGTCTGCATTATGCCGCAGAAAGCAAAGCCTGTGCTTGATTGCGAAGACAGATGGTCGGGCTTCCGTCCCGAAGAAGCCGTGATGCAGCCGCATTACATGAAGTTCCGCTATCTTCGTTCCCGCTGCAACATGGAACTGACACCCACCATGCGCGGTGCGGCACTTCGTTTTGCATTTGACGAAGACAATAACAATTATATCTCTTTCCTGTCCGTCAAAGACCGCTGTTTCTTCAGTTTCGATCCCGAAAACAACATTCTCTCGGGTTGGACACAGCAGAGCTGTTCGGGCAGACCTATCAACTTCAAGCAGTATTTTGTGGTTCGTTTTGACGGGGACTGCATCGACAAAAACGGTACACTGATTACCGAAAACGATAAGAACGCAAGCGGAAATGCCATTGACGGCGAAAACACCGCAATCCATGTAAAACTCAACGGCAAAACCGCAAATGCCGTGCTTGCCATTTCGTGGATCGGTTACGACATGGCTATGGAAAGCATCAAGAGAGAACTCGACGGCAGAACCTTTGAAGAAATCAAACAGGATGCCGAAGACCTTTGGGAAGACCGCCTTGCCTGCGTTGAAATTGAAGCACAAGACGAAAAACAGAACCGCACGTTCTATTCCTGTATGTACAGAGCATTCCTGTATCCGCACCGCTGTGACGAGGTGGATGCAAACGGCAAGACCGTGCACTACTGCCCTGCAGATTCTTCGGTCAGAGAAGGCATTCGCTACACCGACAACGGTTTCTGGGACACCTTCCGCACCTGTTATCCGTTCTATTCCTTGGTTTGCCCCGATGAATATGCCGAAATGTGCCGTTCATTCCTGCGTGATTATGACGAATGCGGATGGCTTCCCCGTTGGATTGCCCCCGGTGAAGTCGGCTGTATGCCCTCTACCCTTGTGGATGCCGTGCTTGCGGATGCCTGCGTAAAAGGCATTCTCAACAAGGACGAAATGCGTGCCTGCATGAACGCCATGATCAAGCACGCCACTACCGATGCACCCGAATCCCGTTACGGCAGAAACGGTGCGGAGAGTTATTGCAAGCTCGGCTATGTGCCTTATGATGAACAAAAAGAAAGTGTCAACCTGACGCTGGATGCCGCTTACGGCGACTTCTGCATTGCGCAGATTGCCGAACTGCTCGGCGAAAAAGAAATTGAAACCGAATACAGAAAACGTGCACGCAACTACAAAAACATCTTCGACAAAGAAACCACGTTTATGCGTGCAAAGCACACCGACGGCGCATTCAGACCCGACTTCAATCCCTTCAACTGGGGGCTTGATTACACCGAGGGCAGTGCATGGCAGAGCACTTTTGCCGTACAGCATGACCCCGCAGGCTTTGCAGAACTGTTCGGCGGCACCGAGGGTGTTCTCAGAAAACTTGACGAACTGTTCCGCACACCGCCTTATTACATCGACAATGCCTACAACTGCGAAATCCACGAAATGACGGAAATGGCGGCAGTTGATTTCGGTCAGTGTGCGATTTCCAACCAACCGTCGTTCCACTTCCCCTACTTCTTCACCCTTTACGGTCAGCCCGAAAAAACGGCTTATTGGGTCGAAAGAATGTGCAATGAAGTATTTTCTTATGAAGATGACGGCTTCCCCGGTGATGAAGACAACGGCTCGATGGCACTGTGGTATGTTTTCAGCACACTCGGTTTGTACCCGTTCTGCCCCGGCAAAGCGGAATATGTCAAGACAAAACAGCTTGTTAAAAGCGCAAAAATCAACGGCAAGGACTTTGATCCCGAAAACTTCGGAACAATCATTGCGCACAGCGATGTAATTTAATCATCAATTGCAAAATATTTGCAAATTATTTGCACATGAGATGCACATAATATTATTGACTTTATAAGTAGTATAAACTATAATAATATCAGGAGGTGTTCTTATGAGCAATGTTAATGTAACAATACGAATGGATGAAAATTTAAAAAAACAGGCCGACACGCTTTTTGGAGAACTTGGTCTTAATCTCTCAACGGCCTTTAACATTTTTGTCCGTCAGGCTGTACGCGAACAATCCATTCCGTTTATAATTGCAAATCGTCAACCAAATGCAGAAACTCTTGCTGCAATTGAAGAAGTACAAAAAATGAAAGCTGACCCATCACTCGGCAAATCCTATACTGATGTTAGCCAGATGATGGAGGATTTATTGGCATGATTTACACTGTCAAACCATCCGGTCAATTCAAAAAAGACTTAAAAAATCTACAAAAGCGCGGTTATAATCTTAATTTGCTGACAGAGATTATTCAACTGCTTGCAGAAGGACAAACATTACCTGCCAAAAACCGAGATCATTCCCTTTCCGGCAATTTTGCCGGGTGCAGAGAATGTCACATTGCACCTGACTGGCTTCTCATATATGAGATATCAAATAATGATTTGTTTCTGTATCTCACAAGAACCGGAACACACAGCGATTTATTCCGATAAATTGATGCTTTAATGCGGACAGAAATTTTTTGTCCGCATTATTTTTTTGAACCTTTTCTATTTCTTTTCGGTCTGTATAAGTGAAAGCGCTTTTAAAATGCAAAAAAGGAGGTGGTTGAATGGATATATTTGAAAATTTGCTTCGCGAAAATATGATTTCATTGGAACGTTTTGTACGGTTCAGGATTGCCGACAGTTTTGATGCACAGGATATTATACAAGAATCCTGCATTGCGGCATACAAAAACTTTCAGCAATTGAAAAACAGGGATGCGTTCAAGGGTTGGCTACTGCGCATTGCCGCAAACAAATGCAATGATTATTACAGCAAAAAAGCAAAAACACAACAAATAACGGAATCCTTTTCTCAATTTGTTTGGCTCGAAACACCCTTGGAACGGCAAAAAAAGGAAGCGGTGCTTGAAACACTCAAGCAACTGAACGAAAAAGACAGGCAGATTCTGTATTTGTTCTTTTTTTGCGATTGGTCGCAGGACAAAATTGCCGAGCAGCTCAACATTCCCGTCGGCACGGTCAAAAGCAGGCTTCATTATGCGAAGAAAAATTTCAAACACTTATATCCCGACCCCTTCCGCCCGAAAGGAGAAAAACAAATGAAAAAATTACCCGATATTTTACCGCCCTACACAATTGAAAAATCCGACCTGCCGCCCTTTGATGTCCGTTGTGAGGAACTGCGCGGATTCTGCATTCTGTTAAAAGTCGGCAGTCACACCGCATGGGGATGCTACGAGCAACCGCACAAGGCATTGACACAATACACATCTGCAAATGTGACCCAAAAAGCGGAAATTCACGGCATACAGGGGGTCGAAATTGAAGCCTGCGAACACATTCCGACACCCGACGGAAAGGAAAAAATAACACAGCGGCAATATGTTGCACAGCTGACCGACACGCATTGCCGTTACCTTGCCGAAAGCCACATCGAAAACGGTGTCAAACGCTTGTTCACCTTCCTCGACAGCGATATTTTTGCCATCAACTGGGGCTTGGGTGAAGATAACTGCGGTTTTGAAACCAACATGACGGCAAAAGGAATCATCACCCAAAACGGTTCCGTTCTTACAACCGATGCAACACAAGAGGTAACGGACATTGTGGGCAGATACAAGGTAACAATCTGCGGCAAAACATACGACACGGTCTGTGCTGTCAACATCGGGCATTACGGAGGAATAATTGCAATTGAACAATATCTTGACAAGAACGGCAGAACCGTTTTGTGGCGCAGATTCAACCGTAACGATTGGGCTTTCCACCGTTATGAAAAACTGTGGACAGACATTCTGCCCGACAGCGAAACGCTGACCGTAAACGGTGCAACCTATGTGCATTGGTATGACTGCATAACCGACTATATTCTGTAACAAAGAAAACACAGCAAAATCCAAACGGAAATTGCTGTGTTTTTTATTGCTGTATTTATACTTTTACGACCTCTTTTTTTCGTTCAGGGAGCTGGGACACGATGATGGCGACAAACATCAGCACACAGCCAACCACTTCCCTTACCGTCATGGTTTCGTGCAACACAATTGCCGACGAAATGACACCGAACACGGATTCCATGGAAAGAAGCAGCGTTGCAACCGTAGCTTCGGTGTATTTTTGCCCGACAATCTGCAAGGTATAGGCAATGCCGCTGCTGCAGATGCCCGCATACAGAATCGCACCGAGGCAGGCCCGAATGCCTGCAATGCTCGGTTCTTCAAAAATGAAAGCAAGGATCATTGTCAGCACACCTGCAACAAAGAACTGAACGCAGGACATCATAACAGGATCCACACGGTCCACATAACTGTCAACCACTAAAATATGGACTGCAAACACGATAGAACAGGCAAAAGTGAGCAGGTCACCGGTGTTGATGCCATGGGTGGCTTCGCCCATACACAGCAAAAACATACCGATAAGCCCCATCGCAAAGCACGGCCAAAGGATTGCACGCACCTTTTTGCGCAGAAACAGCAGTCCGAATACGGGAACAAACAAAATATAAAGCGATGTGATAAAAGCAATTTTGCCCGCATCCGTGTATTCAAAAGCCTTGTTCTGCAGATTGGTGGCAACAAACAACACAATGCCGCACATGAATCCTGCTTTCAGAAGCAGTTTGTTGTCTTGCTTTTTTTCTTCCTTTGTTTTGGGGGTGGTCAGTTTCTTTTCGTTCTGCCGACGGAAAAACAAAGCGACGGGCAGAACACTGAAAGCACCGATGATGGTGCGCACACCGTTAAAAGTGAACGGCCCTGCATGTTCGGTGCCGACACTCTGCGCCACAAAGGCAATGCCCCACAGCAAAGCAGTCAGAAGCAGCAGTAACGGACCGATGATTTTTATTTTTGATTTCATGCCAATCTTCCTCTTTTCAGACACAATGCGCACATTGTAGCACATCCTCAAAAAAAAGAAAAGACCTTTTTTGCACAAAATCAATTTATTTAAAGCATCATGGCGCGCAGTTTTTTAAGAATTGCTTTTTCCTTGCGAGACACCTGCACCTGCGACATGCCGAGTTGTGCCGCGGTGGCACTTTGGGTCTTACCTGCAAAATAGCGAAGTTGAATCAGTTCTCGTTCATTGTCTTCGAGTTGTTCGAGTGCTTCACGCAGGGCGATTCGGTCGGTGACGGCTTCTTCGGGCGAATCCACGGGAATATCTGCCTGTGATTCACCGTCTTCGCCGACCGTCAGCGATTGCAACGGCAGGGATGCACAAATCAAAAGCGACGCTTCCGCCGTTTCCATGTTTGCAACTTTTGCAATTTCTTCAATGGTCGGTTCCCGGTCAAATTCCGCGGCAAGGTCATCGCGGATTTTCAACAATTGCCTTGCTTTTTCTTTTGCGGCTCTGCCGACTTTGATTGCACCGCCGTCACGGAATATGCGCTTGATTTCGCCTAAAATGGCAGGTACCGCATAGGTGGAAAATGCAAACCCGCGTGAAGGGTCAAAACCGTTGGCGGCTTTGATAAGACCCAGGCACCCCGCCTGAAAAAGATCTTCATATTCCACACCGCGGCCTCTGAACCGATTGGCGCACGAATGCACAAGGCCTAAATTATCTTCAATAAATTTTGCCGAAGATTTTTCCAATATTATCGCTTCCCGAAAATTCGTTTTTCGATAACGACCGTTGTTCCCTGCCCCGGTTTTGAGCGCACCCGCAGAACATCGCAAAAGCTTTCCATAACCGTAAAGCCGAGCCCGCTGCGCTCTCCGCCGACCGATGTATACAAAGGCTCTCTCGCTTTTGCAACATCGGCAATGCCGCAACCCGTATCGCGGATTTTGGCACTGACATAAACACCGTCCGTTATTCTGACCTGTATGTAAATTTTTCCGGGTTGCTCGTTATAGGCGTGCACAATGCAATTGGTTACCGCTTCGCTGACGGCGGTTTTGATGTCGCTTAATTCTTCAACCGTCGGATCGAGCTGGGCAACAAAAGCACCGACTGCCGCACGGCAAAAACCTTCATTGATGCTTTTGGCATCCACGGTCATTTTGAATTCATTTTCGCTTTTCATTTAAACTGTCCTTCCGAATTCTACGATTTTTGCAAGTCCCGACATTTTCATAACCCGCATATCGCGGTCATTTACATTCAGCACCCGCACCTTGCAGTTCTGCGCACTTGCGGTTTTGTATCTGCCCATCACAAGGCCGATGCCCGAACTGTCCATAAAGGTGACTGCCGAAAAATCAAGAACCAGTTCTTTCGGACAGCCCTGCACAAGCGCATCGTCAATAACATTGCGCATACCTGCGGCGGTGTGATGATCGATTTCACCATCCAGAAAAGCATACAAATGATTAGACTGCGTTATCATTCTGACAGCCATTTGCATTCCTCCGTTTTTTTGTGGTGCAACTATTTTACAGCAGCTACTGCAAAAATTATGTCACTGTGTGGGGGTAAAAAGCATAAAAAAACACGGAAAGTTCAACTTTAAAGTCAAACTTTCCGTATCTCTTTTTGTTGCGGATTATTCATTAGATTCAGAACCGTTGGTACCGCCGAACAGGCCTTTGATCATTTCAATAAAAGAAGTGATGATACCGGTCAAAAATGCGAAGAAATCCTGAATTTCCTTAAGGACACCTGCATCCATTGTTTTTTCACCTCCCGAATCAGTTATATTTGATTTAATTATAACACACCGCCTGTTCCTTCGCAAGAGTTTTAACTAAAAAAAAAGAAAAGTTTACAAATTTTCAAACCTTGTGTTTGTCGATTGATTTTTATTGCAATGAAAAAAGAAATATGATATATTGAATTCAGAATATGTTACGAGGTAAAAAAATGCTTTCGTGTCTTTTATTTTGCATTATCATATTGCTGCCGCCCGTGCTTGCTTTTGTTCTTTCCAAGTCAAACCAAACAAGGCGCTCGTTTATCTGCATTGCAGCGATTGCGCTGATAGCAGAATTGTTTTTATTCAACATGGGTGCATGGCATCTTGCGGGCGGTGATTATCGTGAACAAGAAATTGATTATACACAAGTTGCAACACAGAATTTCACCCTCAACGAATCGGGCTGTATTTATGCCTACGGGCCGTGCACGGCAGAGGTGACAATTAAAAACATCAATGCACCTGTGGGCAGTATTTACACAGATGCACAAATCACGGCCGCCGATGCAAAAATTCCCGTTTATGCAGACATTTCCGACAGCACAAACATGCAATACCGCAATGATATTGCATCAAACGAACTGATTGCCGACTATGCACCGTCAAATTATATGCAGGTGCGCATGTCCGGCGCTGTGCAGGATATCCGATTGCAATTTAAATTGGATGCCAACGAAACACTGACACTCAAAGGCATTGCAATCAACAAAGCGAAACCCTTGCAAGTTTCCCCCTTGCGTGCACTTCTGTCGGTTGCGGTCGGTTCTTTCGCCTTTGCATTTTTCAACGCCCCTGTTTTGCAGGACAGTTTTGCAAAAAGAAAAAAGGAAAACTATTTATTTGCCATGCTTGCAACTTGCATTTTTGTCGGCATTGCGTTTTTCATGGTGGCGGCTTACGGTTTCGGCAATTGGAAAAGCACAACGGGCAACCAGATCACGCAATCACTTGTGGATGCGTTCCGTGCAGGACAGGTTGCGTTGTTGCACCCCCCGGGCGAAGACCTGCTTGCCTTGGAAAATCCCTACGACTGGAGCGCGCGCCGAGAAGCCGGCATTTATTATTTGTGGGATCATTGCCTGTATGGCGGAAACTATTATTCCTATTACGGCATTGCACCTGTTCTGCTTCTGTTTTTGCCTTATAACCTGCTGACAGGATACTACTTCCCTACACCGCAGGCGGTGTTGCTGTTTTCGGTTATCGGCATTGTTTTTCTGACACTTCTCTGGTTGGAATTTATAAAAAAGTTCTTCCCGCAGTTGCCCTCCAAACTCGTTTTACTCGGACTGCTGAGTGTGCAGATTGCAAGCGGTGTGTGGTTCTGCCTGTGCTCGCCGCTGTTTTATGAGATTGCACAAAGTTCTGCATTCATGTTTGTGGTCATGGGAGCATATTTCTTACTCAAAGCAAACCTGATCGGCAACGGCAAAGTGCGCATTCCGTTTGTGGGTGCGGGCACCGTCTGCCTTGCATTGGCGGTTCTGTGCAGACCGACAACTGCCGTTTACTGCGCGGTGTCTTTGCTGTTCTTGTTCTTCGGATTCCGAAAACTACAAAAAGAAAATGCAGATAAAAAACGACTTGTGCTGTATCTTGCCAATGCAACCGTGTTTTTTGCACTCATCGGCGGTGTGCAGATGATTTATAATTATCTGCGTTTTGATTCGTTCTTTGATTTCGGCATTCAATATTCCCTGACCATCAATGATTTCACCCGTGCGCAATATCACACAAGATTTGTCAGCATCGGCCTTTATAATTATTTAATCAACCCTCCTGTTGTCAGCCCCGAATTCCCGTATATTTCTTCCGAATTTCAGACATTACACCCCAACGGGTATTACTTTATTGCAAATAAATATTGTGTCGGGCTGATTTACAGAGCCTTACCGGTTCTTGCTCTCTTGCTGTCCGGTTCGGCATGGAAAAAGTGTGCCGACAAAGGCCAAAAACGCACAGCCGCATTGCTGATCGGTGCACTGAGTATTGCCGCCCCGTTTGCAATTCTGTTTTCTGTCTGGGAAAGCGGATACGGTGCAAGATATTGCATGGATTTCACATGGGAAATTCTGTTCGGTGCATTCTTTGTGGCTTTTTACCTGTACACAAACAGCCGCAACACCACACTCAAACAATGGGCAGGCAATGCACTGCTGTTTGCAACCGCTTTCAGCCTGCTGATTGCGTTTGCTGAAAATTGGGCATTCCTTTGCGCAAGCATAAAAGACACCGATGCAATACGCACTTTTGCAATCATGGAACACGCAATGAACTTTTGGATGTAAACATATAAAGGAGTTAAAATTATGGAACAGTTGAAATTATACCTTGTTATTCCCTGCTACAACGAGCAGGAAGTGCTTCCCATTACAGCACTGAAAATACGAGAAAAAATGCAGTTTTTACAGCAATGCGGCAAGATCACTGCCGACAGCAAGGTGGTGTTTGTGGATGACGGCTCCAAAGACAAAACATGGGAGATCATCTGTGCATTGCACAAAGCCGACGAACTGTTCAGAGGAATCAAACTGGCACACAACAAAGGACATCAGAACGCACTGCTTGCGGGCATGATGACCGTGCGCGAGGAATGCGATGCAATCATTTCCATGGATGCAGATTTGCAGGACGACATCAATGCCATTGACGGCATGATTGACCGCTGTTATGAAGGCTGTGACATTGTATATGGCGTGCGCTGTGCAAGAGATACCGACACGGCATTCAAACGCGGTACGGCACACGGATTCTACAAGGTCATGCAGCTGTTGGGGGTCGAAATCGTCAATGACCATGCAGATTACCGCCTGATGACAAAGCGTGCCCTTGCGGCATTGGCAGATTTCGATGAAGTGAATCTGTTTTTAAGAGGGCTGGTTCCCCTGCTCGGTTTCAAAACGGCAACCGTGGAATATGAACGCGGTGAACGTGCGGCGGGTGAATCCAAATATCCGCTGAAAAAGATGATTGCATTTGCACTGGAAGGCATCACATCCATGTCTGTAAAACCCATTCGGCTTGTTACGGTGCTCGGTTTTCTGATTTTTGCAATCAGCATCATCATGCTGTTGTATTCTCTTATTCGCCATTGGATCGGTGCTACGGTAACAGGCTGGACTTCGACCGTGGTTTCCATCTGGGCCATCGGCGGACTGCAACTGCTTGCCATCGGGGTCATTGGTGAATACATCGGCAAAATTTATCTTGAAACCAAACACAGACCCAAATACACGGTGGAAGAATATCTGAATAAGGATTCATAAAATCCGCAAGCTGCAGCGAAAAATGAATGCAAAATGCAAAATGCAGAATGCAAAATATCGGGTCGCTTCGCTCCGATTATACAATATGAAAAATTTGCATACAAAAATATAAACTATTATGAGTTAAACATTTGCAAAATAATATTCTTTGTAAAGAATCAGACATACCCAAAATTAAAATTGCAAAATCATGATTTACATCTTCTATAATGGCAACGCCATTCCTTTAATTTTGCATTTTGCATTTTCAATTTTACATTTTTACATTTCGGCTTGCAGCATCCCTCTTTCTGCAACTATAAAAAAATCCGGGGTTCGATGAACTCCGGATTTTTGTTATTGTTGTTTATTCTTCGTCAGTTTCTGTAGCCGATTTTGCAAGGGCACGAAGTTCTGCGGGAGTAAAATTGAAAATCTTCGGACAGAAGTGGCAACGCACCTGCGTGCCGGCATCTTCTGCCATTTCAAGAAGACTTTCCTTGCCTGTGCTCAACAGGGCGGCTTCCACGCGTTCTTTACTGCAATTGCAGACATAATCGGGGGTTTCTTCATCCAGCACACCGATTTCAAAATTGGGAAGCACTTTTTTGCAGATATCAAGCACGCTCATGCCGTCGGCAAGCATACTTGTAACACTCGGCAGGTCTTTGAGTCCGTCTTCGACCTTGTCGATGATGGTATCGTCTGCCGTGGGCAAAAGCTGAATCATGAAACCGCCCGCACACGCAACGGACAAATCGGGGTTAACCAAAACACCCAATGCACAAACAGTGGGAACCTGTTCACTGATTGCGTAATAAGAAGTGATATCCTCTGCGATTTCGCCCGACACAATGGGAATCTGACCGATATAAGGGTCACGCATGCCGATATCTTTGATAACCGTCAGGTGGCCGTCCGTGCCGACCGCACCGCCGACATCCAGCTTGCCTTTTGCATTCAGCGGCAGATCAATGTGCGGATTCATCACATAGCCTCTGACATTACCTCTCGGATCACCGACGGCAATGACGCTCCCTGCGGGGCCGCCGCCGTTGATGCGCAAGGTCAGGCTGTAGTCATCACTTTTAAGCAATGTCCCCATGAGTGAAGCGGCGGTCAGCATTCTGCCCAAAGCCGCCGTGCAGACTTTGCTTGTTTCATGGTAACGGCGGGCTGTTTCCACCAATTCGGTGGTATCAGCCGCCATAACGAGAACGGTTCCGTCCTCGGACAAACAACGAATTAACTTATTCATACTTTTCTCCTGTTGTACCTGTGGGGGTTACTTTTTTACATACATAATAGACGCGCTCAGCATCATCGGCAGGGGCATCGGTGGTAAGCTCCGCGAATCTTCCCTGCACACTGAAACCTGCCATTTCGAGCATATCGGTGAGCATTGCATCACTGTAAGCACGCTCGCAGAAGGATTCCTGTTCACGGGTGTAAGAGCCGTCTTGGTTTTCGGTAAAGATATCAAGAAAGATCTCAACCGAATCATCTTCTTCATAATAGGTATTCTGCCAGACGCAGAACACATCGTCTTCTTCATAGATGAATGTGTTGTCGGCAAGAACATTTTTATGTTTATGAACGGTGTTGACATCAAACACAAAGATGCCGCCCTGATTCATAAACAAAGATACAAGTCGGAATGTTTCATACACATCCGCTTCTTCGGTCAGGTGATTGATGCTGTCCAAGGAACAAACCGCGCAGTCAATTGTTCCGAACAAGTCAAGTTCGGTCATATCCTGACACAGCAGTAATATTCTGTCACCAAACGGGGCACACTTTTCGCGGGCAACGGAAAGCATTTCAAACGAACCGTCCACCCCGATAACCTCAAAGCCTTTTTCGCAAAGTGCCACACTCAACGAACCCGTTCCGCAGGCAAGATCGAGCAAGGTGCCCGTTGCAACACCTGCGTTTTTCAGCAACATAAACAGATAGTCGGCTCGCTGTGCGTAGCCGACATTTCCTGTTAACCGATCATATACAGATGCAAACCGGTCATACCCGGACATTATTCATTCTCCATTCTTTTGAAAACAATGTCATAACCGCCGCAACCGTAAGACAAACTGCGGTTGACGCGGCTGATGGTGGCAGTGGATGCCCCCGTCAGGCGAACGATGTCGTTATATACTTTTTTATCGGAAAGCATTTTGGCAACTGCAATGCGTTGTGCCATTGCCTTGACTTCGGGAACGGTGCAAAGATCTTCAAAGAAATCGTAGCACTCATCAATATTCTGCAATTGCAAAATAGCCTCAAAGAGAAAATCGGTATTGTCATCTCTGATTTTGCTTGCCATAGGAAATCCTCGCTTTCAATCTTTTAAACATTACTATTTTAGCACACAAAAGAACAAAAGTAAAGAGGAAAATTCATCGTGATGTGTGTTAAAGAAATCTTTCCATTTTCGTACAAAATGCCAAATTTCAGTAAGTTTTCTGCAAGACCTTGACAATAAAAGTCGGAAACAGTATAATTTTTGTGAGGTGAGCAGAATGACAACGGCAAAAGAAAAAAAGATGTGCAACGATTTTTCTTTTAAGCCGTATTATTTTTATTTCACCTTTTGACTGACGTTTTTCACAGCGTCGGTATTTTTTTATGCCAAAAATAAAAGCAAAAAGGAGAAGAACTATGAAACTCATTTACGGCATCAAAGACAAGCCCCCCTTCGGGAAACTCGTTCTGTTTTCTCTGCAGCAACTGCTTTCCATCGTTGCAGCTACCATCCTCGTTCCCTTGCTCGTCAACGCCAACGGCGGCGAAGCCAACGGTGTTATTCTTTCCACCTCGTCTGCACTGCTCGGTGCGGGCCTCGGCACCTTCGTTTATCTGCTTTTCACAAAGGGTAAGAGCCCTGTTTTCCTCGGCTCGTCCTTTGCTTTCCTCGGCGCGCTGTATGCCGCAACCGCAAACGGCTACATGGGCATTCTGCTCGGTGCAGTCCTTGCAGGTCTTGTGTATGTCATCATCGCAATCGTTGTAAAAATCAGCGGCACAAAATGGATTTCAAAGCTGCTTCCTCCCGTCATCATCGGGCCCACGGTTGCACTCATCGGTCTTTCCCTTGCAGGCTCTGCCATCAACAACGTGCAGAACACCGCTGTTTCCACCGCAAACTACAACCTGATTCACATTTTGTGTGCTCTTATCACCTTTGTTGCTACGGTTATCGCTTCCTGCTACGGCAAGAAGACCCTCAAAATGATTCCGTTCATCATCGGTATTGCCGCAGGCTATATTTCTGCAACAATTTTCACCGTGATCGGCAATGCTGCCGACATTCCCTACCTGCAGATCGTTGACTTCAGCGCATTCAACGGCTATCTTGCTGATTTCTCAATCAAGAGCATCATCTCCGTGCCCGACAACATCGTTCTGTTCAAGGCAATCGGCGAAATGAAGGCTTTTGATTGGGCAAATGTTGCATCCATCGCACTGCTGTTCATGCCCGTTGCTTTTGTTGTTCTTGCAGAGCACATTGCTGACCACAAGAACCTCAGCTTCATCCTTTCCGACGGTGACAACCAGGTTGACCTTCTTGAAGAGCCCGGCCTTACCCGTACCCTGCTCGGTGACGGTGTCGGATCCATGGTCGGTACCCTGTTCGGCTGCTGCCCCAATACCACCTACGGCGAATCCGTCGGCTGCGTTGCCATCACAAAGAACGCATCCGTTTACAGCATTGTCGGTGCTGCCATTATGGCAATCATCGTGGCCTTCATCACTCCGTTTGAGCTGTTCGTCAGCACCATTCCGGGCTGTGTTGTCGGCGGTATCAGCATTGCGCTGTACGGCTTTATTGCTGTTTCGGGTCTGAAGATGATTCAGCAGGTTGACCTTAACCTCAACAAGAATCTGTTTGTTGTTGCAGCCATCCTCATCCCCGGCATCGGCGGTCTGACCCTCAACTTCGGCGGCGACGATCCGTTCAATGCTCCCATCATCAAGATCACCAACATCGCAGTCGCTCTCATCCTCGGCATCATTGTCAATGCAATCGTTTCCAAGGCAAAGGCCGACGAGCAAGCTTAAAAAGGAAGGAAACAAAATGGCAAATATCACAATTTTCGATCATCCGCTGATTCAGCACAAGATTTCCGTGCTTCGCAATGAAGCAACAGGCAGCAAGGAATTCCGTGAGCTTGTAAAGGAAATTACAATGCTGATGTGTTACGAATCGCTTCGCGATCTTCCGCTGAAGGATGTCACCGTCAAGACCCCCATTACCGAAACCGTCTGCAAGATGGTGGACGGCCCGAAGTTTGCAATCGTTCCGATTCTGCGTGCAGGTTTGGGTATGGTGGACGGTGTGACAAGCATTGTTCCCGCGGCACGCATCGGCCACATCGGTCTGTATCGTGACGAAGAAACGCTGGAACCGCATGAATACTACTGCAAACTGCCTCCCAACATCGACAAGAGACCGATCATTGTGCTTGACCCCATGCTTGCAACAGGCGGTTCTGCCATTGCGGCACTCAATTTCATCAAACAGCACGGCGGTAAGAACATTAAATTCATGTGCCTGATCGCGGCTCCCGAAGGCATTAAAGCACTCAGTGAAGCACACCCCGATGTGCCGATCTTCTGCGCAAGCAAGGACGAAAAGCTCAACGAAAAGGGCTACATCGTTCCCGGCCTCGGCGATGCAGGCGACCGTATCTTCGGAACAAAATAACACATTACAAAGAAACCGAGAGATGTTTTTTCGCATCTCTCGGTTTTTGTTTTATGATTGATTTTGCAATCGGTTCAGCTGCTTTTCAAAGAATGATTTGTAGGTATCAAAGTTTTCGGCTTTGTTGTGTCCTTTGATTGCATCCAGCAACAAAAGACAACTGCGTGTTTCGTTCATTGCGGCTTGCAGTTTTCCTTGTTCTTCGTAACATTCGACGAGTTTCCACATCATCTGCAACAGCGTTTCAAAGGAGATCCATTTCTGTTTTTCGGCGGCATCATACTTTACTTTCCCTTTTGCAACAAAAGCCATTTCGGAAAGTTTGGTAAAATACAATTCGGGGACTTGCTCCATGCAGGCAACCGCTTGGGAATCCTCCCCTTTTTCGCTGTAAGCATAGGCCAAAAAACGAAGTGCATCAAAACGAACTTCGGCATTTTCACTCTGAGACAAAGGCAATGCAAAGCGGATTTTTTCATCGGGGTCAATCACCACATACAAAAGATTGTTCAGCAGAATTTCATTGCCGGGGTATTTCTGTAAGCCTTCTTCAAGAATGGCACGACTTTTCTTATAATCGCTTTCGCGGTATTCAAAAGCATGCTGACAGATGCGTTCAATGTCCGCTTCGATTTCTTTTCGGTCAAAGCCGAACAGGTCATCGGTTGATACATTGAAAATTGCGGCAAGGGTCGTAACAAGGGAAATATCGGGCAACGCAAGCCCCGTTTCCCGCACTTAAAGATATTGGTTATGTACGAGTGCCTACGCCTACTTGCATAGGCACTCATATCTGTAATTTTACTCGATTTTGCCGATAAAGCGGTAGTAGATGTCAATATTCTGCTCACGCATACCGTCCACGGTGGTTGCTTCGTGAATAACGATCTTTTCAATCAGCGTATTCAGAAGCTCCGCTGTCAGTTCGGTGGGATTTGCGTACTGCTTGATAAGAGAAATCCAAGTTTCCGCATCGACAGTTGTTTGCTTTTCAGATTCAAGCTCGGCAGACAGCCTTTCGATCTTCTCGACAAGCTCCTGCTGCTCGGTCTGATATTTCTGAGACATCATGTTGAAGTTGTACTCCGTGATACGACCGTCCGACCAGTCCTCATACAGCTTCGCAAACTTGCGGTCAACCTCTGTTCTGCGCTTCTCGGCTCTTGTAAGCTCGGCGCTCTGCCTTTTGGCATTGGCGGCAAGCTCCTGGTCACTCGCTTTCAGCAGCCGATGCAGAAGTGCATTTTCATCCAACTGTGCTTCTCTCGACAAGTCCTGTATTCTCGTCAGAACATAGTGGTAGAGGTAGTCATAGCGGATATAGTGGGCAGAACATTGTCTTAACCCTTGCCCATATTGGCTGCAAGTGTAATGGCTGTACGGTTTCTTGTTCTGGTTATTCGTACCGAAGCGCATCGACCATCCGCAGTCCGCACACTTCACCAAACCGGAGAAGATCTGCGTGGTAGCGTCCTTTTGCTGTCTGCGGCGGCTGGCGATCTGTTCCTGCACCTGCTTAAAGACTTCCTTGGAGATAATGGCTTCGTGAGTATTTTCTACCCTAAACCATTCCTCCTGCGGCTTGCGTACCTTTTTCTTGTTCTTGTAGGAAATGTTGGTCTGCTTGTTGTGTACGCTGTTACCGATATAGGTTTCGTCTTTTAGGATGCTCTTGACCTGTGCCAGCGTCCATGCGTAGGACTTTTCTTCCGGTGCGCCCTCGTAGATATGAGCGAATGTCCCATATCTCTGATAGTTCAGCCATCCGGCAGTAGGAACCTGTTCTTCCACCAATACTCTTGCGATCTTGGCAGCACCGGCTCCATGATAGGCAAGGTCAAAGATTTTCTCGATAATCCAGCGTGTTTCCACATCAACAACAATGGCATTCTTTACTTCAGGGTGTCGGATATACCCAAGGGGCGCATAGGTGAAAGTTCGTTCTCCTGCAGCAAACTTGGCATGGAGGGCGGTCTTGACCTTGCGGCTGGTGTCCTTGGCAAACCATTCGTTGAACAGATTTTTGAAAGGAACAAAATCGGACAAGCCTTTCTTGGTATCCTCGTTCTCAGACACGGCGATATATCGCACCTGTTTGTCCGGGAACTCATATTCCAGATAGTAGCCAACCATGATATGGTCACGCCCGAAGCGGCTGAGGTCTTTCGTGACAATGCAGTTTACTCGTCCTGCATCCACATCTGCCATCATACGCTTAAAGTTCGGTCTTTCAAACGTAGTCCCACTCCATCCGTCGTCGATGTACTCACCAACCACATGAAGATCGTTGTCCTTTGCGAATTGCTGTAAAATGGTGCGCTGGGTCTCGATGGATACGCTGTCGCCATAATTCTCGTCATCACGGCTCAGTCTCATATATAGTGCTGTATTGTACGGTTGTTTCATTAAAAATCCTCCTGTTCGTGAAACAACCCACGCTTAC
>JAFQCH010000018.1 GCA_017416485.1 Clostridia bacterium | reverse complement strand
TCCGTAACATGGGCAATATAATCATCAAGAATCGCATCAAAACGATTTTCATCGTCCCATTGTGCATTAGCGGCAAGAATGTACAACACTCGGTTTCTTACCAATGACTTTGGATGGTTCAGCAATGACGCAAGGGCATCAAAGTATTCATACCATTCATCGGTATCTTGACTTTCGGAGATGATTTTATCAGCAATGGCACAAGCGTATTTGTCATCTTTTGCTGTCAACTTTGCAATTATATCCTGCATAGAAACTCACCTCCAAATTCTTATTTATCTAACAGTTTGACTTATTGGAATATGTTGATCACATCGGTGTTCCTACCTCGATCAGGTTGCCGTCCAAATCGTAGAATCGGATCACTCGTTGTCCCCAACTATGTGTCATAAGGCGGTTTACGTATTCAATGTCGGGATATCGTTTCTCTAATTTTTCGGCAAAGGATTCGATATCCTGTTCCTCAAAATAGAGTTCGCAAGAGTTGCTCTTGGGAACAATATCTTTACCTAAAAACGATTTCCATATTTTCTCGTCCTGAAGGACAAGACCTTCCGTTAAGATCATGTTGCCGTCGTTGTCAAGCACCAAGTCTATATCAAACAAGTCGTGATAGAATTTTCTCGATTTCTCTATATCTTTAACAACGATCAGAACGTTCTTGAGTTTCATATCATTTCTCCACCAAATTCTTATTCACTCTCACCTAAAACACCACTCTAAGTAGTATTACAAATAATTAACCGCCAGGATCACAATGCTCGTAACGATCATAACAACGCCGACCACGCGGTTTAAGGTCTTTGCGTTAGACTTGTTGGCGATTTTCGCAGCAATTCTTGCCCACAGCAAAGTAAACACCACGCACAGTACAAGGGAGAGAATATCGGGAACTCCTCCGATCATAAAGTGGCTGATACCTCCCGTAAGAGCCGTAAACGCCATAATAAACACACTTGTGCCGACTGCCAAATGCATAGGGTAACCGAGGAAAGTGGTCAGAACAAGAAGCAACATCATTCCGCCGCCCGCACCTGCAAAGCCACAGATAAAGCCAACGAAAATGCCGCCGACGATCGCCTTGATCAGTCTGCTCTTGGGAGAACCTGCTTCCAACTGTTCTCTCGTCTTGTTTACCGGCTTTAAAATAAAACGCAATCCGATGATAATCAATGCGATCTGCATTGTGCCGCTCATGGCTTGCTCGGGCAGAAAGCTTGCGACAAAGCTTCCGATCATCGTTACGATCAGAACGCTCACGAGCAGCGGCAAACTGTTTTTAACATCTAAATTTCCGCTTTTCTTATAGGTATATGCGCTGACAAGGCTTGCCAAAACATCGCTGATCAGTCCTATTCCGACCGCATCGTAAGCAGGCACGCCCAAAAATGTTATCAGCATCGGGCCGATAACGGCGGCGGCACTCATTCCCGCAAATCCCGTGCCGATGCCAGCCCCCGCTCCTGCGAGAAAACAAACAAGTATTTTTATTAAAATATCTTCCATAATATATCTCCATTAACTTCTTATTTATCGTTGAGAGTATTATATCATTTTTCGCGTCTTTTCTCAATCCTTTTTTCTTTGATTGATGTACGCAGGTTGCAATAGCGTCGGGTTTGTGATATAATAGCCATACGGTGAAAGCCGAATTTAATTTTTGGAGAATGCTGTTTGAAAAGAAACAACACCTTGGAGATTGTATTGTAAACGAGAGGTTTGCAAATACATCTCGCAATCCTCTCGTACTTTGAGCGTCAACGAATTATGAAAGGATTTAAAAATGGAAAATTTGACGATACGTTTAGAGACCGAAAAAGACTACAGAGCAGTGGAAGAACTGACCCGCGAGGCATTTTGGAACGTCTACAAGCCCGGTGCTGACGAGCACTACTTCGTTCACATGATGCGAAATCA
The DNA here is from genome assembly GCA_017416485.1 of Clostridia bacterium. Lineage (GTDB taxonomy): Bacteria > Bacillota > Clostridia > Oscillospirales > Acutalibacteraceae > RUG806. The sequence continues at coordinate 231,772 of JAFQCH010000018.1, read as the reverse complement.
CCCCGATTTCATTCCCGAGCTTGCCTTTGTGCTGGAGAAGGACGGAGAGATCGTGGGCAACATCATGTACACCAAAGCTTGGCTTGAGGATGAGAACGGAAACCGCAAGGAGATCCTTTCCTTCGGACCGCTTTGCGTTGCGCCGAAATATCAAAGGCAGAAGCTTGGCAAGCTACTTATCGAGCATTCCTTTGAGGCGGCTCGCAAGATGGGCTACGACGTGAATATCAACTTCGGCAATCCGGGCAATTACGTCAGCCGTGGGTTCGTGAGCTGCAAAAAGAAGAACGTGAGTTTCGTGGTAGATGGCAACTTCCCGACGGCGCTTCTCGTTTGCGAACTTGTTACAAACGTGCTTGACGGCAAGAGGTGGATGTATATCCCCTCCACTGCCGCCGATTGCTGTGAGGACGTTGCCGCAGTCGAAGCCTTTGACGCGACTTTTCCGCCAAAGGAAAAGAAGTGGATGCCCAGCCAAGAGGAGTTCTACATCTATAGTCATTCGTCTGTTGTAAGGTAAACGTAAAAGCCGCTGAGGTGGAGAGATCCATCTCAGCGGCAATTTTTATGCTCCTATAAACGTATACACGATAACAACAATGATAACTGCGGCAATAACCAAGCGTGAAATGATAGCTATTTGTGCGAACAATCCTATCAGATATTTTGCTGAGATGATTTGAGTTTTTGTGTACGGTAACGTGCCGACATACTCCGTCCAACGGCTACGTTCATCATATGTATTTATTCATTGTTACTCCTTTTTGCTTTTTCGGGAGATGAATAAGCAATGAGCGCAAGAATTATAAGGACAATTCCCGAACCAATCATAATCCATTGTAAAGAAAATTTGTCTGCCATAGGTCCGAAGAGTAGCATACCAATCGGATAACAGCTTGAATACAAAGAACTCATCAGACCGAAAACACGTCCTTGCATTGTGCTTTCTGTTTCTTCTTGGAGCATAGTTGTTATCGTCGTTTGCGCCGCAGTCAATGCAATACCGTACAATCCCATTAAGACAAGATACAGATAAAAGAAAGAGCTAACGCCCATACCGATTGCCATTGTTCCAAACAGAAGTAAAGCAATAGCCAATGTCAATCTGCGGCTTTTGAAACCTCCCCAAACGCTCATAAGTAAACCACCCAACATCATACCACCAAAGCCGACAAGCTCTACCGCTGTTAAGTACCAATAGGTATCTCCATATACACGGCTCACAAGTAATCCCGACAAGTAGCCTGCGGGTACCGTAAAGAAAACGAACAAGCCATATATTGTCAGCGTTTTACGAATTGATTTATGGGAATACGCATAGCGGGTACCGACTCCCATATCTGCCAAAATTGATGGTGTTTGTTTCGATAGTTCTTGTTTTGGAAGGCGTACACACAAAAACAATCCAGTTCCAATCAGGGCTGTTACTACATCTATTCCCAAAGTAGAACGTAGCGTATTGATTGACAAAACAACAGCCGCGACAGCAGGGGCGGCAAATTGAACAACAGATTGCATTGTAGCATTTATTCCGTTGTAACGCATTAGATGTTCCTCTGGGACAAGTTGTGGAATAGTCGCATTTACCGCAGGATTTTGAATACCCGCGCCCGCAGAGCGTACAATAGACATAATCAACAGGGCTGTAAGTAACATTGGCTCTGCTGTGATATAGGGCATTATCAGTAGCATTAACAGCGTTACAGTTGCGATCATAGTATCAGCACCGATAATATGATATTTTCGATTATATCGATCTGCCAAAACCCCGCCTAAAAAGGAAACGAAAAATTGAGGGAGATAGGAGCAAATTGAAAAAGCCGCTACCCACAAACCGCTATTTGTTTGTAAAGTTACATACCATACGATTGCCATTTGAACAATTTGCGATCCAAATAGCGAAATACATTGGCTTGTAAAAAACATTATTGCTCGTTTTCGCCAATTACTTTGTTGTTCCACCATTTTCTATATCCTCCTTGTGTCCCGGAGAAAGTACAAAACGCTGCGTTGGATAGCCAAACTCAACAAGTAATTCTCTTTCTGCAAAACCAAGCTGTTTTAATATATCACGATGCCCTGTATCAGCCTTGTCGCCTTCTCGATAGGTGGTCATGCTGATTTCCTGTCCGGGCAAGTATATTTCCATAAGCGCATCCAAAAATAACTTTTGAATACCTTGCTTGCGGTATTGTGGGTGTACGCCTAAAAAGTCAATACATACCGATTGATAAGAAAAAAGCATAGCACCGATTAAAACGCCATTGTCTTTCAAAACAAGGGCGCGTTTTTCATTTATGGCAATTATAAGTTTGCTCAAATAGTCCGCTTCATCCATAACCGGGTATCCATCAATGACCAATCGCATTAAGTCCATCCAAGCGGAAATATCTGCTTTTTCCGCGATACAAATATCATCTTTGTTGAGTTCCGTTTTTGATGTGTTTCTATGCAATGTAAAGCGCAACTGCAACGGATAAAATTCGCGGTTATCTCTATACTCTGCAGGGGGTATTTTATACATAGACTTAAATACAGCAGAAAACGCTTGTTGACTTTCATAACCGCAAATAAAGGCGATTTCTATAATAGGTTTCTCAGAAAACACCAATAACTTTGCGGCTTCGGTCAACTGTCGGCGTTGTACATAATCGTGAATTGTCATTCCTACCGTAGAGGTAAACATACGATGCAAATGATATTTTGAGTAGTGAATTTCATTTGCAACAGTTTCAAGATCATTTTTGCCGTCAAGGTTATTCTCAATATAATCTATAACCATTTCAATATTTATTACTTGATGTTCCATTTATACATTCCTCCTTTCTCAACAAATAGGATACCATAAAATCACAACGGAGTTTTAATAATTCTTGCTGTTATCTTTCCGCATTTTCAGCCGTGTTAGGGTGATGAAGCCGTAATCGTTTTCCTTTGCCTACTGCACCGCAATTTTTGAGGACTGACGATTGTTTTCGTCAGCCCTCTGCGTTATCTTTTCTTATAGACGACAAGCTCGGGATTTTCGCCGTTTTCCTCGTAGGTATAAACGAGGATAAAATCCATATTGGCGACTACGCCGAAGCAACGGTCACCGCCAAATTCACATTCTAACTGATTTCCCAGATAGGTGGCGTTATCGTCAAGGAATTTGACGGTCTTGCCGTTTGGGAGGCGGTATTCAAGATTGACGTAACCGCCCACAAGCGCGTTGAGCTTTTCGACCTTCGGCATACCTTCCACACCAAGGGCGTTAATCTCTTCGATCAGTTTACGCTTAAATTCTTCAAACTTTCCGCCATCATCAAGGTTTTTATATTTCTTCCAATAGTCGAGCTTGGGGAGCATTTCTTTCAGATAGGCGCGAGCCTGCTCCGAGGGGAAGGCTTCGCTTGCCATATTCGCTACACAGACCTCGATCAGATCGTCCATATCGTGATACATATACTCGCCGTCGGCATAGCACCACTTGCAGTATTCCTCGTTAAAAAATCCGTCCTTCTCTCTGCTGATGTTCGTGTCCTCCAACGGCATACCGCAGCATTGACATATCAGATTTCTGGGAGAACCGAGGAGCGTATTTATCGAAACGCCAAACAGCCTGGAGAGAAGTTTCAGCGTTTCAGTGTTCGGGGTGGTTTCGCCGTTCTCCCAACGGCTGACCGCCTGTCGGGTTACGAACACCTTTTCGGCAAGCTCTTCCTGAGAAAAATTTGCTTTCGTTCTGAGTTCACGAATAATATCCTTGGTTGTCATAAATAATACCGCCTTTGTTTTCTGTGATTTTAATATAGCAAAATCCAACACGAATTACAAGCAACGCGCTGTTGCTTTTCTTTGTCTGCTACGGGGCAATCATTGACATTGGCACGGATATCGGTTCCTATGGAAATGATCGGCTTTGCAGCAAAAATCGGAACAAGCATCAAAGACCTTGACAAATTCCCGATTCAGAGTTAACATACAGACAGCGAAGCTCCCCCGAAATGAAATTCATCGTTTTGGGGGAGCATTTTTTGTCGGCCACAGCAAATCAGCCATTATTTTGCAACACAAAGTCGATTCAAATAAGGAGCATTCCAGCAGGCGATATCCGAAAAAAAATATCACATTTAAAGATTCAGAATGATATTATCCGAGTTTTTTATCAACAGCATAAATTGTATTGTTTTTGTATGATCATTTTGTTAATATCTGTTCATTGTTAATTGTTTACAATTTTATAATATTTTAGTGGCTTTTTTAACTATATTTGCGTAGTATTATATAGGTGAAATATGTGCTGACATAAAAAAAGGAGATATTTGTATGAAAAGATTTATTTCACTGTTACTTGTTTTTGTACTTACATTAGGCATCACAACACCTGCCGCTTTTGCCGCGGAAGAAGAAAGACTTCCGATCGTATATATCCGCGGAAACGGCGAGCCGCTTTATGATGCCGACGGCAATGAGCTTACGGCTGATTCCGGAGACGGCTCCGTTGAAATGGAGGAAATTGTTGAATCGGTCGTAAACATTCTTAAACCCTTCGTCACAGAAGGCATGCTTTTTGACAAGTGGGATAATTACGGCAAGGCTGTTTATGAAGAAATTGCACCTCTTTTTGCAGATACGGGACTTGACGAAAACGGCAATGCAAAGAACGGCACCGGTGTTTCTCCCGAACAGCTCGCAAAATCCGAGATGGATGCACAGGGTTCATGGCATTATGATATGCATATTGAATATGAATTCTGTTTTGACTGGCGTCTTTCACCCTACGATCATGTTGACAGACTGCATCAATATGTCCTGGATGTTATGAAGGCAACGGGAAAAACGCAGGTCAGCATGTACGGCAGATGCCTGGGCGGCGGCCTGCTGATGGCATATCTTGAAAAATACGGACATCTCGGCCATATCAAAAATGTTTTGTTTGTAGATGTGCTTTCAAACGGATCCGACATTATTTCCAAAACATTCAGCGGAAAGCTTGAATTTGACGCAGATTATCTTGAAAATTATGTCGGTCAGCTTGATTATTGCGAAAAGACAAACAAGGGCATCGGCTTTGCATTTCCTGAGCTTCTGAATGAAATTGTTTTTCAGACAATGGATTATTTCAATCAGATAAATGCTGTTGATGCACTGCTGTGCGGTCTGGAAAGGCTTTATTCAAGACTTTATAAGGCGCTCATCCCTGCGCTGCTTCATGCAATGGGGTATGCTACACAGGTCAACTACTGGACTTGTGTTTATGAAGAGGATATGGATGAAGCACTGGATCTTATTTTCGGAACGGAAGGCACGGAAACCCGTACCAAATACAAGGGGCTTATTGATAAAATTCTTTATTACAGAGAAAGAGTTTCTTCCGATCTGCCGGGCTTTTATGATCAGCTTACAGAGAACGGAATATGGTTCGGCTTTACGGCAAAGTACGGCTATCTTGCGATGCTTCCCATCGTTAAAAATGAAAGAACACCCGGCGATTCCCTTGTAAATATAGAAAGCGCTGCCTTCGGTGCCACTGCCGCCGATATGGGAACACAGCTTTCCGAGGAATATATAAATGCCCGCATCGCAGAAGGAAACGGTAAATATATTTCTCCCGATAAAATGGTGGATCTGTCAACTTCCTATTGTCCTGACAGAACATGGGTGCTGAAAAATGCACATCATGATGAATTCCAGCCTGTTTTCCCCATTATTTATGAATTTCTTGACGGCACCCGTGAAACGGTTGATACGGTATCTGCCGGCACACAGTTCATGATTTTCAATCCTGAAACAAGAGAAGTTGCCGAAATGACCGAAAGCAATTGCGCAGACCTTGCATTTATGTCAACCGCTGAAAAAAATCCCACATTTGTTACAATGATCAAGTCATACTTTTCTTTGTGCATAATGTTCTTCAGATTTCTTGTCAAGCTGATTACGGGTGAAGTGGATTTCGGTAGTCTTTTCGGTTAACAAATGCTTCATTAAAGTGCTTTCTGTATCAAAAAAAGAAGTCCGATGACCTTCGCCGACGGGTGGGCTTCTTTCTTTTCCGATACGAGGGACTCGAAGCGGCGCGGGAGTGAATGACAGTCCGGTGGAAGACTCTCCCACAGTGTGGGAGAGATGTCACGAATTGACAGAGAGGGACGGGGCCGTCAGCCTGAAGAGCCGCGCAGAGACCTAAGCACCGCAGTGCGAGAGTCGAGTCCCTCCACTCCGACCATCTCCCTATGGAATCATGGATACATGATTCCATAGGGATTTTTGTTTTTCGGATAGCATTCCATATGCGTCTGTGTTATAATCCTGTTAGACAAACTTGAATTTGTAGGTGAGTATATGAACGGCGTGAATAAAACACTATATATCCCCTTGTACGGGAAGTCTTATGTGAGTAAGAAGGGGATAATTCTTGCTGATCAAAAAGCGGAGCAAATCTGGGAAGCAGAAGGATTTGCACTCAAAGGAAAATCCAAATCAAAATGGCTTGCCTATTATATGGGCACTCGGTCTGCCGTGTTTGATGAATGGTTAAGACAACAAATGGTTAATGCACCAAATGCTGTGGTCATTCATATCGGTTGCGGAATGGATGGCCGCTGCATAAGAGTTGGAACGGAAAACCACAAGTGGTACGATGTGGATTTTCCGGAAGTTATTGGAGAAAGAAAACGATACTATGCCGAATCGAATAACTACAAAATGATTGAAGGTGACGCAAGAGATTGCGATTGGCTGACGGCTATCAAGGAAAAGAAAACCGCCATTGTTGTTATGGAAGGCGTGAGTATGTATTTGACTGTCGGTGAAATGCAAAGGTTGACAAATAGTCTGTGTAATCACTTTGAGAATCTGATGCTTTTGGTGGATGCTTATACTTCTTTTGCTGCCAAAATGTCAAAACGAAGAAATCCTATAAATGATGTGGGTGTAACCGAGGTTTATGGTATAGACAACCCACAATCTTATCAATGTGAGGAGCTGGCGTTTGTAAAAGAGCATACAATGATACCCCAAAAGTATATAAACGAATTAAGGGGATTTGAAAGATTACTTTTTGCAAAACTTTATGCAGGTAATTTCTCAAAAAAGCTGTATCGCTTGTTTGAATACAAAAAGAAATAAATGTGAATTTCCAATTGGATAACCAGTTAAACAAAAGTCTTTTTGGATAATTAAATTGTGAATATTTCAATAATCCCTTATAAACACTCGCACCAAAAGAAGTTCAGCAACCCTTGCGGTTGGTGGATTTCTTTTTTGATACAACGAGTATCGAATCGGATGTCCGGTTTTGCTTTTGATATTTTGCAATCGCTGTATAAAAAATCACTTGTTATAACAATTTTTACTTGATTATTTTTCCTATTAGAATTATAATAGAAACATAGCCAGAGCTACTGTCTGTAAATCTTATCAAAAAAAAAGGGGTTTTAGAATGTTTGAAAAAATAATAGGAATTATTCTGGCAATTTTCACATTTGTAAGCTCAACACTTTTCGGCATGACGCCGAAATATGAGGTCTTTTCGGATATCGCGTATGCAACTGCAAGTGAAAGAAATGTAATGGACATCTATGTGCCTGCTGACGCTTACGAAAAAGAAGAAAACGGCTGTATTCTTTTCATTCATGGCGGCTCCTGGTCCTCGGGCAGCAAGGATGAAATGTTTGGTGAATGTGTGGCGCTTGCAAATGAAGGCTATATCACCGCCACCATGAGTTATACTTTGATAACCGATGCCAACAGAGATACATACAGCGTTATGACCGTTCTTGATGAAATCTCTTTAGCGATTGAAGAAATAAAAAGATTTTCAGAAGAAAAAGGTCTTAACATAACAAAAATGGCAACCTCGGGCTACTCGGCCGGCGCACATCTTTCTATGCTTTATTCCTATTCACGAGCAGACGAAAGTGCGATCCCCCTTGCTTTTGCCGCAAATAAGGTAGGTCCCTCCGACTTCACGACGCAAGCCTGGGGAGAAGCGGGTCCCCGAATTGCACAAATGCTTGCAGGCACGGAAATTTCCAACCAATACCTGCAGGAAGGCAAAGAGAAGGAACTGATTGAACTTGTTTCCCCCGTTTCTTATGTTAACGAAAATTCAATCCCCTCCTTGTTCGCTTACGGCGGCAAAGACAGCGTCGTGCCCATAGGAAACGGCGAATCTGTTAAAAAGGCTTTTGAGGAGTCGGGTGCTGTTTATGACTTTATACTTTTCCCCTATTCCGACCATATTTTGATTTTTACGCCCTTCAGCGGTGCAAAGTATAATGCAAAGCTAAAGGAATATTGCGATCAATACTTTCCCGGATAAGTATTTGTAACCACAATTTTGGGGTGATGGATATGCCTTACAAGTTCAATTATGATTATTCCAAAACTTTATGGATGAAAATGTATCTTGCCGACCCTGATTTTGACAACAACTGTTCAAAGGTTTATGTTACATTCGAGCAAGCGCTGGATATTGTGAAAGCCGTGGACAACATCACGCAGGGAATTACGAAAATCATCTACCTTGTCGGCTGGCAGGGTCTCGGCCATGATGACTGCTGGCCGGAAATGGATGTTGTGAATGAATATTTAAAACGAGATTGCGATGCAACTGCGCTTGACAGCCTTTTGTGGCTGATGGAAGAAGCAAAAAAATACAACACCGTAATCAGTTTTCATGTCAATATCTCCGATGCAGTGCGTGAGGACCGTATTTTTGACGAGTTGGTCAGCACGGATTGCATCTGCAAGGACATAAACGGAAAGCCCGCCGTGTTGCAGATTCTCAACAATCGCAACTGCTACAAAACATCTTACAAACAGCTTTGGGACAGCGGCATTTTCAAGCGTCTGTTTGACCGCTTCTGTGCTATGGTTCCCGTACAGGAAGCCGGTACACTGCACATCGACAATTTCTGCATTGCGGAAAGCCTGCGCCCGAAAACATACCTTGCAGAGCAGAATGCGGCACGCAACCTGATGCTCGATTACATACATGACCTTGGCATTGATGTGACAAGCGAATATACCTACCGCGAAGACCATTTCCGCAATGAATCCCCCACCCATCCGAATCGCCAAATGTATGCACAAGCCGGCGAAGACATGACCGAAACCCGTTGGGAAGACATCCCAATGCGCACACTCGGCAAAATTCCCGCCACCTGGTGGACATCGAATATCACCATGGACGAGTGCATTCTCATTCCGCCGTCTCTTTACAGCGGCCATGTCAATGACAAAGCGCTCAAAGCCGTATTTTACGGCACCATGCACGGCGAAGAAATCTGGAAAAACAACGGCAAAGACCCGTCAGTGTGGGGACCTGCATTCATAAAGGATTTCTGCACATATCATGTGCCTTACACATATCTCAACCGCAGCAAAAGATTGCGTTATACGCAAAACCCCGATGCGGAATATGAAAAGAAATACACCGTTTTTTTCTCGGATGGGGTTGTGTCGCGCGCAGAAGACGAAAGCATCAGCAAAAACGGCATTGTGCTCAAAAAAGGCTACGATGTGATTCTGCCCCTGACGGAGGACAACAAAATTTTTATTGTCTACTCCGAAAACGGCAAGGACGGAAAATGGAATGTGCCCGATGCGGCTTTCGACCATGCGGATGTATATGAAATCACACCCGACGGCAATGTGCTGCTGGGTGAGGTGCAGGTCACGAACGGACAAATCGAGTTGGAGGTAAAGCCCGGGCAGGGACTTGCAATCATCGGCAAAAAATAAAAACGGAATAATGCGCACGCACCGACAGCAGCTGCATTGCCTGCCGTCGGTGTTTTTCTATGCAAGAATATGCACAAATATATTCATTCTGAAAAGAATATACAGTCAAAAATGCCTTTTGCACACTATTTGAACACTTTGTTCAAATAAAAACAAAGTGCAATTTGCATAATCAGAATCGATTTTGTCAAATTTTTGCAGCTCTTTGTTATGCAATTTCAGTTTTACGCAATTATTTATCTTTTATTTGACTTTTTCGTATATTTTAATTTGCAGAAATCAACACATGATTGTAACAATGTTCTATTTCGTTAACAATTTGATAAAATTTATGCAAACAAATTGCAATTTTTGTTGAAGTGTTATATAATATAAGCTGATCCAATAAAATGCTTTGATAAAATATACCACCAATACTTATAAATATACAAAAGGGTGAAAAAATATGAAACTTGAAAACGTGCCGACCATCCGCGACCTTCTGGATGTTGCCCCTGCAAAACACAACGACAGAACCTTCATCAAATACATTCAGAACGGTGAAATCATCGAAAAGAAGTTCAGCGAAGTCAGAAGCGACGGGCTTGCTGTCTGCCGCAAATTGCGCCACGAAATTCCCGCACGCACACACATTGCAATCATCAGCAAAAGCACCTATGAATACATTGCCTGCATGACGGGTGTTCTGACCGCAGGACATGTGGCTGTACCGATCGATCCCGACTCCAAAGCAGAGGATATTGCAACCATCATCAACGATTCGGACGCAACCGCCCTTTTGTACGGCGAAGAATTTGCAGAATATCTGGATACCGTCAAAAAGCTCTGCCCCAAAATAAAATTTGAAATGGTCATCAACCCCGACAATTTCAGCAAAATCTATGAAGAATTCAGCGAAACTTCGGAATATGCCGCTTTGTCGGATATAAAAATGGATCCCGAAGCCTGTGCACTCATCATCTACACCTCAGGCACAACGGGCGACAAGAAAGGCGTTATGCTCTCGTGCGAGGCACTCGTCAGCAACCTTATTTTTGAACCCTACAGTGATATTGTTGTGCGTGTGGATACCGTTCTGTCGGTTCTGCCGCTGCATCATATTTTCTGTTTCATCACCGGTTACATCGGCCCGCTGCATGTGGGCAACTGCGTTTGTCTGAACGGTGAAATGCGCGATCTGTTCAAGAATCTGCTGATTTTCAAGCCCAATCAGATCCGTATCGTTCCCGTCATTGCACAGGCGATGCTTGCCAGAATCAGAGCCATTCAGGCAAAGAATCCCGACCTTTCCCCCAAGGAAGCGGCAGCGCTTGTCACGGGCGGAAATCTCGACATGCTGCTTTCAGGCGGTGCACACCTTGAAAGCTCACTTGCAAAAGCCTTTGAACCCTACGGCATTTTCCTGCGTCAGGGCTACGGCATGAGTGAAGCCAGCGGCAAGGTCACCATTCCCGACCTTGACTGCCCCGTGGATTGCTCGGGCAGACTCATGAGCACCGTCAATGCACGCATTGTCGGCGGTGAAATTCAGCTCGACACCCCCGGCATGATGATGGGTTATTACAAACGTCCCGAAGAAACCGCCGAAGTCATTACCGAAGACGGTTGGCTTCGCACGGGCGACATCGGCCGCATTGATGAAAACAGAATTCTTTACATCACAGGCAGACTCAAAAACCTGATTATTCTTTCCAACGGCGAAAATGTTTCTCCCGAAGGAATTGAAAACAAATACAAAGAAAACAAGCTTGTTTCGGAAGTGCTTGTGTATGCCGAAAAGGATGTTATCTGTGCAGAGATATTCCCCAATGAAGAATATGCACAGGCAGCAGGCATTACAGACATTCCCGCAGCACTCGAGGAATATACGGACAAGATGAACGAAACCGCACTGCCTTCGCATGTGGTTGCAAGAGTTATTGTGCGCGACACTCCGCTTGAGAAAACGGGACTCGGCAAAATCAAACGCAACAAAACTGCCGGAGGTGAAGCCTGATGAAGCCGAAAAACGGTGAGCAGGTTTATAATCTCATCCATTCGCAGGAAATGGTGCAATATATGTGGAAGTATTCCGTCCACATGCAGTCCACACAGGTGCCCGTTGCCATCGCTTTTGATGAAAAACTCGATTTTCAATTGCTTGCCCGTGCGGTGAACATTGAAATTGAACGCAACGACTGCATGCGTCTTCGCATTTTCCGTGACGGACTTCGCATCAAACAGTATTTTCTGAACGAATACAAACTCAAAAAGATTCTTGTAAAAGAATTCAACTCCAAAGAAGAACAGGTGGAATATTTCGACTCCGTGGCATCGACAAAGCTCGATGTATTCGGCGGTGAAATGTTTAAAATCATTTTCTTCCGCACTTATGAAAAGAAGTCGGGTATTTTCATTGTTGCCTCGCACATGATTATGGACTTCGTCGCCGCTTTTATGTTCTTTAAAGACCTCATGGCAGTGTATGACAGCCTGAAAACCGACAGTCCCCTGCCGAAAGCCATGACGAAATATGAAGACATCATCAAGAGCGAGCAGGACAACCCCGCACTGGAAGAACGCATTGCAAAAGAGGCAAAGGAACTGGACGAATTTGTTTTTGTCGAAAAGAACCGCCGTCCGTTCTACAATGCCATTAACGGCACAAAGGTGCTGGATTGGCAGAGTAAGATATTGCGTCAACCCGACATGAACATGCCGCATATTTACCTTCCCGTGCTTGATAAAACACAGCTCATCAAAAAGCATCTGACACAGGAAGACAGTAATGAAATTTCCGCGTTCATCAAAGATAATCAGTTGAGTGCAGAATGGGTCATTCAGACGGCATTCCGCATTTACTTATCAAAAATAAACCGCCATACCAATGACACCTTGTTCTGGGTGCTTTGTCCGAGAAGACGCACCGTCAAGGAAAAGCGTTGCGGCGGCACACTCGCTTCGCCCATGCCGTGGCGAGAAATTCTTGACGACAACAAGAGTTTTCTTGACACAACCCATCAGTTGGGTGAATCGCAGGTGTTCCTGTTCAGACACAGCGATGTTCCGTTCACTACCGTCCGACAGATGGAGCGTGACCGCTTCGGTCTGTCCCTGATGCAGACATCCAACACCATGATGTTTTCTTATCTGCCCTCGGGTGAAAACTCCTTCAACGGCAGGCAGTATGATTTTTCCGCTTACAACTTCGGCCATTATGTTATGCCGATTTACACACTCACCATGCAGGAAGCATCCACGGGAAGATATGTATTCTCATACATACACAGATTGTTCTTAACAAAAGAACAGGAAGTGCTTGACTTCCACAACGGTGTGGTAAAAACACTTATGCTTGGTGTGAGAAATCCCGAAAAGACCATCGGAGAAATATTGGAGGAACTGTAAAATGAACGAAATTTTTGAAACCCTCAAAGAAATCATCTGCGACTATGTGGAAGTGGATGCAGATGCAATCAATCCCGACGCTTCTCTGCGTTATGACCTCGGCGCCACTTCGTTTGATCTGATGAACATTGCCGATGCAATCGAAGAAAGATTCAACCTCAAAATTACCAACACTGCGGTTGTAAAAATCAAAACCGTCGGTGACATCGCACAACTTCTTTCTGAAAAAATCACCCAATAGAATGAATTCTTTTAAAAATTTTGGGAGGAAAATAAAATGATCAAATTGCCCCAGCACACGATGGATGAAGTCTTGCCGGATTACGGTAATATGAACCTGTACGAGTATCTGCTCGCTTGTTTGTATCCGCACAAGGAAGACTATCCGATGTTCCAGTTCAAAATGACGGACCACATGCGAAGCGAATTCTTTGAAGACCTCGAAGCGATGGCTGTTTACTTCAAAGAAGAACTCGGCTTAAAGCCCGGCGATGCGTATTCCCTGTTCATTCCGAACAGCATCGAAGAAGTTGTGGCTTTGTTTGCGCTCAACAAAATCGGTTGCATTGCAAACCTGATTCATCCCCTGTTCCCGTCCGAAGCTATGAAGCGCAGTGTTGAATACACAAAGTCCAAGGGTATTCTGCTGTATGACATGTTCATTCATCAGCATTCTGCTATCCTTGCAACGATGAAGAATATTGACATCATCATCACCACCCCCGTGCTGTATGCCGCACCCGTTGTCAAGAAAGATTATGTGCGTCCCGATGAAAAAGCTCTGGCTGTTGCAGCTGCCAACAACATCACCGTAAAATACTTTGGTGACATTATTAAGAAATACCGAGGTCAGAAGACCGAAGGTCTGTTCAGAAGCGGCGACAATGTGGCTGTTTACATGAACGGCGGCGGCACCACGGGTGTCAGCAGATTCATCATGCTGTCTTCCACCGCACTCAATGCCGTTACAAAGAATGCGCTCAATGCAGCAACCCTCGCAACCGACTATAAGCCCGGTGAACTGTCCAAGGTTATCCCCCTGCCCTTCTTCCATTGTTATGGTCTGATCGCAGGCTTGCTGACCACCATGTATTCCGGTTGGAAGTCCATTCCCATGGCACGTTTTGATGCAGATGAATACATTTCCTATTTCAAAGCCAACAAGTGCTATGAAGTGGTCGGTGTTCCCAATATGTTCCGCAAACTGCTTGACCATCCCGGTTTTGCAGGCGAACACCTGAAGTGCGTCAAATACGCCTTTGCAGGCGGCGACTATGTGCCGCTTGATTTCCACAAAAGATTCAACGACATCATGGCAGCCAACGGCTCTGATTGCATCCTTATGCCCGGTTACGGTCTGACCGAATGCGGTGCAGTCAACTGTATCAACATGCCCTGGCTGACAAAGCCCGGCACCGTCGGCAAATACCTCAAGACCACCCATGCCGCTATTTTCGATGAAGAACAAAATGAACTTCCGTTCGGCACGGTCGGGGAAATCGCATTCACGGGCAACACGCTCATGAAAGGCTATCTGCAACCCGACGGCAGACTCGGTGAAGGCCTTTACACCGACAAAAACGGCAAACAGTGGGTGCTCACAGGCGACCTCGGCAAGATGGACGAAGACGGCTACATCACCTTCGTTGCAAGAAAAAAGAGAGTGATCATCATTTCGGGCTACAACGTATATCCCGCAGATATCGAAAACTTGCTCGAACCCCTTCCCTTCCTGACCGAATGCTGTGCAGTGCAGGGTTACGATGAAGATAAAAAGCCCATCGTCAGACTTTACATTGTTCTTTCTCCCGCTGCCGATGCAGATAAGCTGGAAGAATACAAGAAGACCATCTGCGACATGTGCGCAACGCTCGACGGATTTGCAGTCCCGCGTGATATCCGCGTGATCGATGCCCTGCCCAGAACCAGACTCGAAAAGGTTGACTTCGTAAAACTCACCGAAGTCAGAACCGAAGAACACAAAACCTGATTTTAAGTTTATTTTCCCAAGGGAGCTGCAAAAACAGCTCCCTTTTTTATTGTAATTGAAAACCCCTGGCTGTGCCAGGGGTTCAAAAAAAGCTTTAGCGTTGAGTGGAAAAAATAACTCCTTTTGGTAGAATAGAAGTGCGGCTACCAACTGCACAACAAACCAAAAGGAGGACATTCAAATGAATGACAATAGTAGTTTAGCACATACAAAATGGAATTGCAAATACCATATAGTATTTGCCCCGAAATACAGAAGAAAAATATTCTATGGAGAGAACAGGGAAGAAATAGGAAAAATATTAAGAGAATTGTGTAATTGGAAACAGGTAAATATAGTACAAGCAGAAGTATGTCCGGATCATATACATATGCTTGTGGAAATACCGCCAAAGATGAGTGTATCGGGCTTTGTGGGATTTTTGAAAGGAAAAAGCACGTTAATAATCTTTGAGCGTCATGCAAACCTAAAGTACAAATACGGAAACAGAAGTTTTTGGTGTAGAGGATATTATGTAGATACAGCAGGAAAGAATGATAAGAAGATAGCTGAATACATAAAAAGTCAATTAGATGAAGATATGATACATGACCAAATGACGCTCAAAGAATACACAGACCCGTTTACGGGTAGCAAGTAACAAGCCTTTGCGGTTGGTAGCCGTAGGGTACGCCTTAAGGCGATGCCAGTATAATAGGGCTTTGCCCGCATATGAAGAACCCCCGGCTTAGCCGGGGGGTTCTCTATTTTGCACCTTTAACTGTATGATCCCTGGTGTAGCCGAGGGTTATAATTATGCGTACAACAAACCGTTTATGTACGGTAATATTTTGACTAACATAAATACTTTTTGTTGTGAAACCGATTACAAACCTCAAAAATGCAAAACACAATAGCCCCGAAACCCTTACGCATCAAGGATTTCAAGGCTATTTTCATGGTGGAGCATAGGGGGGGGGCGAACCCCTTACCTCTTGAATTGCCAGTAAGCGCTCTCCCAATACACGCAAAAACGCCCCCATATATTACAAATTAATTATACATTCATTTTTTGAAGATAAAAGTTTTTAATATTACATAGTCAGCATTTTTTCAATTTTACATAAACTCAAAATATATTTTGTATAAAAGAATTAAAACTGTTGGTATTTCTCGTCACTTTTATTTTGTGTAATAAATTGATGAAGTTTATCTAACACATCTATATATTTTTCATAATCTCCTTCAATTGAATCTGCTCTAAAATCCTGCTTTACACAGGTAAATGCTTTTTCGATTTTTTCAAGAGATTCTGACTGAAATGCACGATCAATATCAACTAATTTTCCGTAATAAGTATAAATTTGTTCGATTTCATCATCAGAAAAAACACCATTAAGTTGTGCAACATCGGCTATCCATTTAGGATTCAAGTGAATTTTTCTGCCTTTAGCTGATTGGTAAAAATTATAAACATCCAACTGCTTAACAAAATTATTATTCTTATTTATAGCTTCATCACAAATATCATTTAAATCTTTAAGTGCAAAACGCAAATCATAATAAACTACATATGCATATTTTACTTGGTTACTATGTTCAGAATTTTTGTCAATTTTCCGTTGAACATATAATGCTCCCCAAATTGCAATAAAACTGCCTATAATAGTTCCCCAAAATTCAACATATGCTATTTTATAATCTGCACTATTGGTAAAAGAAATTAAATATAAAAATAACTGTTTTATGCAAGTGATATTTAATAAAACTGGAACAAGTATTAATACGATAACCCATAAAGCTACTGTTATTGCAATAAATTTTCTTTCTTCTACCTTATTAGAATCTTTTTTCAACGGCCTCATTTAGTACCTCCTTTAATTAAAAAAACAATTAGTTGATTTAATGATATTTAAAACTTATATAAGGCCTCTTCTTTTTGCCTCTTCAATCAATTTCGGTTGAATTAAAGGATAAGTCCAATTATCAACTAACGTATCTGTAATCAAAACTTTTTCTATTTCACTATGTAATTCGTTTTCAAAAATTTTAATATCCGCAAAAAATAACATTCCGTAAGTTTCTGCGCCTGATTCATTTACCTTGTTTTTACCTGTAACAGAATAAACGCAGACGGGAACAATACTAAAATCCACTGCGCCGGTTTCCTCATTTAGTTCTCTTTTTGCAGTTTCTAAAATAGTTTCGTTTTCTTCTCTATGACCACCAGGAACTTCGTATGTATCTCTTTCTTTATGCTTACAAAATACCCATTTACCGTTATGCTTTGAAATGATAACAGCAAATTTCAACAAAACATCGTCTATATTATCATAAAAATTAACTTTCAAATCGTACCACTCCACGAATTTAAACTGCTTATATTATATCATAAGTATATGAACATTTCAACAAATCCGCTGATGCTCCAATAAAACAAAAAACTGTGAATTGGATAAAAATAAAGCACCGCTTTTGCGATGCTTTATATTTGGTGGAGATGAGGGGGATCGAACCCCTTACCTCTTGACTGCCAGTCAAGCGCTCTCCCAAGTGAGCTACACCCCCAAGAACGATATTATTATATCATTCTTTTTATAAATGTCAATACCTGAATTGAAATTTCTGCGAATATTTTAAAGAATTTTTGCAAAGAAAATCAGTTGAGTGAAATCTGCAGAATTTCAACGGGAGCGCGGTATTCAGTGAATGTGATGCGCACTTTTTTAGCTTTGGTGGGTTTCAGACAGCAGATCTTTTTATAACCGACCACGGTTCCTTCGGCGCACTTTTTCCATTTCCCCTTTTCATTGAGATAGGTTACTTCAAATTCTTCAATATGCTGCCCGTTACGGATATTTTCCATAATGACAACCTTATCGAAGAGATCGGCTTCATTGAGTTCAATTTCCACATACGGTTTCTTGTCGCCGTCTGCGGGTTTCCAGACAAGGAATTCATTATCCGAAATGCAGTTTTCAGCCTTAAATTCTTTGCTGTATTCACTGGAAGCATGCACTGTGCCGTCGCGCTGTGCAAGATTGTAGCCGAAATAAAGTTTCAGATCATGTCCCAATGCGGTCAACACCTGCAGATCGGTTTCATCAAGATGCCCGCGTTTGTCGGGTGCAAGACCGAGCATGAGATTTGCATTGCCGCCCACAGTGTTGTAATAGAGTTTGAGCAGTTTATCTTTGGTTTTAATGCCGTATTTGTCATCTGCAACATGGAACCAATGGTCGCGGATGGGTACGGAACATTCGGCAGGATACCAGATGAATTCGTCTTCATTTTTAATGGCTTTTCTGCTACCGATGTCAAGATCCATAAAGCCCTTGCTTTTTTTGCTCTTGGCGGCAGGGCTGGTACCATCTTCGCGCACACCCATGTGTGCGGGCACAACACTCCATTCGGATTCACGGGTGACGCCGCGTTCATTGCCGATCCAACGCACATCCGGGCCACGGAAGCTGATGGCTGCATCGGGTTGTAATTCACGAATGAGAGCATAATACGACTTCCAATCGTAATCCTGCACATGCTGTTCATCACTGCCGCAAACAGCATCCAGCCATACGCAGAAAATATCGCCGTAATTGGTAAGCAATTCACGAAGAAGATTCATAAAGAATTCATCATATTCCTTACCCTTACCGTAGGACGGCTCGTGCCTGTCCCACGGGGCTATGTAAACAC
This sequence comes from Clostridia bacterium, assembly GCA_017416485.1. GTDB lineage: Bacteria > Bacillota > Clostridia > Oscillospirales > Acutalibacteraceae > RUG806. The sequence goes on along the minus strand of JAFQCH010000018.1, from coordinate 212,991 downwards.
CGAATTTCAGACCGTGTTTTTTACAGGAATCTGCCACTTCTTTGACGATATCCCCTTCTCCGTCTTTCCAATTGGAATATTTCAGGCTATAATCGGTGTAAGCAGTCGGCCAAAGACAAAAACCGTCATAGTGCTTGCAGGTCAAAACAAGACCTTTCATTCCTGCGCTTTTTGCGGCAAGCACCCATTCTTCAACATTCAGATCTTCGGGCCAGAACATGGTAGCAGGTGCAAAACCGTCACCGTACTGTTTGCCCGTAAAAGGCGGAAGACCGTAGCTGATGAGTGCATAGAATTCGGTTTTTTGCCAATTTAACTGTCTTTCTGTCGGCTTAACAAGAGCCGCTTTTTCATATGGTTTCATATTGAAATAAATTCCTGACTTTTAATTATTATTGGTTGCAACAATGTGCGCATCTGTTCCGAGGATGTTGTGAATGATAACCTGACCGACCATCACGGGAGCCTGAACGGTCACAGAATTGATAACTTTCATACATTCAAGAAGTTTATCTTTCGGCACGGGAACGGAGGATTTAACAGGCACAACGGGATGAATGCCGCCCTCACATTTCACTGTGGTGGTTAAGGAACGGGTAGGACAGAAAATCTCGGTGCGAGCATAGGCATCGCCGCGCTTACAGGTATTACCGGTAACAGAAATAACATTATCACCGTCAAGAGTAACAGTCAGTTGACAACCGAGTGGACACGCTACACAGGTCATATTTCTTTCTGTCATGATTCTGCCACCTCCACTTTGATTTCATCCGATTCTGCCAAAGTTGCAAGAACATCATCCGGGATAATCACATTTTCCATTTCACCGGGAGCGAGTTTTACTTTCTTCTTTGCAGAAACTACTTTGCCGGCACAAGTGAGCACCACTTTTGCATTCTTATAAATCTGACCGACTCGGAAATAGATTTTTATATCATCCTTTGACTTTATGTTGACCATCTGCGGCACGGTATAACGCACACCGTTGCCCGTGGTGACATTCACATAGACGGGATCCTTTGCCTGTTGCCCGAGGATGTATTTTGCCGCACCCTCACCTGCTGTTTGCGCTTCAATGGTAACATAGTCCACCAGGTCATGCACATGAAGCACATTGCCGCATGCAAAAATACCCTCATGATCCGTCTGGCGCATTTCATTAACAACAGCACCGTTTGTGATTCTGTCCATTTTAATACCGACATTTTTGGTCAGTTCGTTCTCGGGGATCAGACCTACAGACAGCATCAAAGTGTCGCATTCAACATATTTTTCGGTTCCGGGAATGGGTTGCAGTCTATCGTCCACCTGTGCAATGGTGACCCCCTCCAAACGGTTTGTGCCGTGGGTAGCAATAACGGTGGTGCTTAAATAAAGCGGAATACCGAAATCATCAAGACACTGCACAATGTTTCTTGTAAGACCGCCGGAATAGGGCATCAATTCACAGACCATTTTGACTTCGGCGCCTTCAAGGGTCATGCGCCTTGCCATAATAAGACCGATGTCACCGCTGCCGAGAATAACAATCTTTTTGCCCGGCATGTAACCGTCCATATTTACATACTTCTGTGCCGTACCTGCGGTCATGATGCCCGAACCACGCGTGCCTGCAATGGACAAAGCACCGCGGGGTCTTTCACGGCAACCCATGGCAAGAATAACGGCCTTTGCCTGAATCTTAAGCAACCCGTCTTCTTTATTTACGGCAGTAACGATTTTATCTTCAGAAACATCCGTTACCATTGTGTCGGTTTTATATTCAATTCTCTGGTCTTCAACAAGTTCAATGAAGCGGGCAGCATATTCGGGTCCCGAAAGTTCTTCACCAAAATAATGAAGACCGAAGCCCGTATGAATACACTGTTCCAGAATACCGCCGAGCGTTTCGGCGCGTTCAAGAATAATGATATCTTTAATACCGAAATCGCGGGCACGCAAAGCAGCCGCCATGCCGGCAGGGCCGCCGCCGACCACAACAAGATCATAATTCAACATCTCAGCTGCCCTCCTTACTTGGTTCTTTCATAAAGAATATCGGATTTTCCTCCGAATTTTGTAATTTCATTTGCACTGATGTTCAGTTCGCGCGCAAGAAGTTCCACGACTTTTGACCCGCAGAAGCCGCCCTGGCAACGTCCCATGCCGGCTCTTGTTCTGCGTTTGACACCGTCCACATCCCGCGCACCTGCCGGGGCATGAATGGCATCGAGGATTTCCCCTTCGGTGATGCTTTCGCAACGGCAGATAATGCGTCCATAGGAGGGATTTTTCGCAATGGCGGCACGCTTTTCATCATCCGTTGCAAGATGATAACGAAACGGTTTTTCACGCGTTGTTACATAGTTTTCTTTTAATTGAAGATCAATAATACCGCGCATAATATTTTCAACATATTCGGCAACGGCGGGTGAACCCGTAAGCCCGGGCGATTCAATGCCGGCCACATTGATAAAATGACCGTTCACCGAGGATGGTTCAATTGTAAAATCATTTTTATCCTCATGGGCACGGTTGCCGGAGAAGGAAGTAATTGCAAAACGAGTCGTTGCACCGGGAACACTCTTCAAAGCAAGGGCGCTGACTTCTTTCAGCCCTTCCGCCGTGGTTGAAACATCATTTTTATCATCAATATCAATGGCACTCGGACCGATCAGCAGATTGCCGTGTGTGGTGGGGGCAACAAGAATACCCTTGCCCATTTTGGACGGGCACTGAAAAATGGTGTGTGTTACAAGATTGCCTACGGATTTATCAAGAATATAATACTCACCGCGGCGTGCAGTGATGTGCAGACTGTTATCGCCGATCATGGCAGCAATTTCATCCGCAAACAAGCCGGCCGCATTGATAATATATTTCGTTTCAATTTTATTGTCAGCAGCAGAAACCGTGAAAATATCATCAGCAAAATCAATTGACACAGCTTCAAAGTTTCTGAAAAATTCAACACCATTGGTCACAGAATTTTCTGCAGCGGCAATGGTTAAAGAATACGGACACACAATACCTGCCGTTTGGGCACGCAAAGCCCCAACGGCTTCATCACCGATATTGGGCTCAACAGCAAGCAATTCCGATCTGTTAAGAATCGACATACCGTCAACCCCATTTGAAATCCCTCTGTTATACAGTTCGTGCAAGGTTTCCATTTCTTCTTCGGAAAAAGCAAGAACAAGAGAACCGTTGCGTTTGTAGGGTACATTCAACTCACGGCAGACGTCTTCCATCAGTTCATTGCCGCGAAGATTCATTTTTGCCTTCAGCGTGCCGGGTTTGGCATCAAATCCGGCATGCACAATACCTGAATTTGCCTTACTTGCGCCCATTGCAACATCATTACCGCGTTCAAGCAAAGCTATTTTAAGTTTATATTTAGAAAGTGCACGTGCGATCATGCAACCCGTTACACCTGCACCGATAACAGCAATATCATAGATCATTTCCACTCTGCTCCTGTTTTATAAATTTCCGAGATCCGTCAGACTGCGCGTCATGTTCAGCAAAAACTGTGCCGACTGCTCATCTCGCAGTAAATTACGTGTTGCCAGACGCACGGCACGGTAAAACCCGGGCAGTATATCATCTCCGTCAAGAGGACAGTATTGCAACGCACGAACATCCTTCAGCACATTGACTCTGTAGCCGTTTTCAGCCTTAGTAACATACGGAAACAAAGGAAAAATTCTGCATGCAAGCGGTCTTGTTTTTCTGTTACACGTACCCTTACATATCAGAGTTTTTCCGCACGAGGACTCCTTTATTACGAAAGACGGTTCATTTTCAAAATACTTTTCTTCACCGGGGAACAAAAGCATTCCGTCTGATGAAGAACCTTTGCAACATTTGCCGTTACAAAGCAGACCGCAATCATCCTGCAACGGAGTCAGCTCCGAAAGGATATCATAGGCTCGTTGCAAATACCAATCGTTATTCTTCATAACAACTCCATAAAACAAAAAAGGCCGCCCAGTTATATAACAAAGCGGCCGATTTGTCGTCCCTTTAAGACAAATTATTCATTAACTTCGGTAGATGAGCCTGCATTTTCATCTTCGTTAAGAGCACCAAACAGCATTGCAAGTGCATCAAAAAGACCCATGGAATCAAATTTTGCGAAGAGAATAGCAAGTTTTGCAAACATTTTGCCAATCCAAAGAAGAGCACCCATAATTTTTTCCTCCTGTTATTTTATTTTCGGTTATATTATACAATAACTTTATGGAAAAATCAAGCTATTTTTAAGATTCTGCGAGAGTTACAGGTTCTTCGTATGTTTTGCCGAATGTTTCAACGTAAACAGACTTCATAACCTGATCTTCAAGGGGTTTATCGGACGCATTCGTAGCAGTTGCGGCAATGCGGTCAACAACATCCATGCCTTCCACAACTCTGCCGAAGGAAGCATAATTACCGTCCAGGAAGGTAGAATCCGCATCACAGATAAAGAACTGGCAACCTGCGGTGTTATAATACAGATAATCGGCGAACTGACTGCCTCTTCTGCCCATTGAGATTGTGCCGCGGGTATGCGAAATGGTGTTGTTGAAATCGTTGTTGCTGAATTCTCCGGGAATGCAATAGCCGGGGCCGCCGGTGCCGTTGCCCAGCGGGTCGCCGCCCTGAATCATAAAACCTTGAATGACACGGTGGAAAATAAGGCCGTCATAAAAACCTTTATTTGCAAGGGAAATAAAGCTCTTTACTGTGTTCGGAGCAATATCATCATACAATTCAACAATAATTTTGCCGCCATCTTGCATTTCGATAACAGCAATGGGGTGGCCGGTTTGGGCATATTTAGTAAGGTCAGTCATAGTATCATCTCCATTTGAATTTTCAGTATTTTCTGTGTCGGAAGCACCGCAAGCAGCAAACAAACAAAGCATTGCAGCAAGAAAAACTGCAATCAAAGATTTTATTTTCATCCATCAATCCTCCGTTTTTTCTTTGGTTTCTTCGTTTTCGGAATCATCTTCCGCCACAGGCAAAGCAACAACTTCCGTTTCTTCCGGCAGTTGCGGAATCGTGTATTCCTCACCGCGCATCATTTTTTCAAAGTTTTCGCCGTCAATTTTTTCATACTGCATCAGGTAATCGGCAAGTTTATCCAGCAAGGCTCTGTTTGCGGTAAGAATATTGCTGCACAAATCATAAGCCTGTGTTACAATGCGGTTGACTTCTTCGTCAATGACTGCGGCAATATTTTCGGAATAATTGCGTACCGTGCCGTAGTCCTTGCCGAGGAACACTTCATCATGCCCGGTACCGAATGCAATCGGCCCGAGCTTTTCGCTCATGCCGTACTTGGTAACCATTTTACGGGCGATTTCGCTTGCACGTTCAATGTCGTTGGAAGCGCCTGTAGAAATATCATTCAGCACGATGGCTTCGGCAACTCTGCCGCCAAGCAATGTAACAATGTGCTGTTCCATCTTCTTTTTGGAATTGTAAGACTTATCCTCAACAGGTCTTGAAATGGTAAAGCCGCCGGCCATACCTCTGGGAATGATAGAAACCTGCTGCACAGGATCCTGCCCGCCGAGGAAGAACTGCGATACTGCGTGTCCTGCTTCGTGGAAAGCAGTCAGTCTGCGTTCGTCTTCGGAAATCTTGTGCGATTTTTTCTCTGTACCCACAATAACTTTCAGGGTTGCTTCATCAATTTCCGCCATGGTGATAGCTTTTTTATTGCGCCTTGCGGCCAACAATGCGGCCTCATTAAGAAGATTTTCAAGATCCGCACCTGTAAAGCCAACGGTAGAACGGGCAATATCCTGCAAAACCACATCCGGGCCGATTGATTTGTTGCGAGCATGGACTTTCAGAATTTCAAGTCTTCCCTTCTGATCGGGATATCCGACAGTGATCTGTCTATCAAAACGACCGGGACGAAGAAGCGCGGGGTCAAGGATATCGGGACGGTTGGTGGCAGCAATTACGATAATACCGGAATTGGTGACAAAGCCATCCATTTCAACGAGCATCTGATTAAGAGTCTGTTCTCTTTCGTCATGACCGCCGCCCATGCCGGCACCTCTGTGTCTGCCGACTGCATCAATTTCATCAATAAAAATGATGGAAGGGGCATTCTTTTTTGCCTGATCAAAAAGGTCTCTCACACGGGATGCACCAACGCCGACATACATTTCAAGAAAATCGGAACCCGAGATGGACAAAAACGGCACATTGGCTTCTCCTGCAACTGCACGGGCGAGCAATGTTTTACCTGTGCCGGGGGGACCCACAAGAAGCACACCTTTCGGAATGCGAGCACCGATGTCATTATATTTGGTAGGATCCTTCAGAAAATCAACAATTTCCGCAAGCTCCTCTTTTTCTTCATCCACACCTGCAACATCTGCAAAAGTTGTCTTCTTTTTGTCATCCGCCAGGCGTTTGATGCGTGCCTTGCCGAATGAAAGGGTACGATTGGTTTCCGTTGTGATGCTCTGATTCATTTTTTTTGTCATGTAGAACATAACACCGATAAGAATCAACACGGAAAAAACCAAAGGAAGAACACTTGTCAGCCATTCACCTGATGAACCTGCTTTATAGTCATAGAGTATATCAGTTTCTTCCGCGTTATTGTCATTATACTGCACAACATAATCATGCACATCATTGACAAACAAGGTAACACTCGGCACGGAATAGGTATGCACCTTTTCGGGATCTTCTTTGGTAACATATTCAAGTTTACCATTGCTGTAGTTGAGAATATAGGAAACGATCTCATTGCTCCTGAACATCTCAACAATATCGTAATAGGTTATTTTTTTTCTGTCGGTTTCATCCGTACTCATAAAAAAGAGGGCGCCAACCAACACAACCGCAACGAGCACAATGGGAATGAATTGCAAAAATTTATTATTCTTCAAATCTGTTTTCACTCCGAATCAAGTTTATTGATATACTTCCTCTTTCAGTACACCGATAAAAGGAAGGTTTCTGTATTTTTGTGCAAAATCAAGCCCGTAGCCGACCACAAATTCATTGGGTACTTCAAATCCCGAATAATCGGCATAAATGTCGGATTTTCTTCTTTCGGGCTTATCAAGCAATGTACACACGCGGATGGAACGGGGTTTTCTTGCAAGCAGGATTTCTTTGATATAACTGAGCGTCATGCCGCTGTCGAGAATATCTTCAACAATCAACAGATCATAGCCTGCAATGTCTCTGTCTAAGTCCTTGATAATACGAACCGTTCCGCTGGAATCGGTTTTGTTGCCGTAACTGGAAACAGCCATAAAATCAATTTCACACGGGATGGTAATGGCACGCATGAGGTCTGCCATGAACACAACAGAGCCCTTCAGCACGCTGACCAGCATCAGATTTTTATCTTTATAATCTTCACTGATCTGTCTGCCGATTTCCGTAATTTTATCCTGCAATTGCTGTTCCGAATAAAATACAGCTTTAATATCCTGCATCATATCGTTTTGCTCCATTCAATTTTTATTATATTTTTTGTGTGTTTGTCGGGCATTCTCGATTCATCAACTCCGAATCCCGCAACCCATATCAATCCGTTTTCATCAGCCAACACAGGAAGCATTGCTCGCTGTTGAATCGGAATTTTTTTCTCTGTGAATAATTGCTTGAGTGTTTTTGTGCACTTGCGTTGGGGCAAGCGGATCGCATCACCGGGCAAGCGAGTTCGCAACACGGCAGAACCGATTTTGTTTGCATCAATAACACGGGATCCGTTGCCAATATTTTCTTCATTATACGGCAAATGTTTAAAATAAACATAAGAATCAAAAAAAGGAATCTTTGGTTCAGCACAAGAAATCGGAATACACAAGGACTCAACTTCGAGCATCGGTTCAAAAAGAAAAATTCTTCCGTCTTGTTTTTTAAAGCAGATTGCTTGGGAAAATGTGATGACTTCCCCGTTTTTCGCCTGCATCAGCAAGGAAATTTGCCGCATGGATACATTCGCGCAACCGTTTCGCTGCACAAAATACATCAAAACCCTGGCAGCTATGGCAGGATGCAAACGGGAAAGCGGTTCAATCAAAAGTGATTTTTCACCGTCCTTGCATTGTTCATAAGCATCTGCCGTTACAGAAAGCAGAAAATCATTTTCCGCTTGCAGAATCTGCATGCAACGCAAGGCGTTCTCTTCAAAAGAAGGATTCACTTCTTTCATGTGCGGCACAACTTCCAGACGAATCTTATTGCGTGCATATTCAGTTTGTTTGTTTGAGCTGTCTTCCCGCCAGGAAAGTTCATTTTCTTTGCAATACTGACGGGTATCAGAAGCAGAGCAAAAAATGCAGGGTCGGATGATGTTTTCTCTGACAGCAGGAATGCCGCAAAGTCCCTGCAAACCGGTTCCTCTTGCAAAGTTAAACAAAAAACTTTCGCAGGAATCGCTGTTGGTGTGTGCAGTCGCGATTTTTGCATCGGTTGCAACGGATTGAAGAAATTCATACCGCAACAATCGTGCGCACTCTTCCGTTCCGAGATGACGGGCAGCAGCCTCGGCAGGCACATCGGATTTTTGTGTTACAAAGTCAATGCCATGCTGTTTGCAAAAATTATCACAAAACAGTGCATCCTCATCGGCTTCTGCACCGCGGATACCATGGTTAAAATGTGCTGCAACAACCGTAATGCCAAGTTCATCCGCATGGATATGCAGAAAGTGCAGCAGCGCAACAGAATCTGCTCCGCCCGAAAAGGCAACAACAACGCGGTCTCCATGTTCAACCATATTGTACTGCGCAATGGCACGCAGACATTTATTCTTCATCTCGTTGTTTCTCCAGACATGTATAAAGCGTAAACATAGGATTCCATGCCATTTTTACAACGCCGGTCGGACCGTGTCTGTTCTTCTGCACCAACAGTTCGGCGGAATTTACATCGGGCTGTTCTTCATCCTTGTCGGTTTTATAATAATCTTCACGGTAGAGCATAACAACAATATCGGCGTCCTGCTCGATTGAACCTGATTCACGAAGGTCAGCTAACTGCGGTTTATGAGAAGCACCTCTGCCCTCTGTGCCACGCGACAACTGCGCGCATACAACAACGGGAATGTTCAGGTCTTTTGCCATCAACTTCAGGCTTCGTGTGATTTCCGAAACTTCCTGTACGCGGTTTTCTGTCTTTTTCGACCCCTGCATCAACTGCAGATAGTCAATAAAAACAGCTTCCACATTTTTAAGCTGCCTGATTCGCGCTTTCATTTCGGGCACTGTAATGTTGGCAGTGTCATCAAAATAAAGCGGCACATCCGCAAGGAACAAACAGGCACCGGACAACTGTTCCCATTCGGCAGGAGTCAGATCGCCGGTTCGCATCTTCTGGCTGGGGATTCTCGCCTCTGTTGAAATAACACGCTGTGCGAGCTGTTCTTTAGACATTTCCAGAGAAAAGAACAAAACTTTTTTTCTGGCCTTGACAGCAACGTTGCGCGCAAGGTTGAGCGCGAAACTCGTTTTACCCATGGCCGGACGTGCACCGATCAGCACAAGGTCGGAACGGTTTAAGCCCGTAACCATTTTATCGAAATCGGGAAATCCCGTCGGCAAGCCCTGATACTGCTCTTTATCGGCAGAGTTCAACTTATAAAGACGATCATAAACATCCGTAATAACATCGCCGATAGAAGCGGGCCCTGCAACTGCTTTTCCCTGACGAATATCATAAATACGCTGTTCTGCGGTATCAAGCACCTTTTCCGCTTCATCCTGATTATCGTAAGCCATATCAATGATTTCGCCGGACACGTTGATCAGCGTGCGGACATAAAACTTATCCTTTATGATCTTGCAATACAGTTCAAGATTTTCAGCGGATGGCACAAATTCAGCAAGACGGACAAGGTATTCCTTTCCGTCTTCATCCGTAAAAACTTTTTGATTTTTAAGAAGTTCCAACACCAGAAGTGCATCCAGTTTGCCGCTGCCGGCAGCATCAAGCTCGAGCATAGCAAGAAAAATTGCCTTGTGCTGCGGCAGATAAAAATAGTCCGGCTTAATCGTCAATGACACTTTGCCGAGCACAGACGGATCAATCAGAATACAGCCGAGCACTGCTTGTTCCGCCTCAAGGCTGTATGGCAATGCTTTTTCGGTGTTAGAAAAAATATCTCTTTTTTCCAAAACAGATCACCTGATTATTCGCCGACAACAATATAAACGTTGGCAGTGATACCCTGATAAAGTTTTACAACACAGCCGTACTGACCGTAGGAACGGATATCATCACAAGTGATTTTCTTTTTATCCACTTCAATGCCGAATTCCTGCTTGATTTTTTCGGCAATTTCCTTGGTGGTAACAGAGCCGAACAGCTTGCCGTTTTGGCCGGCAGAAGCAGAAATCTTGAGAGTCTTGCCTTCCAGCACAGCGGCATCTTCTGTTGCCTTTTTCTTTTCCATGGCAATGTGATACTGTTTTGCTGTTTCACGGTTTTTCAGTTCATTCATGGCGGTATTGTCTGCAAGCACGGCAAGTTTTCTGGGGATCAGGTAGTTTTTGCCGTAACCGTCAGCAACATTAACAAGTTCACCTTTTTTACCCAAATCTTTAATATCCTGCATAAGTACAACTTTCATTTTCATATCCTCCTGTTTTCATGCTATATTTCCGAATGAAAATAATGTTTTATTGCGTCTGAAAGCCTTTCCATGGCTTGCTGGGGAGTTACATCCCGCAACTGTGCACCCGCCATGCTCTGATGTCCGCCGCCGCCCAGTTTTTCCATAATCAACTGAACATTGATGCTGCCCAGCGAACGAGCTGAAACGGCAACGCCGTTTGCCTGCATATATACAACAAAAGATGCTTCAACACCTTTGATTTCAAGCAGATCATCTGCCGCCTGCGAAGACAATTTGCGGATATCGACAGCTCGGATGTCCGTAAAAGCAACCGCATAATTTTCGCAAATCTTTGCAGACAGCGCAATTTTATTGACAATCAACTTTTCTTCTTCCGAAAGCGCGAACAATTTTTTAACACGCACAGTATCGGTTTTGCGCTCTCGTAAAAATGCCGCGGCTTCAAAAGTACGCACGCCGACACGGAAAGTGAAATTCTTGGTATCCAGAATAATACCTGCCATCAAGGCTTCTGCCTGCACGGGAGTCAGTTTCGGCTTCGGCGGTGCATATTGAATCAGTTCCGTTACCATTTCGGCACAAGAAGAAGCATAAGGATCATGAAACAGCAACACCGGCGATTCAATTTTGTCAACAGCCATTCTGTGATGGTCTATCACGGCTATGTTTTTTACATTATCAAGAATAACACGGCTTTCAACATTGTTGGGGCGAAGAATATCAACCACAATCAGCAATGTATTTTCATTGATGAGCGCCACACCGACTTCCTCATCAATGAACAAACCTTTCATGCCGTTTTGTTCGCAAAGATCAATCAGCGGTTGCGCCAATGTTGTTTCGTTATTGATAACAATATTCGCTTTTACACCCAATACGGAACACAAAGCAGATAAACCGATGCACGAACCAACCGCATCGAAATCTGAAAAAGAATGCCCCATCAGAAGCACATTGTCTGCTTTTTCGATCAGTTCACACAAAGCAGATGCAATACTGCGGGAACGGATTTTTCCGCGCTTGTCCTTTTTGGAAGTGATGCCGCCGATGAATTCAAACGAATCATCAGTTTTAATGGCAACCTGGTCGCCGCCGCGACCTCGAGCCATATCCAGTGCTTGCCTTGCACTGTTTTCACTTTCGCGGAACGTTGGTTCCATGCCGACACCGATGGAAAGGGTAATACCCGAATCCTGCCCGTCAAAACGATAAGCGCGAACGGTATCCAGCAATTCAAACCGCTTTTCGGAAATTTTCTGAAAATTATCATATTCTGTCAATGCAAAATATCTGCCGTCGGAATATCGTCTGTAAACACAACTGTTTGCGGCAAGCCAAGCAGAAATAATGCGGTCGATTTCGGCATGAATGGTGGAAAAATCAATATGGGAATATGCGTCTTCCGTATTATCGAGTGAGTCAATGTTGATCATGATCGCAACAGGTCTTGTGCGCAAATAAGCCATTCTGAAATTTTTCAGTTCCGAATCATCCACAAAATACAAGGCGAACATGCCATCTTGTGTGCGGATGGGAAAAACAGTAAAGAAATTACCGCGTATATCTGCATCCACAGAAATCGGCAGATCCTCTTCAGTCAACTGCTCAAACGGCAAGCAGTCACCGATATCGGGTTGTTCAAATCCGCATTGTTCGACAATGATTTTATCATACAGTGAATTATACCACACAACATTGCCCTGGCTGTTGCACAATGCCAACGGAAAAGGAAACATCTTTTCCTGTTCGCTGCCGTGATCTTCGATTTTCAATGTTTCATTGAGCGCCGACACTTGTTGCGATAATTTGCGAAAACCTCTGAAAATACGCAAATAACCGACAACCAACACAATAAGCACAAGAATTAACTCAACAATTCCCAACACCGTATTGTAATACAGTGTGATTCCGGCTGTAACAAGTGCCGCGAAGAGCGCTACACCCGTTACAAGATAAGATTTCAGAAGTCCCTTAATCAGCAATTTACTCACCTCAAACCATCAGCACAACAGGGATGATAACGGGGTTTCTTTTTGTTTTTTCATAAATGGCTTTGGACACATAATCACGCATTTTTGCTTTCAATGCATTAACATCCATGGAATAAGCATCCGCAAAGGAATCAGCGGCGGCAAGTGCAATATCTGCAATACCGTCAACAATTTCGGCGGATTCTTTCACATACACAAAACCTTTGGTCTGCACATCGATGGGCGCTATGACTTCCCCCGAATAGGCATCCAACACAGCAGTAACCACAACAATACCGTCCTGCGAAAGACGTTTTCTGTCGCGCAGTACCGTATTGCCGACATCACCAATGCCCGATCCGTCCACAAACAAGCGTCCTGCGGGAACATTGCCCGTTACTGCAATACGATCATCGGACAATTCAACAAGCATGCCGATGTCAGCAACAAGAATATTATCTTTAGGAATGCCAATTGATTCGGCAAGCCTTGCATGCTTTTGCAGATGCTTCTGCTCACCATGCACAGGAATGAAGTATTTCGGACGCAGTAAGCACATCATCATCTTCAATTCTTCCTGGCTTGCGTGACCGGAAACATGAATTTCAAGATTGCGTTCATAGAACACATCGGCACCGAGTTTCATCAATTCATTGATGATATTGCCAACCGTTTTTTCGTTGCCGGGAATGGGGGTTGCGGAGATCACAACACAGTCGTTTGCGCCGATCGTCACACGGCGGTGGTCGGACATAGCCATGCGGGAAAGGGCCGACATGGGTTCACCCTGACTGCCGGTTGTGATAATAATGATCTGCTCATCCGTATAATTCTTCAGGCGTTCAATCGGCACAATCAGTGTATCGGGAATATTCAGATAACCGAGATCGGTGCTGATGCGCACAACATTTTCAAGGCTTCGCCCCGAAAGAGCAACCTTCCTGCCGAGTTTTACGGCACAGTCCATAATTTGCTGGATTCTGTGGATATTGGAAGCAAAGGAAGCAACAATAATACGCTTCTTCCCTGCTTTTCTGAACAGCATTTCAAGCGATTCCCCAACGTTTTTTTCACTTGCTGTAAACCCGGGGCGCTCGGCATTGGTGGAATCAGACAGCAGACACAAAACACCTTCATTCCCAAGCTGTGCAAGGCGGGCAACATCGATCATGCCGCCGTCAATGGGGGTGGTATCAATTTTGAAGTCGCCGGTGTGCACAATTGTGCCGGCAGGCGTTTTGATGGCAAAGCCCAACGCATCGGGAATGGAATGATTGACATGGATTGCTTCAATCAAAAAGTCACCAAGCGCAATAACATCCCCGGGGCTGATAACATGCATACTGACGGCATTCAGCAAATGATGCTCGCTGAGTTTACCTTCGATCAGACCGCAAGTCAGGCATGTTGCATAAATGGGAACATTGACATTGCGAAGCAAATACGGCAAACCGCCGATATGATCTTCGTGTCCGTGGGTAATAAAAATACCGAGTATATTTTCCTTATTTCTTTCAATGTACGAAAAATCGGGAATAACAAGATCAACACCAAACATCTCGGCATCGGGAAAAGCGATACCGCAATCAATCAGAATGCAATCATTGCCGTATTTGACCATGGTCAGATTCTTGCCGATTTCATTCATACCACCCAAAAAAGCAATACTGAGTTTTTCGGCGGGCTTTACCATAGCAGAAGCAACTGTTTCTGTGGGATTGGATTTTTTCTTTTTATTCTTTTTATTGGATGAATCCGTTTTGGCGTTATCCTTTGCCTTGGCGTCTGCGTTGCTTTTCATTTGATTTTTTGTATTTTCAACAGACTTTGCTTTGCTGCTATTATTTTTTTTAGGATTCTCTTTTTTTGCGGGATGATTGGCATTTTTCTTATCTCGCTGTTTGATCGATTCTTCAGTTTTATTTTTTTTAGGCATTATAGCTCCTTTAAAATATTATATATATGTAAAACATTACGAATAACACTTTCGTAATGTTATATTTTACTATGATTAGCAGAATTTGTCAATAGCGCAGTTCTGTATTTTCTCCTCTGCATCCGCAGACAATTCACGCGAAAGTTCAATACTGTCTGCCTCAATCAGAATTTTAATATTTTTGCATGCTGCATCGGATTTAACCCGAATGGTTCCCCGTTCATCTTCCCATTCATAATAACCATCCCGGTTCTGCGAACGCAAAGCACCGCTGTTGCGCAGATTCTGTCTGAATGTTTTAGGAAGCCCATCATAGGGAACAGAAAAGTTCTTCACATAACACTCCGGAAGCGCATCGGACAATTGCTGTAAACTTTTTTTTGTGCGTTGCATAATATGCAGCAACTGCGCAATGCACAGTAATCCGTCAAACACCCAAGGATTTTCTGCAAGCACAGCCATTTCTTCTGCTGTTGCTTCGCGCTCTGCTTCATACAAGCGATGCAATTTGCATTTATATTTCTCTGCCAGATGCTCAAGAATTCCGGGTGCTGATTCACCGACAGCCACATTTTTGCCCGCTTCAAAAGCATATTGACAACAAATCGACAGAATCCGATCGTACGAATAAGCGTGTTCATTTTCTATAACATAAAACTTTTCGCCATATTTATCAATAATAAATAACAATCCGCCGTAGTTATAGTTATATCCCTTTTCGTGCAATGCCTTGCAAAACAGTTCATAAATTGTTCGGTCATCGCAGGCAACCGCAACATTGAATCTGCCGTCTGCGGGCGGAAGCTGATGAATAAAAAGAGAGTTATAAAGCGAAGAAATCGGTTGCATAAAGAAAATATCTTTGCATTGCACACCTTTCAGACTCGGGAATGTGTTATATCTGAAATTTGCAATCAACGCACGTTCCGTTGCACGACTGATCGGACACCCGCCTTTTGCGCAAAAAGAAAGAGAAATACCGTTTTCTGCGTGCTCAACATAAACAAAGAAGTCAAGATTACAGTAATCGGAATAAAAAACACGGCGACAACGGAATGAAACATCAAAATCATACACCGTTCCTCCTGCTGCCTGTATACCGATTACGATTGTCCTTTTGTATATATCCGCTACATTCCCGCCGTTGCAACTGATCCCGATTCTGTTTACATTCTTACAACACGCAACAGATGCACCGACAGAAAAAGCATCCATTAAAGAAAAATCTGCCAAATCGGCAGCTTTAATGCCGGATGCTGTCAGCGACGGGGGTTTGCTGACTTTTTTAATATTTCCGTTCAAAGATTGCGCATCATCATATATCTGACACCCCGGATCCATTTTGCAGTCCCCTGCAACCGAAATATAACAACCGATTGCATCATAGCCGGCCAGAACGGCATTTTCTTCCACGGTTACACAAGCATCAATCTTACAATTTTCTCCGATAAAAGCACCGAAACAATAAAAATGTCTGCCGATATCACACCCGTCGGCAATAATTGTATTTTCAATCATAGCCGCGTCACCGATTGTACAATTATTACCGATTGTGCAAAACGGTCCGATTTTGCAATCTGCACCAAAAACAACATTTTTACCAATGCTGCACGGCGCTTTTATAACCGTTCCGTTTTCCAGAATTCTATCTTCTTTAATCAGTTTATCAGCATCAATCAAAACACCGAATTTTCCGTCAAGAACCTCACGATTTGCTTGCAAATAGGAGGTCATATCACCGAGATCGCCCCACTCTCCGATTGCAAAAATACAACGCAGATCATATTGCTCCTGCATCAAACGCGGAAAGAGATCATTGGCAAAGTCATACATGATTCCTTGCGGTATCAATGATACAATATTGCCTTTCAGAATATAAATTCCCGTATTGATGATATTGGATTCCGCCTGCGCCCATGAAGGCTTTTCAACAAAGGAAAGAATTCTTCCGTCGGCATCGGTCTGCACGGTTCCGTAATCTCTCGGATCCTCTCTGTAAGTGCCCACAAGGCTGACATCTGCATCGGAATTGACATGGTTGCGATAAATTTTTTTCAGATCAAAGCTGAAAATATTATCTCCGCTTAATACAATAACATCTTCCATTGTTTCGCCGACTGCATTTTTAAGCCCGCCGGCGGTTCCGAGTGGGGTATCTTCGTGCACAAGTGTGATCTGCAAGGTATAATTCATTGTTTCAATAAATTCAGTGATCATTTCTGCTTTGTATCCCAAAGTCAGATACACGTGTTCAACCCCCGCTTCTGCCAATTGACAAATAAGAATATCCAACACTGCGCGCCCACCGATTTGCAGCAAGGGCTTGGGAATCAATTCCGTGATCGGGCGCATTCTGGTTCCCATTCCGCCGCACATAATAACAGCAATCATTTTTTAACCCCTTTCTTTTATATTAGTATTGCCATACACTTGGTTTTTAGACCCAAAATGAGGTAAAACATTGCAATCGGGCAACACTTGTGTTATAATAATGCAGAAAAAACGGAAAGGATCTGCAGACATTTTGTTTCGTCTGTAAAAATTTTAAATTGAGTAATGTAGTTTTATATACCGACGGCGCATGTTCCGTAAACCCAGGTCCGGGCGGCTATTGTGCCATTCTGACATACGGAAAACATGAAAAAGTGGTCTGCGGAGCTGAAGAACACACCACAAACAACCGCATGGAATTGCGAGCAGTTATTGAAGGGCTACGTGCATTGAACCGCGCTTGTGAGGTGACTGTTGTGTCTGATTCCAAATATGTCTGCGATGCCATCAATCAGCATTGGCTGGATTCCTGGCAAAAAAACAACTGGAGAAAAAGCAATAAAGATCCTGTGCTGAATCCCGAACTCTGGAAAGACCTTTTGCAATTGCTGCATGTGCACAATGTAAAATTTGAATGGATCAAAGGACACGACGGTCATCCCTACAATGAGCGTTGTGACAAAATTGCGGTTGAGCAATATATGCAATACAAAAAATAAACAGTTTTTATAACCAAAGAACCCCACGATTCCGTGAGGTTCTTTTTTCGTGGTGAATATCAGATGATAATGCAGATCAGGCCGCTGCAACCTTCATTGATAATTCGCTCAAGCGTTTGCTGCAATTTCATACGCGCTTCATGCGGCATGTGCATCAATTTACTGCGCAATCCTTCATTGACCAATTCGTTCAAAGAGGTGCCGAAAATATTGGATTCCCAAATTTTTGAGGGTGATTCCTCAAATTCCTTCAACAGATACATAATAAGGTCTTCGGACTGCTTTTCACTGCCCACAATGGGCGCAACTTCGGTTGTGATGTCTGCCCGCATCATATGAATAGACGGAGCCGATGCTTTCAGGCGAACACCGTATTTGCCGCCTTGCTTCATAATTTCGGGTTCTTCCAGGGTCAACTCATCAATTCCGGGCATAACGATGCCATACCCGGTGCTGTCTACTTCTTTTAATGCGGTTTCAAATTTTTCGTATTTCTTTTTCAACAACGCAAGCTCACGCAAAGTGTTGATCAACCCCGAATCGGATCTGATTTCCATTCCCGCTACTTCGGATACCTGTTCATAAAAAAGCGAATCCGATAATTTCACGGCAATTGCAGCCCTGCCGCATGATGGATCCAATTCAAGCGTTCTTACATCTGTTACATTCCGGCAATTTTCCATTGTTTTTGCAAAATTTTCAACATGTCGCAAGCAGAAAATGTCTTGTACATTCTTTTTCAGATATGCGGCAAATTCAGCTTTATACCCATGTTCTGCAGAAAGACCCGCAAACCAGGACGGACAGCGAATATCAATACGACTGATGGGAAATTCATATAAAACGGTAGATAAAATCGTCTTGATTTCTTCCGTTTCCAATTCCAGACAGTTAACGGCAAGAACCGGCACATTGTATTTTGCAGAAAGTTCCTCGCTCATGCTTTTCGCTGCAACACTGTCGGGGTATACACAGTTCAAAAGCACAACAAACGGCTTTTTCAATTGCTTGAGTTCATTGATCACCCGTTCTTCCGCTTCTTCGTATTCTTCACGCGGGATATCGTTGATACTGCCGTCACTGGTAACTACAATACCGATTGTGGAATGGTCAGTAATAACCTTCTGCGTTCCGATTTCTGCCGCCATATTAAAAGGAATTTCATCATCAAACCACGGTGTTTTTACCATTCGCGGTGCTTCATCTTCAAAATATCCCAAAGAGGACGGAACAATAAAACCGACACAATCCACCATGCGGATGCGCACATTCAATTTTTGTTCAAGCTCAATCTGCACAGCTTTTTCGGGAACAAATTTCGGTTCGGTCGTCATAATGGTGCGCCCGGCAGAAGATTGAGGCAACTCATCAATCATACGATCAAGATCTGCACCGTGCGGCATATCGGGAATGATCAGTTTTTCAAAAGTTCTTTTTATGAAGGTGGACTTCCCTGTTCTGACAGGTCCGACAACGCCGATATAAATATCCCCACCCGTTCGAGCAGCAATGTTTTTGTAAAGATTTTCAGATGTCATTTTTATCCCTCCGCACCGATCAGAATAAGCACACAGTCTTCGTCAATTACATCGGCAACAATAGCATTTGCTGTTTTAAGAAGTTGCAGAGATACATTGTTTTTCTTGCCGATATCCCACACGCTTTCGCCGCAGTGAGCAAAATACAAGGAAATGGTTTCAAATTCCTTGTCACCATTGCAGGGCTCGGAAAGGGTGCAATTTTCCGTAAACGAAACCGCCTCTTCTGCAACACAAAAGCCGTTCAATTCCATTTCTGCTTTCAAAACAAGACCTTGCGCAGTGTTATTGCAAATCGGATTTCGGCCACTTATGGTGCAAATAAAATCTCCGTCTGCCATCTCCCCGACATCTCGGTTATATTCAAACGGCAGATACCGCGTGCAGAATTGCAGTTCATCTTCTGTTTGCAGCAAAACACCGAGCGTGACCTGACCGGTAATATTCACCATTCCTTGCGAAAACTTTGCAGAATATGACAGATCTGTTGCCAGTACAGTCTGAATTTTTGACTCGGCAAAATCTCCGTTTTCGAATTTTGCACTGCATTGAAATGTGTCGGAAATATTTTTCAGGCCTTTCTGCATTCTGCCGTTAAACTGTTTGGATTCAAACGAAAACCCCGGAGCAAACAAATCAGAAACAACCGTTATTGTTTTTGCATCGCCGGCGTAAACAATAATACGTACGCAAAGCTGCATACTGCATTCTCCTGTATCTTTTACGGTCAAAAAGAGTCGTTGCGGATTTGCAATAATGTGGCAGCGATCCGACTCTGTTACGCCGTAAAGGTCAATGATCTGCGTGAACGGCACATTTTCGGAATATTTAATAAGCGTGCAATCTTTTGTGTGCAGAAATGTGCAATTCAATTCCGCAACACCTTTGATCAGAATTTTATCCTTCACGGTTTTGCTTTCACTGATGTTGATTTTGCTGTTTTCAAAAAGAATCCGGCTATCGGCAATTCTTTCATCCTGCACTGTAAAAATTTCATCCACAGTGAAAGACCCGCAATAGCAGGCGTGAACGTCAAACAATTCATATTCGCGATGTAAACATTCAACGCCCTCGGAAAACTCACTGTTTGCGGTGATTTCTTTCAGTTCAAACACTTCCACCGTCACAGAAACAGTGGATTTGACATCTACGCGACGCGGCCCGATAGCACGGAAGTTGACATTTACGTTTTTTAACCTGCAATCGATCATTGCATCCGAAGCAAGTGCGCAACATTCAAAAGTTTTATTAAACCGCTGTTCCGCTTCATATAAGTGAACGGTTTTACTTTCGGAACAATAAAAAAGCCGATAAACAACAATTCCTTCGACGGTAATTCGATCTCCTTCATTTTTGCAGTTTTCAATGTAGGCATTCGCCTGACAGGTCAGAATTCTGCAAACATCAGGATAATAGTCCGGCAAATTCAACTGAATATCAGGGGTGTGCTCCTTAATGTCGCGAAAAATGCACGTTTTGTAGTGTATCAATTCTTCATTTGGCATCTGTTGACTCTCCTTGTTCTGAATTCACTAATACATATTCCGAACAAGCAAGAGCTATACCGCCTTTGTCCAAAAAAAATCACTGCAAAGAACAACTCTCTGCAGTGACTGCTTCATTTGATTGAAAAAACGGTTTTTAAGATTCCTTTTAAGCAGCCGGGGCTGTTGAGCACAACGATCTTCAACCAGGTTCCCTCCCATCAACACCTTGAAACAAAAAATCCTGCACAGACAAGGAGGGCAGAAACGGCAAGAATGATCAACTTTTCAGGAAAACAGCACCCAATCAACAAGCCGACTCCGAACGCGCAAATAATAAATCCGGCATACCGATATCTGAACATAAAAAACCTCCCGTCCGTACATTATACGCGGGAGGTTTGCAAATGTTTCTGCTGAAGATTATTTTTTATCCCATTCTTTGAAATCTTTCACTTCCATATACATGGCAGAATAGCTTTCGTGACGGGAAGATGCAATTTCACCGTTGGCAACAGCGGAAAGAACGGCGCATCCCTTGTCTTTCAGATGTGCACAACCTGTAAATCTGCAATTGCCGAGATATTGCGAAAATTCAGGGAAACAATCTTCCAATTCTTCCTTGCGGATAAAATCATACCGTTCATCCTTTTCCATTGAGGAAAATCCGGGGGTATCGGCAACCATACCGTTACCGATTCGATACACGGTTACACAGCGGGTTGTATGCCGACCTCGTCCGAGCTTTTTACTGATTTCATTGGTTTCAAGGCATAAATCCGGGCACAAGGCATTGATCAGCGAAGACTTGCCGACACCTGAATTCCCTGTCAGAACGCTGAAGCCGTCCGACAGTAACCCGCGAACCTGTTCAACACCTTCTCCGTTTACAACCGAACAAAGAAATGTGCGAATTCCGGCTTTTGAATACAGAGAAACAAGATCAGAACAATCGCAAAGGTCACTTTTTGTAAAAACAATGACAGGTTCAAGTTTTCTGTGCACGGCAATGGCAGACATCTTGTCGATCACAAACAGATTCGGTTTCGGTTCCGCAGCCGCCGCAACAATCACAAGGCGATCTGCATTGGCAACAGGCGGTCGGGTCAGTTCATTACGCCGTTCATATATTTTGCTTATTGCTCCGACATTCTCTCCGTCAACGGATGCCTCTACCATATCGCCGACAACCGGCGACAAACTGCGCTTGCGAAAACTGCCTTTGCACTTGCAAGTGTAAACACCATCAGCGGCTTCCACATCGTAGAAGCCGCTGAGAGATCTGATGATTCTTCCTTCAATTACTCTCATCGCAGATTATCAGAAAATTGTGATATCGCCGCCACCGGTCGGTTCTTCGGGATCGAACGCAGGAGGTGTTGCGGGCTGTTCTGTCGGAGGTTCCGTAGCAGGCGGCTGGGTAACGGGAGGTTCGGTCGGTCTGGGCTGCGTGGAAGGCACACCCTGCTGAACAGAGGGAGCTTCATTGGAACCCTTGCTGACATAAACTGTTATAGCCGTATCCTTTGCATATTTTGTGGACGAGCTTGCAACAGGATTCTGGCTGACCACGATGCCTGCTGCTTCCGTGCTGTCAATTTCTTTAAACGTGACATTCGCAAATCCGGCATCCTTCAAGGCTGATTCTGCAGCCGCTTTTGTTTTGCCGATTACATTCGGAATCAGCACCTTTTCGTCCGGCGTTTCTGCTCTGAATGTAACATTCACGGTTGCAGGATCGGTTGTAAAATCGATGGTGCCGGAATAGATCAATTCCTCGTTGGCATAAATTTCAAATGTATTTTCCTTGCCGGAGCCAACAATGTTCAGGCCTTTTTTGCTGCCGTCAAATTTTACGGTTGTGGAATCATAGAACGTGTCGTTCAGATAAACATAAAGCGTACCTTCCTTGCCGGTATTGGGAAGTGTGACAGAGAAGGAAACAGAAGAAGAACTTGCCTCGCCTGTGCCGACAACAAGATAAACAGCAGAACCTGCCGCAACCTGGTATTCAGAGTCGGAAACAGGAGACTGCGAAATGACATACCCTTTCAAAGAAGGTGAACTCGGTTCAAGCGAAATACCGCCGACAACAAGACCTGCCGCACGGATTTTATCTTCCGCAAGCGATTGAAGCATACCGACAACATCGGGAACTTCAACTACTTCCGTATTGATGGAAGACGCATAATAAACGGTTACTTTCTTAAGGGTTTCGAGCATGGTGCCGGCCACGGGATCGGTTCTTATGACATTGCCGATGGTTTCATTTTCAGCAAAAACAGGCATCAGCACAACCGTGAAGCCATAGGCACTCAATTCGCTCTTTGCAGTCATATAGTTTTTACCGACAACATCGGGAACTGCAATCTGCGATGTTGCGGAACGGGCAATTGTCAGTTTAACAACCGTATCTTTGGTCATAACCGTGGAGGCTTCGGGCGATTGTGCACAAACACGTCCTGCCTCAAATTCACTGTTCAGCACATAAACAGGGTCTTCAAACTTGATATTGGGGTATTTTGCCTTCACCTCATCAAAAGTCATATTGATAAAGTAAGGCACTTCCATTTCCTCATCGCCCATAATTTCGGACAAATAAGAGAACACTTTACCCAATTTGCTGTCTTCATTATCGGTGAAATAGCCGGTCAACGGATCATAGAAAATCATCAGCATAACAAAACCGACAACTGCCACCAACGCAATCGACAATGTTGCAAGCACAGGCACTGTCAGATTTCTGCCTCTGAATTCATAATCATCATAATCATCTAATTTCATATTTTTCTCCGCTTGCACATCATCAGCTTCTGCTTTTTGCGCCATTTTGCCCCCGGCTTTGATCGCCGTTTTCGGATTGTGCATTTCTTCCACAGCAGCAACAGGCAAAGGTTGCGCCGTAACGTGCAAATATTTTGTTGGTTCTTTATCGACAAAATATGAATAGTCGAATTTTATAAGAGGATTCTTTTTGAAAGCATCCAGATCCATCAGCATTTCCGCAGCACTCTGATAGCGATCATTCGGATTCTTCTGCATGGCACGCATGGTAATCTGTTCAAGCCCGATCGGTGTATTTTCATTAAAAACAGAAGGACGGATCGCCTCTTTCTGCAAGTGCATAACGGCAATATCGTTCGGTTCTTTTGCATCAAAAGGCACTTGGCCTGTGAGCATTTCATAAAGAACGATACCCATGGAATAAACATCACTGCGTGCATCGGTAAATTCACCGCGCACCTGTTCGGGGCTTACATAATGCACAGATCCGATTGCAGATGTTTCTTCCTGCGTTTTCACATCGCCGCGATTGAATCTTGCAATACCGAAATCGGTTACTTTGATCGAACCGTTGGGCAACAAAAGAATATTCTGCGGTTTAATATCACGATGAATAATTCCTTTGTCATGCGCATGCTGGAGCGCACGAAGAATCTGCATAACAATATGCAACGTTTCTTTGGTATCAAGCCCGTTTTTGTGATGTATGTATTCTTTAAGATTGATACCCTCAATATGTTCCATAACAATATACAGCAAATCTTCACCGAAATTGACATCGAAAACTTTAACAATGTTCGGGTGCGACATAACCGCAATTGCCTTTGATTCATTTTTAAAACGTTGACGCAGTTCTTCGTCTTCCAGATACTGATCCTGCAGAATTTTTACTGCAACATATCGGTTTTCCGTGCGGTCAAATGCCTTGTAAACAATTGCCATACCGCCGACACCGATAATTTCATTTATTTCATATCTTCCGCCGATAACCTTATTCAGATAGTTCATCAAAACGGCCGTCACTCCTTTTTATTTTTCGATAACAGCAACGGTTATATTGTCCGTGCCGCCGTTTTTATTTGCTTCTTTAATCAAAATTTCCGCCGCCTCCTCAACATTTGCAGTCTTCAGAAGTTCTGCAATGCGTTTTTCGCTGACCATATTGGTCAAACCATCCGTGCACAGCAAAAAACGATCATGGGCGGCAAAGGGAACCGTAAAAATATCAACATCCACATTCTCTTCTGTTCCCAATACTCTTGTGATAATATTTCTGTGCGGAAAAGATTCGGCATCCTGTTCCGAAAGCTTGCCTGCATCAATCAATTCCTGCACAAGAGAGTGATCGTGCGTAATCCGGCGCAAGCCTTTTTTTGTAAAAAGATATCCGCGGCTGTCGCCCACATTCGCACAAACCAGAGTATTTTTCAGCGCAATACAAGCAACCACCGTGGTTCCCATGCCTTCGTGCACCGCATTTTTTTTGCTGTCATCACAAATAAGAATTCCGGATGCGATGATGGCAGTTGTCAGCAAATAGCCCGCTGAAGTTTCAGACATATCGCGTCTGTAGGCACGGCGGATTCTTTCTGTTATATAATCAACAGCCGAATTGGAAGCAACCTCTCCTGCCAATGCACCGCCCATGCCGTCACACACAACAGCCCAGGCAAATGAGTCGGAAAAGGAACCGCAATTGCAGGCATCTTCATTCAGTTCACGCACACGTCCGATATCCGTTTTCATTGCATAATGCAAAAAATATCACTCCCCTTTCATTTTCTTTTTTCTCAATTGGCCGCAGGCGGCATCAATATCTGCGCCCAATGTGCGGCGGACCGTAACAGTCAGCCCGCAGGATTCCAGAATGGCGGCAAATTGCTGCACCCGTTGCGGCGTGCTGCCGACACAACCCGTTTCATCAACGGCATTCACTGGAATCAGATTGATATGACACAGCATACCTTTGAGCTTTTTTGCCAATTCGCGCGCGCAATCGTCACTGTCATTCACGCCGCGCACCATGGAATATTCAAAGGAAATGCGTCTGGATGTTTTTTCAATGTACTCGCGGCAAGATGCCAGCAATGTATCAACATTCCATTTTTTATTGACGGGCATCATCGAAGAACGCAGCGCATCATTCGGAGCATGCAAAGACACCGAAAGAGTCAATTGCAATTTTTCCTCTGCCAAACGGTAAATATTCGGCACAATACCGCAGGTGGAAAGCGAAATATTGCGCATGCTCAGATTCAAGCCGTCTGCATGGCTTGCAAGCTGCAAAAACCGCAAGGTGTTATCATAA
Organism: Clostridia bacterium; assembly: GCA_017416485.1. GTDB lineage: Bacteria > Bacillota > Clostridia > Oscillospirales > Acutalibacteraceae > RUG806. Next base: position 187,393 of record JAFQCH010000018.1, on the reverse strand, counting down.
TTATCAAGCGGTTCGCCCATTCCCATCATAACAACATGAGAAACACGAACAAGGGCATCTTTTTGTGCGGCTATGATTTGTGCAAGAATTTCGGATGCGGTCAGGCTGCGCACCACACCGCCGAGTGTGGAAGCACAAAAGGTGCAACCCATTCTGCATCCGACCTGGGAAGAAACACAAAGCGAATAACCGTATTTATATTTCATCAATACGGATTCCACGAACTCACCGTCGTGCAGTCGAAAAAGATACTTAACAGTACTATCATACACCGAAACTTGTTTATTTTCAATAGTACAATTAAAAATTTCAAACCTTGCTTGTAATTCTTCGCGCAATTTCAGCGAAAGGTTTGTCATTTCATCAAACGAATCAACACAATCCACATGCAACCAACGAAAAATTTGCTTTGCGCGAAATGCCGGAAGCCCCATTTCTTTGCAAACTGCGGTCAATTCCTCCGGCAATAATGAACGAATATCCGTCAGCATGGCGCTTCCTCCGCTTTTTTTCTCATTTTTGCGACAAAAAATCCGTCCTTAGTTCCGTCGGGAATCACAGTTAAAAAGCTGCCAACAGCCTCAAATGAAGGATTGTTTTGCAGAAATGCAGAACAAACATCTTCATTTTCGGCAGGATTGAGCGTACAGGTGGAATATACAAGTATGCCGCCGGATTTAACCATTTCGGAACAGGAAGTCAGTATTTTCAACTGCAAGGCAGGTAAAAGGTCTATTTCGGTTTTATCTTTGTATCTGATTTCGGGTTTTCTGCCGATCACACCAAGCCCGGAGCACGGCACATCACACAAAACACGGTCTGCGTTTTTGACGGTGTTTTTCAGATACACAGCATCGGAACACACGGTTTGCAGGCATGTTAACCCCAAACGCTTTGCGTTTTCTGAAATCATATCGGTTTTGAACGGATGCAGATCACAAGACAAAACTTTTCCTCTGTTATTCATTTTACAGCAGGATGTAAAACTTTTTCCGCCGGGAGCTGCACAGCAATCCACAAGAAAATCACCTTCCTGCGCATCCAGCATCTCACAACATAATTGAGAGGAATAATCCTGCACAAAAAACAAACCGTCGGCAAATGCCTGCAAGCGGGTTATATCACCAACATTTTTCAGAATCAAAGCATTGGGAAGATCTTCCACGCAAACGGTTTCAATACCATCATTCTGCAGCACAGAACGCAACGCATCTGTTGTGGTTTTCAGTGTATTAACACGGATATACAAATGATTTTCACCTTGTGATGCAGACAAAATCTGTTCTGCACTCTGCATCCCGTATGCGGTTATAAAATGAGAAACAAGCCATTCCGGGCAGGAATAGCGGATGCTGCAATCATACACGGGATTGTCTGTCTGCGGATATGTAACACCTGCTGCCGCAACCTTACGCAACACGGCATTCACAAGCCCTGCCGCAAATGCACAACCGTTCTTTTTAACAGACTTCACGGCTTCATTCACAGCGGCACTTGCAGGAATCTTATCCATAAACAGCAATTGATAAGCCCCGATACGCAGAATGGTCAACACCTGCGGTTTGAGTTTTTTGATTGGTTGGCTCAGGTGTTTTGCAAGAAAATAGTCGAGCGTTAATTTCCGTTCCGTTACGCCGAAAACCAAAGCAGTGGCAAGTTGAATGTCCTGCGGGGACAATTCGGTACGGCTGAAATAAGAACGCAGTGCGACCGTTGAATACGCACCGTCGCGCTCCATCTTCTGCAAAACATCAAAAGCGCAATCTCGCGCAGTTGCCATATTAAATCTCCTATCTGCGGCGTTTTCCACCGAGGAATATCATAACAAAACGAAGTAAGTTTGCAAGGGTTACGGCAAGTGAAGCTACATAGGTCATGGCAGCCGCACGAAGCACTTTTGCGGCTTTGGATTTTTCTTCGTCGCCGAGAAGTCCTGTTTCATTGATAACCGCCAAAGCTCTGCCGCTTGCATTGAATTCCACAGGCAGGGTAACAAGCTGAAAAACAGCAATTGCGGAATAAAGGGCAAGGCCAACAATAATCAACGGTTCAAAACCAAGGAAAAAACCAATCATTGCAAGCGGAATACCTGCATAGGAGGCAATGTTGCAAACAGGCAAAATCGCGTTTCTGACACGAATAGGTGCATAACTTTGTGCATGCTGTGCGGCATGTCCCGCTTCGTGCGCAGCAATGCCGACAGCGGCAACGGAAGAAGTATTATATACACCTTCCGACAAGCGGATCACCTTATTTTTCGGGTCATAATGGTCTGTCAGTTTTCCTCTTGTTGCCTCAACACGCACATCGGTGATGCCGTAATGACGAAGCACTGCCATGGCAGCCTGCGCACCTGTGACACCGCGTGCATTCATTTCTTTAGACATTTTTTTATAGGTGCTCTTTACAAGAATTTGTGCACCCAATGCCAAAAGAAAAGCGGGAACAACAAACATCAGATAATAAGGATCAAAATACATTTATCCCACTTCCTTAATCAATACCTAAAATCGTTTTTTCAACAAAAGATCTGCCGCGCAGAAACACATCTGCCTCCAGTCTTTTAGCGCCCTCAAGTTGCAAAGACAAAATCTGCAAGCAGGAATCGGCACCGCAACGCACAAACAACTTACCGTCACAAGCCGTTACTTCACCGATATCATGTCCAAAAACACGTTCGCTGACACGCGTTTCAAATATTTTCAAAGTTTTTCCGCCGAGTTTTGTAAAAGCAACAGGCCAAGGATTCATACCTCTGACATGATCGTGCAAGGATTTTGCATCTCTTGTCCAGTCAATCAAAGCATTTTCCTTTTTGAGAATCGTTACATAATCTGCTTTTTCATTGTTTTGTTTTATGGGGGCAATTTCACCTTTTGCAAACAAATCAAGCGTTTCAAGCAAAACGGGAGCAGACAATTCTGCAAGACGGTCAAACAATTCCCCTGCTGTTTCAAGGGGATCAAGCGGCGTTTCTTTTTGCAAAAGAATATCGCCCGTATCAATTCCCGCATCCATCAGCATGGTGGTAACCCCTGTTACGGTATCGCCGTTGAGCACGGACCATTGAATCGGTGCGGCACCTCTGTAACGCGGCAGAAGCGAGCCGTGCACATTGATGCAAGCATATTTCGGAATATCCAGCACAGTTTGCGGCAAGATTTTGCCGAACGCAATAACAACAATGTAGTCCGGCTGTTCTGCAACAATGCGCTCATAGGCTTCCTGCGTTTTCATAGAAGCGGGCTGATAAACAGGAATATTATGTGCTGTTGCAAACTCCTTGACGGGCGACGGAGTCAGAATCTGTTTTCTACCCTGCGGCTTATCGGGTTGGGTAACAACCAATGTAATCTCATGTCCGTTTTCATACAATGCTTTTAAACTAGGAACCGCAAAATCGGGTGTGCCCATAAAAACAATACGCATTTTTATCCCTCCGTCGGATACAGGGTTTCACCGGGTGCAAGACGGTCAGAATAGAGAATGCCGTCCAGATGGTCAATTTCATGGCAGAAGCAACGTGCCATCAACTCCGTGCCGTTATAAGCATGCTTCTTTCCAAAGCGGTCAAACGCATGAATGCGCACGGAATACGGCCTTTTGGTAACACCTGCACGGCGCGGCAAAGAAAGGCAGCCTTCTGCTTCTTTCTGCTCACCTTCTTGCTTAACAATTTCGGGATTGATGAGTTCCACAAATTTGCCGTCCATATTGATAATGACAACACGGCGAAGCACACCGACCTGCACAGCGGCAAGACCGAGTCCTTCGGCTTTGATAAGAGTATCTTTCATGTCATCAAGCAATTCAAAAAGACGTTCATCAAAATTTTCAACAGGTCTGCTCTTTTTACGCAGGATAGGATCATCATCGGTTCTGATTGTACGCAAAGCCATACATTTTCTCCTTGTGCAAAATTGCACATTTCCTTTCTTATTTATAGTGATGTAAGCGGATTCATATCCGCAAAAATTGCTATATCTTTAAATTCTTTATTTCCGTCAAATTGTTTGAGTAACCGACTTAAGAATTCTCTGAATGAGGCAGTGTTTTTACACTTGATCAGCAACCGCTGTCTGAATTTATTGCTGATTTTGGCAATGCGCGGCGGTTGGGGCCCCAAGACAATCATCTTATGCGGTGTTGGAATTTTGTTATTTTCTTCGATCAGTGCTTCAAGAAACAGACGCGCGGTGCTTGTGACCTTGAACTGATCTTCCCCGGTAAAACCAAGCAAACAAATATCACAATACGGCGGATAGATCATAGATTTGCGGATTTTGATTTCATCCGCAAAAAACTTTTTGTAATCTTGCCGTGATGCCAGTGCAAGCACACCGTTTTCGGGTACCATAGTCTGTATGATGGCGCGTCCGGGTAAGCCGGAACGCCCTGCACGGCCGACGACCTGGGTCAGAAGATCAAATGAATTTTCAGCAGATCGGTAGTCATCATTATAAACCTGCTGATCTATGTTTATGACACCAACAAGGGTGACTTTCGGAAAATCAAGTCCCTTTGCTATCATCTGTGTGCCGAGAAGAATATCATATTCTCCGCGTTCAAAGGCAGAAAGCGCATCCGAATGCGCATGGCGCACACCGACGGTATCAGCATCCATGCGCAGAATTCTCGCTTCACGGAAGCGGTGTTGCAGTTCTTCTTCCAGACGCTGTGTTCCAACCCCGGAATAGCGAATATTATGCTCACCGCAGGACGGGCAATTTTCTGCAAACGGGGTTGAATACCCGCAATAATGGCACATCAACCGATTATTTGCAGCATGATAAGTCAGAGAAATACTGCATGACGGGCAAGTCATTACCTTTTTGCAGGAACTGCACACAACAAAGGTATTGTATCCTCTGCGGTTCATCAACAGCATAGTCTGCTGCTTGTTTGCAAGATTTTTTTCGATTTCAGCCGCCAACGGCTTGGAAACTGCAAAAAACGGGTCGCGCAAGGTCTTGTCGCTCATATCCACTGTGCTGACCGTCGGCAACACTGCCGTTCCATAACGCCCTGCCAATTCACAAAGCAGATAACGCCCGTTCAAAGCATAGGCATACGATTCCACAGAAGGGGTCGCTGATGCCAGCACCAACAGTGCATTGTGATTTTTACAGCGAAATTCGGCAACATCGCGCGCATGATACCGCGGTGTCATTTCTGATTTATACGTATGTTCCTGTTCTTCATCAATAACGATCAGTCCGATATTATCCAGCGGTGCAAACACTGCACTTCTTGTTCCGACAACAATACGCACATCGCCGTTTTTGATTCGTTGCCATTCATCATAACGTTCACCGACAGACAAACTGCTGTGCAGAACCGCCACTTGTGAACCAAAATAAGAAGAAAAAACGGATACGGTTTGCGGAGTCAAAGAAATTTCAGGAACAAGAACAATGCAGTTTTTCCCCTCTTGCAGCACAGCATCGATCAGTTTCAGGTAAACACTGGTTTTTCCGCTTCCCGTAACACCAAACAAAAGGGCTGTTCTTCGTTGCTTTGTACTGTAAGCTTCATACAGTGATTGAAAAGCCTTATTCTGCGATTCATTCAGTTTTAACTGTTCAATGGTTCTGTTGTCTGCGGAAAAATTCTTTCCCGGACTGCGATCCACTTTTACTTCAAAAAATTCCGCAGCACCTTTTTTGATCAACGCCGCAACAACAGCAGATGTACAGCCGCAATAGTAACAAAGCTCTTTTACGGATGCGGCAGTAACATCACGCAACAAGGCATAAACCGTTGCCTGTCGTGGCGTCAAGTCATAATCTTCAGTTTCCATGGCAGGATCCGTTAACCGTACAAGTGAAATATTTTTCTCACCGCCCGTTCGCAAAACACTGCGGTTTGCTTCAAGAAGACCACGTTTTTGCAGATTGCGAAGCACACCGTTGTCTTCTTTCAGCTGCAAAACCTTCAGCAAGGTTCGTTCAGGCACAAAATCGCCGCGTTTTAAAGCAGCTTGCAACACAAGTTTTTCATCGTCCGAAAGAGCCTCCATTTCTGCCGTATCTGCTGAAACAGCCGCACGGTAGCAACGCACCGTTTTCATGGTAAGTCCTTTGGGCAGCAATGCACGGACGGCCTCAAAATAAGTACAGAATGTCTGCTCTGCAAGAAATTCGGCAACTTTTATCAGTTCTGCATTCAGAATTGGAAAGGCATCCAAGACGCTGAAGACTTCTTTTAAGTTTTCGCAATTTTCTTCCTTTTTTGCATCTTCGACTGCAAAAACAAAACCCTGTCTTTTTGTGTTCCCCCTGCCGAAAGGCACAAAAACCCGACACCCCGGCAGAAGAGTATCTGACAGAGCGTCAGGAATCAGATAAGAAAACAGTTTGTCAAAACGATAGGTGCTGTTTTCAACAGCCACCTTTGCAATACGAAAATCTTTCAACCTGCAAATCAGAATTCTGCATCTTTGGATTCAACGATTGCAAATTTTTCACTCTGAAAATCAGCAACAGCCAAGGTGACAGGCTTTTCGATGAGGCTTTCCTTTTCAGCAATGGCTTGATCGGTGATATCTCTTGCACGCTTTGCGGTTGCAACAACAAGGGAATAGCGGCTGATGCCGTCCTTAAGCAAGGTATTCAGGTCAACATTAATCATGATTCATACATCCTTTTATAAATTTAAAATATTATATATTTCTTCAACTGCATTTTCAAGCACATCATTGACAACTACATAGTCATATTCACAGCTTTTCTGCATTTCTTCTTCCGCTGTTTTCATTCTGCGCGCAAGTTCATCTGCATCCATTGTGCCACGACAATTGATGCGTTCCACAAGCACTTCTTTACTCGGCGGCATCAAAAACACGGAAACTGCTTCCGGGTACATCTTTTTAATATTCAACGCTCCGTTTACTTCAATGACCATAGCAACTTTTTTATACAGTTTCAGCACACGGTCAATTTCCGAGCGCAGCGTGCCGTAATAATTGGTTGCATAGTGAACATGTTCAACAAATTCATTGTTATTGATTTTATTCAGAAAATCTTCTTCGGTGATAAAATAATAATCGACACCGTCGCGTTCGCCGTCACGCGGTTTTCTTGTTGTGGCGGATACAGTTTGTCCGATTTCCTTGTCGCGCAGAGCCAGTGCATCATAAACCGTATTTTTGCCGCAGCCGGAAGGCCCGGAAATAATCAACAAGCGGCCTGTATTTTCATTTGCCATCCGTTCTTCTCCTGCTCTTTTTAATCCATTCCGACGATTCTGTCTGCTGTCAGATATGATAAGATCACATAATCACAATCTGTAATAATGACCGATGCCGTTTTTCTACCTTGCGTTGCATCCAACAATCTGCCCTGTTCTTTGGCTGCCTGCATCAGACGCTTGATCGGGGCACTGTCGGGGGCAACAACAGCAACAATGCGATCCGCATTCACAGCATTGTCAAAACCGACATTGATAAGTTTCATATGGATCCCCTCGTTTTATTCTATATTCTGAATCTGTTCGCGAATCTTTTCCACTTCAGCCTTGATTTCAATTACACGCTTTGCAATTTCAACATCCTGCGCCTTGGAGCCGATGGTGTTGGCTTCGCGGTTTATTTCCTGCACAAGGAAATCAAGTTTTCTGCCCACGGGCTCTTCGCTTTTAAAAATTTCACCAAGCTGTGCAATGTGACTGCGCAGTCTGACTGTTTCTTCATCCACCGCAACTTTATCGGCAAAAATGGCAGCTTCCGTAAGCAGACGCTGTTCATCCACCTTTGCATCCTGCAGCAATTCGCGCATACGGGAAAGCATTTTTTCATTGTATTCACGCACGGTCTGCGGAGAACGTTCTTCAACAAAACAGACATGCTCAATAATCTTTGCACCGCGGCTGAGAATATCTTCTTTGAGCTTTGCACCTTCGGTTTCGCGCATGGCAATAAAGTTTGCCACTGCCTTTTCAACAACCGTTTTCACAGCTGCCCAAACAGCTTCTTCATCGGCGGGTGCTTTGCGCACGGTAAAAATATCACTGTGCGAGGTAAGCATTGAAACACTGTCACCTGCATTCAGACCGAATTTTTCGGCAAGTGCGGTAACGGCATTATAATACCCCGCAGCAAGGGATTGATTGATTTCAACAATCACATCTGCTTCATCCAGCGAATCAATGATGACCGTCATTTCAACTTTACCGCGTGAAATGGTTTCCTGCACATAGGAACGAAGCTTTTCTTCAATGAAAGAATATGCTTTCGTGATTTTAGGATAAAATTCAAGGTAGCGGGCATTGACACTTTTGATTTCTGCCGTGATATTGAGATTACCGACAAGTTCACCGGCTCTGCCGAAGCCTGTCATGCTTTTTGTCATACTATTTCCTCTTACTTTCTGTTACTGCTCTGCCTTTTCAGGGATACGATTTCCTCTTTGGTAAGATAACGCCATTCACCGGGTTGGAGCATACCGAGTTTTACGCCGCCGACAGATTGTCTTTTCAACCTTGCGGTAAGCAGTCCCGCTTCTTCGCAAAGTCTTCTGATCTGGCGGTTTCTGCCTTCATACAAAATGATTTCGAGCACCGTTCTGTCGGGATCATCCGCAATCACATTGACGGTAGCAGGCAGTGTTTCTCTGCCGTCGATCATAATAGAGGAAGTCAGAATGTTCAACTGTTCCTGCGTAATTTTGGGTTTTACGGTAACACGGTAATTTTTTGCAATATGCTTGGAGGGATGCGTCAGTGCATTTGCAAACTCACCGTCATTGGTAAACAGAAGCAGGCCTTCAGAATCACGGTCCAGTCTGCCGATGGGATAAATACGCTTGCCCACATCTGCAACCAATTGCGCAACGCATTTTCTGTCCATCTCGTCGCTCATAGTGGTAACAAAGCCTCTGGGCTTGTTAAGCATGACATAGACATAATCTTTTTCCTGCGTAACTTTTCTTCCGTTGACGGAAACAACATCTTTTTTCGGGGATATCTTATCACCGACCTGTGCTGTTTCTCCGTTCACTTTAACAAGACCTGCGGCAATCAGTTCTTCACATTTTCTGCGCGAAGCAATGCCGCAATCTGCCATATATTTTTGTAATCTGATCAATTCATCCATAAGAAAACCATCCGCTTAATAATTGCAACCAATGTTGTCTATTTGTTTTCTCTTGTATAACCGGTGCATTGAATTCAACATCATCCGTTGCACACAAAGGCACTTCCGAAATCTTTATTCCGTTATAAAAACAAGTGATTTTGCCGAGAATATCCCCTTTTTGAACAGGGGCATACACAAACGGCACGGTTGTGACCTGCAACTGAAGTTCCGTTAAAGGCTGCAAGGCAGAGTACACCATTTCCGCCGCAGGCACACAGGCAACGCTGTTCGATTTGCCGCCGACCACATCCACATAATACTGCGGCATGTATTCACAAACCGAAAAGCGTTTGACTTCGGAAAAACCGTAATCCAACAGTGCCCGATGGTCATTCCAGTCATCGGGTGCTTTCAATGTGACCGCAATCAGCCGCACCCCGTCGCGCTCTGCAGCGGTGACAAGGCATCTGCCGCTTTTTTTGGTAAAACCTGTTTTTACACCGATCAATCCATTGTAGGATTGCAGCAAACGGTTATGGTTTTTAAGCCATATCTTCTTGCTGCCGATGTGTATGGTTGCGGTGTATTTGCTTACGATATCTGCAAACACTTCATTCTGCAAAGCCTCTCTCGTCAGCAATGCCATGTCATAAGCCGTGGAATAATGATTTTCATCATCTAAGCCTGACGGCGTAACAAAAGAAGTGCCCTGCATGCCAATCTGCACAGCCCTGCGATTCATAAGGTCTGCAAAAGCACCCATTGAACCGCTGACGGCAACAGCAACAGCATTTGCCGCATCATTCCCCGAAGACAGCATCAACCCGACAAGAAGATCATAGACACGAATTCGATCTCCCGGTTTTAAACCGAGCGAAGTTCCGTCCACATTCAGCACTTCATTGCCGATTGAAATTTCCGCCTGCGGGGATAAGTTTTCAATTGCAAGAAGTGCAGTCATGATTTTGGTTGTGCTCGCCATGGACAGTTTTTCTTGTGCGTTGTGCTCATAAATAATCTGCCCCGTATCGGCACAAATCAGAACAGCACTTTTGGCTGATACCTGCAAAGATGCCGCATCAGCCGAAAATACCATATTGAATACAATTAAAAGGACACAAATACAGACTAGTTTGCTTTTCATCAGACCACCCATACATATGTATGGACAGTCTTAAAAACTTATTCCGCTGTATTTGCTTTGCGCTTGTCAATAACACCCGTTACCTTGTCGAACATTTCGGGAACAAGGTTAACAATACGTTCTGCGGCATTGTCATCAGCAGCAATGTATTTGACCGAAACTTCACCGTTCTTGACAACGAGGAATGCAACAGGCGTAATGGTGACACCTGCACCACCGCCGCCGCCGAACAATTCAACATTGTTCTTGGAGGGGAAATCAGAGCCGCCCGAAGCAAAGCCGTAAGTGACTTTGGATACGGGGATAACGGTCAGACCGTCGGCTACCATCATGGGTTCACCGATGATGGTGCTGACGTCAACCAACTGACGCACTTTTTCGATGGTTGTGGCAAGGATGCCTGCTGCTTTCTTTTCACTCATTAGAAACACCACTTTCTTCTGTATTATTATTTGCTTTATTATTATCAGCCTTTTTCCGTGATTGCAACACGGGTTTGAGCATTCTGAACGCGACTTTGAAACCGAATTTAAATACAAGACGGCCGACCAGCAAAAGAACTTCACCGATCAATCTTGCAGGTCTGAACCAAAAAGAAATATGCATTTCTGCCGTGCTCTTTCTGGCCAAGAAATCAGGGGTGATATTAAAGTCATATTTTCTGACTTTATATTTTGTAACAAATGCACCGAGCATCGGAAAAACGGTAGAACACAATTGACCGTAATAGATCGCAGTTTGTGCTGCATCATTTTTAGTAACGGTCATATCCACCATAAGCTCGTCCACAACAAAAGCATGAAGCGTGCCGCCGAAGAAGGAACCAAGATAAGAAAACAATTCTTGAATCAAAAGGATAATGCCTTCGACACCGCCGTTGGATTCCATGAATATATTTAAAATATTCGGTTTTCCCTGTGCCGCATTCGTCGCCGTCGCTATTTCGGCGACATCAGCAGCAGGTTGCTGATCAGTCGACTGCGGTTGTGCAGGCGGTGCAGGTTCTTCCGTTTTCACCGGTTCAGGTTCAACCTGCTGTTCAACTGCTGCAGTGTCTCCTTTTTTCTGTTTCTTCGTTTTCTGTTTTTTCTTCATCGGGAATACGGGGATATTCAAAAAAAGCCAACGCACTGAAACCTTTTTTTCTTCACCGTAATCTGCAACAATGCGTATTTTTACAAACAGTGCCGCGATTACAATGGCAAGGATAGCAAGGATCATCCAGCCTATGATCTTCAATATCAAAAGAACGACACCCAAACAAGAGCACCTCCTTATAAAATGGAAATCTGTCCGCTTATCACACCGTCGGTATTGGAAAGTCCCTCCAACGCCGCAAGACCTTCATTGTCTTCCGGCAGTTCCGGAAGTTCTTCCAGAGATGACAAACAAAAACATCTTAAAAAGTTTGTTGTTGTACAGTATAGCAAAGGTCGACCCGGTAAGTCAAGTCTTCCGCACTCTTCTATTAAATCTCTTTGGCATAAAGTTCCCACAACACCACTGCAATCGACCCCCCTGACCTGTTCAATGAACGATTTTGTAACGGGTTGATTGTAGGCAATGATGGCAAGCACTTCAAATGCCGCCTGACTCAAAGGCTGATTTCTGCGCACATCAAGCACTTTTCGGATATCTTCAACATATTCGGGGCGAGACAAAAACTGATAAGATTCGCCGAGTTTTTTCAGAACAATCCCGCATTTTCTTTCTTCATAAATAACAACAAGACGATCCAGAATTTCGCGGATATCATTTTCATTCATTGCAAATGCCTGGGCAATCTTCTGCACTTCCACGGGTTCGCCCGAGGCAAACACAACCGCTTCAACAGCATTCTGCAATCTGTTCATTTCTTCATTCAAAATCAATATCCCCTTCCGGCTCACTCAATAAGGTCACGCAAAGTTTTCCGTCGTCGCCGTCTTCAAGCAAAATGTTTTTTCTTTTTGTCAGTTCAAGTACTGCCAGAAATGTGGCAACCAGCTCACTGCGACTTTCCGCTTGTTCAAAAATAGCATGAAAACTGTGTTTTCCTTTTCCTGCAATGCGTTTGACAACACTGCGAATAGTGACAGACACAGAAACAATCTTTTTTGCAACAATGCCTTTGAATGAATCGAACGGCGGCGGCAGTCTGCGCAAGCGTTTGCCGACAGCATTCAGGTAGGCTCTTGTAAGCTCCGTTGCATCATGCACACGACGATAGGTCATATCCGCAGGAATCGGCTCCGCCGTGCGAACAAACGAAGAAAAACCATCCGTCTGTTTTGACAATTCATTGGCAAGAATTTTGCAATCGCGATATTCAATCAGTTCCCGTTCAAGTTCTTTCTTAAGCGTCTGCGATTCTTCATAAACCGGCAAAAGCGAAACAGTTTTGATGTGCACCAATCTTGCCGCCATTTCCAGAAATTCGCTTGCCTGTTCAAGATCTTCATCTGCCACATTCGCAATGAATGCGGTATATTGCTCAACAAGTGCAAAAATCGAAATGTCATTGATATTCAGTTTGTGTTTGGTGATCAGATGCAAAAGCAGGTCCAAAGGCCCTTCGAAAACATCCAATTTATACTGAATAATATCCATTTAAAATCCTTTGTTTAATGAAAAATATTGATAAGAAATGTTTCAAGAAAAGAAACAACAATAAAAGCGGCATCACTCCACGAGGGCAACAAACCGATTCTGTTGTTCAAAAAAGAAAGCCCAAGAATAATATAGATAAAATAACGTTCATACTGCAAAAGTTTATAATAATACTTGTCAGGCAAAACCAAAGTTACCAAGCGCGATCCGTCAAGCGGCGGAATCGGAATCAGATTAAACAAAGCAAGTGCAAAATTATAAACCGCAATATAGAAAAAGAACAAATTCAGCAAAACAGCCGCATTGGAGGGTGCTGCGAAAGCGGCAATCAACGCCGCCACAAGCACAGCCGCAACCGACATCAGAATATTGGAAAGCGGTCCCGCAACAGCTGTCAGAGCGAAGCCGAGCTTTCTGTTTTTAAAGTTGCGGATGTTAACAGGAACGGGTTTTGCAAAACCAACCCCTATAAACAACATCAACATGGTTCCCGCAAAGCTCAGATGATCAAAAGGATTCAGTGAAATTCTGCCGCTGAGCCGTCCTGTTTCATCCCCGAGCCGATAGGCGGCATAGGCATGCGCCGATTCATGCACAGGCAGGCTGACAAACATACAAAACAACAGCGCGGCAAAACAAATCATCATTTCGATGATATCTGCCCGCGCAACATCACCGGACAGCAATAAGGTCAACAAAGACAATACCATTCTCGTTTCATCCTTTCAATGCTTATTTTTCAATAATCACAAAACGGTGAAGACCGTAAAAATCTTTCAAGCCGACAGCTTTTTTGATTTCTGCATGTTGCGAAATAAACAAATCAACAATCATTTTCGGTTGATTCTCTGCACACTCAAAGAACATGCCGCCGCCGGGATTTAATTTACAGAACCATCGGGAGGACAATGCGCGATAAAAGACGAGTCCGTCTTCCCCGCCGTCAAGTGCTGTCAAGGGTTCCTGTAAGACTTCCTTTTGTAAAGATTGTAATTCATCTGCCGGAATATACGGCGGATTGGATATGATTACATCAGCAGAAGGAATTTGTTCAATTCGCGGATTCAGAGCATCACAAACAACAATGTGCACATTCTGCAAATGCAGTTTTTCAGCATTTTCGCGAAGGCACTGCAAAGGTTTTTCATACAGTTCAAACAAATATACCTGCACATCAGGGCATGCAACGGCAACCGAAAGCCCGATACAGCCCGTGCCGGCACAAACATCGTAAATTGTTTTACAATTGTTTTCTTTTATATATCGTATAGCGATATCCGTTAATTCTTCCGTTTCGGGACGAGGAATCAACACACCGGGAAACACGACAAAAGTATTGCCGTAAAAATCCCATTCACCGAGAATATACTGCAACGGTTTTCCGTTTGCACGCTCTTGCAGCATGCTTTGTATGTGCAAACTTACATCTTCTGTTGTCACATCGCAAAGTTGCAACGAGAATGCGCTTCTGTTAAAGCCGGAAGCAAACAAAACAATTTCTTTTGCATCAAATGCAGCATCTTCGATGCCGTGCTGAAACAAAAACTTCTCCCCCTGTTGCAGCAGTTCACCGAATGTTTTCATACTGCATCATCTTCGGGGTTGTCGGTAATAACCGCTTTTAAAGCAATGATTCCCACTTCAATAATATCATCGGTAGGTTCATTGGTGGTAATTCTTTGCATCCACATACCGGGTGCCGTCAAAATACGGGTAAAAATGTTATTATGCTTGCCTGCAATTTTGATACATTCATATCCGATTCCCATAATCAAAGGCAGAATCAACAGTTTCAATGCAACCCACAGAATGCCTGTTATCGTTTCAGGAACGATCAAGCGCAGAATGGTGGTTACAAAAACACTGATAATCAGCACCACAAAAATGAAACTGGTGCCGCACCGGGGATGAAATCGCTTCTGTTTTTTTACGTTTTCAACTGTCAGTTCTTCCCCTGCTTCATAACAGAAGATTGCTTTATGTTCTGCACCGTGATACATGAATACCCGCTTGATATCTTTGGTTCTTGACACAAAAAACATATAAAGAACAAGAAGGATCATCTTTAAAATGCCTTCAAACAAAGGCTGGAGACTGATCAAATCCGTATTAGCTTTTGCAATCAGCAAACCGTTAAACAGCTCAAACAGCTTAGTCGGCGCATACATAAAAAGCAAAAAGCAAATAGCAAATGCAAGCACGGTGGCAACAACCATCAGGGCAGAAAACACTTTTTCATTCAGGTGTTCAGACAGCCAACGGTCGATTTTTCCCATATTTTCGGGCTTTTCTTCCTCTTCAAGCTGCCCCGAAATTTCTGCGGAAGCCATCAGGCACTTATAACCGATTAACATGCTTTCAACAAAATTGACAACACCTCTGATGATCGGCCAGCCGAGAAACGGAACCTTGTCTTTAATATGTTTGAAATCTTTCATTTCAACATGAATTTCACCGTCAGGTTTGCGCACAGCCATGGCAGCCCCTTTCGGGCCGTTCATCATAATACCTTCAATGAGGGCTTGCCCGCCGACACTGGTGACATGTTGTTTTTTACTCATTTTAATTATCCTTTCCGTCCTGTTGATCTTCTGCCGCCAAAGGTAATCGGATAGCAACCAATGTGCCCACATGCGGGCGGCTGCTGATTTCAATCGAACCGCCGTGCCGTGTGATGATTTCATCCGAAACCGCAAGGCCGATACCCGAGCCCTTTGCGGAAAGATTGGACTTGTAGAATTTTTCTTTTACATGCGGCAATGCTTCGGCAGAAATACCGCATCCGTTATCTTGCACACAAACAATCAACTGCTCATTTTCTGCCAATGCGGTAACGAGGATTTTGCCACCGACAGAAGAATATTTCACGGCATTATCAAGAATGTTAACAAATACCTGTTTGAGTCGGTCTGCATCCCCCATCATAGGCGCCGTGAATGCAGGTGATTCATATTCGATCGTGATGCCTTCGCGTTCGGCTCTGTCTTTGAAAACATACACAGCCATATCCAATTCGGCAAGCACATCGATCAAAGTCAATCGCAAGGTCATTCTGCCGCTTTCTATTTTTGAGAAATCCAATAAATCCTCAACAAGCGAATAAAGCCGTTCCGTTTCATCCGCAATAACTCGCAGTCCGCTTTCGAAAACCTGTGTATCTTCAGCAGGAACATCGCGCAGGGTTTCTGTCCAACCTTTTATGGCGGTCAGCGGCGTGCGCAGTTCATGGGAAACTGTTGAAATAAAGTCGTTTTTCAGTTTGTCTGTTCTTGCGAGTTCTTCGGTCATAAAGTCAATAGAACGGCAAAGTTCGCCAATTTCATCATCTCTGTCAGAAGAAAGTGTTCTGACTGCAAAATCGCCTGCCGCAATTCGTTTTGTGATATCATTAAGAAGATTAACGGGTTTTACAATGGAACGGATAAAAAACCAGCCCGAAAAGAACACAAGAAGCAGAGCGAAAACGCAGACAGCAGAAATCAAAATATTCATATTGTGCCATTGTCTGTCAATATCTGCCAATGATGTTATGAACCGCACGGCCCCATTGTTGATACCGTCTGTTTTCGGCAAAAGAACCGTCAGTGCAAACACCGTTTCGCCTGATGCAAAAGAACCTGTCCATTCACCTTTACCGCTTGAAGAAAGCAATGCGGCATCATAATCCTTGCACACTGCTTCCTGCGGCATAAAGCCGGTGGATGTAACAATAACAGCCCCTTCTCGATCCAGCACCCACACTTCGCAGATGTTGGTATAATCAAAATCTTCCACATAAGATCTGGCGCAATTGGCAAATGTTTCTTTATCGGCATTCAGATAGGCACTGAAATAGTTTGCAATTGCCGTGCTTTGGCTGATGGAATAAATTCTGTCTTTTGCATAATCATGGTAATAATCTTTAAAAACAAAAGAAACCATAACAGCAACACAGATCAGAATAAGCGTAATGACAACAATTGTAGAATACAACCATCGTTTGGTGATGGACATTCCGAACAAATTATCATCTCCTGTATGTTAAGGAATCCACTTGTAGCCGATTCCCCAGATTGTAGTCAGATGTTCAGGTTTGGAGGGGGTGTCCTCAATCTTCATGCGCAAACGGCGGATGTTCACATCAACCACCTTATCATCGCCGTAATAAGATGTACCCCAAACATATTTCAGAATTTCATTGCGGTGCAAAGCAACATCGGGATTGCTGAAAAAATATTCCATCAATTGAAATTCAACTTGCGTTAATTCAACAGGTTTGTTGTTTTTCGTCAAGGTACGGCTGCGAAGATTAAGAGCAAACACGCCGGAGGTCAACAAATCGGAATATTCATTGCTTTGGCGTGTGAGCTGCTTATTGATAGTCACACGGCGATATATGGCATCAATTCTTGCCATCAACTCGGACGGCGAAAACGGCTTTGTAATGTAATCATCAGCGCCGACCAGCAACCCGGTAACCTTGTCCATTTCCTGTGTTTTTGCGGTCAAAATAACAATGCCGAGGGTGCTGCTTTTACTGCGCAGATATTTGCAAACCTCAAGACCGTCCACCAACGGCATCATGATATCCAACAAAGCAATATCAAAATCACCGCTATATTCATTGTATAAAGCGATCGCCTGTTCACCGTTTTCTGCCTCCACAACCTCAAAACCGCTGCGTTTGAGATTGATGACAACAAATTCGCGAATGGAACGTTCATCTTCAGCGATCAATACTCTTTTCAATCAATTCACTTCCGTTTCAATCATTGTCATTGCACTGCGAATCAAATCGGGGGTCAAACCAAGGGCTGTTCCTGTTTCACTGATATCAAAAATGACTCCCGTTTCACCGTTTATTTCTTTCAGTGAGATCGAAAACAAACGCTCACCGCGTGCCGATTTCACCGAATCATAGAGATAAAATCCGGTTTCTTCTGCAACAAAATCATAAGAAATACTCACCCTGCCGTAATAACCAAGTTGCAGAAGATCCATCACAAAGCATCCCGACGGATCTTGAAATTCGGCTTTAACAAGCGCCAATGTTCCGTCATTCATGCAGTGGTATTGATTTCTGCCGACGGCTATGGGGATCAACCCTTCCGCTACATTACTGAAAACTGATGCAGGCATTTCGTATTCACCGGGAATTTCCATTACCCCGTCCTTGTCAAGATCTTCGGTGTATAATGCAGAAGATCTTGTTGTTTTCAGCAAAGAAGCAGATTCATGCTTATGCAGCAAAAGCATATATCCGCTGTCAGCTGTCCAGGTAACCACTTCCGTGATCATAGTTTGCGCATCATGATATAAACAATCTATATACACACGAACCTGATTTTCAAAGGAATCCGCAGCAAGGGCAGCAATGGCAGTTATACCGTTATACAAGGGTAAAGATGCCACCACATCCATGCGACTGCCCTGCGAATCATGCACATGCTTCAACACGCGAACAAACGGAATGTTAACACCCGTGTCCACAGAAACTTCAAGAACGGTATAAAGAATTTCCGCGGAACCGTCAAAATCCATATCCATGCACACATAGGAAGAATACTGCACGGTAGACATCAATTGCACCTGCAGAAGACCGTCCTGTGATGTTGGCGTAACAGAATAAACCGACATTGTACGATTGCTGTGCTTGGAGTTAAAATTAACGATGATTTCAACAATCCCGTCATTGTTAAGATCTCTGAATAACAATTCATGCACTTCATTTTCACTGCCGATTTCATCATCACAAGAAACCCATTCACCGTTGACATAGTCAAGAAAATGAATATGTGCCGTTGCATTATCGGAATAGAACGCAATGGCTTCCTCTCTGCCGTCCGCATCATAGTCATACAGAACAAATGCCGTTCTGTATTCTCCCGATCTCGGGGAAAGCAATGACACAGAATTCCCTACCGCTGTTTCAAATGCACGTTCAATTTCAGCCGATTCGCCGGTCAGTTTCGGGGCACGCATCAGACTTTCAACAGAGGCAAAATCAAAACTGCAACCGTTGATGCAAAGCAAAAACAACAACAGGACAAGCACTGCCGCCGTTTGTTTTATTCTTTTTGTCATCCGTTCACCACATTATTCAATGACCAAAACAGAGGTCGTGTATTTTCCTGCAACCCAGGCATAGTCACAATCATCAGGCAAAACAACGGAAACATCCACTGTGTGTTCACCTGCGGCAAGTTTATTAAGCTGCAAAGCATTCGGTTCGGCATATATTTTGGTAAGCTCCAAGGAATCAGCCTTTTCAGCATCGCAGATGATGGTGATATTTTCCACTCTTGCACCGAATGTATACAACTCTGCATTGTCGCCGTTGTATACAACAGGCACTGAAACAGACACTTCTGTTAAGGCATTTGTATCTATGTTGAGCACCACATCAAATGTTTCGGGCAAAACATCATAAAAAATGCTTCTGTTATAGCGTTCCGCTGTTACCGTCTGCACAGAAGCAAGAGAAACAGCTGACATATCCACTCTGCCCACGGTAATGCTGTTAGCAGACATCAATGCTTCACTTTCCGTCGGAACATACATTGTCAGCGTTTTTCCGTATCCATCCAACGAATAAGAAACAAGATTTTCAAAATCAAGTCCTTCCGGGGCATTCAGGAAATCAATTTTTGTTTCGAAGGTTTTTTCTATCGAAACCTGCACATCAAGATAAATGCTTTCCTGCTCTTTGATGGTGGTATAATTGATATTTTTTCCGTCCGCAACAAATTCAAGCGAAACCGGGTGCTGCGTGGTTACGGAAATCGGTTCGCTGAAAGCAACATTTGCCCTGATTTCACGGATATAGTTCATTTCAAGTGAGGGACCGACAGCAAGAACAGTGGCAGGACGCAATGTCATGCTGTCTATTACGCAATTTTCTGCAACCGAATAGGCCTCTGCGCCGACAAGAATCAATTGGAATTCTTTTTCCACCGCTGTATCAAAATAGACAGTAATATATTTCGGCTCAACTGACACCACCGAAATGTCCGCAGAGCTGTTGCTCAATTGGGCTGTCAATTCAACTTCATACACACCCGGAGTGCGTATATCTTCCAGTTTCGGTTTGACAATAATTTTATCAGATGTAAAAGTGGTATCATTCACAAGATAACTTTTGCCGTTAACGGTAACATCGCAATAAAATTCATTTGTGCCGAAAACAGACAAATCAAGAAGCCCGGGTACAGTATCTGTGAGATTCATCTGCACTTTGACATCCTGAAAAACACGGTTGGTTTCCGGGGTTTCATACATGGAAACCACACACCATATTGCAAGGGAGAAAAACAAGGAAATAAGGAAAATAACGGGTTTGCTGCTGAAAATATCATTTTTTTCTTTTTTGCCGCCGGCAATGAGTTCTTTATCAGCCATTTTTGTCCCCCCGTTTAAAAATATCAAAGAAACGCTTCTGTGAGTTATTCTGTTTCAACAGCAGCGAGGTCAGCAATTCACGAAGCTCACCGTCGGAAAGGCCTCTGCGCATCTGTCCGTCAACAGCTACCGAGATCATACCCGTTTCTTCACTGGTTACAACAGCAACTGCATCAAAATTGATACTGACATTCAAAGCGGCCCTGTGGCGGGTGCCGACATGTGCATTGATTTCATAATCATTTTTCAAAGGAACAATACAACGCGCGGCAACAATTCTGCCGTCTTTGATTACAATAGCGCCGTCATGCAAGGGTGTATTCGGATAGAAAATGCCGCAAATCATTTCATATGTTGTGACGGAATCGATCGGCACACTCTGTTTTTGCAGATCACCAAGCAAAGAGTCGCGTTCAAAGATGATAAGCGAACCTGTTTTTGATGCACTCATGGTTGAACAGGCACGGCAGACGGCGTTGATACAATCCGTGATTTCATTGTCATTATTCGAAGAAAACAATAATTTGGCAGAAAAGCCGCGCTTACCTGCATTTTCCAATGTTTGTCGGATTTCATAGTTGAAGATGATAAACAAGAACAAAATGAAATTGCCGAACATATTGGAGAAAATGTAGGAAGTTGTTTTCAGACCGATCACGGAAGCAACGATATAAAGAACAGCAATCAGAAAGAACCCCTTGATAACCTGAATGGATTGCGATTTGCGTAATTGAATTAAAATACAGTAAATAAGAAATGCAACCAGCAGGATATCTAAAATATCCGTAATCGGATCAAAATTCGAAAGCAAGTCGCGGAATTGCGTTGCAAAAGTTTGCACGGAATCCAGAACTCTGTCAATCATTCAGTTCTCTCCCCTTTCTGTTATCAATGCAACTGCATGGGCGGAAATGCCGAGCAATTCGCCTGTAAACCCGAGTCCTTCCTCGGTGGTTGCTTTTACATTCACATTGGAAATATCGGTATTGCACGCATCCGCAATGTTTTTACACATGGACGAAATGTGCAATGCCAGTTTCGGTTTTTGCGCAATCACGGTTGCATCGATGTTATGCACGGCATAGCCGTGTTCGTGCAGATTTGCAACAACGCATTTTAAAAGTTCAATACTGTTTGCACCTTTAAACTGCGCATCGGTATCGGGAAAATGCTTCCCGATATCGCCCAATGCTGCGGCGCCGAGCAAAGCATCGCAAACGGCATGGGTCAGGACATCGGCATCCGAATGCCCCAACAAGCCAAACGTATATTCAATTTCAACACCGCCGAGAATCAGTTTTCTGTTTTCCGCAAAGCGGTGTACATCGTAACCGTGACCGATACGCACTTTATTTCACTCCTCAGCCTTCAGCCATTTCATGGCGTAATGCTCTTGCCGCGGCGAGTTTTGCGGCAGTGCAGATAACTTTGGTTGCAATTTTCAGTTCTTCCACAGACGGACAGGTAGGTGCAAGACGGATATTGCTGTCCGTGGGGTCTTTGCCGTACGGGAAGGTTGCACCGACTTTTGTAATGGTAAGCCCAGCCTGCTTGCAAAGCTCACCGACATATTTTGCAGAGCCGACATTGACATTCAGGCTGATGAAATAACCGCCTTTGGGATGGGTCCAGTCTGCAATACCGAGATCGGTCAGTTCTCTGTCGAGCACTTCTTCAACTGCAAGGAATTTCGGACGCAGAATTGCGGCATGCAGTTTCATGTGATTCTGCACATCTTCCAGATTCTTGAAAACATGGCAATGACGAAGCTGATTGAGTTTGTCATAACTGATGATCTGCAAAGAAAGTCTTGCGCTGATTTCGTTGATATTGCGGTTGGATGCAGCAATCGCAGCCACACCCGAACCGGGGAATGTGATTTTGGAAGTGGAAGCAAATTCAACAAAATAATCTTCGTGACCGTATTTTGCGGCTTCCTTCATAATATTCTTGAGTTTTGCATGGTCATCATAGAAATCATGCAAAACATAAGCATTGTCCCAGATAACACGGAAGTCGGGAGCAGCCGGTGTCATTTTGGCAAGACGGGTCACAACTTCGTCAGAATAAGTTACACCGTCGGGGTTGGAATACTTCGGCACACAGAACATACCCTTAACAAGCGGATCTTTGATCAGTTCTTCCACTTTGTCCATATCGGGACCGTTTCGCGTCATTTCGACATCAATCATTTCAAGGCCGAAATGTTCTGCAATGGCAAAGTGACGGTCATAACCGGGAACAACGGCAATAAATTTTGCACCGGTCTGTTTTGCCCAGGGGGCATGGCCGCCGGCACCGTGTGTCATGCACTGTGAAATATAGTCATACATAAGAACAAGACTGGAATTACCGCAGGCAATAACATTGTTGTAGTCCACATCCAGAATTTCACCGAACAGTCGGCGGCATTCTTCAATACCGCACAGAAGACCGTAGTTACGGCAATCTTCACCGCTGTTGCTGAAGGTGCCGGTGTGATGGGTAACAGAGTTGAGGAACGCTTCGGAAAGATCAAGCTGTTCTCTTGCGGGCTTTCCGCGAGCCATATTGATATTCAGCCCTGCATCTACAAATGCGTTGAATTTGATTTTGTTTTCATACTCGAAAACATCGAGTTCTTCGGGAGTGTATTCGCTGAGTTTTTTCATGAGTTTATCACCTGTAAAATTTATTATAAATTAAAAATCTGCGCTGCCGGTTGTGCGCGGGAACGGAAGCACTTCGCGGATATTGGAAATACCCGTAAGATACATAACAAGTCGTTCAAAACCAAGGCCGAAGCCTGCATGTTTTGTGGAACCGTAACGGCGAAGATCAAGATACCACCAGTAGTCTTCTTCGCTCAAACCGAGTTCCTTGATGCGCTCGGTAAGCACATCCAGACGTTCCTCACGCTGGCTGCCGCCGATAATTTCACCAATGCCCATCACAAGGCAATCCATTGCGGCGACGGTTTTGCCGTCTTCATTCAAACGCATGTAGAATGCTTTAATTTCCTTGGGATAATCGGTAACAAAAACGGGTTTTTTGAAGATTTTTTCAGTCAGACAACGTTCATGTTCGGTTTGAAGGTCGCACCCCCAGGATACTTTGTATTCAAAACCGTCGTTGTATTCTTCAAGCATCTTGATGGCATCTGTGTATGTCACTCTGCCGAAATCTGCATTGGCAACCGTTGTCAATCTTTCAATAAGCCCCGTGTCAACAAATTTATTCAGGAATTCCATTTCCTGCGGACAAGCGGCAAGAACATCCTTGATAACAAATTTGATCATATCTTCTGCAAGACACATATCATCCTGCAGATCGGCAAATGCAATTTCCGGCTCAATCATCCAGAATTCCGCCGCATGTCGCTGTGTATAGGATTTTTCGGCACGGAAGGTCGGCCCGAAAGTATAAATCTTACCGAATGCCTGCGCCATAATTTCGCCCTGCAACTGGCCTGAAACCGTCAGAAATGCTTTTTTGCCGAAGAAATCCTGCGTGTAATCAATTTCACCGTTTGCGGTTTTCGGAGGATCAACAGGATCCAGGGTGGTAACTCTGAACATTTCACCGGCACCTTCGCAGTCGCTGCAGGATATCAGAGGTGTATGGGCATACAGGAATCCGCGTTCATTGAAGAACTTGTGAATCGCAAAAGCCGCTGCGGAACGAACACGCATGGCGGCACCGACCAAGTTGGTGCGGGGACGAAGATGCCCGATGGTTCTTAAGTATTCAACGGAATGGCGTTTTTTCTGCAACGGATAGTCGGGAGTGGAATTTCCTTCCACCTCCACCTGTGCGGCATTCACTTCAAAAGGCTGTGCCGCTTCGGGGGTCAGAAGGAATGTTCCGTTGACAACAACTGCCGCACCGACATTGAGTTTTGCAATCTGTGCAAAATTTTCCAGTTTATTTTCTTCAAAAACAATCTGTAATCCCTTAAAGCAACTGCCATCGTTGATTTCCATGAAACCGAAATTTTTGGAAACACGAACCGTACGGATCCAGCCGCAGACGGTGATATTTTTATTTTCAAATTCCGATGCTTTTGTGTAAAGCGCCTTAATTTCAGTTCTGTTCATCTGCCTATTACTCCTATTATAATATTAAAAAGTATTATAACATGTTACATGAAAAAATACAACATTATTTTTAACAAAAATAAAAAAAATCGTCTGTTCTTTTCGGGCAAACAGACGATTTTTAAGTTTTTATTCTCCGCGTTCTCTGATAACCATGCGGATTGGAGTTCCTTCCAATCCGAAGACCTCACGAATCTGGTTTTCAATGTAACGCTGATAGCTGTAATGGAACAGATCTTTTTTATTGACAAAACAGACAAATGTGGGCGGCCTTGTAGACGGCTGGGTCATGTAGTAGATTTTCAGACGCTTGCCCTTGTCTGTAGGCGGCTGCACTCTTGCCTGTGCTGCGGCAAGAATTTCATTGAGTTTGCCGGTCGTGATACGCATGGCATTCTGCGTATCAACAAACTTAATCAGTTCAAACAAACGGTCAATTCTTTGACCTGTTTTTGCGGAAATAAAAATAATCGGCGCATAGGACATGAATGAAAAATCATTCATCAGTTTTTTGCGGTAGGTATCCATGGTCGTGCCGTCTTTGACAACAGCATCCCATTTATTAACTGCAATAATGCAGGCTTTTCCCTGCTCATGGGCAATCCCTGCCACTTTGGAATCCTGTTCGGTGAATCCTTCCGTGGCATCAATCATGATAACACAGACCTGCGCGCGCTCAACAGCCGTTACGGCACGAAGCACACTGTAATGCTCAATATTGTCTTCAACCTTGGATTTTCTGCGAAGGCCCGCTGTGTCAATCAGCATAAATCTGCCGTGCCGATTTTCAACATACGTATCCGTGGCATCGCGCGTTGTTCCTGCAATATTGGAAACAAGCACACGTTCTTCGCCGCAAACAGAATTGACCAAAGAAGATTTCCCTACATTGGGTTTGCCGATAATGGCAACCTTGATAAGATCATCATCTTCATTGTCTTTCGGACAGTCGGGCAAGTATTTCAAAACCTCATCCAACAAGTCGCCGGTACCGTGGCCGTGCACGGCAGAAACCGCAACGGGATCACCAAGCCCGAGATTGTAAAATTCGTAAAACTCAGCAGGCGGATCACCGACACGGTCGCACTTGTTTACACAAAGAACAATCGGTTTGCCGCTTTTTTGAAGCATGGTTGCAACTTCCTCATCCGTTGCAACAACACCCGTACGCATATCGGTAACAAAAATAATGCAATCTGCACTGTCGATTGCCATCTGTGCCTGACGGCGCATCTGCGAAAGAATAATATCGTCAGAATACGGTTCAATGCCGCCCGTATCCACGATCATAAAAGTACGCCCGAGCCATTCGCAATCCGCATAAATGCGGTCACGGGTAACGCCGGGGGTATCGTGAACGATAGACAGGCGTTGACCGCACAATTTATTGAACAAAGTTGATTTACCGACATTGGGTCTGCCCACAACGGCAACAACCGGTTTTGCCATATTCGTCAACCTCCAATCATAGAATAAAGAGCAGCAAACAATTCCGTTCCGCCGTTACCGACGGGAATTATTTGCCGTCCGACAGAAGCAGAAATATCATCCACTGTCAGATCATCCAGAAAAACGGGATCTTCTTTACTGCGCAACATTACATCGGGAATCAATATGCAATATTCGTCAGAAACCTTGCTCTGCAATCCGCCGATCAGATCTTTTCCCGTAATCAACCCGGCAACCGTCACTGATTCACCGAAGAAGTGATTCACAATTTTATGAACACGGATTGTAATGTGCGGAAACTTCTGCATAAACATGCGGGAAAGTTTGCATATATACGGATATGCGGCAACACCCGTTGCCAAGCCGATCACTTTTTTCTCGCCCGAAATTTCTGTTGCTTGTGCAAGTGCATCTGCAAAATCAGCTTCCAACAAAGTCAGCATGCCGACCCCGTTATCCAACTGGCAAAAATCACCGTAATACGATACATCCGGCAATTCACGCTCTGCCGCAAGATAAAATTCATCAGCCGCAAAAGCAAGCCGTTGCTTACCGTTTTTCAGCAACACTTCATTGAACGCATCAATCCTGCGCAAAACATCCTCAGCTGTTTCTTTTGTATATGCAGTAAGATTATACAATCCTTCGCGGTGCTTTGTAAGCCCCACGGGGACTGCGGCAATACTCTGCACATATTCTCCCAACTCCGCCAAAGATTGCAAACTGAAAGTCAGTTCTTCCCCGTCATTGATACCGGGACAAAGCACAAGCTGTGTGTTCAGCCTGATTCCGGCATCGGCAAAGCGTTTGAGCAGTTGCAGAGATGAACCGGCATGCGGATTTTTCATCATTTGCACACGAAGTTCGGGATTCATGGTGTGCACAGACACATTGATGGGACTGATGTGCATTTTTATAATGCGATCCGCTTCGGATTCTGAAAGTCCCGTCAGGGTAATATAATTGCCGAACAAAAAAGACAGACGCGAATCGTCATCTTTAAAGTACAAACTGCTTCGCATTCCTTTAGGCATCTGATCAATGAAACAAAAAATGCACTTGTTTTTGCAGGAATGATGGCGATCCATAAGATAGGTATCAAAACGCAATCCGATGGAATCAACATCTCCGTTACTGCGAACTTTTTTGTTTTTTTCTTTTCCTTTTGCATTGCAATACGTGATTTTCAAAATATCGTCCGCAGCATAAAAACGGTAATCCAACACATCATTTATCAGATTGCCGTTGATTGCAACAAGACTGTCCCCGTCACGCATTCCTTTGCGATAACAGGCAGATTTCTTTTCAACTTTTGCAATTTTAACTGCCACCGAACATCACCTCATTGCACAGCAAAAAGGTGGGGAAGTGAGACTTCTCCACCGATTCACACCAAAATAGCGGAATGCAGACCGAAAAATCAGTCTTCGTCAACAACAACGACCTGTCTGCCGTTGTAGTAACCGCAAGCAGGGCAAAGTCTGTGAGCTCTCTTGAATTCGCCGCACTTCGGGCACTTATCAAGCTGGGGAGCGCTCATTTTCCATACGTTGGAACGTCTGGAATCTCTTCTAGCCTTGGAAACTCTTCTTGCAGGAACTGCCATAATTTATAAACCTCCAAATTGTATTACAACTTTATTCACCCAACAACTGCTGTAATGCGGCAAGTCGCGGATCAATTTCTTTTTTACAGCCGCATTCGGCTTCGTTGAGATCGGCCCCGCACTGTGAACACAAACCTTTACAATCTTCCTTGCACAAAAAGCGCGACGGAATAGCAAGCCAAATGTCTTCCGTAACCAGTTCATCTACAAACAGGCGCATATTCTCGACCTGCACATAAAGATCGTCAAAATCTTCATCCTGCATTTCGGTCAAAAGAATGTGATGAATCGGAACGGTGGCATGGCGCACCAAAGGTTTGCAACAAAGTGCACACTGCGTTGCATAATCAAACTTTGCTTTGGCTTTCAGCGAAACAATACCTGTTTTGTTGAAGATTTCGCCCACAACATGAATGGGCGTTGCAATTGCATCATCCTCAACGGTGTAAGAATAATCAATCGGCAGAACAGAACCGTCATTATTAAAAATGGATTCAAGTTCAGCAAACAAAGATTTTCACCTCTTATATTGTATTCAGCCGTGCACAATAACACAACAGAAAGCAAAAGCAACAAGTATTATATATGTTTCAATTGCTTTTGTCAACCATTATTTTTCAAAAATTGACAAGGCAATCAACAATTATCAGATGATCTCACAGGAATCAAGAATCTTCTGGGGAAGATTTTCAACATCAGTGGAAACAGTGAACACAAAATTGGTATCGCTGACAGCACTGAGTCTTGCAACTTTTTCAAAAAATACGGAAAGAGCTTCATAATCCTTGCCGCCGATTTTAAGAGTAGCATCCACAAGAATATCTGTAATATCGTGGTCACCTGCGCAGATGCCGCACAGCAGACCGTAAAAAGCATCATAACCGCAGATGCCGTAAGCATCCGTTGCAACAAGACGAACTTTATAGCTGAGCTGGAAACGAAGCAGATCTTCCTTTTCAATGCAGATAACATTGCCTTTTGATGCTGCAAGAGCGCTGTTGACACAGTCGATCAATCTCTTTGTTTTGCCGCTTCCTTTTCCTCCGACGAGTAACTTAACCATAGTAAATCATTTCCTTTCTTTTGAAAAATATATTAACCGAGTCTGGCAGCCAGTTCAGCAGCCAGTTCTTCATATCCTTTTTTGCCGAGCAAGGCGAACATGTTCTTTTTATAGCTTTCAACACCGGGCTGATCAAACGGATTAACACCGAGAATATAACCTGAAATTGCACAAGCCTTTTCAAAGAAATAAATCATCTCGCCGAGTGTATAGGCAGACATTTCATCTGCTTCCAGAACAATATTGGGCACGCCGCCGTCTGTATGCGCAAGAACGGTTCCTTCAAATGCCTTGCGATTCACATAAGACAAGGTCTTGCCTGCAAGGAAATTAAGGCCGTCTGCATTTTCCTCGTCTTCTTCAATAACGATATCGATTTTCGATTTTTCAAACGTAACAACCGTTTCAAACAGATTGCGCAAACCTTCCTGCACATACTGACCGAGCGAATGCAAATCAGTTGAATAGATAGCGGAAGCAGGGAAAATACCCTTATTATCTTTACCTTCGCTTTCGCCGAACAACTGTTTGAACCATTCATTCATCAAAGTATAGTCAGGTTCATAGCAGACCATCATTTCCGTGGTTTTTCCGGATCTGTAAAGAATGTTGCGGATTGCGGCATATTTGTAGCAATCATTTTTTGCAATGTCGGTTTCGCAATATCTGTCCATTGCGTCCGCAGCCCCTTGCATCAAGGCATCAATGTCAACCCCTGCAGCAGCAATAGGCAACAAACCAACAGCAGTAAGAACGGAATATCTGCCGCCGACATCATCGGGAACAACAAATTCGGCATAGCCTTCTCTGTCAGCAAGCGACTTGAGTGTGCCTCTTGCCTTGTCGGTTGTTACATAAATGCGGCCGACAGCTTCTTCTTTGCCGTATTTTTTCTCCAGCAACCCTTTGAACAGTCTGAAGGCAATTGCCGGTTCCGTTGTTGTGCCGGATTTGGAAATGACATTAACGGAAAAATCATATTTTTCGCAATATGCCAACACTTCGTTGATTTCAGTCGGGCTGATGGAGTTGCCGCAGAAAAAGATTTTCGGTGAATCCTCACAAACAATATTGTAGTTTTTTGAACGGCAGAACTCAATGGCGGCTCTTGCACCGAGATAACTTCCGCCGATGCCGATCACAACCAGCGCTTTGGAATCCTTGCGAATCTTTGCAGCAGCCTCTTTGATACGGGCAAATTCTTCTTTATCGTAATCAACTGGCAAAGTCAACCAACCGTGAAAATCTTTTCCGGCTGCATTCTCTTTGTTTTCATAAAGAAAAGCATGTGCCTTGTTGACTTCAGGCTGAATGTTTTCAAAGTCTTTGCCGGTAATAAATGTGTCAAGGTACTTGCAATTGAGCTTAAGGGACATAAACTTGGGTTCCTCCGAAATGTATATAGATGTAAGAATTGTACTATAAATTGAACAATAATGCAAGCAAATTATTGAAAAAATTTTCACTTTTTTTATACATTTATTTTATTTATATTCTTGTTTTTATCCTTAAAAATTGGTATAATGACAAAAAATATGCCTTGCGGAGGAATTACCATGCGAGAGGACATGAAATTCAGAAATGCTGTCAACGGTTTCAACAAAACCGATGTCATGACCTGCATTGAGTCACTGCTGAAAGAAAACGCAGAACAGAAGAACAAAATAAAAGAACTGGAAGCACAGCTTTGCGATTGCCAAGCTTCCCTTGCCCAGGCAAAAGAAGAAACCCAGAACAAAGATATGTGCGCCCAATGCGATGCCGCAAAAGTTGCACAGGCACAACTGGGTGCGGCAATGATGGATGCCAAACGATTTTCGGAGTTGATTCTCAAGGAAGCCAATGACAAATCGGCGCAGGTGCTTAACACGGCTTTGGGTGATGTTTCGGATGCCACCGACACTGCAAACGGGCTTTCAGAATCGCTTAAAGCGGCAAAAGAAAACTTTGCAGCCACGCTGGATTCTCTGCAGGACGAATTGGCAACGATTATCCTTTCTTTCATGGACTTCCGCACGGATCTTGAAAAAAAAGGTGAAAAATTCAATTACACCACCGATTTTGCCGCCATGTCAGCAGGTGAAAGCAAATGAGCTCAACTTCCGCTTACACAATACATACGGATTCTGTCAGAAAAGACTTACGGAATCTGCATGCTGGTGATGCTGTTTTGCTCAGCGGCACCATCTATACAGCACGCGATGCGGCACACAAAAAACTGTGCGCATTGATTGCAGAGCAACAGCCATTGCCTTTTGATTTGCAGAATGCTGTTATTTACTATGCAGGCCCGACCCCCACAAAAGCCAACGGGCAAATCGGCTCAATCGGACCGACAACCTCCTCAAGAATGGATGCTTTTGCACCGACATTGCTTGCAAACGGATTGGCACTTATGATCGGTAAAGGAACCCGCAATGAATCCGTGTGCAATGCAATCATGCAAAACAATGCGGCATATTTCTGTGCCGCAGGCGGTCTTGGTGCGCTCATCAGCAAAAGCATTTGCAGTTGCGAGGAAATTGCTTTTCCCGAGCTGGGGTGCGAAAGCATAAAAAAACTGACCGTAAAAAACATGCCCCTCATTGCGGCAATTCTTCCGAACGGTGAAAATATATTTGACAGACAGGACACATAATGACCCATTCAAAAATTATTGAATTAAGAAAAAAAATAATAGAAAAGGACTTTTCAAGAGTCAACAGCGAACAGTTCAAGGCAATTACATCCATCAACGGTCCCCTGCTGATTCTTGCAGGTGCCGGCAGCGGAAAAACCACCGTTATTGTTAACCGTATTGCCTGCATGCTTCGTTACGGCAATGCCTACAACAGCAACTTTGTTGATGAGTGGGCGTCTGAAAAAGATATTGATGCAATGCAAAGATATCTTGACGGGGACAATTCCGAATATGAAAACATTTCTCATCTTTTAAGTGTGGATGCGCCGAAACCATGGCAGATTTTGGCCATCACATTCACGAACAAGGCGGCCGGTGAATTAAAAGAACGCTTGCAGAAAATGCTTGGGGATGATGCCGGTAATGATATCTGGGCAAGCACTTTCCATTCCGCCTGTGTGCGAATTCTGCGCAGAGAATGCGAAAAAATCGGCTATACATCCCATTATACTATTTATGATACCGATGACTCCAAACGGGTAATCAAGGATTGTCAGCAACATTTCGGCATCGATGACAAGCATCTGCCTGTCAAGGCAATACTTAATATGATCAGCCGTGCCAAGGATTCACTGATCGATCCCGAGGAATTTGCAAAAAATGCAGGTGCGGATGTGCGAGCGCAGCAGGTTGCAAAGTTATATGCAAGATACCAACAACAACTGCAAGCAGCCGATGCAATGGATTTTGATGATATCATCGTCAACACAGTTCGTCTGCTTGAAAACGACCCCGAAACACTCGATTATTACAGAAATCGTTTCAAATATATCCTTGTAGACGAATATCAGGACACCAACCATGCACAGTACAGACTTGTCAGCCTTCTGGCGGGCGGGCATCACAACCTGTGCGTTGTAGGTGACGATGACCAGAGCATTTACCGTTTCCGCGGTGCTACCATTGAAAACATTCTTTCTTTTGAAGAACAATTTGCAGACACAACCGTTATTCGTCTTGAACAGAATTACCGTTCCACACCGAGCATTCTTGCGGCTGCCAATGCCGTTATTCAGAATAACACCGAACGCAAAGGCAAAAATTTGTGGACAAGCAAACCCGATAAAGACAAAATTATTCTGAAAACTTGTGATACCGATATACTTGAAGGTATCTTTGTTGCAGATACCATCGTCAACAATTCAACAGACGGTTATACATTCTCTGATCAGGCTGTTTTATATCGCATGAATGCGCAGTCCAACAACGTGGAACGTGCACTTGTGAAAGCGGGTATTCCCTACCGCATCATAGGCGGCCATCGTTTCTATGACCGCAAGGAAATTAAAGATGCGCTCGCATACCTTGCAGTTATTTCCAATCCGGCAGATACCGTGCGACTTCGCCGCATTATCAATGAACCAAAACGCGGTATCGGCGAAACCACTGTAACAAAAGCCATCGATTTTTCAGGTCGCCTGGGCATTTCCGTTTTTGAAGTCATGCGCACGGCTGACGAGTTTTCCGACCTTGCAAGAAGTTCAAAAAAATTGAATGAATTCTGCAATATGATCGATCACTTCCGCAGTCTTCGTGCTACAACACCTGCGTCGCAGTTGTTCCGCACTGTCATGAACGAAACAGGATACATTCAGTCACTTGCCGCTGATCCCGCCACCATGGAAGAACGTTGCGCCAACCTGGATGAATTGTTTGCCAATATGGTTCGCTATGAAGAAGAAAACGGCGAGAATGCCACGCTGGAAGGCTTCCTTGAAGAAGTATCGCTTTTAACGGATATTGACAATTATAATGCAGATCTTGATACTGTTACATTGATGACCATGCATGCTGCAAAGGGACTTGAATTCCCCTGTGTATACATCGTAGGTATGGAAAACGGCATCTTCCCCGGCATGCAATCCATGATCAATGAAGCAGATATGGAAGAAGAACGCCGCCTTGCCTACGTTGGCATTACAAGAGCAAAAGACAGATTATATCTGCTCAATGCCGCAAGCCGCATGCTGTATGGCAAAACCACATCCAATCCCCCGTCGCAGTTTTTAAAAGAAATTCCAACAAACCTCATTGAAGACAGAACCGAAAAAAGACGTGTTGCTTACGGCACAGGCGGCAACTTCGGCAACGCAACCAACCGTTATGCCGGCGGCAGTTATAACATGGGCTATTCACAGCCACGTCGCGAAAAATATTCGGATATTCCCGATGATGACAGAAGCTATCAGCCGCCAAGAAAGAGTGTTAATTACGGTTTTTCCGGCACCGGCTCTGTTTCTGCACAAAATAATACACCTGCCCCGAATTTCAAGGCAGGTGATGGAGTCAGACATAAGAAGTTTGGCGACGGCTTTATTCTTACTGCAACCGTATTGGGAAACGATCAGCTTCTGGAGGTTGCATTCGATTCCTGCGGAACGAAAAAACTGATGGCAAAAGCCGCAAAATTGGAAAAAATTTAATTGCCGAACGGCGTGGTGAGATGGGAGTATCGGAAATTTGTAATTTCCTGCTCCTTATCAAACCTGTAAATACTCAACATCAGCCCGATGCCGATGTAAAGACAAAGATTGGAAGAACCGCCCGCACTGTAATACGGCAAAGTAATACCGATAACAGGCAAAAGCATGAGGCACATTCCAATGTTGATCACGGTCTGCCCTGCAATCATGGCAGCCATACCGTAACACATCAGTGCCGCAGCGTTGTTCCGTGATTTTCTTCCGTTTTGAATCAGGCGGACAGTGATTCCGACCAGAATTGCAAGCACAACAAAACAGCCGATAAACCCAAGTTCTTCACCGAAAGCGGAGAAAATCATGTCATTACGGCTTTCGGGCACAACACCGGCTTGGGTATAGGAACCATTAAACAAGCCTTGTCCTGTCAGCCCGCCGTTTTTCATGGCGTCCATACCGACTTGTTGCTGATACATGATATCTTCATACAGTTCGGGATAAAACAGCCCCAAAAAGCGATTTCGTTGAATATCGTCAAGCACATATTTCCATGCAAACGGCAACAATGCACAAACAGCGGCAAGGCCGATCAGAAAATAGCGCATGCCGACCCCTGCAAAAAACATCATCACAATAAAGATGACAACAAAAACAAGTGCACTGCCCATGTCACCCGACACGGCAACAAGGCCGATGGGAATCAACGCATGGATTCCGAGGAACACAATGTGCTTGAATTGAGATAATCTGTCCTGCACAAGCTCGATATGGATTCCGAAGGTTATAATGAAACCTATTTTCAGCAGTTCCGACGGCTGAAAATACAAGCCGCTGGAACCCAGCATCAGCCATGTTTTAGCATCGGGGCGTGATTCGGGGCCAACCCCGAAAATCAGGGTTGCAAACATTAAAAGCAGACATACTCCGCCAATTAACGGCACCAGTTTGAATATTAAATTATAATCAATAAAAGATATCACAATTGCACAAAACAACCCAAGCGCAACGGCAAGAAGCATGGTTGAGGCATCACGCGAAAGCAAACTGCCCTCTTCTTTGAACACAAGTGTAACGCTTGCAACCA
Organism: Clostridia bacterium; assembly: GCA_017416485.1. Classification (GTDB taxonomy): domain Bacteria; phylum Bacillota; class Clostridia; order Oscillospirales; family Acutalibacteraceae; genus RUG806. The sequence goes on along the minus strand of JAFQCH010000018.1, from coordinate 152,832 downwards.
TAAGAATGCCAAGCGCAGAAGCCGCAGCAGATAAAAGAAGTAACACCTTATCGGTTTCCCGATATGCAATTTTCAATGTATTCAGGATGCGTTGCATCTTCTCTAAATCCTTTTCTGTTTATTTTGTGCTATATATTATAAATGTTTTTTACACATTTTGCAATATCAAGTTTACGGAGTTATTATGCAAACTTTTATTTCCAACAACGAAAAAGAAACATTTGACTTTGCCGCACAGTTTGCAAAAACTTTGCAAGGAGGCAGTGTTGTTGCTTTTACAGGTGGCATGGGCATGGGAAAAACCGCATTTGTGCGCGGTGCGTTGCACGGTTTGAACAATCCTTCCCGCGTTTCAAGCCCAACATTTGCACTCGTCAATGATTACGGCGGAACACCGACGGTGTATCATTTTGACATGTACCGCGTGTGCGATGCAGACGATCTGTATTCCACGGGATATTTTGATTATCTGACCGAAGACTCCATTCTTTTTATTGAATGGAGCGAAAACATCACAGACTGCTTGCCCGAACATACTGTTTTTGTGACTATTGCAAAAGGCGAGCACGACAATCAACGAATTATTACAGTCAGATCGGAGGAAGACGCATGATCATTCTGGCTCTTGAATCTTCTGCTGTTGCGGCAAGTGCCGCCATCTGCAAAGACGGACAAATCATCAGCGAAGCCTTTTTGAATATCGGACTGACACACTCCCAGACTCTGCTTCCGCTTGCACAAAATGCGCTGTCTGCCGCCAATTTAAATATCAGCGATGTGGACATTTTTGCTGTTTCTTACGGCCCCGGTTCCTTTACGGGAATCCGTATCGGTGTGGCGGCGGCAAAGGGAATGGCATTGGCAAACAACAAACCATGCTACGGAATATCCACATTGGAAGCAATGGCATGGACAGCATCGGACACAGATGCACTCATCTGCCCTGTTATGGATGCTCGCTGCATGCAGGTCTACACTGCCCTGTTTGAAAACAAAGGTGAACGAACTGAAAGAATAACCGAGGATGATGCCATTAAAATCGATGAACTTTCAGGCATTCTGCGTGAACAAAATCGCCCAATCCTTTTGCTTGGCGACGGCGCAGAAAAATATTATAAACCGCTGCGTGATAATGGCCTGAATGTCACTTTGGCAAGTGCCTCTATTCGCCAACAGCATGCAAACGGCACAGCCCTTGCGGCATGGACACGATACAAAAACGGCATTGCGCCGATTGATTCAGAAAAACTTGTTCCCTGCTACCTGCGACTCTCGCAGGCAGAACGGGAACGTCAGAATAAAGAAAAAGGAGAATAAAAACAATGATTGCATTAAGCAGCGACCATGCAGGATATCCCCTCAAGGAGGCAATCCGTGCATATTTTGATGAAAAAGGAATCGAATACAAAGATTGCGGCGCTTACTCCGCTGATTCGGTTGATTACCCCGCACAGGCTAAAAAAGGCTGTGACTGCGTAGTTTCCGGCGAATGCGAAAAAGCAATTCTTTGTTGCGGCACAGGCATCGGCATTTCAATGGCAGCGAATAAGGTAAAAGGCATCCGTGCCGCTTGCTGTTCCGATTATTTCAGCGCAAAATACACCCGCATGCACAATGATGCAAACGTGCTTTGTCTTGGGGCCAGAGTCATCGGTGTCGGCGCGGCTCTTGAACTTGTCGAAGTGTTCCTGAACACCGAATTTGAAGGCGGCAGACATCAAAGACGCGTTGACCAGATCATGGAGCTGGAAGGTTAAGCGAATAAAAGAAACAGCGGAACTCGCAATGAGTTCCGCTTCATTTTTTATACATTCTTTTTTACAATTGAAAAAACATATTGTCCATCAGGGCTTTTGTGAGAAGAATCATACACAAACTTTGCATCCGAGCATCTGACTTCCCCGTTTGCAAATTCAAAATTCACATCACGCAGATTCCTGAACGTTCTGCCGCGCGCGGTGAAATATGCTTCTTTCATGGTATACAGTTTCCAGTACTGCAACATTTCATCCTTCACATCGCAAACATCAAAACGCACAATATCGGCAAGAGAACGAACAGTGGTTGCATAGATCTGCCGCAATTCAACATCCGAAAAATCCTTCTGTGCTTCGGAAAAACGAAACGGAACAACACGTCTGCAATCTATTCCGACAGGTGCTTTGTCTGCTACGCAGCACACAAAATCATCTGCCATGCTCAAGCTGAAATAGGCAGAAAAATTACTGACAAGACACAGTTTGTTGATCCCGGTGAGAATATTGAATGCAAATTCGGGCGCATCCGTTAAAGCCGACAAACATTTTCTTGCAAGCATTTCAAACGCAACGGCATTTCTTTTTTCCGTTTCGGTTTTCATGGCAAGAATCCTTTCTTGCCTGCTCGGCGAAAGGATATCAAATGTTTCTTTATACATTTCTGCTGTAACAGCACTCAAATATATACTTTTGCAGACCATAACAAAATTTATTCTCCGTTTTCCGCATGCGAATATGCTTCGCATATCCGTCTTGCCTTTTCTTTCACCATATCGCGCAATTCTTCAGGGAACACAACACGTGCATGTTCACCGAATTGCATAATATACGACACCAATCCGTCTGAAACGGTTGCCGTAAAACGCACACTGAATCTTTCGGGAGCACTTCCCTTTCGCAGATTCACATTTTCGCCGAAGCGATCCAGAATCTGCTCAAGAATTTCAGAATCGCAATCCAGCTCAACCACATCCGTAGTGCCTGTAAACATGTTAAATTTTTTTCCTACATAGTCGGCTGTATTGAATGTGGCTCTGTATTCACAGACCTCATGAATCGGACGCGTATTTTCCTGCAATACTTCCACAGAATGAATTCTGTCTATTCTCCAATGCGAAAGATTATCATATTTTCCATTGTTGGCAATCAGGTAATAATGGTCATTCGACCAAATGAGCGCATAGGGACTCAATTCAAAACTGCGGCTTTCTTTTCGTGCGGTAAATTTTTCACCCATCACACGCTTTGCATATTGCAAGCGCACACGTTTACCTGCCTTAATGGCGGTATCCAAAGCATCAATGGAATAATAGATTTCTTCGTTGCTGCATTTTTGCCGTGCATCAATATAGATCTGTTCTTTTAACTTTTTTTCTTGGTGCTCACTGGCAAAGCCGCCGATTTTTGTCACCAGTGCACGGGTTTTGGACGGGGAAATAAAATCCGCCGCCTGTACTGCATCCGACAATAAACGTACTTCTGCCAATTCAAAATCACGGCTGCCGAGGAAATATCCTTTTTTCGGAGAGGTTGCGCTGATGATGTCCATTCCGTATTCACGCAGAATGGCTATATCACTGTAAAGGGATTTTCGTTCTGCGTCAATCCCCGATTCCTGCAGATAATCAATAATATCAGCCGAATTCAGAATATGATCCTCATCCGAATACCGTCTGAAAATATCTGCAAGAACCAGCAACTTCATTTTTGCATTGGCATTGCCGGCCATGTGAGTCACTCACTTTCTTAATAACGCATCTGCGCGTTGATTTCTTTGAGCATTGATTCGTCCAGTTTGACGAGTTTTCTGTCATACGTCAGAATGCCGTTGACTTCAAATTCAACGTCGCTGACCTGTGTGTAGACTGTAGCACAAAGACCCTTTTTGATCAGCGGAATGATCTGCGTCTTAAACAAAACCTTATAAGCCTTGGAAAGAGCCTTTTCAGACGTGAACATGATATAACCAAACGATTTTTTCTTGTTCCATACGTGTCCGTTGATAATGCGGGAATAGCCACCGAATTCACTCAGAACAAAGGGTCTGCCTTCCTTGCGACCGGGCATGGTCACGGGAACGATATAACGGTGAATACTTCTGAATTCGGGGCCGTGCTGATCGTGCCAGCCGCTTGCGTGGTCTACATGGCGAGACGGATCATATCTCTTGACAGCATGACCGATTTCATAGGCATCAAACTGCCCCCATCCTTCATTGAACGGAACCCAGCAACAAATGGAAACCGTGTTATAAAGCGAATCGATCACTTCAAACAGTTCACGGCGGAAATCTTCACGCCATTCGGGCTTTTCACGGCTGAATGCCTTGTATTTGTTATCTTTGATGTCAATGCTCAGATTCGGCAGAACACCCGCAATCCACTGACTGACGGGCTTTCCGCCCGAAACCATATCCTGCCAGACAAGCATGCCGAGTCTGTCGCAATGATAATACCAACGGGCAGGTTCAACCTTGATGTGTTTTCTGAGCATATTGAAGCCGAGTTCTTTCATCTTTGCAATGTCGTAAATCATGGCTTCATCCGTGGGCGGGGTCATACCACCGTCGCACCAGTAGCCCTGATCGAGCAATCCGTTGTGGAAATAGGGTTCATTGTTCAGGCACAAACGCGGAATTCCGTTGACTTTGCGGATAGAATATTTACGCATACCAAAATAGGAAACAACAGTATCGACCGCATTGCCATTAAGTGACAAAGTGATTCGAAGATCGTACAATTTTGGATTTTCGGGACTCCAGCATTCATAGTCAGACAGTTTGATAACATCACTTGCCTGAATCTCTTGTGCAAGAATAACCTTTTCACCGTCAAGAATTTCAGCAGTGATTTTATCAGCAGACCCGACGATATCAAGATCCACTTTCAGAGAATCGGTGTCGATATCAGGGAGCAGTTTTACATTTTTGATATAAGAAGCAGCAACGCCTTCCATCCAAACCGTCTGCCAGATTCCCGAAGTGGCAGTATACCAGAATCCGTGCGATTCAAGAGTCTGCTTGCCTCTTTGCTGCCAGCCTTCATCCGTGGGGTCATAAACGGCTACGCGCAGTTCATTTTCCCCGGCTTTAAGTGCATCTGTAATATCCAGCGCAAACGGCACATAACCGCCCACATGTTCACCGACAAGTGTTCCGTTCACATACACTTTGCATTTCCAATCAACCGCACCGAAATGCAACAGAATTCGGTCATTTTTGATTTTTTCATTAACGGTAAAGGTTTTGCTGTACCAAAGAATTTCGGTCGGTTTGAGCTGCTTGCAAACACCCGACAACTGGGATTCAATGGCAAAAGGAACAAGGATTTTATCATTGAATACGGTCGGTGCAACATCGAGAGAATTGCCGATTGCATACAAAAATTCACCGTTAAGATTCTGCCAGTTTTCTCTTGTCATCTGCGGGCGGGGATATTCATTCAGCGGACAAATTCTGTCCACATCATCATAAAATTTAGTTTTGATATATTCCATAACCTGCCTCCGAACTATTTTTTTATTATTGTAATAGATTTTGCAAAAAAAGTAAATATATTTTTGAAAATATTGACAAATATATTGCACAAGAGTATAATAATAGTATCTTCGGGGCGGGGTGCAATTCCCCACCGGCGGTGAAAGTCCGCGAGCCCGCTTATATTTGGGCTGACAGGGTGAAATTCCCTGACCGACGGTTACAGTCCGGATGGAAGAAGAGCGTTGTTTGCCGTCCCGTAAGTGGGACTTTTTTGTTTTTCGGAGGCTTTTTTATGAATGACAAACACGCTAAAATCTTAAAAACCGTAGAACTTGCCATGCTTGCAGCACTTTCCGTGGTTTTGATGCTCTTGGTGCGTTTTCCGCTGATTCCGTCCGCCGCATTTTTGGAATATGATATGGGCGATGTGCCGGTGCTGATTTCCACCTTCCTGTTCGGGCCGATTGCAGGTTTTGCCGTATTGGTTGTTGAATCACTCATTCAGGCGATTACCGTCAGCGCCGCAAGTGGTTGGGTCGGATTTGTGATGCACGTCTGTTCGTCAGGTGTTTTTCTGATTTCAGCCGGATTGATTTACAAAAAATTCAAATCTGTCAAGGGGCTCTTATTGGCCCTCACAGTCGGAAGTATCCTGATGACACTGGTTATGATTCCGCTGAATCTGATTTTTACTGTACACTTCCTTGGTTCTCCGCGCGAAGTTGTTATTGACATGTTGATTCCTGCCATTATTCCGTTCAATCTCTTCAAAGCGGTTATCAATTCTGCTGTTGCCGGACTTATTTTCGTTCCCTTGCAGAAAATTCTGAAAAATGCAAAATTATTACCGTAAATTGTCGCAAAAAATAAAAATTGTATATTGACAAATTGCATAAATTGTTGTAAGATGTTTTATGCAAAGTGAATAACTTATAAAGAGTGGCGGAGGGAACGGCCCTGCGAAGCCCGGCAACCTGCATTTTGTAAGGTGCCAAATCCGACGGTTTAACCGAGAGATAAGTGCAAAAGCTCACGGTGACCCGTGAGCTTTTTTTATGGAGGAAACAAAAATGGCAAAACACTTTTTCACATCTGAATCCGTAACGGAAGGACATCCCGATAAAATCTGCGATCAGATTTCCGATGCTGTGCTTGACGCAATGCTTGAACAAGACCCCATGTCCCGTGTTGCCTGCGAAACCGTTTGCACAACGGGCATGACCATGCTGATGGGGGAAATCACAACCAAAGCACAGGTAGATATTCCCGCTATTGCAAGAAAAGTCATCTGTGATATCGGTTTCGATCGCCCCGAAGCAGGTTTTGATGGCCACAGTTGTGCTGTTTTTACCACACTGGACAAGCAGTCCCCCGACATTGCCATGGGTGTTGACGCATCCCTTGAACTGAAAGATGGCGAAAAAGACGCTTACAATCAGTTCGGCGCAGGTGATCAGGGCATGATGTTCGGTTTTGCGTGCAATGAAACGGAAGAACTGATGCCCCTGCCCATTGCACTTGCTCATAAACTCGCACTGAAATTGACTGCGGTTCGCAAAGACGGAACACTTCCCTATCTGCTTCCCGACGGAAAAACGCAGGTTACGGTTGAATATGAAGATAATAAACCCGTCCGTGTTGATACGGTTGTTGTGTCCACACAGCATCTTGCAAGTGCAACACTTGATCAGATTCGCAGAGATATCCTGCAGTATGTTATTGCCCCCGTCATTGATGCAAATCTGCTTGACGAAAACACCAAGTATTATGTCAATCCCACAGGTCGTTTTGTAATCGGCGGTCCCGTCGGTGACTCGGGTCTTACAGGCAGAAAGATCATTGTTGATACATACGGCGGATATGCCGCACACGGCGGCGGTGCTTTCTCGGGCAAGGATCCGACAAAGGTTGACCGTTCCGCAGCTTATGCCGCACGTTATGTTGCAAAGAATATTGTTGCCGCCGGCCTTGCAGACAAATGCCAGGTTGAACTCGCTTATGCCATCGGTGTTGCAAAACCCGTTTCCGTTCTTGTTGACACACAGGGTACCGGCAAAGTTGCAGATTCTGTTCTTTCGGATGCTGTTAATAAAGTTTTCGATCTTCGTCCCGCCGCAATTATTGAATCCTTGCAGTTGCGCAGACCGATTTACCGTCAATTGGCTGCCTACGGCCATCTCGGCAGAACCGATCTTGACCTGACATGGGAAAAAACAGACAAAGTTGATGCACTTCTCGCCGCAGTTGCACAATAAAAGTTTAAGAATACAAAAAACAGCCGTCTGCAATGCAGACGGCTGAATTGTTATTAGTTTTTTATGCTTCAGCTTTTGCGGCTTCTTCCTGTTCCTTTTTACGAGCCTGTCTTTCTTCGTAAGGAATAAGGTATTCGGAAACATCTTTGTAGTTGATGGTGATGCCCTTTTTCTTATTGATTACGTTGATAGCAATGACAGCACCCCAGGTTACGATGAAACCGATGAGAGCAAGCGGAGAAGCACTTGCAGAGAAGATGCCGGGGAACACATCAGCCATAGCTCCACTCATAAGTACGGAACCGATGAAGGAGATGGTTGCAAAACCGATGCCCATACCTGCAAGGGTGATATTTCTCTGAATACCTTTGGGCGAGCAGGACAAGGTGAGCATAATAAGACCGACAAGCCATGTCACAACGGCAAGTGCAAGACCGACAAGAGCAACTGCAAACCAAATGAATGCCATACGGGTCGGTTCAAACTTGAGTGCGGCAAGAATTGCGTTGATATCAAAACCGTAATCAGTGAAAAGGGTTACAATATTGATAATGGAAACCCAACCGATATTGACGGTTTCTTTAAAGGGAACATTCATTGTAATGGAACCCAAGGAAAGCAAGGTTGCCAACAAGGGAAGCACACAAAGAACAATACGGATCTTCGCATATTTGTCGCCGATGAAAGAGGACTTGATTCTGTCCACTTTGGGCTGGAACATTGCGTGTTCGTATTCAGCCTTGTCAGCTTCGGCATTCAGTCTGTCTTCAATGCCGTAGTAAACAACGTTAACACCGCATTTCGGACATTCGGGGCGCCAATCCGTAATCTTAAGTTTATAATTACATTTAGGACAATAAGCAGCCATAAAATCACCAATCCTTACACTATAATACTTCTAATATAATAGCACAAACGACATTTGATTACAAGAGGTATTCGCTTTTTTGTGCAACTATTTAAAAAGAACAATGCCATTTTGTGCACATTACATAAATTCAGAAGTTTCAGCGAGAAGAAAGAACCTCTTCTTCATACTTTTTGACAACAGCGAGCCATTCTTCGCGCACGGGAACACCCTGCTGTTCGCAGAAAGCATCCCAAACATCAGCAAAGGGATAGGATTTGAGTTCTTCGGTAAGAGCCAGAAGTTCAGTGAATCTTCCTTCATCCTGCAGCTTTTTGAATTCAGCATTGGGGGTCAGCAGCGCAAACAGCAATGCCTTCATCATATTGCGCATGCCGATGACCCATGCGGCAATGCGGTTGATGCTTGCATCGAAATAGTCAAGCCCGATGATAACACGGTCAAGCGCATCGTTGCGGACGATTTCCTTTGCAATTTCTTTAAGTTCATCATCAAAATTGACAACATGGTCGGAGTCCCAACGAACACCGCGGGAAACATGAAGCGCCACCTTGTCGGAGAATACAAGAAGCGCAGCAATTTTATCAGAAATAACTTCGGTGGGATGATAATGGCCGGAGTCAAGCAGGCACATCAGATTGTTCTTTGCGCAATAGGTCATGTAGAATTCGGAAGAACCGACAGTGTAAGATTCAAGGCCGATGCCGAACAGCTTGGATTCAAGGCAGTCAAGAAGCTCTGCATCATTGTACTTTTCACTGAGAATTTCATCAAGAGATTCTTTCAGTCTTACACGGGGGCCGACACGATCAGCCGGTGTCTGCTTGTAGCCGTCGGGAATCCAGATGTTGTTCAGCGCGGGAGTACCGAGCTCTTTGCCGAAGTAAGCACCGACTTTACGCATTGCCTTGCAATGGTCAATCCAGAAACGGCGGATTTCTTCATCAGGATGCGAAAGAGTCAGACTGTCGGCAGCTTTGGGATGCGAGAACAGAGTCGGGTTGATATCCAGCCCGATGCCTCTTTCTTTGGCAAACTTGACCCATGCTTCAAAATGTTCGGGTTCAAGTTTATCGCGGTCTACCTTATTACCGTTGAAAACAGCATAGGAAGAATGCAGATTCACGCGGTGTTTACCGGGAATAAGCGAAAACGCAACATCAATATCCTGCATAAGTTCTTCGGGGGTTCTTGCTCTGCCAGGATAATTACCCGTTGCCTGAATACCGCCCGTGAGCGCATCGTCAGAGTCAAAACCCTGCACGTCATCCCCCTGCCAGCACTGCATGGAAATCTGCACTTTGGAAAGCTTTTTGATTGCTTCGTCGGTATCAACACCGATTTTTGCATACAATTCTTTTGCGTAATTATATCTATCAGCAGACATATTGTTCTCCTTATTTCAGTGCAATGGCAGCTTTTGCCTTTGCAACGATGTTAGCGGCATTCAGACCGAAAATATCAAGCAGTTCCAGAGCAGGGCCGGATTTGCCGAATACATCTTCAACACCAACACGAAGCACGGGAACGGGTTTGGTTTCTGCAAGTGCTTCCGCAACTGCAGAACCAAGACCGCCGATGATATTGTGTTCTTCAGCCGTTACGATGCAACCCGTTTTGTTGGCAGCATCAAGAAGGATTTCCTTATCAAGCGGTTTGATGGTTGCCATATTGATAACAGCGGCACTGATGCCTTCTGCCTTGAGCTGTTCGGCAGCAACAAGAGCACGTTCAACCATAAGACCGGTTGCAACAATGGTAACATCCGTGCCTTCGGTAAGATATACACCCTTGCCGATTTCAAATTTATAATTTTCATCAAACACTCTCGGCACAGCAAGTCTGCCGAAACGCATATAGACGGGGCCGTTCATTTCTGCTGCGGCAAGCACGGCAAGACGGGCTTCTACATCGTCAGCAGGGTTAAGAATGGTCATACCGGGGATAGAACGCATGAGCGCAATGTCTTCACAGCACTGATGGCTTGCACCGTCTTCACCAACGGAAATACCTGCATGAGTAGCGCCGATTTTGACATTCAGATGCGGATAGCAAATGGTGTTACGAACCTGTTCAAATGCTCTGCCGGCGGCAAACATAGCAAACGAGCTTGCAAAAACAGTGTAGCCTGCGCTTGCCATACCGGCAGCAACACCCATCATATTGCCTTCTGCGATACCGCAGTCAATAAATTTATCGGGATGTGCCTTTTTAAACATACCTGTTTTTGTTGCGGCGGCAAGGTCAGCATCAAAAACAACGAGTTTTTCCATCTTATCGCCGAGTTCAACGAGTGCTTTACCGTAAGCATCTCTGGTAGCGGTTTTAATAATATCAGCCATTGTAATACTCCCCTTTCCTTATGCGTTTTCAATTTCTGCCTTTGCGGCATCGAGTTCAGCCATTGCCTGTGCATACTGTTCTGCATTGGGTGCGGAACCATGCCAGGAAACCTGATTTTCCATGAAGGAAACGCCTTTACCCTTAACGGTCTTGGCAATGATTGCGGTAGGCTTGTCGTTGCAAGCATTGAAAGCTTCAAATGCCTTTTCAATATCGCAATAGCAATTGCCGTCAATTTCAATGACATTGAAGCCGAAAGCAGAGAATTTTTCGGGAATCGGATAAGGAGAGTTAACTTCTTCAACCGTGCCGTCGATCTGCAGATTGTTGTTATCCACGATCACACAGAGGTTGGAAAGGTTCTTAGCAGAAGCGAACATGGCAGCTTCCCAGACCTGACCTTCCTGAATTTCACCGTCACCGAGGATGGTGAACACACGGAAACCGTCACCCGAACGTTGAGAGGCGAGCGCCATGCCGACAGCAGTGGAAACACCCTGCCCGAGAGAACCCGTACTCATATCAACACCGGGAACATAGTTCATATTGGGATGGCCCTGCAAATAGGAATCGGATTTGCGCAGGTTTTTCAGATCTTCAACCGGGAAAAAGCCGCGTTCTGCAAGAACGGCATACAGTGCGGGAGCAGCATGGCCTTTCGAGAGAACAAAACGGTCACGATTTTCACACTTCGGATTTGCGGGATCAACTTTCATTTCTTTAAAATAAAGGTATGTAAGCAATTCCGTGATCGAAAGCGATCCGCCGGGATGTCCCGATTTTGCATTAAATGTGCCTTCGATGATGCCTTTTCTGACATTGCAAGCAATCAGTTTAAGCTGTTTTCTTTCTGCTGTGTCCATACTGAGGGTCACTCCTTTTATAAATTTTTAAATTATTTATTTATTTTTTGCAAAAATGCCTCAAAGTAAGTAGGCAGATCTGCAGAAAATTCAAGATATTCACCGCTTGTCGGATGAACAAATCCGATCACTGCAGCATGTAAACATTGGCCGGCAAGACCGTGAGTTTGCTTTGGATTACCGTATACTGAGTCCCCTGCAACAGGGTGTCCCAATGCGGCACAATGCACACGGATCTGATGTGTACGCCCGGTTTCCAAAGTAAATTTACACAATGAAAAGCCATTGTATTCCGCCAACACTTCATAATGTGTCACCGCATGGCGGGGGTTGAGTCCGTTGACAGCCTGTTTTTTTCGGTCTACTGCACTTCTGCCCAAAGGCAGATCGACCGTTCCTTGTTGTTGTGGCATTCTGCCGACCACAACTGCACGGTATTCGCGTTTGAAAGAATGTGCCTGAATCTGCTGTGCCAGATGTTGATGAGCAATATCATTTTTTGCCACGATCAGCAAACCGCTTGTGTCTTTATCAATACGATGCACGATACCGGGACGGATGACTCCGTTGATGCCCGACAAAGAATCGCCGCAGTGATAAAGCAAAGCGTTAACAAGCGTGCCGTCGTAATTACCGGCGGCGGGATGCACAACCATCCCTTTTGGTTTATTCACAACCAAAAGATCATTGTCTTCATAAACAATATCCAATGGAATATTCTGTGCAACAACATCCAGATTCTGCGGATCGGGCAGTTCAAGACAAATGCTGTCCCCCGCTTTCGGCTTATAACTTTTGGCAAGCGGTTTATCATTGACAAACACACTGCCGTTTTCAATGTGCTTTTGAACAGCAGAACGGGTCAGCTCCGAAAAACGCAGGCAAATGAGTTTATCAAGCCTTTGTCCTTCTTCTTCGGCTGTAACCGAAAAAATACGCTCATCCATGGTTTTCGTCCTTACTTTCTGCTTTTGCTGCTTTCTGATGCTTCATATCGGCAATCAGATCATAAATCAGGTAAAAGATCAAAGCGATTGCGGAGCAAGTTACAAGGCAATCAGCAAAATTAAAAACAGGAAAATCAATGAACAGCACCTGAATGTAATCCACCACAAAACCAAGCGCAATGCGGTCGATGAAATTACCCAACCCGCCGGCAATCAGAAGCGGAACACAGATATCATAGACAATATGATGGTTTTTTGAAAACACAAGGTAGCTGATTCCGCCAAGCAAAGCCACTGCGGTAAATACAGATAAAAACTGCGTGTTACCGGTAAAAATACTGAATGCGGCGCCTGTGTTTTCGGCATAGGTCCAGGCCAGGAAACCGTCAATGACCTTCACACTGCCAATCGGTTTTAAGTGTTCAAGGACGGCATATTTTATCAGTTGGTCGATTGCTGCAAGCAGCACAACGGATATAAGCTGTACGGCAATGACCGTTTTGCGAGAATGTTTCACTTTATTTTTTCCTTATTTCTTTTTAATACGGCGAAAGAATCCGCCTTTTTCAGGTTTTGTTTCTGCTACAGGTTCAGCCGTTCTGTTTTTGGGAGAATCTTCAAAAACACTGAAATCAATTTCAAATCCCATGTCAAAATCATCTGATTCAGCAGTTTCCTGTTTTTGTGCAGGAGCATCGGAAATATCTTCAAACATACGCAAGGAATCATCGTAATCCGTAAATACGGCATCTTCGCGCACATAGTCTTCGTGGATGGGAGCTATGTATTCTTCAGCAGGAGCCTCTTCTGCAGGTTCTTCTTCTGCAGGTTCTTCTTCTGCAGGGGCAGGTTCGGCAATTTCTTCTTGCGCATCATCTTCAATTTCATTAAAACCGAAGTCGCCGATGTCTTCAAGATCACTGAAATCCATCCATTCGCCGTCATCTTCAGCAAAAACTTCATCTGCGTCAACAACTTCTTCAGCAGTGACATCGGATACAATTTCTGCAACACTTTCTTTTTCAGTGAAAGCCGGTTCGATTACGGTTTCTGCAACAAGATCTTCTTCAATTTCTTCTTGCTGATCCGTTTCTTCGTCGGCAACAATTTCGTCATCCAATGATTCAAAATCATCTGCATAAAGGTCGCTTGCGTCTTCTTCAATAACAGGTTCATCGAATTCAATTGCTTCCTCTTCGGCAATTTCTTCAATTTCCGTTGCTACATCTTCTGCAAGATCGTCAACTTTTGTAGGCTGTTCAGCCGCCAAAACTTCTTCTGCCGCTGCTGTGTCTGCAACCGTTTCAGTCTGCAAACGCACTGCTTTATAGGTTTCGATCAGCGAATCAAAATCGGGCAGATCGGCAAATTCGATACCGTCAGCCTTTGCTTCTTCGTCAATAAAGGAATCGTCCACAGTGACAAATCCCTCATCGCCGACAATCGAATCTACCACAGCGGATACATCCATTGCAGCATTGCTGATGATCTGCTCTTCAATTTCAGAATCAACTTCAAAAGCGGGCAAAGACGGAACTTCTTCAGGTTCGCTTACGAGATCTTCAAAATTATTATCAATATCAATGCGCTGCTGCACATCTTTCACAATTTCGGAAAGACTGCTCGCTTCAACCTCGGCAATCGGTTCGGGATATTCGGAGCGCTCGGCAAGCAAACCGTTTTCTTTCAGAATTTCTTTGGAATCATTCACGATTTCAGCCGCAGATTCCTTTGCACGCTTCATGCCTTCACGCAGCATGGTCTGCGGATCAAATTCGGGGATATCGCGAAGAGGACGTTTTGCGGTTTCCTCTTTCTGTTCATCATCGGTCAGCAATTGTGCAAGCATCTTCTTGCGCAGTTCCATCGCTTTTTCGCGCAGTGCATCATATTCTGCCTGTGCAAATGCAATGGAATCGGCAAGCTGCAACTTCATATCAGCGCTCAAAGCAACAAGGCGGTCATTTTCCTGTTTTGCGCCAAGAAGCATATCTGCGGCCTTTTCAATAGCCTCATCCATCATGCGCTGTGCATTTTCATCGGCTGTTCTGGTGGTTTCTTCTGCTTCTGCCCTGGCGGCTTCAAGTATTTCAACACGCTTGCGTTCCGCAGCCTGCAAAGTCTGTTCCACGCGGCCTTCCACATCATCAAATGCAACAGAAACACGGGTCTGTGCCGTTGCAATGATCTTTTGCGCATCAGCTTGTGCGGAAGAAATGAGATTGCCGGACATATCCATAGCCTGGGTCATTCTGGCATCGGACAGTTCTGTAATTTCTTTTTTCGTTTTTTCTGCATATTCTTTTGCTTCACTGAGGATGCGGTCTGCTTCAATTTTGGATGCAGAAATAATCTGTTCTGCTTGCAGAAGCACCTTTTCGCAAACTTCATCGGAATATGATTTTGCATCGGTCAGCATTTTCAGCGACTGCTCTTTGATGCGGGCAAGAATCTGCTGACTGCTGAGTTCAGAACGCTGTTTTGCATCCAACGAAATTGTTTTGGCCTCGGTTAACATGGCAACAGCCTTGTTTCTGCCGTCATCCAGCAGTTCCTGTGCCTGCATGGCTGCTTCCTGCATCTGCTGATCATACTGTTTTGCAGCATCCGTGGCAAGACGCTGTGCTTCATTAACAAGATTTTCGGAAGTTACACGGCTGTTTTCAACCAGTTCTTCGGCCTGTTGCTGACTTTCAGCAATAAGTATTTCAGCCTGCTTGCGGCTTTCTTCAAGTAGTTCCTGCGCTTGGGTGGAAGAACTGATTTCAATTGCTTCTTTTTGTGCCAATGCGGCATCAAGCAAGGATTCTGCCTGTTCTTTAACAGACAGCAAGAGAGCATCCGCTTCCTGTGCCGCATCTGCGGTAATGCGGTCGGCTTCTTCCTGTGATTTTTCAAACAGAATACGGGCAGCTTCCGCTTTTTCTTCAATTTCGGCACGGGCATTTTCGCGCAGTTCACTCACATATTCTTCAATGGACATTGCGGCTTCATCTTTGATTGCCTGTGCTTCAACAGAAGCCTGTTCAAGCACAAAAGTAGCCTGCGATTCGGCATCCTGCAACAGTTTTTCTACTTCAGCACTTGTTTGCGACTGAATTTGTGCGCATTTCTCATTCGCAGTCACAATGTAACTTTCTGCAAGCACACGTGCAGAGGCAATCAGGCTTTCATACTCTGCTTCTGCGGCAATAGAAATTTTATGCGCTTTATCATTTGCGGAATCTATGATTGTTTCGCCGTCTTTCATAATGCGTTGCACCTGCGCATTGGCATCTTCAATCATTTCATTGGCACGCTGTTGCGCGGATGCAATCAGAAGTTCCGCATTTTTTTGCGCATTCATAAGAACATCTCGCAGAACAGACTCGTCTTTACGATATTCTTCGAGTTTTGCAGCAAGAATGCCGAGTTTTCTTACAAGTTCCCCGTTTTCGGAAAACATGGAACTGTAATCTTCCGTAACAGTACGGAAAAAATTATCGACTTCGCGAGGAGAATAGCAACCGTTTTCAAGAAGTTGGAAATTATGAAGTTTTAATTGAGTCGGATTCAGCATTATAAAATCTCCCTTATTTTATATCCAGAATTTTTTACACAAAGAACATGCCGTTGTTTTCGAGTTCATCCAACAAATCGCCAAGAACATCAACATTATAGGGGGTAATCATATATGTGCGTTTTGCGACCTTTTTGAGATTTCCGCCGTTTGCATACGCAACCCCACTCAAAAACCATAAAATCTTATTGATTTCTTCCTTTGCAGTATCTTCCATATTAATAAGAACCGTTCTTTTGTCAAGCAGTTCATCTGCAATTGCAGTGGCATCATCAAAGCGTTCCGGCTTTTTGAGCACAACCTGCAGTTTTGCAGTTGTGTGAATATCGACCACTCTGCCGCCGGAAGAAAAACCGGAAGAAACAGCTGAAGACGCTCTTCTTTCTGTTCTGCGCGGAGGTGTCACACGTGTTATACGGGGTTCCGGCTCTGCTTCGGGTTCTGCAACATCAACATCTTCCGTATCCACATCATCAAAAAATTCGCTTTCATCAATATTCAATATTTTTCTTACTTTATCACCAAATGCCATATCTAACAATCCTTTCATTTATTCAAAATTAAATCAATATCTTCTGTGCCCGAATAATGCACTGCCAATGCGGACAAGGTTTGCACCTTCAAGCACTGCCTGTTCATAGTCTGATGACATCCCCATAGACAGTATGTTTATCTCTTTTAATTTTGCATAGTCTTTGAGTTTATCGTATTGCTTACGCACTTTTTCAAACCACATACGGATTTCCGCCTGCGTATCGCAGATGGGTGGCACTGCCATAACACCGCAAACGCGGATTGCATCCATCTCTGCAATCTCCAAGGCATTTTCCGCGAATGATTGCGGCAAAAAACCGGTTTTTGATTCTTCTTCCCCGATATTCAGTTCCAATAAGACCGGCATAACAACGTCTGCATTTTTTGCTTGCTTTGAAATTTCACAAGCCAATTTTACGCTGTCTACCGATTGGATCATGGTTACTTCTTTTATGATTTTTTTTACTTTGTTTGTTTGCAGATGCCCGATCAGATGTGCATCGTATGCACCGTTAAGAAACTCTTTCTTTTCAAGCAATTCCTGCACTTTGTTTTCTCCGATCAAATCAATGCCGAGCTGCAAAGCATGGTTTATAAACACGGGCGGAACGGTTTTGGTAACCGCCATAAATCGAATAGATTCACGACTGACCCCTGCCTGCATTGCGGCATGCTCGAGATTTTGCTGAATAATACAATAATTCGCTTCAATCTCTCTGAAAACTGATTCATTGGACAAGTTTTCCGTCATACAGATCCGTCCCTCCCAAAATGATTTCATCAAATGCTTTGATGTAGCCCGATTTGCCGCTTGCATCTACGATTGCAAATTTTTCTTCCGAGTAAATGGGTTCTACATTACGAAAACGAACAACATTACCGAGCAACACATATACACCGGGTTGATCATCCACCACACGCAATGCAGTTTGATCCACACGGATACCCGTGTATGTTTCAAGTGAAATAACAACTTTTGCAGTGCGCAGGTTTGCATAATTGGCATCCATGGCTGTTGCACTGAGAATCAAAGCCGTTCTGCCGGTTCCATCAGCATTCATCGCAACCACTTTACATTCAATGCTGTTTGCCTGTTCATCAGGAAATGCAACCTGCAAACGCTGACCTATATAAAAATCAGCAACTTCCTCTGTAGGCACATTACAAACGATATACCATAAAAAGCCGGTAATCAGTTTTCCGTAAGAAGCGCTGACATCAACAGGCTTCAATTCCAGAAGTGAATCTATGGATTCGGTATCAATCTGCTTTACATTTTTTGTAATTTTTTCAATATCTTCTGCAAACCCAAAGCCGGAGTATGCACCGCAAACCGATTCGTATCCATCCGCCGCATTGACATAATACCCTGCAACAACAGCCGGAATGCTGGTGTATTGTGTCTGCTTATTGAGCAATTGCGTGCGCTCGGCATAAAGTGCCGAAAGCGCGGCAGTTACATCTATTGTATTCCCGACAGCAATGTTTCTTTTTGTAACCGATGAACGAAGATCATCAGCATGAATCTTCAATTCACGGATATTGCGTGCATCAACCGCATCAATCAAGGCAAAAATGCTTTCTTCCACTTTTTCATCGTAAGCCGTGATGTCTGACAATGTGCTGACTGCTGTTGTGTTGCGGATGCTTTCATAGTAAGCGATATCTGCTTCTATATCCTGCAGATCGTAATAAATCTGCGCATCGGATTCGCTTTTGAAAATATTGACAACACTGTCATTGCCGGATACTTTTGTACCGTCTTCCACAAGCGGAACAACATACCCCGCATTACCGCCACCCTGAATATAACATTCATCGCGTAACACAAATGCCTGGGCTTCGAGGCTTTTGACGTACGTTATTTTTTTTGCAGTAACGGTTTCAAGTTCAATCAATGAATCGTCAGTAATTTGAAAAACATGATATCCGCCAAGCAAAGTTGCAAGCAACAAACCAACAATTAAAAGTAAAACCTTAATTTTAGGCGAAGTGATTCTGAAATCTATGTCTGTGGAGATGTGCGGTTTTTTCTTTTTGCTTTTTTCTTCTGCCACGCTTAAACTCCTTTCAGAAAACCACTCTGTTCGAGCAGGATGAATGCTTTTTCTGCTATCTGCTGTGCAGAATCAGAGGGATTTCGTTCTATATAATGGATATTATTATTTCTTTTAAACCATGTTATTTGCCTTTTTGCATAGCGCCGTGTTTCTCTTTTCAGATTTTCAATAGCTTCTTCACGGCAGATTCTGCCGTCAAACCATCCGCTGAGTTCTTTGTAGCCGATGGCTTGTGCTGCGGTATCGGCCTGCTTGTTTTTTAAAAAATCTCTTGCTTCTTCTTCCAGGCCATTTTCCAGCATGATATCCACACGTTGATTGATGCGATCATAAAGATATTCACGATCGGGAAAAGAAAGCGCAATCCAGAAAACATCATAGCGGCTCGGCTCGGCAACAGAACGCAATCGCCGTTGCGTAGCCGTTTCCCCGGTCAGATAATACACTTCCAATGCACGGATAATGCGCCCTGCATTGTTCGGATGCAACCCTGCGGCCGCTTCGGGATCGATTTTTCTTAATTCTTCCAACAGTTTTGCGGCTCCTTCGTTTTCAAGTCGTGCAGTCAACTGTGTACGCATTTGCTCATTATCGGGTTCTTCTTCAAAACGGATATTATTTAAAAATGATTCAGCGTAAAGACCTGTACCGCCGCAAAGAACCGGCAGTTTTGCGCGGCTGCGGATTTCTTCAACCGCCTTTGTTGCATCTTCAATGTAACGGGCAACACTGTATTTTTCGTAAGGCGAAACAAAATCAATCAGATGATGGCGGATTCCCTGCATTTCTTCGGCGGTGGGCTTGGCGGTTGCAATATCCATCCCTTTATAAATTTGCATAGAGTCGGCGGAAACAACTTCGCCGTTATACCGTTTTGCAATTTCAACAGCAAGGCTTGTTTTACCGGAGGCAGTAGGACCGACAACGGCAATTACAGGTGTTTTTTCCATACTTCCTCCGTTTCTGTTTATCCGAGTCTGCCGAACTGTTTTTCAAGTTCATAACGCGTGATTTCTGTTAGCACGGGTCTGCCGTGCGGGCAATAGCGGATATTATCATCCGCCAACACCATGCGAATAAGTTCTGCTTGTTCAACAGGGTTTGTGGAATCCCCTGCTTTGATGGCGGCACGGCAAGCGGTGTTGTGATACAGCCAATCGAGCCGTTCGGGTATCATGGAAAGTTTTCCTTTTTTCAATTCCCCTGCCAATTCGCACACAAGCGAAGCAATATCGGCATTGGCAAGCTCAAGCGGGGCTCCGCGAACAATAACACAGCCGACACCGAAATCTTCGATCATGTATCCTGCTTTTTCAAACAAAAGCAGATTTTCAAGCACGGCATCATACTCACCGGCGCTCAAAGCTATACGCACGGGCACAAGTAACATCTGAGTATTGCCCGTTTGCGCATTCTTTTTGATTTTTTCAAACAGAATGCGTTCATGGGCGGCATGCTTGTCGCAGATGATGAATTTATCGCCGTATTCGGCAAGAATATATGTTTTGAACAATTCCCCGACAATGCGCAACGGGATTTCGGATTCCGTTTTTACGACTTGCGGTTCCTCGATTTTTTCTTCATAAACAGTAGGAGCAAGGTTTTGGGATTGTTTTTGTTCTTCCAACACCTTTTTTGCGGTTTCAACAAAAGACGGTGCACTGTCCTGCAAAAAAACAGGAGCAGCTTGGCCTTGCAAAGTTTCAGCCAAAGACTTTTTCATAACAGATGCAACAAATCCCGTTACAACAGGCTTCATTTCGTCTGTTTTTTCTGTTATTGCAACAGAATCTTCGACCACATCAATCACAGATGAAACAGGGGGTTGCGAGACAGGAACTGCATATGTTATTTTCGGAGGTTTAACAGGTTGTTCAACCGGTTGTTCAACTGCCGGTTGGGATGGCTTATTTCCCCAGGCAGACTCCATTTGTTGTTTAAAAGAAATCTGGCTTCCTTGCGTTTGCGCAACAGCAGGGCGCGGAGTTTGTTTATTAACTGAAAATGAGGGTCGGGTGTCTCCTTTTGCAAGGGCGGATTTGGCGGCATAGTAAACCGATTCAAAAACCCGACGGTCATTGGAAAATCGAATTTCGGTTTTAGCGGGATGCACATTCACATCCACACTGCCGGGTGCTATATCGATATTCAGCACAGCCCCCGGGAATTTTCCGACCATGATATTATTTTTGAATGCTTCGTCCAAAGCGGCAGCCGCGGTCGGAATGCGGACATAACGCTGATTGACATAGAAGTATTGCATATTGCGGTTGGGTCTGCCGAACAGAGGTTTTGTAATAAATCCTTTCACACGGATTCCGTCAAGCTCGTAATCGCAAACGGCCAGCCCTTCGGCAAAATCCCTGCCGAACAAGGCATAAACAGTATCGTACAATTTCCCGCTGCCGGGGGTTTGCACGGTTTCTTTTCCGTCACGAATCAGACGGAATGAAATTTCGGGATGCGAAAGCGCTGTTTTGGTAACCACATCCGCCACATAATTGCCTTCCGTGGTATCTTTTTTCAGGAATTTCATTCGGGCAGGCGTATTGCAAAACAAATCGCGGACAATGATGGTGGTGCCGACCGGACAGCCGCTTTCTTCTTTTGTTTTCTCTTCACCGCATTCAATCACATAACGTGTGCCGAAATCGGCATCGTGCACCCTTGTGAGCATCTCAATACGCGATACTGCCGCAACGGAAGCAAGTGCTTCGCCGCGAAAGCCGAGTGTTGCAATGGCATCCAGATCAGCCTGTTTGCTGATTTTACTTGTTGCGTGGCTCACAAATGCGTTTTCAACATCTTCGGGGGCAATGCCGCAACCGTCATCAGTTACGCGCAGAAAAGCAACGCCGCCGGAACGAATTTCAACCGTCACACGTTTTGCACCCGCATCGATGCTGTTTTCAAGCATTTCCTTGACAACGGAGGACGGACGCTCGACAACTTCACCTGCCGCAATGAGAGAATAGATCTCTTTGGGCAAGACGTTGATTTTCGGCATATTCACATCCTCCTTTGTCAGTTAGGGTGACGGGTATAATCCGAGCCCGTTTTTTACAGGCGGATTTCCGCCGATACTTCGTTAAAATACTCGAAAATCCGTCGAGGATTTTCTGCGTTTTGTGTCTTGTCTCGCCAAAAATCCGCACTGTAAAAAATCTTCGACCCGAAAACGAGATATTTTTATTGGATTTTTAGGGTTGAGACCGCAGGAAGGCTGTCGCCTTTCACGGATAAAACGCCGAAAAGACTTAAAAATAGCCGTTTTCGGGCGGGTTCAGATTACACCCGTCACCCTAATCAATCAAGTTTCTTTTTTATTTCATAAAGTTTTGTCAATGCTTCAATGGGGGTCAATGTGTTGAGATCCAATGCGCGGATCTCTTCAATCAAAGCATCGTTGCGACTGTCGGCAAAAGACATCTGCAATTGCGGTTCTTCTTCAACAGTTTCTGCCGTTATTTTAACAGGCAATTTTGTGCCGTCTGTTTCTTCCAGTTGTTTTAGAATAACTTTTGCACGGGAAACAACCGACTTCGGGATTCCCGCAAGCAGGGCAACTTCAATACCGTAGCTGCCGTCTGCGGTACCTCTGACAATGCGGCGCAGGAATGTGATTTCATCACCGCGCTTTTTGACACAAGTGTTGTAATTCTTAATGCCCTGCAAGTCATTTTCCATTTCTGTCAGTTCATGGTAGTGTGTTGCAAACAGGGTTTTACAGCCGATTTTTTTGCGGTCGTTGGTGTATTCAAGAACGGCTCTTGCGATGCTCATGCCGTCAAATGTGGAAGTACCTCTGCCGATTTCGTCAAGAATCACAAGGCTTCTTGCTGTAGCAGTAGAAAGGATAGAGGCAACCTCACTCATTTCTGTCATGAAGGTAGATTGCCCTGCCGCAAGGTCATCCGATGCACCGACTCTTGTGAACACTGCATCCACAATGCCGATTTCTGCCGAAGAAGCGGGAACAAAGGAGCCGATCTGCGCCATAATGACAATCAAAGCGATCTGACGCATGTAGGTGGATTTACCTGCCATGTTGGGGCCTGTGATCAGAGCACAACGATTTTCGTTGCAGTCAAGCAAGGTATCATTCGGAACAAAAGGTGCATCCGTGAGATATTTTTCAACCACAGGGTGTCTGCCCTCTTTGATGATACATTTGTCGGACAGATCCACGATGGGTCTTGTGTAGCCGTTGCGCACGGCAACTTCCGCCAAAGAGCACAAAACATCAATCTGCGCCAAAGCGGCTGCGGTTGTGCGGATAACAAGTTGCACATCTGCCGCTTGCTGACGGACAAAACTGAACAATTCAAATTCAAGTCTGCAAATGCGTTCACGCGCACCGAGCACTTTTGCTTCAAGATCCTTGAGCTCGCTTGTGATAAAACGTTCGCCGTTTACAAGGGTCTGTTTGCGGATGTAATCTTCGGGCACATTTTCTTTAAACTGATTGCTGACTTCGATATAATAACCGAACACGCGGTTGTAGCCAACTTTCAGTTTTTTAATGCCGGTTCGCTCGCGTTCACGGTTTTCAATTTCTTCAAGATAAGACTTGCCGCCGTTTTCAATTTTGCGCAATTCGTCCAGCTCGGCATTGTAGCCGTTGCGGATCATGCCGCCTTCACGCACGGAAAACGGAGGATCGTCACAAATGGCAGCTTCGATCAATGCCTGCAAATCGGGCAAGGGATCGATCTTCCCTGTCAGATCACGCAAGAGATTGCTTTGTGTTCCGGCAAGATGATTTTTGAATGCAGGCAATGCCGCTAAAGTCAGCGAAAGAGAACGCAGTTCCTTTGCATTCGCGGTACCGTACAAAATACGGGTAACAATGCGTTCAAGGTCGTTGATGTCTGCAAGCATTTCAACAAGAGAACTGCGCACGGCGGTGTTGTGATACAGTTCTTCCACTGCATTCTGCCGCTGTGTGATGGGGCCGACGCTGACAAGCGGCTGTTCGAGCCAAGCATGTATCATGCGTTTGCCCATGGCGGTTTTGGTTTTATCGAGTACCCACAGCAGAGAACCTTTTTTCTCTCTGCGGCGTTCGTTTTCGGTCAGTTCCAGGTTACGTCTTGCCGCAGCATCGAGTTTCATGAACTTGTCCTGCGTATACACATTAACGGAAACGATACCCGAAAGGTCATTTCTTTGTGCATTGCGAAGATAGGTCATGGTTTCGCCGAGTGCACACAAAGCACAAGGCTTGTCGGCAAGGTTGAGTTCGGAAAGACTTTTTTTAAAATGCCGTTCGGTGCTGACGGTGAAATCCTGCAACGTAAAAGCATTGTCATTGATTACGGACGATGCCGTATTCATTTTTCTGCTTATGTATTCGGTCAGTTTTTTATCAGCCGCGGCTTTTGCATTAAGCAGAATCTCCGTCGGCAAATATTTTGCAAGCTCGTTGATGATGCGTTCACTCAAACGATCACCCTGCAACTCGCATACATAAACAGCACTGGTGGAAACATCGCAGAAGCAAAGCCCCGCGGTATCATTCAATTTGTAAATACAGGCAAGGTAGTTGTTTTTGGATTCATCCAGCATTGCACTTTCGGTAACGGTACCGGGGGTAACAATGCGAACGATGTCGCGTTCCACCAAGCCCTTTGCCTGTGACGGATCCTGCGTCTGCTCACAGATGGCAACCTTAAAACCTTTTGCAATAAGCTTGCCGATGTACGTTTCTGCGGCATGGAACGGAACACCGCACATGGGTGCACGCTCTGCCTGACCACAGTCACGTCCCGTCAGAACAAGATCGAGTTCCCGCGATGCTGTGATGGCATCATCGAAGAACATTTCATAAAAATCGCCGAGGCGGTAAAAAAGGATCTCATCCTTATGCTGCTCTTTGATTTTGAAATACTGTCGCATCATAGGTGTAAATTCAGCCAATGATACCGCCTCCTTTCATTGATTCATTCGTGTTTTAGCCGCAACCACCGCAAGTGGAGCAGGAGCCCGTGCAGGAACCGCCTTCGGGAGCAGGTTCGCATGTTGCGGGATCTTCGCCGTTGACACAAAGAGAAAGAATCTGAATGATGTAGTTCATCATATCATCAACGGTCTGTCGTGCGTTTTCGTAGTTGCGCATATTTTCATTGAGCATGACTTCGCCGTAAAGTTTGCGGAAATCTTCATCAAAGGCAGCCAGCTTTGCTTCATCGGCATCTTCTTTCTGTGCTTCGGTCTGATAAGACAACTGCAGAAGATTCAGCTTGCCGATGAGATCATTGAGGTTCTGATCTTCTTCGTTTGCGGTTTTTGCCTTGATGTAATCAAGGTAACGTGCATCCTGCTGAATAGCAGCGCCGAGTTGTCTGGTCAGTGCAATAACATCCATTTTTGTTTTCTCACTTTCTGAAATTAAAATTTATTGTACCAATTCGCCGTGGACGACCCAGTTGCCGGCGGAAGTGACTTTTACATCACAGAATGTGCCGACAAGGGATTTGTCCCCTGCAAAATCAATATTGACATTGCCTTGTGTGCGCCCGGTCAGATAACCGTCTTTCTCGCGGGTTTCATCTTCCACAAGCACACGGTATGTCTGCCCGATCATAGAAGCGGTGCGTTTGGCGGCAATTTCTTCCTGCACTGCCAGCAGTTCGCGCATCCATTTTGATTTTTCCGCATACGGAACGGGGTCGGGCATTGTTGCTGCTTTTGTTCCTTTTCGCGGAGAATATATGAACGTGAACATGGAGGTGTAATTGATTTCGCGCACCAATGAAACGGTATCGCAAAATTCCTCGTATGTTTCCCCGGGAAAGCCGGTGATAATGTCGGTCGTCAGGGACAAATCAGGCATCACCGAACGGGCATATTCAATCAACGAAATGTAGTGCTCTCTTGTGTAGCGGCGGTTCATTTCTTTAAGAATTCTGTTATTGCCCGATTGCACGGGAAGGTGCAGATGGCGGGCACATTTTTTGCACTCTGCCATGGCATCCAGCAATTCTTTAGTGCAGTCCTTGGGGTGCGAAGTCATAAAGCGGATTATGAAGTCGCCTTCGAGGGCATTGAGTTTGCGAAGCAGGCGGGGAAAATCAATATCTTCCGCAAGACCTTTGCCGTAGGAATTGACATTCTGCCCGAGCAATGTGATCTCTTTTGCGCCGCCTGCAATCAGTTCTTTGGCTTCTGACAGAATAGCTTCACTTTTGCGGCTGCGTTCCCGCCCTCTTACATAAGGCACAATGCAGTAGCTGCAGAAATTATCGCACCCATACATAACAGGCAACCAGGCTTTCACATCCCTGTCACGGAAGACCGGCAAGCCTTCAGCAATTGCACCGTCGGTTTCTTCGGTAGCAAAAACACGTTTTCTGCCCGTTAACACTTTATAAAGCAGTTCAGGCAAGCGGTGAAAAGCAAATGTGCCGAACACAAGATTGACAAAGGGGTAGCTTTTTTTGATGCGCTCCGCAACGTGCTGCTGTTGCATCATACAACCGCACAGTGCGATGATCATATCGGGATTCTTTTCTTTAACAGGTTTGAGTGCACCGCAGTTGCCGAACACACGGTCTTCCGCATGTTCACGAACAGCGCAGGTGTTGAACAGAACAAAATCCGCTTCTTCAGCCGAATCGCAAAAAACATAACCGCAAGCCTGCAAAAGACCTTTCATGCGTTCCGAATCAGCTACATTCCCCTGACAGCCGTAGGTATGCACAAATGCTTTGGGTGCTCTGTCGGAAAAGCGGGCAGAAAGAACGGTGCGAGCAAGGTTAATATATTCTTTTTGTTTTTCGACTTCAGCCGGCGGCATTGCAGAAATTTTTCGCTGTTCCAAAATAAACCTCCGAATAAAAAGAAAAGCTCATTCATAGATTATATATTATAAACAAATAAAAGGCAAGTCCTTTTTTGATTATTTTAAAATAAATTATATATAGAAATCTTTTCCTGCCGAATCACGTCATTCAATTGTTGCATCAGTTGCACACAAACCGCCCCACAAGTGTCAGTTTCTTCCTGCCCTGCCTCAGAATAAATCTGTATAACCAGATTTCCGATTTGTTCACAGCGGCTGTTATCAAGAAATACAGACAGCAATTGGTGGCACTCATTCCAATAAGAAAGCAATATTTGTGCCGAAGCCACAGGCTGCGAGGATTTTGCAGCAGTTGCCACCAATGTTGTCATATCAAGCAGTTGCAATGCAATCTTCTTTGTCATCCATCCACCGAAGATACTGACAACAAATGCCGCAAAAACCAACAAAAGAGCAACAACAAACCTTATATTCAACATTGTTTCCCATCCTTTCCGAAGGCTACAAACTTTCCTTCTCCGTCAACCGTAAGCAACAAAATCTCCTGCGGTGTTTTCTTTTTGCTTTGCAGAAACTGATCCACTTTGCGTTGTGAAATTCCGCTTTCACGCAATCCGTCAGGAAGAATTTCCCCGTCGGCAATCAATGTGCACGGAATACCATTGTCACGCGGAATACATTTCAGATCGGCAGTTGTCGGTGTGCGGTATTGCGGTTTTAAATACACACTTAAACTGCCGTTGGTTTCGGCAACGGCAAATTCAACTTCGCTGATATCAAACACATCTTTCTGCCGCAGGGCTTCCAGAATATCATCCAGTGTATACCGCAATTTTTTGCTTTGCTCATAATCAATTTCACCGTTACGAATAAGCACCACACTGTTCCCCTGCAAAACCGTTCTGATTTTTGCATTTTTGAGTGCCAGAAAAGATAAAAGCAGCTCAAAACCGGTCAGAAGCATCAGCGCCGTCAATGAATAAACCAAAGGTATATCCTTATCCACCATCGGTGCTGCCGCAACTTCCGACAAAAGAATGGTCACCACCAGTTCAGCAGGCTGCAACTGCCCGATTTGCCTTTTGCCCATCAGGCGCATCACAACAATGATTACGGCAAACAAAAATGCCGTGCGAACAAAAACCGTCAACAAACAAATCTCTCCTTTTTTGTCAGTATATCCTGTTGGCAACGGGAAATACATAAAGCAAAGGAGTGATCATTTTGAACACACCCATTCTTGCAAAAGCCATTGATAATAAGTTATTGCTGCAACAACGATTCGGCAACAGTTTTGACCTGATGTTCAGAGAAGTGAACTGCGGCGAAATACACTACACAGCTGCCTTTTTGGACGGGATGTGCGACCGTCTGTTTTTGTCACAAAGTGTTATCCGTCCTTTGTCCCAACCGCTTGATTGCGCCCCGAAAAATGCAATAGACACATTATACAGCATCTTATACGAAGGCATTGAACGGGATATGGTAAGCACCATGGAAGAGGTCGAGCAACACCTGATTGCCGGAAGCCTTGTATTTTTTGCGGATGAATGCACAAAAAGCGTCTGCTTCAATGCGCCCATTTTTGCACGAAGAGCCGTTTCCGAACCGCAAAGCGAACAGCAGGAAAAGGGGTCGAAGGAAGGTTTTACGGATTTCTTTAAAGACAACGTCACTTTGATTCGCAGAAGATTGCGCACACCCGAACTGCACATAGAAAGAATAAACATCGGCAAAACCAGCAACACTTTTGTGTGCCTTTGTTACCTTGCAGATCGTGCTGACAATGAATTAGTGGAACAGATACGGTCAAAACTTTCAAAAGCAGACCCCGATATTGTATTGGGAGCCGGCAGTTTGCGGCCTTATCTTGAAAAAAGTTCACAATCTTTTTTCTCGGGCATCGGCTCTACGGAACGACCCGACACATTTGCGGCAATGCTGTCCGAAGGCAGAGTCGGACTGATTATAGACGGTGTGCCGTTTGCCTTATTCATGCCGCAATTTTTTACGGATCATCTGCGCGCATTGGATGACTATCTGACCAAACCGTATTATGCTTTTCTTTTGCAAGTTCTGCGCTTATGCGGTTTGCTGATTGCAACCATGTTGCCGGGCTTGTTTGTCGCCGTTTGCGTTTATCATCCCGAACTTTTGCCGACGGATGTCATGTTTGATATTGCCGTTGCCATCAGCCACACCCCATTTCCGTTGTTTATTGAGGCACTGATTATTCATTTCATATACGAAATCGTCCGTGAAGCGGGACTTCGTATGCCGAAATCGGTCGGGCATGCCGTCAGCATTGTAGGTACGCTGGTCATTGGTGACGCCGCTGTTAAAGCAGGGCTTATTGCCGCCCCGATGCTCATTATTGTTGCATTGACTGCCATTTCGTCGGCGATTATACCGGGGATTCATGAACCGATGGCGGTTCTGCGCTTTTTGTTTATTCTCGCGGGCGGCATCATGGGATTGTTCGGCATTATGCTGACTGCCGTTGCTGTCTGCATCAGCATTTGCAATATCGTTCCGTTCCGTATTCCTTATGTAAATCCAATCAAAACGCTCAAAAAAGCAAGAAACAGCAAGCTGTTGTAAAATTCCTGCGAAAATATCTCATCTGAGGAATCATTACCATGAAGAACCAAATCTCATCTGCGCAACTTTTCTGCATTCTTTTTGTTTGCCGTTTGCTCGGCACTTTTACCTATATGAGTCAATTGCAGACAACACTGCATGCGGGCAGTCGCATTGTTGCAACGGGCGTCTGTTTTCTTTTTTCGATCCTGTCGGCAATTCCGGTACTGTTGTATTTACAGAAGCAAAACAATGTTTCTTTTCTGAATGCAGTCGGCATTGTATCCGAAAAAACCGCCGGAATCATCGGCATTTCATATGCTGCATTCTTTTTATTTGCCGCAATCATCACAATCACCCGTTTCGGTTTGTTTGCAGGTACGGTTCTTGTGCAGAACACCGGGCTTTATATCTCTGTCTTTTTTCTTTTGTTGGTCTGTGTATATTGCGTGTATCAAGGCTTGCAGCCGCTTGCGCGGACTGCCGTTATTTTTGCAGTTATTCTGCTGTTTTCATTGATTGCGGTTATTGCCGGCACGATCGGAGAATGCAGCCTGATCAACATTCCCGGCATACGGGAAAATGAAATTCCGAACATTATCAAACAGGCATTTTTCTCCGCTTGTCGCAACATTGAAATTCCCGCCCTGTTGTTCATTGCGGAAGAAATCAAAGGAAAAGCCCACACGGTCGTTCTGAAATTCATAACTGCTTTCAGCATCATTTCTGCTCTGCTTTTTACCGTAGCAGGCGGCGTGCTGGGAGAATACGGCGACCAACAGATATTCCCGTTGTTTACACTGTCTTCCGTGGCAAAATTCGGTTTTGTTGAACGCATGGAAGACCTGCTGACGGGTATCTGGATCGTATGCGCCATGCTCAAAACCGCCTTTTTGCTGTATGTTGCTTCGCAATGTTTGCAAAAATCATTACACAAAGAAATTAAAACCTGCCATACCGCCATCGGAGCCGTACTGATTTTCGCAGGGTATCTGCTTTTTTCTGCCGATATTCCGACAACAATCCGCCTTTTACGCACATGGCTTCTGCCTGCAGGGTATATTATTTTTGCGATTCTGCTTCCGATCGTTTTATACCTTCTCTTCGTAAGGAAAGAAAAGAAATTACAAAAGGAGAACAGAATATGAAATTTCTGTCTGTTTTGCTGTGCATCGTATTGTTATTTACAGGCTGTTCACAGAGCGCATCGACGGAATTGAGCAATCGTCTGATTATTGAAGCTATCGGCATTGATTCGGACGAAAGCGGTTACAAGGTAAGCGTTCTTGCTCTGAACACATTGCAAACAGGCTCCGCCGGCTCTACGGAATCACCCGACGGCATTGCAAAAGTTTTCACTGCAAAAGGCAACAGCATTGCAGATGCGTTTTCACAACTCGACCTGATTTCTGCACAAATTCCGCTTTATTCACAAGCAAGAGTTTTGATAATCGGCAAAGAAACAGCAGAAAACCAACCGCTTTCCGCGTTGAATTTTTTTATCCGCGAACACACGACCCGTGATGACATTCCAGTTGCCGTAGCGGAAACAACCGCAAACAAAATTATAACAGCCGATCTCGGCAAAAATTTACTTGTATCAAAAGTGACAGCCGATCTGTTGTCATCAGGCAAGCGAAACGGGCAAACTGTACGCGTGCCGCTGTATTCTTTTGTCAGCCGACTGCTCAATGAAACAGATGCGGCATATCTGCCTGTTCTGACCGTTGAGAAGAACGCGCAAAAAAAAGATGAGATCCGCGCTGCGGGTATTGCATTGTTTGCAAATGATAATTATACTGCAACACTCAACAACAAAACAATGAACGGTTTTTTGTATGCAAACAACCTGATTGACAGCACATTATTGGAAATAGACTACAACAACAAGAACATTTCACTTACTGTCCGTAAAATAAAGACCAAAACCGAAATCAACGAAAAAGATCCGTCCGTTTTTTCCGTTGCCGTTTCTTTTTCATGCGATATCATAGAGCACAACAGCACAAATCAGGATCTCAATGAACAGGACATCCTGCAAATAAAGCTTCTTGCGCAAGAAAAAATCAAAAAGTACACAGAAGATTTTTTGTATTACACCCTGCACGATTGCGGTTGTGATTGCCTTGGATTCGGCAAAAGAATACGCAACAAATATCCGACTTATTACGAACAAATCAGCAAAAATTATACTTCTTTCCTGAAAAATGTGCAAACTGTTGTTATTGCCGAGGGCGCAATTCATCGTCCGGGACGGGAAGTTTTGTCGGGAAAATAAAACATTTTATACTTTTTCAGTTGTTTTCTCCAAAAAAAAACTTGATTTTTTCGAATAACATTGGTATAATTATATCAGTTAAAAATCAATGGAGGAAAACAATATGGATATTAAAGCAATTGCCGAATTTCTGATTTCCTTATTTACCCTGCTGTTCAAGGCTCTGGACGAAGAAATTTTAGGTTTTGACATCAGCGGTATGCTTGGTATGAACTAATGAAAAAATGTCGCCTTGGTGCGGCATTTTTTTATTAAATAAAATAAAGAAAGGACGGATCAAAATGAAAAAACTGCCCGTAATCGTCATAGGACGCGAATTCTGCAGCGGCGGCTCCGAAATCGGGCATCGCCTTGCTGCACATTATAACATTCCCTACTATGACAGAAGCATTATTGACAAAACCGCAGAAGTGCTGGAATTAAGCACGCAGATCATAACCGATCATGACGAAAAACCATTCGGCATGTTTGAACTGACAAACTTACCCTACCGTGACAGTTGGTATGTTGAAGATCCGTCTGTGCTGCTCCCCATGGGACTGCGGGTTGCGGATGCGCAGTTTGACATCATAAAAAAAACGGCACAGGAAGGCCCCTGTGTCATTATCGGCAGATGTGCGGATTATGTGCTCAAAGACATGGAGAATGTTTTAAAAATATTCATCTATGCCGAGATGCAGCAAAAAATTGACCGCGCCGGCAGATTATACGGTCTGAATGCAAAAACAGCAAAACGGTTGATCAACAAGACCAACCGTGCAAGAGCAGTCTATTACAGCAAATATACGCACCAAAAATGGGGCGATCGAAACTGCTTTGATTTATATATCAATGCCGGTGCCATCGGCACGGACAATGCAGTTAAACTGATTCAATATTACATAGAAAATCTGTATTGATAAAACAACGGGGAGCCGAACGCTCCCCGTTAAATTATGTACTTTATGAAATTCTGTCCATCAGTTCGCCGATAGTGATATCGGGATTTTCAATCCCCTCCACCATAACACGGACACAATTCTTGTGCAAGGCATCAATATTTTCCGCAGAAATAAGATTGGGACGGTACATATAATAAAAATCCATACCGCCGTCGGACTGCGTAGGCAGAGAGAAAGCATACAAAGGCATAATGTATCTGCCCGGGTTGTAGCCTGCAAATTCAATCTTGATACCGTCGTCCAGCGGCAGATACAGCGGCAGCCACGTATACATCATAAAAGACGGGCCCTGCGAAGTCTTAAAATTGAAGATTTTCTGTTGCATGACACGTGTATGCATATAGGGGAAGTTGGAATGGCGGTACAGCTGTGTACGAAGACTGAACATATAAGCCAATGCCTCACGGAATGTTTTGTCTTCTTCAATGATGGAATGCACCTGCAAAGGCTGTGCAAGGCAACCTCCCATGCGTTTTGTTTTATACGTTACACGACGGCTGCAAAGCGGCAACATCAGTGTATCAGGCGTGCGGTAGTTAATGGCGGATGCATGGGTGCGCATGCCGAGCATAACAAGGTTTTCGGGTGCATTTTTGGTTTCCATGCAGAAATCAAAAATCTTCTTTGCCTGCACGGGTTCAACATGATAACGCACGATTTCACACTTGTCGTGAATCATATCGTATGCAGCGGGAACACGCAGATCGGGATTTTTGGTCTTTTTGCGCATTTTCTCAAGGAATGCGGGACCATGGATACCGGCATAGAACGGTTCACCGTTCTGTGTCCAGTAATCATAATAAAATTTCTTGTCTTTTTCGTAACGTGCAGTGTCTGCAAGATAGGCAATGTCTGCTTTGATTGCATCCTCATAAGGATACAGCGGTTCGGGCAATTCTTCCCCTTTGCTGAGCGCATTATAAACAGCAAGAAGATCGCCATAGAACACACCGCATGCAAGCGCATCCATAATGATGTGCGATGCGTTGAGATAAACCCCCGTGTGGCCTTCGGGCGTGGTAAACAGAATGATACGGAAGATTTCATCCTTGAGCCATCTGACAGGCTTCTGAGCATCAGCCTCAAGGCAAGATTGCATTTCTTCCTTGGTTGCAAAATGCTTTACAGGAATATCGTTAAGCACCACTTTGGGAAGAAAATGCTGACGGATTTCCTTGTCAAGTTTAAAGAAGCGAAGCCGCATGCAGTCGTTTCTTGCGATTTCAATATTCACAGCCTTTTTGAGCAAATCCATGTCCAACTTCTGATTCACGGTAATGGAAGTCGGAATCTGCATAACACTTTTGTGAATTGAAAACTTAATCATGTAATACATTGTCTGTTGTGATGAAATCAACGGATAATGCACTGCCGGAATGTCTCTCTTTCTCATCTCATACACCTTTCAAACATACAAATAATCGAAATGAATAATTTGACAACTTAAAGTATTATAATACTGTCAGACATGCAAGTCAAGATACAATCTTCTGTTTGTGTGCAACATTTGTTACAATCGGCACTTTTTTGTTACAAATCAAATATTCACACTCACTTCCGCCCAGCGCAAAATCACATTCTTTTTGGTTTCATTGTGAATACTTATTTCAATTGCATCATTTTCAAAATCATTGCCGAGATAATATTCTAAACAAGTCACATCCCCTGCAATGCAACGATTTTCACGCAGCTTTCCGTTTTCGTTGCGAGCAACAACAACAGGGTTGCCTGTATACTGTGTTTCTTTTTCACTGCACAGAACATGAATGTTTTCCGCTTGTGTTGCACCTTCGACTGCAAAAACAAAACAAACCGGTGCCCCCTTAAAAATCGGACTGATATCGGCAGTAAAATGATAAACCGCACCTGGAAGAACAACCTTTTCTTCATTCACAAGCAGCAAATGGCGGCGCTTTGCTCCGACACATTCCTGCAAGGTTCCGCAGTTTTCGTAGATATCATAAAGCATGGTATCGGGATTCATAATATCTGCACAAAAACCATCCAAAAACAAACCGTTAAATCCTTTTGAAAGAACTTCAACGGTGATGCCGTTCATAATTTCAGGAGTCGGATACCATGTTTTTTCGTTGGCTTGGCAAAGAATTTCCCACACACCTGCAAAAGCAGCAAAGTCCTTTTGTTTGGACAACCAGTCCGTTTCCGGCAAGACATTGCCGTACTGATCTGCACAAAGAACAACGCCTTGCACCGCTTTGCAAAGTGCATCATTCAACATACCCGTCGATGCGTTTTTCGGCAAAAGCAGATACAGCATTGCATCCGTCTGTTTTGCAAGATCACAAACAAAAGAAAGTTCTTTCGCATTGCGGCAATCAATCAGAAAGCCGTCCGTGCAGAAATCGGCAGTATCGGCTGCACAGTCTGCCGCATTCACAGTATGCAACGAAGTAATTCCCAACTCACGGCAACGCTCTGCCCAGATGGCAAGCGCAGTTTTGTTGCTGCCGGCAAAGCAAAGTGTTTTTACATTGGTGCCGTTATATTGATCCACCATCGCGGCGATATCGCGTTTGCGTGCATTCATTCCGCCGATTTTGGCAAGAAAATCCTGTTCCGCTTCAACATTTATATTGAGAATCAACTGTGTTTCAGTATTTTTTTCACTCTCAAATGCATCAAATTCAAACAAAGTATCCACTGCTTTTCCTTACTTTCTGTAGTATTTATCGGTACGCTTCAGATAATCAACCAGCATCATCGGCCAATCGGTCTGTATGCAGTCAAAGCCTTTGTCTGCTATCCATCCCCAACCGTAATCCTCACTCTGTGTCAGTGCACTGTCATCACTATGACCGCCTGCAAGCTGTTCTTTATAATTATAAATAATGGTATTTGCCCAGCACAAAATGTTATCATTGTGCATTTTTTCAAGGAAGGCATCGCTCGCAAGTTCATCCTCGTCGGATTTGAAAAGAATTTCAACACCCACATAGTTGATATTGCTGCGCAGAAGTCTTTCGTGTGCAAGATGATTTTTGCGAATAATGGGCATGAACGGAAGTTCGGGGGCAACTTCTTCCAACACATTGAGCACCTTGTCCGACAGACTGCTTTTCACGAGCATCTGATCGGTCATTCCATGACGCTTGATAGCTTCCTGAATTTTTTGCGGATTATCCCAGAATTTGTCGATATTGATAAAGCAGCGGCCTTTGAACTGTTCAAGAAAATCGTCAAAATCTGCAATGGTGAACTGTGTGGACGTGTTGTCGTAGTTCACATAGTGCATTTTTTTGATAACATCCAGATTCAGATGGCTCAAAGACAGAAAACGATTCAGATGCGCCCGTTCCATGCCGGGATGGAAAAGAAAAAGTTTGCCGTCCTTGCTGCAACTGACATCCACTTCGATCATATCTGCACCTTGTTTCAGGGCAATTTCATAAGCCGCAAGGGTGTTGCAGGGAATATTTCCGCCGGCCGCACCGCGGTGCGCAACAACAATAATATTTTCTTTTGCTTTCTGACGAAGATCGAATTCCATTTCCGATTCCTCCTTAAAAGTACATATATGTTAATTATATAATAGTTTTGCGCCATCTGTCAAGAATACGATTCTTGACTTATAAAGCGCAAAAAGATATAATACTCCCATACTTGTGTATCGGAGAAAAAATTATGTTATACAATGAATTCAAAGGCTTGCAATTGCCCGCACTCGGCATGGGCTGCATGCGACTGCCCGGTGACGGTTATGCGAAACCGCGTATTGAAGAAATTGAAACCGAACAGATGATTGACTATTGCATGCAAAACGGGGTCAATTATTTTGACACGGCATGGGGGTATCACAGCGGCAACAGCGAACCGCTGATCGGAAGATTGTTGCAGAAATATCCCCGCGGCAGTTTTTACCTTGCAAGCAAATTCCCGGGGTATGACCTTTCAAACCTCGGCAAAGCGGAAGAAATATTTGAGAAGCAGCTCGAAAAATGCAGGGTGGATTATTTTGACTTTTATTTATTCCACAATGTTTGCGAACTGAACATTGACGGCTATTTAGATGATGAAAAATACGGCGACTTTTCGTACCTGCTCAAACAAAAACAAAACGGCAGAATTCATTTTTTGGGCTGTTCCGTACACGGGGATATTCATGTGTTGAAACGCTTTTTGGAAGCATACGGCGAGCACATGGATTTTTGCCAGATTCAACTCAATTACCTCGACTGGGAATTTCAGGATGCAAAAGCAAAGGTTGAATTGCTGAAAAAATACAACATCCCCGTTTGGGTCATGGAACCATTGCGCGGCGGCAAACTTGCAAATATCGACAAAAAATATGCAGACCGCTTGCATGCTCTTCGTCCGAATGAAAGCATGCCCGCATGGGGATTCAGATTCTTGCAGAGTATTCCCGAAGTGAAAGTGGTTTTATCGGGCATGTCGAGCCTTGCGCAGTTAAAAGAAAACATAAATATTATGTCTGCTCACAAAACATTGACAGAAACGGAATGGAATGAATTACAGGCCATTGCCAATGACATGGCAAGTGCAAACGCTCTCCCCTGCACCGGTTGCCGTTATTGCGTGGATCACTGTCCGATGGAGCTGAATATTCCGTGGATCATTGACATGTTCAATGAAATCAAGCTGACAACGGGGGTTGTTCCCGTAATCCGTATGCGGTCTTTGCCGTCAGATAAACAACCCTCTGCCTGTTTGCAATGCAAAGCCTGCGAAGCGGTGTGCCCGCAACAAATCAAAATTGCAGATATGATGCAAACCTTTGCAGAAAAACTCAACTAAAAAAAGATAGAGGTACCGATCATTCCGAACGGTACCTCACTTTATTTATGACAGCATTTCTTTGCGCACAAGATCAATCATAATATTGGTGTTGAGCCGGAGTGCAGCTATCGGGTATTTGATCCGCACTCCGCCATGCCAGAACGAATCCACAAAATCCTGCACAATTTCTTCATTGGTTTTACCGTCCTGTAAACGGGTCAGGATAAAATCAATCGCCATAAGTGTTGCTTTTTTACAATGGGAAAGAAAAAAATCTCTGTGCTGATCATCAAGCAAGCCCCTGTGCGGCAAAACCAGTTTTTTAATGGGTAAGGAACAGACACGATCAATGGATTCCAGTGCTGCCTTGCAACCAACCAGAATGGCAGGCAGAATCAACCGATCGCCGGAATAAACGCCGATCGATTCGGTTGAAAGCAAAAGCTGCTGTTCTCTGCAATAAAAGCCAACAGAACAATTGGTGTGTCCCGGCAACCACAGCACTTCAAACTCCATATTCCCTGCTTTTATGATATCGCCGTCACGCACCTGTATATCCACACGCAGCTCGTCACCTAAAAACGGATAATCTGTTACACCGCAGGTGGCGGCATGCTTTGCATCAAGGTCTTTCATAACACGCTTTGCACCGTCGCGCTGAAAAACCTGTGCGGTATGCTCGCCTGCAACTACTTTTGCATTGGGATAATACCGCAACACATAAGCACTGCCCAACGCATGGTCATAGTGCGAATGGGTCAGAAAAATATAATCAAGGGGACGGTTTCCAAGATAATTTTTAATATTTTCAGCAACACCGAAACCTGTAAAACCGAATCCCGTGTCATACAGCACCGCTGTTTCGCCGTCATCAAGCAAGTATGCAGCATCCCCCGGTTCTACTCGCATATCAAGAATTTTGATTTCGTTCATCTTATTTTTCCTTTATCAGCAAACAGGAATTTCTTTGCATTTCAAATTGCAGCTTGTTGGTTTCGCAATGCAAAGTTGCACCGTGTGTTTCATCAAGCAGATACACTTCATAAACCGCCTCTTTTCCGAAATCAAGCGCAATTTCTTTAGCAAGCAGAGAATCATCTTCCGCATAGTGAGTTACGATTGCCGTCAGTTTATTTTTTTCATTGACACCGCAAAGAGAATACACATTTTCGACACTGTTCATTGCTTTTATCTGTTTATATCCGTCATAAAACTTACCGTACCACAAAAACGGATAATACCCTTTCAAGGGTCTGTAGGTATAATAATCAAAACAGCCGTTGAACACAGACGGACGGGTGTCATAATACATCATCATATCGATGTTTGTTTCCGCAGCCACACTCATCGTCGCCATCACAAAAGCCGCGCCTTTCATGCCGTGAATGACTTCGAGGGAATAAACATACTCTTCACCCCAATCACGGACATAATTCCATTCATTGAGAATACTTTCGGCTTCTGCATAGCCGTATTTGGCAAGAATCTCGTCCACCTGTGCACTGCGCTCTGCAATTTGCAAAGGATTGGTTGTATAGATATGCCATGAGAAGAAATCCATCGGCACGTGGCGGGTTTGCATTGCATTCAAAAACTGTTCGGTCCACGCAAAATCACCACAGATGGCAGGTCCGCCGATTTTCAAATCCGGAAAACATGATTTAAGATGCTTTGCAGCAATCTCATAAAGATCAAAAAACTGTTCGGGAGTGCCGCCCCATGTGCGTTTGTTATCACTATGCACATCGAGGTCGGGTTCATTCCAAATTTCCCAATACTGAATATTCAGGTGAAAACCGTCTGCCCATCCTTCGTTATAATGACGGATGATATGTTCGCAGATAACTGCCCATTTCTTGAAATCCTTGGGTGGCAACGTAGCATGCTTTTTGATGTGATGTTCAATGGTCTGCCCAAGACGGAAAAAGGTTTCGGTTTCGGCATCAAGAGCTACCAAAATCGCTTCATCCGTACATGCAAAATCATAGGAAGCAGGATCATAAGGGTCAAGATCAAAATTCGGAAAAATGCAACTGATATCATGGCTGTAAGGACCGCCGTAGACACCGCACATGGCAGAATCGTGGTTTCGAGTATAGCGAAAACGGGCAGCCTTATAGTCTTCAAGATTGGTGCGCCATTGGTCTTGCGCGTGGCGTTTGTGCCACGGACCACCGTTGGTTGCATTGAGAATACGAAATTTCCCTTGCGGATTTGCAGTATCAAAACGAAGAATATCCATTTTCATTTCTCCTTCTCTTAAATATCAAAAACATTTACACCGCTATGAAGAATCGTTTTATAATCACCAAAAATAAAATCTGCTTCCTTATTTTCGGGCAAGGTGATTTCAAAGCGCACGCTGTTTTCTTCTTTCTTAAACGACACACTGACCTTGCCGCACGGCAAAACAAGCGAACCGTTGGCAAAATCAAGCTTGCTCGGCACCTGCGGTGCAATCAAAAGGTTATTATATGCCACGCTGTTTTCTGCCTGCCTAATGCCGAGAATGCCCGTGAACAGATATCTTGCAGGGGCCCCGAACATGGGGTGATTGTGAGAAGACTCACCATTCCAGTTTTCCCAAACAGTCGTCGCACCTTGGCGCTTCATGTAAAGATATGTTCCGAGGTCATCATTGTCGATAATATTGAAAAATGTGTCAATATATCCGTTGTCCGCCAGCAGACCGCTGAGGATGTCCGTTGCGATGAAACCTGTATCAAAGTAGCGCATGGTATCGTATTTTGCGGCAATGCCGGAAAGTTTCGCCTTGTCGGAAAGACCTGCCCACACGGCATAGGCATCCGCCCCCTGCACACCGTTGCAGAAGGATGTACCGCCTTTGTCTTTATAGTTTTCAACAACGGCTTTTTCAAGATCTGCAATCAGCTTCTCATAAGCTCCAATGTCTTCTGCTTTGCCGATAATTTCTGCAATTTCACAAAGAATGCGGAGTATTTTAATAAAGAAACAGGTGTTGACAAAGGGCTCGGGAAGGGTGATTTTTTCTCTTGTACACCAGTCGCCAAGGCACCAACCACCGTTTTCTTCTCGTACAATGAGTCCGTTTTCGCATTTTGACAACAGATATTGCACCCAACGGCGCATAGGTTCATAGGTTTTTTCGAGCATCTGCACTTCACCGAATTGCTTATAGAATGCCCACGGCACAAAAACAATGGCACAGCCCCA
The DNA here is from genome assembly GCA_017416485.1 of Clostridia bacterium. Taxonomy (GTDB): domain Bacteria; phylum Bacillota; class Clostridia; order Oscillospirales; family Acutalibacteraceae; genus RUG806. The sequence continues at coordinate 112,615 of JAFQCH010000018.1, read as the reverse complement.
ACCGCCGGGACCGCCACCGCCGCCCATCATGGGAGCTGTGTGCTGCACATGCCCGCTGATTTTGCATTGACAGTCAAGAATATCCTGCATCCACTTGCGGTAGAATTCTTTGGAATCCAGCAGCAACATTCCCGCAGGGGCGCAGACCTGTCCGTCACCTGTGTACCCGAGGCGTTCACGGTGCGGGCAATCCGACGGAATACTGCCGTGCATGTTGGTAAGCTGTGAACGAATGTAGGCTTCATACAGGAAATTGAGTCCTTCCGAGCTGCATTCAAAAGTTGAAGTAACGGCAGTGGCTGCATGAATAACAAGCATTTCAAGGTTTTCAAAATTGCCTTCAATTTCAAAATAACGGAAAGCGTGCCACAAGAATTTCGGGCAGAAAATGTAAGTTTCTCCCGTGCAGATAAATGTGTCCTCCTGAATCTGCTTTCTGCCCGAGGTGCAGGTATAACCGCCGCCGCAACTGTGGAATGAAAGATTGCCGTCTTCGTCAAGTTCTTCCGAAAAACGAATGATGATTTTATCGCCCTTATTATTTTTAGCAGTCACACGAACAAGACCGCTTGTGTTTTCGCCGACATCATAAATCTTTTTACCGTTCTTTTCACCGAGTAATTCCGGACAAAGGGTACGAATGACCTTATCGGGTGTGCCGAGAGCCTCACAAAGTTCGGTTTCGGGTGCGGTGCAAACGGTGACTTGTCTTTCTTCAAAAGTCACACTTACAGGGTCGATGACTTCGCCGATAAACAAGCTCGAGTATGTAATTTCGCTGTCATAATACATTTCCGTTCCGTCGGACAGCAAATCAACGATGCCATTATCGGTATAAAGTCGGATGCAGTAAGCAGTTTTCAGTTGTTCACCGAAAGACATATTTCCCTCTGCAACACGCTCGTCCTGAATATACCAACCATTGCCGAGGTGTACGGAAAGGGTGTTTTCACCTTTGTTCAGAAGTGACGTAATATCAAAAGTATAGTAGTAAAGCCGATGCGTAAGTGTATCAAAAATCGGGTAAATCCATTTTGACATATCGCGTTTTTCGTAATGGGTCACAAGGGGCAAAAACAGGCTATCCGTTACATTCTGACCGTTGATTTTTGTCTCAAAAAATCCGCAGGATGTAATAATAAGTTCCGCTTTTGTGCAGTTTTCATACAAAAACCGACGCAGAAAAACAGGTGAAACACTGTTTTTATCTGCACCGATCCAAAGACTGTTGTTCAAAGGATTGCAATTCATTCCGAAACCTCCGAAAGTAAGATAGTTTTATTATGTTCGTTTTATTTGGATTTGTCAATTGATTTTTGCGTTGTGCTGTGATAAAATGAACCCATAACCACGAAAGGATTGTTCGTTATGAAAATTGTTCTTCTTGACGAAGTGAAAACCATTCTCAGCAATCCCCTTTCCAAGCACAATTATTTCGGTTGGCCGACCGTTGCAAAATTAAAAAACGAAAGAATCGCCGTGGCGGCTTCAGGCTACCGTTTAGGGCATGTCTGTCCGTTCGGAAAAGCTGTGATGGCAATCAGTGAAGACAACGGCGAATCTTACACAAACGCATTCCCCGTAATTGACACCGTGCTTGACGATCGAGATGCAGGGCTTTGTCCGTTTGGTGAAAGCGGTCTTGTGCTGACTTCTTTTAATAACACACGACAATTTCAGAGAGATTGTGCACAGGATGAACCCGAAGAAATCAAGAGCTACATGTGCAGTTACCTTGACACCGTTTCAGACAAAGAGGAAGAAGCTGTGCTCGGCTCCACATTCAGAATCAGTTTTGACAACGGGCTTTCATTCGGCAAACTGCACATCAGTCCCATTACCTCGCCACACGGTCCGACCGTTTTGCAGGACGGCAGTATTCTTTGGGTGGGGTATTCTTTCATTACAGATGATTCAAAAGCCGGCAAAGAAGATTACCTTGCCGCTTACAAAATCAATACAGACGGCACAATGGAGTTTGTCGGCAGGATTGATGACACCTATGAAAACGGCGTGCGTATGTATGCCAATGAGCCGCATGCCATTCAGTTGCCCGACGGCAAAATCGTGTGCCATTTCCGCACCGAACAGAACTTTACCACCTGGCAGACCGTTTCCGAAGACGGCGGAAAAACATGGTCGAAAGCCGTAAAACTGCTTGCCGACCGGGGCGGTGCGCCTGCCCATCTGATGCTTCATTCTTCGGGCGTGCTGATTTCCGGTTACGGATTCAGACAAGCACCCTACGGCATCAAAGCAATGTTCTCCACAGACGGCGGCAAAACATGGGACACCGACCACTGGCTTTATAAAAACCACATCAGCGGCGACCTCGGCTATCCGTCCACAATTGAACTCGAAGACGGCACTCTGCTGACCGTATTTTATGCAAAAGAAAAAGAAAACGGTCCGTGCGTGATTATGCAGCAGAAATGGAAAATTGAGCAATAAAATGCTGAGCACCGATTCTCCGTAAAGGAAAATCGGTGCTTCTTTTTACTTTACTTCAAAGCCTGCAAAACCGAATGCAGGGATATCGAAAAGAAATACTTTGTCTTGTTCCAATCTTCCTGTGCAGTTGATAAATGTTATTTCAGTATATTCTTTACCAAGTTCAACAACGGGATTGACGGCAATGTCGGCAAAAAAGTTCCACAGACCGACGGCAAGTGCACCGTCCTTTTCTTTTGCCTGCATATACAAAGCGGGATTGCCGTAGCAGTAAGCAGGCAGTTTTTTACCGCTGAGCCATACAACATGATCGGCATACTGTCGGCTGCGGGCATAGTGCTTGAGCAGTCTGTCCGAGCCTTTTCTTGTATTGAGATTGAGAATCAGAAAACGGTTACCGTTTGCATTTTCATAGCGGAACGAAACGGGAATTTCTTTACCGTCAACTTGCGTCATACTGAGGATTTCTGCATTGTCTTTCAACTTCAAATCATACACAATACTGCCCGATGCACTGATATGGTTATTATTATGCAAAAACCGTTCTTCTGACACTTGGGTGATTGTATTGCCGATGTGTTCAATACCGACATCAATTCCGCGTTGCATCAGAATTTCCGCCGCGGCAATGTCGATAATCAAACCGTTTGCAAGTGCGGACAAGGGTAGATTTCTTGCATTTTCGTCAAAGACGATGCCGCAAATTCCATCCCCTTCATATACGGTAGGTACGGTGCTGTAAGCAAGTGTTCGTGCCGCCTTTGAAAAGAAAATATTTTCAACGTCGATGCAGTCATTCACCGCTGTCGGGGTGACGGCGTCGGCAATTTTGTGCATGCTTTCATACACACGCACACCGACACTTTGTTTGGGAACAAAATATGTATCAATATCCTTATACAGTCTGCGGTTGCGTTCATGGAATACTGCATAGCCCGTTTCATAATCGGCATTGGATACATAGTCCAAGCCGTATTTTAAAATACCGTCCGTACAACCTGCCGCACGCAGTGCCGTGTCAAATCCTTCGACATAACTTGCGGGTGTACAGCAACGAGGTCGGGGATAAGCATCCCCTTCGGAGAAAATTTCTATATCTCTTTGTCGTGTCCATACGCTTTCCATGCGTTCGAGTTCAATGACATCCTGCAACTGATTACCCCATCCGTTGAGAGCCGCCCAATACGGTGCGCCGATGAGTCGCACAAAGGGTTTATTGTTTCCTGCCAACAGTGTTGCAATTTCATAAGCATTGGTTCCGTCCAGATCCCACGAACTCATACAGGCACAAAAACCGACACGCATGGAAGAATCCACGGTATCCACCGCATTGCGGACTTTTTTTGCAAAATCGCGGAAAGCATCCCCGTTGACCTGCAAAAAGGCATCACGGAATTTGTTTTTGCCGCCCGTTGTGATGTATTTTTCAAGTTCTTCCCGGGAACTGTTCTCACCTGTTATGCGGTTGATGCGCTCGATATGTCCGTCACACAGGCAAGCAGCGGCATCGGACTGAAAACCATAGCGGAAGTCATCATCAAACATAATCAGATCCACACCGCTTTTCGCTATGTCACGGATATAATCACAGGCGAAACGGACAAAATTTTCATCCGTCGGGCATTTATGTCCTTCAATATTTTTTCCTTTTATGGTACGCATATCACGGAAGTTGTTTTCAGCACGAATCCAGAATGTCCAGATCCATGCTCCGACCTCAAAGCCGTGGGATTTGAAGAATGCACAGTTATCGGCAAGGTCATCCAACGCCTGCTTTTTCTTATTTTCATCGGTTTCATAGCAACTCATTGCAAGAAAAACACGCTCGGTATCAAAACGACGAATCTCGTTAAGCACCTTTTCACGGTCCGCACGCTTAACATTTGCATTCATCACGGGAATGGAAATTTTGTACATACCTCGTCACCTCAATCAGTCAAATTATCAGGATATTTACCATATGCCCAAAGCGTAGCTTTTTTGATAATTCCATCGTATTCAATGAACTGCAACTCGTATAATTTTATCATGATGCAATTGCTTTTTATTGCTCTTCTTTTCTTTTTCCATTTTCATCAAAGTATTTTCTAATCTCTCTATTCGGCAGACACAGCATTATTAAAAAATAAAAAACTATTTGTACCGCAACAATTATGGCAGTTGTCGGACCGAGAATATCCAAAGACTGTCCAACCATCAACAATTTAATTGCAATCGTTAAAGGCAGTACAATTAAAACCATTTTAAAACAAAGTTTGCCTGCATATTTTTGAGAAAATTCCCATGTGTCTTTGCTTTTAGTCGACAAACCGTTCCGAAAACCATAGTGGGAATAATAATGTGAAGGAGTAATAAAATAAAACAATACTCCATTCAATAAGACAAGTAAAGGAAAAAAGCAATCCGCTATCAACAAAGCAAGCCAATCATTCATAGTTGTCCCTCTTTGATTAAATAATCTTAATAGTAACAGCATTATAGCATATGAAAAGCAAAAAAAGACAGCAGCAAAACAGATGCCACCGTCTTCCAGCCTGCAATTATGAAAATTGATCCTTATGAGCCAGCACATACTCATAATTCAATGTATTCAAATCTTCCTCATAGGCAAAAAATGCATCATCACAAACACTCAGTTTTGCATCAAATGCTTCACTGTCAATCGAATCCAATAAATCTGCACGCTCATCTGCATCGGCGGGAATCGCACAGCCAAACGAATCCACAGCTTGCTTACAGATTGCAGCTGTTTTAACAGCTCCGATTGCAATAAACGCCGATTCAATTTCATTGGCAAAATCACCACTCGAATTATAAAAGAACTGTGAAAATCCGCCGTTATTGACTTCCATTTCCACGGCTTGCGTAACAAAAAACACTCTTTCGGCTTCAGTTAATACACTCATATTTTCACCGTAAGAACATTTTTGCGCAATGTGTGTGTCAAGAGCAATAATAAAGTTGTTTATATCTTCAATTTTCCAGATTTCTTCCATTTCAACACCGCCGTTTTTATCAGTATTTTTATCAGATTCAGATGAAACACAAGCACTGCAAAGAAGCAAAGTGACAACAAAAAACAATAATTTCAACGAAGTTTTCATGTAAATCACCTCTGATAAATAATGTATCATAGTAAGCAAATCAAGTCAATATAAAAAACGAGCTCATAAGTTTTTTGCTTCCCAAAGATTCTTTTCAACCCAGCAATTCGGGCATTTTGTTCTGCTGCACATACAATGTTTCCACACAAAAGGTTGCTTGCCCATTTCCGTCAGATTGTTTTCCAAAAAGGGTTTCATTTTTTCTTCATATGCCTGCTTTACGATTGCACGCAAATCCTCATACGACTGCAACTGCCAATCAAACCGTCGGTCGGACTCTGTATAATTTTTCCAATCGAATATATCAGTTTTCTTTGTGTATAATCTCTCAGAGAAGCAGCAACCGCCGCCGACATCAACTTGAAAATAATACAAATCGGAATAAGGGGATTTATCAGCCCAAAACTGAATCTCTGTATTTTCAGCAATCTGCCTTCGCCATTGGTTACCTTTTTTCCGAAAGCCTAACGGTTTCAACACATCGGTAATTTGCTGCAAAAAGAGTTTTCTTCGTTCTTTAACCTCCGCAAGCAATATATCTTTGTCCGTATGCAAATAATTCCGATACAGTTCTCCGATTGTATTGCTTGCCGTAATTTCATCCGCATGGGAACAGATTTCCAGATAAAATCGAAGATTGCAATCATCGTCAGAACAACCGTGTTGTTTGAAATAATCCCAGGCTTCCGCAGTCCATAATATTGCGGTGGACATCACACCATAAACAATTTCCACACCGAATTGTAATTCTTTTAAATTCACAACAAAGGCAGTTTTATCCGTCAGTTTTTTCCAGAAATGAAGCGGTACACGGGTTGCTTCTTCAAAATCATTTGCAAGGAGTAGATTTTCATATTCAACGATATTCAACATAAAAAACCTCCCGTCGGTTGTTGTTTGATTCCATTATAACATGAATCAACAAAAAATAACAGGGGCAATTCACCCCTGTTAAAAAATTTAAGCGGCTGCGTCGAGCATATTTTCGATAAAGATGCCGTAGCCTTTGGTTGGGTCGTTTACAAGGACGTGGGTGACTGCACCGACGAGCATATCGTTCTGAATAATAGGACTGCCGCTCATCCCCTGCACGATACCGCCGGTTTTTTCGAGCAGTTCTTCATCCGTGATCCTGATGACCATGTTTTTAATTTCGGCATTGTAATCGGCATTGATGCGCTCAATTTCAATATCATAGCTTTCAATGGTTTCGCCGTCGAGTGAGAGCATGATTTCGGCAGGACCTGCCTTGACTTCCGTTTCCCATGCCACGGGGTATTCGCCTGCACATAAGGGGGCTTCATACAGAATTCCGTAAACGCCGCTCTGACAGTTCTTTTCTATACTGCCGATGACTTCTTCTTCCAGTGAGCCGCCGAGTTCTCCTGCCGTGCCGCTTTCACCCTTTTTGATGTTCCACACATAGGCATCCACGATCTGACCGCCTGCAATGGGCAACATTTCACCCGTGTCCATGTCACTGACGCAATGACCGAGTGCGCCGTAAATACCCGTGGACGGATCATAATAAGTCATGGTGCCGATACCGACAGTGGAATCACGAACCCATGCGCCGCAACGGTAAATACCGCTTTGCTTGCACAACTGCGGTGTAACAAGAGCATGTTTTTCCTGCGTACCGCGCAGAAAGGTCATATCAATTTCCTGCCCGCTTGAATCGGAAATTGCCGCCGAAAAACTGTGGTTGTCCGACACCTGCACACCGTTGACAGCGGTTATGATATCGCCTTTCTGCAAGCCTGCATCCTTGGCGGGCGACACTTCCCCGTTGACGGATTCAAATGACTGAACGTCGACCACAATCACCCCGTCGGTGAGCATCTGCAAACCGATCACATCGCCGCCGGCATATACATATTTTCTGTCCGTCTGCGTGACGGACACGGTTTTTACGGGAACCACCCCAAATAAAGCATAATCCTGTTTGGTGTCTGCTGTTGGCGTTGTCGAAGCCGTGACAGCGGTTTGGCGACTTGCAACGGGACTGTACATGCCGATGGCGGGGATTTCGGCACTGACGGTGATCGCCTGCGGCAATGTAAAATACCCGAACAGCACTAAGCCCAGCACGGCAACACAGCAAACACTCAAACAAACGGAAATGCGTTTGATGCGTTTTCTCATTTTCTTCCTCCGAACTGTGTCTGCATTTTGCAGTTTGTGACACGGTTTCATTGTTGCCGTGAAGTGACGGAATAAACGATGAAAACCTTGTTCAATCTGCGTTTATTCTGCCGAAATCGGAAAAATTTGCAAACAAATAAAAACATTTTGCATTTAAGTATTTACAAAGAAAGATGCATTATGCTATAATTAAATGAAATGTAATTTGTATTTATATATTACAAGGGGAATGAAAATGAAAAAGGCCTCATTGATTTTTGTTTTAATGTGCATGCTGTTGCTTTGTGCATGCAGTAAGGATGAAAGCTCGCTGACAACAACGCGCACACAGCCGTCCTATGCCTTCCAGACAACACCTGCCACAACATTGCCGTCCATAACGCCCACAACACAGTTGAGTGTAGGCAACACCGTCGGCACACAAATTTTTTACACCGGCACCAACATCTGGAGCGATTTTGATGATGTGCAACGGTATGACAACACACCTGTTGACACCACACTCACCCCGTCCGATGTAACCGTGTTCAACTATCCCTTGCAAACCGTGCTTGCTTATTTTTCCGAAATCGCATTTGCAGACGAAGGTGAAGGCGCAATCGGTGCGGCAAGAAAATGGATTAAGCCCATTTATTATGAAATTTACGGCACTGCCGACGAAGTGGACGTGGCCGTTATCCGTTGGGCTTCGGAGTACCTGAACAGCATCAAGGGATTCCCCGGCATGTTCACGGCAACAGCCACAAACAAAGCCAATGTGAAATTTTATTTCGGCAACCTGTCATTTGTGCAGAATGCAATCGGCATCACCGACAACACGGCACAAAGCTGCACAAGAATTTTTTATAATTCAGATGATTACCGCATTCAACTTGCAAAAGTGGGGCTTGTTACCGACACCACCTCCCGCGAAGTGCGCAATTCCCTGATTCTTGAAGAAGTGTTGCAGATGCTGGGGCTGAATCAGAATTCACTGAATTATCCGCAAAGTCTGTTTTACAAAGCCAATGCTTTGCCGCAGGTGCCCGACGAACTGGATCTTGCCGTTGTTCGCTTGCTGTATTCCCCCGTTATCAAAAGCGGTATGAACAAGGCCGACGGTGTCAGTGCCGCGGCAGATGTGCTGAAAACCCGCTATGAATCGGGTGTTGTTTACACCGAACCGAAAGTTGACTTCACAATGCTTGCATTGGAATACGCAATCACCACGGTAACAGATGCACCGACGGAAGAACCGACAACGGAACCGAATAACGATAACAATAATGATCCGACCGACCCGCCGCCGACCGATCCGCCTGCAACCGCCGCGCCGACCGATCCTCCGGCAACGAACGAGCCAACAAGCAGACCGATCATTCCCATTGATCCGACACAGAATATACCGACTGAACCGCCTACTCAAAAACCGACAGAGCCGATCATTCCGCCGACGCAACAACCGACCGATCCTCCCGATACAGATGATCCGACAGGGCCGACCGTGCCGGAGATTGACATTTAAAAACAAAATAAGTTACACCCTGCTGTTACCGAAAACAGCAGGGTGAATTTTTATTTGTTGTTCATTTTTGCAAGACAGCGCTCGGCAATTTTATAAACATCACCGCACCCCATGGTAAGAATCAAATCACCCGCTTGGGCATTTTCGCAAAGGAAGTTGACGATGTCTTCAAAGTTTGCATCCTTGTCTTTAGGTTCAAATGTGATACAACCGTCAATTTTTTCTGCAAGGTCACAAGTGTGAATATCATAGGTATTAACTTCGCGCGAACCCATAATTTCCGTCAGCACCACTTTGTCAGCTTTGGAAAGCACGTTTGCAAAGTCATCTAACAGCATATAAGTGCGCGAAAATGTGAACGGCTGGAACACAGCCCACACACGGTTAAAATCCATTTTCATAGCGGATTCAATGGTTACAAGCAGTTCGGCGGGATGGTGTGCATAGTCATCCACAACCGTGATGCCGTTGACAACACCGAGTTCTTCAAATCGCCTGCCGGCACCCTTGAATTCCCCCATTCCGATGATGGCTTTTGCAAGATCGGCACCCGCATAATCGGCTGCTGCAAGTGCGCTCAAAGCATTGCACACATTGTGTTCTCCGGGCACGGCAAGTTTTGCATGGCCCACGCATGTTCCTTTTTTGTAAACATCAAAACAGGCGAAAGCACCGTGTTCATATTCCACATTTTCGGCATACCAATCGTTGGTTTTTTCTCTGCCGAAAGAAATGAGCTGTTTTTCGGTTTTCATATCAGCAACAGCTTTTTTTGTTTTTTCGCAATCGCCGTTGTAAATAACACATTCGCTTGCAAGGTCTGCAAATTTAGTAAAAGATGCAATCAGATTTTCAACCGTTTTGAAGTATTCAAGGTGATCGGCATCAATATTGAGAATCAACGCGCAAGAGGGTGAAAGTTCCAAAAAATGATCCTGAAATTCACAGGCTTCGCACACAAGCAGATCCTTTTCACCCATTCTGCCGTAGGCATCAATGAGGGGCAATTTGCCGCCGATGACAGCAGAGGGATCGGCATCTGCATTCATGAGCATCTGTGTCAGCATGGCGGTGGTGGTGGTTTTGCCGTGTGTGCCGCAAACACCGATACATTTGCAGAATTTGCGGGTGATGGCACCAAACAGAACGGCGCGCTCAAAGGTCGGTATTCCCGATGCCTTTGCAGCAACCAGTTCGGGATTGGTCGGAAGGATGGCAGCGGTGTAAACAATCATTTCTGCGCCTTCAATGTTTTCCGCTTTCTGCCCGAGCGTTACGGGAATGCCGTAAGCACGGATGCGTTTTAATGTATTGCTTTCGTTGTTGTCAGAGCCAGAAAGACTGTAGCCCTGTTTATGTAAAATTTCGGCAAGCGGGCACATGCCGGCACCGCCGATTCCGATGAAGTGAATTCGTTTTACGGTTTCAAGCAGTTTATCAATCTGCATCAAATCAACTCCTAACTTATTATATTATAGAAAAATTTTTTTATAAGTCAAGAAAAAACCAAAAATTATAACACATTTTACCCCCGTGCATAAATTGATAAAAGGAGGCGTATTCTATGAATCATACTATCAATCTTGCCGTGATCGGCGGCGATTCGCGGCAGATTCACATGGCGGCACAACTGCAAAAAGACGGATACCGCGTGGCTGTAGCTGCATTCGACCTTGCACAACTGCCGCCATCTTTGCAAAATAAACCTTTGGCAGAATCATTCTCTGATGCGAATGCCGTTATTTTTCCATTACCTGTTTCAAGGGATGCAAAAATGCTGAATGCCTCTTTTTCAAAAGAAAGCATTTCCCTGCATTCCGTGATGCAGTTGATTCGTCCCGAAACCCTTGTTTTTTGCGGTATGCCGCCTGCCTTTTTTGAAAAAACACTGGAAGCACACGGCATAACCGTTGTTGACTATTTTAAAAATGAAGAACTGACTTTGCAAAATGCCTTGCTGACGGCAGAAGGGGTGATCGGCATACTGACCGACCGCTTGCCGTGCACTGTATTCGGATTGCGCTGTGCAATTACAGGCTACGGCAGAGTGGCAAAATACACGGCACGCGCATTACAGGCACTCGGCGCAGAGGTTACAGTTTTTGCCAGAAGCCGCGAAGCGTTAACAGCCGCAACATGCGACCGGTTCAGAGCAATTCCTTTGCAGAATCTGCAATCGCATATAAAGCAATTTCAATGTGTTATCAACACCATCCCCGCGCTTGTGATTGACGAAAACTGCATTTTGCAGGCAGAGGCGGATTGCGCTTTTATTGAAGTGGCAAGCGTGCCGTTCGGCATAGATCAAACCGCAGTGCAAAAACACGGCAGAACGCTTATAAAAGCCGTTTCGCTGCCCGGAAAAACAGCGCCGAAAACTGCAGGGGAAATCATTGCAAAAACAATAGAAACCTATTTAACGGAGGGATCCTCTTGACAGATAAAACCATCGGCTTTGCCATTTGCGGATCATTCTGCACATTCGGCAAAGTCCTCTCCCGTTTACAAACATTATGTGACGAAGGATTTAAAATTATTCCGATTATGAGTTTTAATGCCTTTTCAACGGACACTCGCTTCGGTTCTGCGGAATCGTTTGCTGAAAGGCTTGAAAATATGACAGGCAACAAGGTGATCTGCACAATTGCAGATGCCGAACCGATCGGTCCTAAAAAGATGCTGGATTTGCTGATTGTTGCGCCATGCACGGGCAACACACTGGCAAAACTGGCAGTCGGAATTGCAGACACCCCGGTAACACTTGCCGTAAAATCGCAATTGCGCAATGCAAGGCCGGTTCTGATCGGCATTTCCACCAACGATGCACTCGGCACTGCCGCCGCAAACATCGGCACGCTGATGAGCCGCAAGCACTATTATTTTATTCCTTACAGGCAGGATGATTTTATAAATAAACCCACTTCCGTTGTTGCAGATTTTTCACAAATTTTGCCCGCCGCAACCGCAGCACTGGAAGGTAGACAACTGCAACCGATGCTGCTGCAATAATGATATTTCTTTAGCAGATAAAAAGTACTTTGTGATTCATTATAGTGACAAAAAATTCTTGTTTTTTCCATTCATTATTGTATGCATTGTTCTTGCAAAATGTACATTTTTATGTTATATTAAATACAATCATGTAACAAAGAAGGAAATCAAAAATGACTCTGCCGCGTTTCTCCCGTTTCTCAAGAATTTTATGCGTTGTTCTGGCTCTTGTTTTTTGCCTTTTTATGGGTGCTTGCTCGCGTGATGTTGCCGTTGTTGAACAAACCGGCATGATCATGGAAGTCACCGTTGCAAGACAAAATGAAATAGAAGCCGTGATTTCCGATGCTTACACAACAACGGAAGAGCCCACAAAAGCCGAGCAGGGGCAGAATTGCATCGGGCTGACGGAAGATGATCTTCCTGATGATGCAAAAATTGTATATCTTACATTTGATGACGGCCCTTCGAGCAATACACAGAGAATTCTTGATATTTTAGACAAATACGGTTGCGGCGCAACATTCTTTGTTATGAAATCCGATTACAGAGATGAATACAAAAACATTGTCGATCACGGTCATGCCATTGCGCTTCATACGTACACACATGATTTTTACGATCTTTATGCCTCGGTGGATGATTACTTTGCAGACCTTGACCGCATTTCCGACCTTGTGTATGAAAAAACGGGAGTTCGTTCCATGCTCATCCGCTTCCCCGGCGGCAGCAGCAATTCCATCAGTCGCAATGTTTGTTACGGCATCATGAGCGAATTGGTGGATGAAGTGGAAAACAGAGGATACAGTTATTTTGACTGGAATGCAGACAGCCAGGATGCCAGCGGCAACAATGTTCCCGCAAGCTATATTTATGAATCGTCCGTTTCTTGTACGGCAAACCGAATCATTCTGCTGATGCATGACACCGATATGAAAGACACCACCGTGGATGCACTGCCTGACATTATTGAGTATTATCAGAGCCAAGGATATTATTTCCTTTCTCTGAATGAGAATTCCCCCACTGCACACCATGGCGTTGTGAACTGAAGAGAGTTAATTTAAAAGCGAGGTCAACTGACCTCGCTTTTATCATTCTGCGCAAGCCGAATTCACGGTGAATCCTGCGATATATGGTGTGTAGGTTTCGTTGCCGTTAAAACGGACACTGCCGTCATTTGCAAACAGAAGTGTATTTTCACCTTGTTGCAAATGCACATTGAATGTGACGGTTTTGAAGGTTTGCCATGAATAGGTATTGCGGCAGAAAACATTCTGCTTTTGTTCCCCGTTCACAGAAACGGTTACATACCGTTCAATCAGGTCCACATTGTAATCATGCACGCCGCCCTCGTCATTGTTTGCATACAACAACGTGATGCGGTAGTCCCCTTCCTTGTCAACATGCACGGTAAAGGTTGCAGTACCTTCATTGCAACGTATGGAATCGATATAACGGACTGAGTTTTTATCGGTTTTCAACTGTGCATTTTCAAGCGTAGCATCGTCAGCCATCAGCACAATACTTTGATGCAACTGAGAAACAGTTGCTGCAATTTCAACAGCCTGTTCACATGCAAAATCAAGATAATTCAAGCCGCGACGCAGATACACGGTCGCAATTCCTTTTTCATCGGTATGAACAGAACAGCCATCCACATAAAATGCTTTTTCCGCTGCATCCGTATAAACCAGATAATATCCATCATGCGGTGCAACAGCAAGGAAGGAACGGATATTGTTTGAGGTTCTGTCGGAATCGGGCAGAATTGAAATCGGCTTGTATTGATTATATTCACTGACAACAAGGGAATCGAGCACATACGTTCCCGTGTTGTGCATCGCACAGATTTCATGCTCCCCTGCCGTAAGCGACAGTTGCAAGGAATAACAGGATGTGTATTCACTTTTGATTGTATTCGGCAGCAAAACAGTCTGTTCTTTTCCGTCGATCGACAGAGTCACAATGGTATGGATTCTGTCATCTGGATTTTGTCTGCCGTTTTCTCCAAAGGGACCGTCATTGGAATTGCCGTACACAAAATCGAGCTGATACATTCCGTCTTTTTCGATATTGATGTTCAGTTTTACACCGTCGCCGATGTTTTCCATACCGCCAACCATGCCCATGGTGTCGCCGCTTGTGGGACAATAGCTGTCATACAGATACGCATTGCCGAGCAAGGTGCCGTGTTCAAATTCGTATCGAACAGGACGCGCATCGATTTGCAGATTTTCACCATGTGCAATTTTTACCGTCACATGATAAGCATTGGCTTCGTCCATATCTTTCATATTGATCACAAGACGGTCTGGTTTTTGTTCAACCGTGTATTGCTGAACAACAACAGGCCGGTTAACAATGCCGTAAAGGCCTTTATAAACTGTTTCTTCGACAGTGATGAGCAGTGTTTTATCTTCAAATACAGTGTCTTTCAGATTTTCAAATACAATCTTTGCTTCGCCGCTTCTGCCGCCGCAGACTGCGGTGATTTTTTCATCATCCAAAGATGCAATGCCCATAAATCCCTGATGGTCGAGGCTTTTTCCTTTGCGGACGGAGCGTTCAAAATCAGATTTAAATAAATCATGGCTGGTGCTTGCAAGTGTTTCGCCTTCCATATCCGCATACCAGCGCATCAGCCACCAGTTTGCATTCGGGCTGTTATCATCGGCACAGACATCATTAAGGTTATTTGAAAGGCGCCAGTAAGCATTGTTTGCATACACTTTGGAATCCTCAATTTTGGTAATATACTGCACCATTTTGCCCGGATAGCCGTTATCCTGCATTCTGCCGTATTCGGTGACAATGATCGTGAGATCTTCAATGCCGAGCGATTCTTCGATCTGCCTGTAATCATCTACATGATCCTGCCAGTAATAAACGGAATCGTCATGCAATTCGTGGTAGATCATAATATCGGGAACGCAGTTGTTTTCCACACAGTAGCGAAGGAAATATTCAATTTCGTCATGATCGTAGTCACAGAATCCGGGACCACCGATCAGACAATCTGGATTGACTTCCCGCGCAACCTCAAAAGCCTGTTTCCATGCGCTGTTGAAGTTATCTCTGCCGAGCGTGTTATATTCTGCCCATACGCCAAATTGATTATAAGGATCATCCGTTGTCCGTGTTTCTCCGAACCACACACCGTTGTCGCATTCGTTATAAAGACAATAAACAACCTTTTCGCCGTAATCTTTTGCAGACAGTTTTGCAACAGTTTCACGCACTTTCGGTAAAAAGTCTTCATCGAGCAGTTTTTGCCAATCGTAGGTGCCGTCTGCCCGCTGTTGCATGATTTCATTGTGGAGATAATACCATGTATCATACGCATCCTGCAAATACACAACATTATAATCCGTAGCAATCAGCATTTCTTCCACATGGTCAATGTCGCCGATGGGGTGCTGCAAACCGTCAATGGCTTTCTGCGAAACGGAAGAAATATCCACACTTTCACACATGGCGGCACTCGGCACACCGTTTTCGGCAAGTCCGTACAGATAGCCCGATGCACCCGATGTAACGGGTCCTGTTGTATTTTGCACATCGAAGGTAAGTGTCGGTGTGTAAGTCAGTAAAAAAATGCCCGCAGACATCCCGACAACCAACACAACACACAACAACGCAATGATAATTCTTTTCATCACTTTTTTCATAAAAAATCCTTTCTCCAACTGAAAAACGGAGAAGTGAAACATACACCTCTCCGTGTTAAATTATCTGTTTTTCAGTCTCTTGTCAAGTTTGGTTGCAAGGCGGGTGCCGATGCTCTGGAAAATCTGCACAAGCACAACAAGAAGCACAACAGCCAACAGCATGATAAGGTATTTATAGCGGTAATAACCGTAGTTGATGGCAATCTTACCCAAACCGCCACCGCCGATAATACCACTCATTGCAGAATAACCGAGTACGGTTGTCAGTGCAATGGTGATGTTGGAAATAAGTGACGGAATGCTTTCGGGAATCATAACCTTGGTGATGATCTGGAACGGGCTTGCCCCCATGCTCTGTGCGGCTTCAATGATGTTGGGATTCACTTCACGCAGACTGCTTTCCACAAGACGGGCAACGAACGGGAATGCCGCAATAACAAGCGGAACAATGGAAGCGACCGTGCCGATGGTTGTGCCGACAATGAGTCTTGCCAACGGGAATGCCATAATCATAAGAATCAGGAACGGAACAGAACGCAACAGATTGATAACAATATTGAGTGTGCTGAGAACGGCTTTCGGCAAGGGCAGAACACCGCCTTTGTCGCCTGCAACGAGCAGGATTCCCAAAGGTAGACCAAGGACTACTGCAAAAAAGGTAGCCACAACCGTAACATAAAACGTTTCCCACAATCCCATTAAGAATTCGGATTGAACAACTTCCCAAGCCTGTTGCCATGCTTCGGGGGTAAAAATCTTGTCATACATCAGTCTGCCACCTCCTCAACAACAACATCTTCAACTTCGGTCAAATACTCAATTGCATCATCAAGCATTTGTTTATCGCCCGAAATGCCGAGCAACATATTGCCATACGCCTTACCGCCGATGGTCTTGGTGGATGCTGCCATAATGTTTGCACAGATTTCCTTTTCAAGTGCCATGCGGGCAATCAAGGGAGTGCCCGCGGCATCGGCACCGTTGAAGACAATGCGGATTCTGTATTCATCCGCAAACCGTTCCACAACGGGTGCATCAAAGCCTTCGGGGAACACAAGACGCTTTGCTGCATCGGATTTGGGTGCAGAAAAAATTTCATTCACCGTTCCCTCTTCAACAACAACACCGCCGTCAAGAATGGCAACACGGTTGCAGATTTCTTCCACAACACTCATCTGATGGGTAATAACAATCACGGTGATGCCGAGTTTACGATTGATGTCTTTAATGAGTTCCAGAATGGAATGGGTAGTTTTCGGGTCAAGTGCACTTGTTGCTTCGTCACAAAGAAGCACTTTGGGTTCGGTTGCCAATGCACGGGCAATGGCAATGCGCTGCTGCTGACCACCCGAAAGCTGTGCGGGATAGGCATTTGCTTTGTCGGGCAGACCGACAATTTCAAGCAATTCCATGGCTCTCTTTTTAGCATCTGCCTTTTTCATGCCTGCCAGTTCAAGCGGAAAACAGACATTTTTCAGACAGGTTCTTTGCATAAGCAGATTGAACCCTTGGAATATCATGGTAATATTTCTGCGCATATCGCGCAGCTGTTTTTGCGAAAGTGCCCCCATATCTGTGCCGTCAATCAGCACCTTACCGTCGGTGGGTCTTTCGAGCATGTTGATACATCTTACAAGTGTGCTTTTGCCCGCACCCGACATGCCGATGATACCGTAAATATCGCCGTCATTGACCGTCAAAGTAACATCCTTGAGTGCTTCAACGGCACCGTCGGTGGTTTGAAATGTTTTGGTCAGATTTTTAAGTTCAATCATAGCGGTTCTCTCCTTTCGGACAGCAGATAAAATACGGCACTTGTGTAAAATGCAGTATTTTATCTGCTCTCTTAAAAATTCAGCCCGGCGCCGGAGCACCGGGCTGAAACAATCAATTTTTATTCACCCTTGATGGTGTCAAGCGAAGCCTGTTTGCCGCCGTAGATGCCCATAGGTTCAACATGGATTGCACCTGCGGAAACGATTGCCGTGCCGTTTTCGGCATTGAAATCATCAAGATAAGGAAGATGCTGGAAATAGTTGGCATCGATTTCGCCGTTGTCAACAACCGTGTTGGGCTGAACATAATCGGTGAATTCGCGGATATCGAGAAC
Source organism: Clostridia bacterium (assembly GCA_017416485.1). Classification (GTDB taxonomy): domain Bacteria; phylum Bacillota; class Clostridia; order Oscillospirales; family Acutalibacteraceae; genus RUG806. The sequence goes on along the minus strand of JAFQCH010000018.1, from coordinate 94,639 downwards.
AACATCCTTTTCAGCAAGAATCTGCTTTGCAATGGCAAGAATTTCGCTGTGGGGTGCGGGAGAAGCAGCAACCGTGATGGTCTGACCTGCAAGAGCAGCATAGTCAACGGTTGCATCATAGCCGTCACCGGCTTCTTCAACAACACTGACAACGGACCCGCCGTAGGTATTGGCAATATAATCGGCAACAGCCTGACTCTTGAGAGCTGCTACGAGAGCCTTGGTCTTGTCGCTTTCTTCATTACCTGCCTTAACGGCAACAATGTTTGCATAAGCGGAAGCGGCACCTTCCTGTGCAAGAGACTGTGTTACGGGATCCATTTCAGCGGCAATGGCATAGTTGGAGTTGATAACAGCATAGTCAACATCCTGCAGAATGTTGGGAATCTGTGCTGCTTCCACTTCACGGAATTCAATGTTGTAGGGGTTGGATTCAATGTCAAGGATGGTAGCGGTGATGCCGGCGCCTTCTTTGAGCTGAATCAGGCCGAGGGTTTCAAGAAGCATGAGTGCACGTGCTTCGTTGGTGGTATCGTTGGGAACAGCAATAACAAATTCTTCCTGCTTTGCAACGTCACCGTTGGTGTTGGGATTGGTGGTATCATCCTTTGCACAGGCGGCAAAACAGCAAACCATCATGCAAAGTGCAAGTGCGAGTGCGAAAAACTTCTTCATAATCTGAGTTCTCCTTTTGACAATTTTCTTCTGATTCTGTTTGAATCAGAGATATTATACATTATAAAACCAAAGATTTCAATAGTTCAGGATTGCTTTTTTTTGATAAATGTGATACGATTTAAAAAAATGAGTGAGGTGCGTTATGTATTCTCTCGGAATTGATATAGGCGGCACAAAATGTGCGGCTGTGATCGGTAAAGGTGAACTGCCGCAGGATACACAAGGCTTCATACTTGACAAAATCACATTTCCGACCGATGTAAAAAGAGGTTGGCAAGAAGTGGTCAATCAACTGCTTGCAACCGCCAAAGAATTGCTTGTTAAGAACAATGTAAAATACGATGAACTCATCGGCATCGGCATCAGCTGCGGCGGTCCGCTGGACAGCAAAAAGGGACTGATTCAATGCCCTCCGAATCTTCCCGATTGGGATAATGTGCCCATTGTGCAGATGTTTGAAAACACTTTCGGCGTTAAAACATATCTGCAAAATGATGCCAATGCCTGTGCGGTTGCAGAATGGAAATTCGGTGCCGCAAAGGGATATGACAATGCTGTTTTTCTGACCTTCGGCACGGGCATGGGTGCAGGGCTTATTTTAGACGGCAAGCTCTACAGCGGTACTAACGACATGGCAGGTGAAGTCGGACACATCCGCATTGCAGAAGACGGCCCTGTCGGTTACGGCAAAAGAGGCTCTTTTGAAGGCTTCTGTTCGGGCGGCGGCATTGCAAGGCTCGCAACTGAAATGGCAAAAACAACAACCCTTTCTTCCCCGTTGCTTGAAAATCGTGCTGAAATGACCGCCAAAAGCCTTGCCGTTGCCGCAAGAAACGGAGATGCCTTTGCGCAGGAAGTTTACAAAACCTGTGCCGAAAAATTAGGTTTGGGGCTATCGATTCTCATTGATATTCTGAATCCGCAGGCAATCGTCATCGGCAGCATCTATGAACGATCCCATGATCTTTTTGATCCGATTATTCAACGGGTGATTCAAAATGAAGCGTTGTCTTTGTCGACGCAAAACTGCAAAATTTTACCCGCACAATTGGGCGATTCCATCGGCGATTTTGCCGCATTGGGACTTGCATTTACAAAAGAATGAGGGAATAAAAAATGAGTGTACAAACAATTTTTGAAAAACTTTTCAAAGACTATCCCGCGCTGAACTGCGCAAAAGACAGCATTCTGCAAGGTTTTGACCTGCTTCTGGACTGCTACAAAAACAACGGCAAAACGCTTTGCTGCGGCAACGGCGGCTCGGCAGCAGACAGCGAACACATTGTTGGGGAACTTATGAAAGGCTTTAACCTGCGCAGACCGTTGACAAAAGAAGAAAAGGCTTTGTTTGAAACCGTTGAAAACGGCGCAGACATTGCAAACAAACTGCAGTCGCCCCTGCGGAGTATTGCATTAACAGCCCACAGCGGTCTTATTTCTGCCTTTGCAAATGACGTGGATCCTGCGCTTGTTTTTGCACAACAGGTATGGGGTTATGCAGATGCACCGACAGATGTGCTGATTGCTTTGAGCACTTCGGGCAATTCCAAAAATGTGGTTGAAGCCGCAAAAACGGCAAAGGTCAAAGGAATCCGCGTATTGTCAATCACCGGGGGCAAAGACAGCAAGCTGACATCCCTTTCCGATGTGTGCATTCAGTTACCTGCTTATACACCCTATGAGGTGCAGGAATTGACCTTGCCTGTTTACCATGCACTTTGCGCCGCATTGGAAGCTGCATTTTTCACCGAATAAAAAGAAGAAAACGTCCTCTCCGCACACAAGCGGAAAGGACATTTTTATGCCATATTGGCAATGAAAAACCAAAAATATTCAAAAAGACGGCGAAACAATTGGGTTTCACGAAGGGTGACAACTTTTCCGCATTCTTCACATACTTCCGCAACAGCCGGAGTGGTGTGCGTGTGTAAAGTCAAAGCTTTGAGGCTGACATTGTTGATACCTTCCTTGTTGGTATCATACCACGGGCCATTGCGCATGATCTGCAAAAAACTCTGCCCGGGTTCGCTGTAGCTGACATAATCATCTGCATCTGCATTTTCAACAGCGGCATTAACAACGGGACAATTTTGATTGGTGGTGAGTGTTACACAAACCGAGAATATTTCTCCTTTTTTCACCAAAACAGGCGATTGCAAGTCAACAACATGATAGCCGTATTCTTCGGCAACACCGCTGATGCTTGCCGCTTTTATATCTTGTATGGGGGCAGTTAAACCGGCATTCAATCCTTTATACACATCAACAGTAAAATCCGCGCCGTTCTGCAAAAACCATGTTCCGACAGCGGCAATTTCACAATCCGCATCGGCAGTGAAAACGTTAGCGAAGCGGATGTAATCATCCGTATGCACCCTGCCGTGGAATCCAAAACCGTCATACTGGTAATTCTCTGCATAAGTGTACTTTGAATCGGCAGCAAAAGAAACAATCTGGTTCAACGAAACTTCATCATAAGACAGCCAAAAATAACCCTTGTCGCCCCAGTCATTGCCCCAACTGTTTTTGCACAGCCAGGCACCGTCCGAAGGAGGTTGACAGGAAGATGAAAAATTCTGTTTTGAAAACATGTCATCCCAACCAACAACCACAACAGCATGATTTGTTTTCATTTGGCTGTTCTGATAATAAGCGGTTGCGTTTTCGCTTGTATAATAATTGCCCACAGCAGAATAAAACGATACCTGCACTCCGCCATGCTGCATAATTGCCTGTTTGATTGCGTTCTTCTGCGCGAAAGAAATGTTGCTCTGTTCATTTAAATCTTTGGAATAATAACAGACAGCATTTGTCAACACGGCTTCGCGTTTTGCACGGTCGGTTTGCGCGTAGTTTCCCATGGCAGAAAGATTGTGCCCGTTGAACGGAAATTCTGTTTCCAAAGCAGGGCCGTTCCATGCCGAAAGTGCCGCGGCTGCATCCAGCCAGTTACCACCGTGCAAAAACGGCTCATTGAGCAGTGTGCCGTCACCTGCGGTGCGATCGCCGGAATAAACAAGACTGCGGTGTGCAAACCATGCAAGGTGCGCCGGCGCAAACGCAACAGCCGGCAATTGCTTTTGTTGCAGATGCAACGATAAAAGATCCGTTGCCGTGATTGCCCAGCAAATGTTTGCCGCCCCCTGATCAACAACAGCGGTTTCAATTCCGTTTTCTCTGCTGTCATAGCGCGAGGGGAGTTCCGATTGCGCAGGGATTGCAGAAAACAAGCCTGCCTTTTGTGCATTGGCCGCAGTTTCGGCAATAGGGGCATTTTCCCAATAAGGATTACCGTTGGCATCCGTTTTCAGTGTGGCAACAGGCAATTGCGTGGCAAAAGCCTGTTGCGGCAATACTGTAAATATTAAAATGAAAGCAATGAATATAAAAAATCGTTTCATTGTAGCACGCCTTTGTAACAAAAAGCCGCCCGCAGGCGGCTCTTTACACTAATTTTAAGCAAAAAGGGATCGGAACCATGCAAGAATATTGGCAAACAGAAGTTTCAGCCATTCATACGGGCTCAGTTCACCTTCATCCGGCTGTTCAAACTCAAAGCCGCAAGCATCGCAAAGATAATCATCATCTGCGTCTGCATGCGCACACATGGGAATGGTATCGGTTGTAAAGTTGCCGCAGACACTGCATGTTTGCTTTTTTATTCCCAACTGCGTACAGGTGGGTTCGGAATGGATTTCCCACTCGCCGTAGCTGTGACCGTTTGCAGGTGCAGAATCGAAGGTTTCATAGTGTTCACCGCACAAAGCGCACACATGTTTTGTATAGCCTTTTGAAGTGCAAGTAGGAGGATAATAGGTTGCCTCATATTCATGTGCGCATTCCGCACCGGCAAGAATGCCAAATGATGCAAACAAAAGCACACTCAAAAACACTGATAAAATCTTTTTCATCAGAAATTCCTCCGAAAATTAAAATTATATACTTAAAATATAACAAAAAAGTACGATGCTGTCAACTCTTTTATTTTGCATTGACATGGGCAATAAAACGAAGAAAAGCTGCCTTGCCGTCTTCATTGCGCGCATAAACACCTGCATGCTCAAGCACCTTGGCAAACACGATGCCGACTTCTTTTTTGAGAATGGTATCTGCATTTTCTGCACAAAGGGCAGGATACTTCTTTTTGATTTCTTCTGCCCATTCTGCGTGTTTTGCTGTGCGTTCATCGGCAAGCAGGTCTTCCCCGTTCACCATTTTTTCGGCGAGAACGGCCAGTTCCTCTTTAAGTCTTGCGGGAAGCACGGCAAGTCCCATCACTTCGATAAGGCCGATGTTTTCTTTTTTGATGTGGTGCAATTCAGCATGCGGATGATAAACACCAAGCGGATGTTCTTCGGTTGTGATGTTATTGCGAAGAACAAGATCAAGTTCAAATTTGCCGTCACGCATTCTTGCAATGGGCGTTACGGTGCTGTGAGGCGTGCCTTCGGTTTCGGCAAAAATGAAAGCAGATTCGTCCGTGTATGCACGCCATTTTGTGAGAATCTTATCTGCAAGGTCCACAAGTGCATCCGTATCATCGGAAGAAAGACGAATAACAGACATCGGCCAACGCACAATACCTGCTTTAACATTGTCAAAACCTACAAATTGCAGTTCGGTTTCAATTTCGGCTTTTGCCATGGCAAATTCATAGTTGCCGCCCTGGAAATGTTCATGCGCAAGAATGGAACCGCCGACGATGGGCAGATCTGCATTCGAGCCGATAAAGTAATGCGGGAACAAGGTGACAAAATCGAGCAGTTTTCTGAAAGCAGAACGGTCAATGACCATGGGGACATGCTTTGCATTCAGTGCAATGCAGTGTTCATTGTAATAAACATAAGGAGAATACTGCATGAACCAATCGCCGCCATCGATGTGAAGCGGCAGAATGCGGTGGTTTTCTCTTGCAGGGAAATTGAGATTGCCTGCAAAGCCTTCGCATTCACGGCAGAGCATACACTTGGGATAACCACTCTGCGGCTTGTTCTTTGCCGCGGCAATGGCTTTGGGGTCTTTTTCGGGTTTTGAAAGGTTGATGGTGATGTCAATTTCACCGTAGTCACTGTCGGCTGTCCATTTGACATCCTTGGCAATGCGGCTGCGGTTGATGTAGTTGGTGTCGCCGCTGAAAGTATAGTACCAGTCGGTTGCCTTTTTGGGATCTTCATCATACAAAGCATTGAACTTTGCAATGACTTCGGACGGTTTGGGAGTGATCATACCCATCAGTTTTGCCGTAAACAGGTCATAAGCGGCAATACCGTCGTCAATAACACCTCTGCTGACGGCATCCTTGGTGAGGGCATCGAGAATGTCTTCAATTTTGTCGGATACTTCACCGGCTACGGTGTCATCATAAGATTCAAGATCAAGCACCCACAGCAGGGAGTTAACGGCCCATGCCTTGTCAGCTTCGGCAATAAAGCCTTTGGCAACTGCGTATTCAACAAGTTTTTTGATATAAATATCCATTTTTTGCCTCCGCTTATTTCTGCGCGTCACGCACGCGCTTCATCATGCCGCTGAACACCTTTTCCATATTGTCGGTCGTCAGATAACCGAGGGAGTTGGTTTCGTGGTAATGATGGCGGTCAAAACGGTCATGCCAGGTATTGATGTATGCCTGTGTGGGATGCAGAACGAAATCATTTTTAGGAACCATGTAGCCCGTCATATCATTGGTAACACCGAAAACAACAAGGTTTGCATCGTCTGCGATTTCGGCAAGCGGTGTGGAGTTGATATCAGCGGGAAGACCAGTTGCGGAATGTTCGGCATCGGCATAACCACCGTAGATATTTTCGGGGAATGCTTCACCGGGAATCATGAGAATCTGACGGGAACCGATTTTCAGGTATGTCATTTCGGTAATCAGAGCCATACCGAGTTTGCCTTCCTTGCAGGGAGCTTTGACGGATGTAACGGCACCGATGGTCGGCATAAGTGCCAGCAAACAGTTATCGACAGGTGCATAATAGGGCTGGCAGAGAACGGTGATTTCGGACTTAAGAAGCTCATCATTGTCAATTTTCCATGCAGCATCAGCGAGGATCTGACCGCCGCGCTCGGTGCGTTCTGTGCGGTCTTCGGCAACAGATGGGGCAATGTCAACAGCAGCAATGGCACCGACAGCAAAGAGCACATTGACCTTTTTGGTTTCGTTGATTCTGCGGCGCATGTAACAGGGATAGTCTGCACTGATGAGGGTATTGTCGCCGCCCATGGTGTTTGGATGGGCACTGTAGTTCATGAACCATGTTTCGGCACTGCCGTCTGCAGGAACAAAGCGAAGTCTTGTAAGCTTATCATTGCAGAAAATGGGTTCTCTGTGGTCTTCAATGGCTTCCGGAACACTGATATCACCCATATACAGATTACCGACGGTGCGGTTCTGCCATGCTTCGATTGCAACCTTTTTAAGAGCCGCAAAAAGCTGTTTCTGATAGGATTCATTTCTGCCCGACATGGGAAGCGGTCCCCAGTAGCCGACGGTGTCGATGCTTGCGTGGGTGTGCGAGCAGGAAATGCTGATGTTTTTACATCCCTTTTCTTTGCAGAAGTCTGCAAGAGAAGCACGCACAAGATTGACATCATAGCCCGTAAGACCGACAACATCCGCACAAAGCAGAAGGATGCCTTCGCCTTCCTTGCAACCGAGCCACATGGCACTGACGGTTGTGGGGTCTTTGACTCCCGTTACGGGGTGATTGATTCTGTAACCTGCAATGTAATATTTTGCAGTATCAACATCTGCAGGCATGACTTCTGCGCTGGAAAAGCCGCAGATAAAAGTGTTGGCGTCTTCATTTTTCATAATGCTCGGTGCGACTTCGGGCAGGGGTTCTGCCTTTTCTTTTGCTGCAAGGCGTTTTGTGCTCAGATGGATAATACCGCCGAGCGCTTTTGTTGCAAGATCAAGAATTTCCATATTAAATTTCCTCCGAAATAAATTTTGTTCTGTTAATATTTTATTATAGCACTTTATTTTACATTTGTCGAGTAGAAAAGTTTATTTTTTATTTTAAGAAATATTGACCTGTAGTAAAAACAATGGTAAAATAATACAGATTGGAGGTTTGCAAATGAAAAACCAAAAAAAGAAAATTTATACCGTTGCAACAGCCCATCTGGACACCTCATGGCTGTGGCATTTTGAAAAAACGATCTCCGACTTCCTGCCCCGCACGGTATATGACAATGTGAAATTGTTTGAAAAATACCCCGATTACAAATTCAACTTTGAAGGCTCGTACAGATACGAACTGTTGGAAGAATATTATCCCGAACTGTTTAAGCAGGTAAAGCACTATGCGGCAACAGAACAGTGGAATCCCTGCGGTAGCTGTTATGAAAACGGGGATGTAAACACCCCCTCTCCAGAAGCATTATGGCGCAATATTCTGTACGGCAACACTTATTTTGAAGACACATTCGGCAAGCCGACAACAGACATTTTCCTACCCGACTGTTTCGGCTTCGGCAAGGCACTGCCCTCAATTGCCGCACATGCGGGATTAACAGGTTTTTCCACTTCAAAACTGACATGGGGTTGCGGTGAGGATGTTCCCTTTGATATCGGCAGATGGAAAGGTGCCGACGGCAATGAAATCTATGCCGCACTGAAAACGGGTGCATACACAAACGGATATCCGACCGTGCGCAACCACGCAAAACTGCAGAAAAAACTCAAAGAAAACAAAGCAAATTACAATCTTGATTGCACCTTTGTTTACCACGGCACGGGCGACAGAGGCGGTGCACCGTCCGAACAATCCGTACGTGCTGTTGTGAAAGAAGCCAAAAAGAACGACAAGAGCGATATCGAAGTTCTTTCCGCTTCTGCACAAGAATTTTTTGAAGATCTTGCCGCCATGCCGCAGGAACAAAAAGATATGCTGCCCGTTTTTGACGGTGAACTTTTGCTGACCGAACACGGTGTGGGCAGTTACACTTCGCGTGCCGTGTCCAAGCGTTGGAACAGACGCAGTGAATTGTTGGCAGATGCAGCCGAACGCAACGCAAGCGCCGCTTTTGCGTTGGGATACTGCGATTATCCGCAGGATATGTTCGATGCGGCATGGAAACGGGTCATTGCACACCAGTTCCATGATGATATAACGGGCACATCCTTCCAGACCTGCTACAAACGCAACTGGAATGATTATGTGCAGAGCATGAATGTGTTTTCCAATGCTTACACTTCCGCTGTGCAGGCACTTGCCGACAAACTGGATTCCTCTTTTGTAAAAGGAACTGCCGTTGTGGTTTCAAATCCCGTGCAGGGGGTAATGGAAAGACAACAGACCGTCAGCATCACACTGAACAGCAAAAATGCTGACTTTGCGCGTGTGTTTGACTGCGAAGGCAATGAGGTCTATGCGCAGATTGCAGAGCGCCGCAACGGCAGAATGACCGTTCTGTTCTGCGCCCGGGTTCCGTCCTGCGGAATGAAAGTGTATGACGTGCGCCTTTCCGATTCGGGTTGCAGAATCGAAAACAATCCCATTAAAGTTACCACACACACGCTTGAAAATGAAAGATATTTTGTAAAAATAAATGCAGACGGCGACATTGAAAGCATTGTTGACAAGCAATTCAAAAAGGAATTGCTGCATGCGCCCATCCGCATTGCGATTCAGGATAACGTGCATTCCAAAATGTGGCCCGCATGGGAAATCAAATGGGAAGATATCAATTCCCCCGCCGTCGAATATGCACAGAAGCCCGCCATCCGAATAACCGGTTTTGGCCCCGCAAGAGGTTCGGTTGAAATCACCCGCACACTCGGGAATTCCACATTCAAACAGATTTTGTCTTTGGATGCAAACGGCGGATTTTTGCAGGTTGAAAACGAAACTGATTGGCAACACGAAGCATCGCTGTGCAAAATTGAATTTCCGCTTGCAAACAAAAATGCGTTTGCGGAATATGACATCGGTATCGGTACGGCCAAAAGAGCCACCAACACACAACGTTTGTTTGAAGTGCCCGCACAGCGTTGGGCAGGCATACGCGCAACAGACAATGATTTCTGCATAGCCGTTTTGTCTGATTCCCGCAGCGGTTGGGACAAACCCGATGCCGACACACTGCGCCTGACCTGCATGCACACGCCGCTTTCTGCCTACCGTTGGGAATGTTCGCAACACCTGATGGAATTCGGTTTGAACCGCTATTCATTCGCCATTTATGCCGATTACGGCAATGTGCAGCAAGCGGCAGATGAATTCAACCAGCCCATGCACACTTTTGTGACCAATGTGCACACAGGCACAGCGGGAAGCAGCTTCTCCTTTGCAAATATCAACAACGACAATGTGCGTGTAAGCTGCATCAAAAAAGCACACAAGGGCGATGCAATCATTGTTCGTCTGGTTGAAACAATGGGCATGAATGCAGACGATGTTTGCCTGTCTTTCTGCACTCCGATTCTTTCTGCAAATGAAGTCAACGGTGTTGAAAAATTCATTGCAGAAACAAAAATCACGGACGGCGAACTGCACTTTGCCATGCGTGCAAATGAAATCAGAACCTTTGCCATTGACTTGCAAAAGGAAAGCAACGAAAAAACAATCCACTCTGAAATTCTTTCTTTGCCCTACAATGCAGTTGCAGTAACAGACAATGATAATCGCGACAAGAGCACATTGCCCGATGCGGTTTCCGTGCCGAAAGAAATTCTGCCGGATGTTCTTGTTTGCGCCAACAGAGAATTCAGATTACAGAAAGACGGTTTTTCTGCGGTGCAATGCAAAGGGCAGACCATTGAACTGCCCGACGGCAATGAAAATGTTTCGTTCCTGCTGACATCCCTTGCCGGTGATACAACAGTTGCATTCAAGGCCGACGAAACGGCAATTCCCGTCAAGATTTGCGATTGCTTTGAAGCGATCGGCGCATGGGACTTGATCGGCATGGGTGAAACCGGATATATCAAACAGATGCCGCTTGCATTCACCGCCACACACACGCATAATCCCGACGGTGACATGATTGCAAAGCAGTTCTATATTTTCACCGTTTGCATTCCGACCTGCAATGCAAAAACACTGACCCTGCCCGACAATGAAAACATTCTGATTTTCGCAGGCACGGTCGATAATGTGCAGAACCGATTGTTTGCGTCGGATGCACACTTTGACAGACTTGAAAAAAGACCGTATAAATATTTGTTAAGCGAACGCGCAATCAAAAAAACAGCACCGAATAAATTTGAAAGTACTGTCATGCGCATGTATGACCGCGAAAAAATTTATTACAGCGATTTCGGCTTCGGTGCCACGGCCGTGCAGAGTGCACAGATGTATTATTCCGTTAAATCCACACTCAACCCCGAAAAAAAACAAAAAAACAAAGGCAAATAACAAAAAAGAGCCGCAGGAGAGCAAAAACTCTTCTGCGGATTTCAATTTACTTTTCACCAAACAGAACGCGGACTTCAAACAGCTTTCCGCAGGCGGGACAACGGGTTTTGTGTTTGCCTTTTTTCTTTGCAAGCCTTAAAACAGCCTTGCAATCGGGGCATTTTTTGTAAATGTGGTCGCGATCCTGCATTTTGCGTACAAACATACGCACTTTCGGTTCTGCATTCTTCGCCTGTTTGTGCAAATACGGCTGCCAGTTGCCCCACAAACGCATAAAGGCTTCGTTTTCTCTTGCGCGGCGCGTAAGATTTTTTGAAAGCGAACGGAAGACGGTTACGGCAAAAATAATCAGAGAAATAATGTAGAGTGCATATCTGATTTTATAAAGCACAACCGACTTTGTTATAAAAACAAGAATTCGGAAAATGAAGCCGAGAAAGACAAGAAACAGATACACAAAAGACAAGAAATGATTGAGTGTATCACTGCCGTATCTGCCGCACATAAAACGGTTATACGACTCCTGCAAACGATAAATAAAGTTCATTCAATAACCTCCGAAAACAAAAATCAGCAACAGAAAAACGGAAAACACGAGCCGCCGTATCCGCCGTAATATCCACCGTAGCCGCCGTTACTGCAAAAACAATTGATAAGATTGCAAAGCAGATTGGTCAGAAACAGTCCTAAACAAAATTTATTCACGCGAAGCCGCGGCATGCCGTAGCGGGTCTGCCCTGCAGTGCGGTAGCGGAAACCCGCATTTTCCATGCGGTCAACAAGGTCGGCATAACGCGGATTGTCGGGTTCCGTTTCAGCAGCTCTTTTGGCATAATCCATACCGAGAACAATATTGCCCGCGCCGTAGTTTGCAATGGCGGCAAGGTAATACCATTCAGCCGTTCTGACCGACATGGCATTAAGAATCTGCAATGCCTCTGCATAGCGGCGGGCATTGATAAGAATACGCACTTTTCCCAATACGTCGGCAGACTGGTCGGAATAAGAGCTGTATGTGCCGCCGAAGGGATTGAAGCCGCCGAAGGGGTCATAGGAAGTGCGCCTGCCGTAGGCTGAACCGTAGGTGTTTCCGCCGCCGTTCGAACGATTGCCCGCACCTGTCGGATTTTTAATTCGGTCGTAAGCGGCATTGATCTCACTCATCTTTTTGGCGGCTGTTTCATCACCGGGGTTCAGGTCGGGATGGTATTTTTTTGCAAGTTTGCGGTAGGCTTTTGTTACTTCGTCTTCGCTTGCACCCGGAGATACACCGAGGATTTTATAGGGATCATCCATGCCGTTTTTTCGCCTCCTGCTGCTTCATGATTTCCGCTTTTGTCCATACGCCTGAATAAAGAATATTTTCACACAGGTCTTTGTCTTTGTCAACAGGCAATTCGTTGAACAGTTCCGTGCATTGTGCCATCTGCAACTGCAACATCGGCAGAATCTGTTCTCTGCTGTAGCGTACAAGCGGATTGTATTTTTGCTGTTTTATATCTTTTTTCAAATCGGCAAAAGCATCCATCAGATAAATGAATCTGCCCAATGCGCAGCCGAAGTCATATAATTTTTCACCAAGTTCCGTTTCTTCAAAGCGGAACAATTCACCCAATAACGCACCAAAAATATTGGCAGGAATATCGGGATCGGATTCATCTCTTTTTTCCGCTTCGTGCAGATCATGCAGACATTGTTCAATGGTTGTAATTTGACGAGGATACAGTTCTTTGCTCAACTGCAATCCCTTGCCGAGCAGTTGTGCCTGCATACGGGATTTTACACTTTTGTCATCCTGCCAGTCATCCAGAAAATTATAATACGCAAGGGCTATATTCATGTCTGCCGCATAGTCGGTGAAGGTATCTGTTATAAACTCGCGTTTTTTGACGGGATGCGCAACACAGGACTCTGTTTTTTGTTGCAAAATATTGCCATTGTAAACCGATGAAAGCACAATCAGCAGAAAAACAAGGTCATACGTCAGGGCAATTGTTGCGGCCTTGCCGTGGCGCTCGCCGATTTTGCGACATAATCCGCAGTAAAGCGCATGGTAGCGAGAAAGCTGTTCTTTTGACAGTTTTTCATTATTTGCAACAACATATCCGAACACAAATACCCCTCCTTCGCAAGATTTCAGAAACATTAAAAGATATTATACCTTATTTTTCCTTAAAAATCAATTGCAATCCGTTTGCATTCTTGTTATACTGAAAATAATTAAACTCTTTTTAAACGGGAGGACAAAAAATGAATCAAACAATTCGTGACTTACTGCAAAGAAGAAGCATTCGTCAGTTCAAAGATGAGCAAGTCAGCGAAGAACTGCTCGATATTGTGCTGGAAGCAGGCACATTTGCACCGACGGGAATGAACAGGCAGTCCCCGCTGATGGTTGCCGTGCAGAACAAAGAAACCATTGAAATTTTAAGAAAAATGAATGCCGCAATTCTCGGCAACCCCGATGCAGACCCGTTTTACGGAGCACCGATCATCATTGTTGTGTTTGCATACAAAAACGTGCGAACCTACCGCGAAGACGGTTCACTTGTGATCGGCAATCTCTGCAATGCCGCACACGCAGTGGGTTTGGGTGCTTGCTGGATTCACCGCGCAAAAGAAGAATTTGAAACCGAGGAAGGCAAAGCACTTATGAAAGAATGGGGCATTGCCGAAAACTATGAAGGCATCGGCCACTGCATTCTCGGTATTCCCTCAGTAATCCCCGAAACAAAACCGCGAAAAGAAAATTACATCATAAAAGTTAAGTGAGAGGTGCATTATGGCTATTCTTTTTGACAGCGAAAACAGAATTTTTAAACTTGACACGGCAACTTCGAGTTATCTTATTGAGATTTTCGAAGAGAATTATCTTCTGCACCTGTATTATGGTGCAAAAATCCCCGACACAAACTTAAATGCACTGCGTTCGCGCTCCACTTATGCTTCGTTCAGCGCAGGCAACGAAAATATTCCGTTCTGTGATTTTTCGGCTGACACATGGCCGATGGAATACGGTTGCAACGGGTGCGGTGATTTTCGTGTTTCCGCATTGCAGATCAAAGACAAAACAGGTTGCAACTCCACCGACATCCGCTATGTTTCGCATGAAATCATCAACGGAAAACCGGCACTTCCCGGCCTTCCCTGCCTGTACACAAACTGCGACTGCGAAGCACAGACCCTTGCCATCAAGACCCTTGACAAAGTCAGCGGCGCAGAAGTGACCCTTTACTATACTGTTTTTGAAAATCTTGGTGCCATGACCCGTTGGGCGGTTATCAAGAATACATCCGACACAGCCATGGACATTGAACGCAGCATGAGCCTTTGCCTTGACCTGCCTGAAATGAACTATGACCTGATTTCCCTGTACGGCAGACATAACAAGGAACGTACTGTTGAACGCAGAGCTCTTGCACACGGATTGCAGGGTGTTGCAAGCAAGCGCGGTTCCTCCAGCCATCAGCAGAACCCCTTTATTGCCCTTTGCGAAAACACCGCAACCGAAGACAGCGGCAACGCCTACGGCTTCAATCTCGTTTATTCCTGCAACTTCCTTGCAGAAGCAGAAGTGGATTCCAACTGCGGAACAAGAGTGATCATGGGCATCAATCCGTCCTCTTTCGGCTGGCACCTGGAAGCCGGTGAAGAATTCTGCACACCCGAAGCAGTTATGGTCTTCTCTGAAGAAGGCTTGGGCGGCATGAGCAGAACATTCCACAAACTTTATAATAAACACCTCATCCGCGGTGAATGGAAAGAAAAGAAACGCCCTCTGCTTATCAACAGCTGGGAAGCCGCTTATTTCAGTTTTGATGACGACAAACTCGTTGCATTTGCCGAAAAAGCCAAAGAACTCGGCATTGAAATGCTTGTTATGGATGACGGTTGGTTCGGCAAGAGAAATGACGACCATTCGTCTTTGGGTGACTGGTACGTCAACACCGACAAGCTCAAAGGCGGACTTGACAGCCTTGTCAAACGTGTCAATGCACTCGGTCTTAAATTCGGCATTTGGTATGAACCCGAAATGATCTCCCCCGACTCCGACCTTTACAGAGCGCATCCCGACTGGTGCATCCATGTCGCAGGCAGAGAACGTTCCGTCGGCAGACAGCAATATGTGATCGACTTCTCAAGAAAAGATGTCCGCGATGCCATCTACAAACAGATGTATGATGTTTTGTCTTCCACGAAAATCGACTATCTGAAGTGGGACTTCAACCGCAATATTACCGAAGCAGGCAGTGCCTTGCTCCCTGCTGAAAGACAGAAAGAATTCTTCCACCGCTTTGTGATGGGAACTTACGAAATCATGGACAGGCTGACCCGTGATTTCCCCGAAATGTTGCTTGAAAACTGCTCGGGCGGCGGCGGACGCTTTGATCCCGGTATGCTGTACTACTCCCCGCAGATCTGGACCAGCGACAACACAGACCCCATCGAAAGACTTTCCATTCAGTTCGGCACTTCGCTGTGCTATCCCGCTTCCACCATGGGGGCCCATGTTTCTGCCTGCCGCAGAACAGGCTATGACACAAAAGGTGCGGTCGCACTGTGGGGCACATTCGGTTATGAACTTGACCCGACCAAGTTGAGTGCGGAAGATGCTTTCCGTGTAAAAAGACAGATTGCCGAATATCACGAATATTATGATCTTATCCGTTGGGGTGATCTGTATCGCATTAAAACACCCGAAGAAGACGGCTTTGACTGTGCATGGGAATTTGTTTCCGAAGACAAATCCGAAGCTCTGCTGACAGTCATTGTCATGCGCAGAGATGCCATGAAGAACCACATCGTCCGTTTCAAGGGTCTTGATCCCGAAAAGATATACGAATGTGATATTGACGGTGAAGAATATCACGGACAAACACTCATGAAAGCAGGCATCAACTTCTCGCAACAGCATTGGAATGACCACGAAGTGATCCGCATTCATGTAAAGGAAGTGAAATAAATTGCGTTTATATACTTTAAAAACAGCGGACGGCATTTTTCCTGCTGTTGAAGGTTTGCAGAAAACCGCCCACCGCCTTCCCTTTGCAGACATGAATGCCCTGATTGAAAGCGGCGCTTGCTTTGCATACAAACACCTTTGCAAAGAAGACGGAGAATTCAATCTTGCCGATGTTGAAATTCTTTCACCGATTCCGCAGCCGAAGCAGGATATTCTGTGTCTCGGTATCAACTATGCCGCACACGCAGAGGAATCCGCACGGTTCAAAAAGGAAGTATTTGAAAAAGACAGACAGTATTCGGTCTATTTCTCAAAACGTGTCAACGAAGCCGTGCCTGACGGCGGCATAATTCCCTATCCCACTGTTGATACGCAGATTGACTACGAAGCCGAACTCGCATTCATTGTCGGCAAAGATGCAAAGAATGTCAAAAAAGAGAATGCAAAAGACTATGTGTTCGGTTATACGATCATCAATGACGTAAGTGCCCGAAGCCTGCAACAAAGACACAAGCAGTTTTATTATGCAAAAAGTCTGGACGGATTCACCCCGATGGGGCCGTGCATAGTCACTGCCGATGAATTTGATTTTGAACCGCAGTTGCAAATCAGAAGTTTTGTCAACGGCGAATTAAGACAAAACAGCAACACTTCCCTGCTTCTCGCAGGCATCGGTCAGATTCTCGAGGACCTGACCGAGGGCATGACATTAAAAACCTGCTCGATTATTTCCACAGGCACACCGTCGGGTGTCGGTATGGGCTTTGTTCCGCCGAAATTCCTGGTACCCGGTGATGAAGTACGTTGCGAAATTGACGGCATCGGCAGTCTTACAAACAAATTCATATAAAAAAGACTTGCACATTGCAAATAAATGTAATATAATTTGTGTTTGGAAAATAAAAATCGGAGGTAATTTAAAATGCTTGTTTCCGCAAAAGAAATGCTCACAAAGGCAAAAGAAGGCAAATATGCCGTAGCACAGATCAACATCAACAACCTTGAATGGACCAAGACCGTTCTGCAGACCGCACAGGAACTCAACTCTCCCGTTATTCTCGGTGTTTCCGAAGGCGCTGCAAAATATATGTGCGGTTTCAACACTGTCGTTGCCATGGTCAACGCAATGCTTGATACCCTCAAGATCACTGTTCCCGTAGCACTTCACCTTGACCATGGCTCCTATGAAGGCGCTTATGCCGCTTTGGAAGCAGGTTTCTCTTCTATCATGTTCGACGGCTCTCACTATCCGATCGACGAAAACATTGCAAAGACCAAGCAGCTCATTGCTGATGCAGGTGCAAAGGGCGTTTCCATCGAAGCTGAAGTCGGTGCAATCGGCGGCGAAGAAGACGGCGTTGTCGGTAGCGGCGAAGTTGCAGATCCCGACGAATGCAAGATGATCGCTGATCTCGGCGTTACCATGCTTGCAGCAGGTATCGGCAATATCCACGGCAAATATCCCGAAAACTGGGCAGGACTCAACTTTGACGTTCTTGCAAAGATTCAGGAAAAAACCGGCACTATGCCCCTCGTTCTTCACGGCGGCACCGGCATCCCTGCTGACATGATCCAGAAAGCTATCTCCCTGGGCGTTTCCAAAATCAACGTCAACACCGAACTGCAGCTGAGCTTCGCAGCAGCTACCCGTAAATATATCGAAGAAGGCAAAGACCTTGCAGGTAAGGGCTTCGATCCCAGAAAACTGCTTGCTCCCGGCTGTGCAGCAATGCGTGAAACCGTGATCGAAAAGATGACCCTGTTCGGCTCCGTCGGCAAGGCATAATGACAAAACACGAAGAAAAAGCAGTAGCCCTCTTTAAAGAGGGCTACAACTGTGCACAGGCTGTTTTTGCGGCATTTTCGGACATGACAGGTCTTGACGAACAGACAAGTGTGCGCCTTGCATCATCCTTCGGCGGCGGTTTCGGCAGACAAAGAGAAGTCTGCGGTGCTGTCAGCGGCATGGTGATGGCACTCGGTGCTATCTGCGGGTATGACAACCCGACCGACAATGTTGCAAAAAAAGAGCAATATACCGTTGTGCAGAGTCTTATGAAACAGTATGCCGACACCAACGGTTCTTACATCTGCAAAGAATTATTAGGATTGGCTGACAAAGAAAATACCGACCCGTCGCCCACTCCCCGCACGCAGGGATTTTATCAGAAAAGACCCTGCTCGGAATTGGTGGGCGAAGCAGCAAGACTGCTTGACGAATATCTCGCAGGCAAAACCGAATAACAAAAAACTGACTTCTCATGAAAAGTGAAAAGTCAGTTTTCTTTTTTTATCTTTTAGCCAATACCTGTGCGTTTGGGGTCTTTGAATTCGGCAAGGCGGATTTCGTAGGCTTTCAGTGCGACATCCTCAAAGGGGATTTTTACATCTGCGCCTGCGCTTTCAAGGAAAAATTTTGTAAACTTGGGATTCATAACAAGCAGAGGCCCGATGATGTAGGTTGCATACAGATTGTTCTTGTGAATGCCTTCAAGCTTTGCTCCGGGGCAGATTCCTGTACCGCGTTCAACAGTGATAAAACCGTATTCTTCGGGCAGATCATAGGTGTGACCGAACTGGGTTTTAAAACCAATAATATCACTGCCGCAACCGTTGCCGAGAATACTGCAGAAGAATCGCTTGTTCATCACAAGATCGACATGGCACGGGAATAAACCGAGAGCTTTGTAGGTATTTTCGGTTTTATTATCAACTTCGAGCACATGGATATATTCACCCAACACATCCACACTATTACCCGTGAACAGAATGTGCACACCATCTTCAATGAGCTGTGCAAGACGGTCTTTATAAGGCATCAGCGCATCGATGATCCGAAGCTGATTGCGTTCGGTTGTGGCGCCCATATAAATGATATCAGGGGTATGGTCTGCAAAATAAGGCTTGTCCTGCAGGTCGGTGCAGACAAATTCGGCATCGGGCAGACAGCGGCGCAGATATTCGGCATTGAACTCATCGCCGTAAAGATATGCCTTTTCATAAAGGATTTCTACTGTCATTTGCGATCCCTCCCGAATGCTTCAATTTTTTCTTCGAGTTGCTTGCGCAGTTTCATCTGTTCATCATACAGATACAGTTCAAAGAGCATGATAAAGGTGGGGGCTTTGCTGAAATCTGCAATATTAACAATGTCAAACGGTTCGTGAAAGGTGGTCATGCGGTCTTCGGGAACACCTGCCAACAGAAGACGGTATTTCATGTCTTCCGCACGGAAACCGGAAATATAGATATGCTTGACGGAATCATCCGCAAGGCGTTCAAGGTCAGCTTCATAGTACCATGTCAGGTTTTCGCAACCGACTTTGATTTCCACATTGTCATCCAGGAACATAAAGACGGATTTGTCGCCTTCGATCTGCTTGACATAATTGCTGACAACAGAGAATGCAACGGGATTGAGCCCCTTGACCACATGGCTGATAAATTTGACATCACCGATCTGCTTTTCGTAGTAACGGGAATCCGTGACCTTGATGTTCTTAAGAGATTTTGCAATCTGTTCGGGGGTAAGGCCGAGTTCAAGAAGCAGAGAAATGGCGGCAATTTCATTATAAACATTGAATGTGCTTGCCTGAATAAGCGGATAAGTAAAGGCATTTCCGTTGTGCTCGGCATATAGTTCATTTTTCTGCGCATCGATACCTGTAACAACATGATCAGACTTCGGATTCTGCAGGCCGCAGGAAGGACAGCGAAAATGACCGATGTGGTGATAACGGCGGAATGTAAATTCAGGAACACCGCCGCAGACGGGGCAATAGCCTGCATCGTTGATGATGTTGGGTTCCCCTGCCGATTCACCTTCAAGGGGAAGCACATTAAAATGGATACGGCGGTTGTTGCCTTCAATACGCACACGCGAACCGATGACATCGTCGGCATTGAGAATCAGCACCGTATCATCAGGCACGGCATTGGTGATAATATCGGAAATAAAGTCGGGATGAGCATTGCGTTTGCAGGAATCACGGAATAAATCCACCACGATCAGATAATCGGGATGAATGTTTCTGAAAATACGGGTGGAACTGCGTTCATCGACTTCAAGCACGCAATCGTCATATTTGCAACGGTTGAAAATGGTAACACCGCGGGTCATGGTAACCGCAATGCCGTTTTCGGTGTTGGAACCGAATTTGTTGTCAAGCACCGTGTAGCCGTTGGTACGAAGCGCATCTTCCAACAGATTGCAGACGGTGGATTTGCCGTTGGTGCCCGTTACGCAAAGAATGTGTTTGGGCTTTTTGAGATAGCGGATGTAATCGGGGCAGATGTGCAATGCAATTCTGCCGGGGGTGTGCGAAGCACGTCTGCCGAGCAAACGCAAGCCCGTATAAGTTGCTTTACACACAATAAAAGCAATAATGAACCTTAACATTTTTTATTCTCCTGATATTAAAAAATCAAATTCTTAATTTTGCGGCTTCTTCAGCCGATAACAGAATAGCGGAATCAACAGACTGCTTGTCCGTATTCGAGGCAAATACAGTTTGGTGCAAAACAAATCCCGTATATCTGCAAGCGGTCTTAATTTGCTTCTGAATGATATCAACACTGTGCAAACCCGTCCGTCCTGCACTCAAAAGCAAAATGCAGGGGCGGTCGGTTTTTGCAAAGAGGTTTTCTTTGCGTACTTCCATTGCTTCGTAGTAACGCTGAAAACGGTCCAACACAGCCTTTGCGGGGGAAGGCACGGAATAGTTGTAAACAGGCACAGCCCAAACGAGCAAGTCTGCTTTTCGCAAGTGCATGTCCAGTTCATCGAGATCCGAAAAACAGCAACGGTCTGCCGTCTGACAGGCATTGCAAGCCATGCACGGTTTTGGCTGAATCTCATACAAATTCAATTGCACAACATTTGCGTCTTCTGCAAGTCCGCTTTTAAAAGCATCAATGAGCATCGCCGTGTTTCCCTTCGGACGCGGCGATGCGTTGAGAATCAATACATTCATCACCAGCCGAGTTTTTTCAGGAAATCGCGGCTGATTTGGGCACACTGCAGTTCTTCATGCCCTTTGTCGGGCTGATCCTGTTCCACAACAACCCACTGTGCACCTGCTTTTTCAGCGGCAACAAGAATAGCGGGCATGTCCTGCACACCGCTGCCGACCGGCTTGAAGCTGAATGCGTCTTCGCTTGCCTGTTCTTCATCGTCATCAATGCCGATGAGCGCATACAGTTTCTGCGGTTTTTCTTTGCCCTGCATAACGAAGTCCTTGAGATGCACAACAGGAGCTCTGCCTGTGTATTTGAGCACATATTCTGCGGGATTTTCGCCGCCGACATTGACCCAGCAGGTGTCAAGCTCAGTAGCAAGCAGGTCTGCACTGATGGTATCATACATCACATCAAGGCCGTATTTGTCGCCGAGTTTTACAAATTCAAAATCGTGGTTATGGTAAAGCATCAGAAGCCCCTGCTTTTTGCATTCGGCACCGATGGCTTTCATTGCTTCAAGGGTCTTTTCAAAATCGGCAAAACCGGGACGACGTTCTTCAGGAAGATACGGAATAACAATAAAACGGCAACCGATTTCCTTGTATTTTGCAATGGTTCCTTTGGTGTCTGCAAGCAGTTCATCCAGCGGCACATGGGCAGAAACGGGTTCCACCCCTGCGGCGGCGCAAATTTCTTTTACCTGCTGCGCGGTATGGTCAAAAAGCCCTGCAAATTCAACGCCCTGATAGCCCAATGCGGCAACCTTGCGGATGGTTCCTTCAAAATCTTTTTCCATTTCGTTGCGTACGGAATATAACTGTAATGCGACAGGCAATGCCATAATAAAAATACCTCCGTATGGTTTTTTATATACTATAGCATACCTGTCGCAATTTTGCAAGATTCACTTGTGATTTTCAATGACTTGCACGAGCGCTTTTGCACAAAGATGGGCGGCATACAGCGCTTCATCGAGTGTGTTTGCATCGGTGCCGATTTCCAAAAGCAGTGCGTTTTTTGCAATATCCATATTGTATTTTCGTTGGCAAAAGTAAAGCGGCCGCATCAAGCCTTCAAACATGCCGCTTGCGGTGTTCTGCAATTCCAGTGCAAAACGCAGATTATATTCCCAATCGGGGAAATGCGTGATCTGCCCTTCTTGTGCACCTGCAATAATCATGACCTGTGCGGCATTTTTGCCGTCAATTTCGGTTACAGGCTTACCGCGGCTTGTGTCGGAATAATAAAAAGCATCGCGATGCACATCCAAAACAATTTGCACGGACGGATTTTCGGCAAGAATTTTTTCAATACCCTCTCTTGACCGTGCATAGGCTCCGTTGTACTGTGTGTCATAAACGGTTGTATCATGAATAACGCCGATACCTGCCGACTCCAGAACAGATTTCATTTCGGCGCCGACACGGATCATATTGCGATCCTGCGCTTCGCTTCGCGTTTCATACGATGACCAGAAACCGCCGTTATCAGACAACAGATAGCTTTCGCTTGTATGCGTATGATAAATGAAAACCAAGGGTTCATCCGTTTGGTTTATTTGCAAATCGGCACCAAGGGATAACAGATTTTCAAAGTCAGGTTGCTGTGAAGCGGTTGCATTGCGAATGGCTGTATTGTGAACAAAATCGGTTGCTCCTGCCGTGCTGAAATCGTCTGCAATCACAGCGCCGTCCTCTTCCTGTGCGGCAAAAACGGCAAGGTATTCTGCCTCCATCTGTGCTACGTCGGACGGTGTTTCATAAAAAGAAGATACAGCCTCCGACGCAACCGATTTATCATACGGATCTTCTGCGTTTTCTGCAACGATCTCCGTTTGTGCGGCAAACGGAAAAACAGATTGCAGCAAACGCAGGGGCACATCGGAACACAAAAAACGTACCGCAGCCAAAAACAACAATATGCCGAAGGAAAAATAAAAAAATCCGAAAATGCGCCGCGTATATTTCTCTTCCCTGCCGTACATACCCTGTCCCCCTTTTGCTTCATTTATATGCACCAATCGGCAGGATATTCGTCATACGATCGACAGCAGTTCTTCTGCGGTCAGATTTTTTTGCAAGGCACAGTTGATTGCAAGGGAAATCAATTTTGCAGACGAATCGGTTACGGTGTCGATTTCTCGGGGTGAAACCATCATATTTTCAAATTCGGTTTCTTTGCACGGATTCTGCTCACCTGTTACATCCTGTGCAAGGCTACAGGCATCCACAACGGTCGGCACACCGACGGCAATCACAGGAACACCGATGGTGCGCAGACTAATTTCCTTCCGGTGATTACCGACCCCCGAACCGGGGGAAATCCCCGTATCGCAAACCTGCACCGTGCGCGCCAATCGTTTTGCGCTTTTTGCCGCCAAGGCATCCACAGAAATTACTGCGCAGGGCTTGATTTTTTGCGCAACAGCGGTTATAATCTCTGCGGCTTCAATGCCCGTGGTGCCAAGAACGCCGGGACGCAAAACTGCAACGGGGCGCAATTTTTCCAGCCCGACCTGCCGTTGCAGATTTTCTTCTATATGGCGGGTAGCAAAAATCAGATCTGCACATTTTGGCCCCAAAGCATCGGCTGTAATGGCAATGTTGCCGAGGCCGACAACCAGCACCAGCCCATCAGGCGGCAGAAGTGAGCGCAAAATCTGCACCAGGGCATCCAATCTGCCGTCGGTCAGTTCACGGCTTACCGTAAATGCGGGGACTTCAACCGTGACATACGTACCTTGCGGTTTACCGATTGTTGCTTCCCCTTTTTTATTCAATACTTTTATTTCGGAAACAGAAGTTGAACAGATTTCGTATGTGCGTTGTGCGACACCATCCAGTTCCTTGGTTCCGATAATTTGCGCACGTTCCAACGCAAGATCGGTTCTGAACAGCAAACCACTCTCCCCTTTCTGCATAGATTTTGGTCATTTGCACAATTTGTATGCAAAAAATTTATAAATTTCGAAAAAAAAGGTATTGCATTTTTTGTTTATTCGTGGTAACATTATCAGGTATAAAACAAGTGTAATCAGTAAGGAGGTGCAAATCAGATGCCCAACATTAAGTCCGCAAAAAAGCGTGTTCTTGTTAACAAGACCAAGCAGGCTCGTAACAAGTCCGCTAACTCTGCGCTCAAGACTGCTCTCAAGAAAGCAAACGTTGCTATTGAAACCAACGCTGCTGACAAGGAAGCTATTGTTGTTGCTGCTATCAAGAAGGTTGACCAGGCTGCTGCCAAGGGTCTGATCCATAAGAACAATGCAGCACGCAAAAAGTCTGCTCTTACCAAGAAGCTCAACGGCTAAGACTTTTTCTGCATTCCGGTTGCACACGGCGTTCAACATATTTTTCTGAAAGGACGGTTATCAAACATGAAAAAAGCTCTTAAGATTGTTGCTATCGTACTTGCCATTGCTGCTGCTATTGCTGCTATCTATGTCATTGTAACGAAAGTTATCAAAAAGAACCAGAACACTTCGGAAGAAAATTACGTTTCCTGCTCCTGCGAAGAAGAATTCGCTTCGGAAGCAATTGCGTAAAACGCTGTCGAATGAGCAAACGGACACTCCAAGGAGTGCCCGTTTTCTTTTTTTGCAACAAATGGTTAAAAGCGAAGACTCTTCGCTTTTTATTTTAATATTCCATGTAAATGACATCCTGTTCGGTTGTCGGTACTTCGGAAACAGAAGGCTCGTTTGCTGTTTGGGATGCAATTGCGTCTGCACGGCTGTTGAGATCGGAACCTTTTATCTCGGTTTCAAATTTCACCAGATCATTGATGACTTTTACATAATAGGAATCTTTTAAAGGATAAATATCAATACAATTTTCATTGACCGAAGCAATTTGTGCATCCGAATAACCGCCGTCTTCAGCAAGCAACACACGCAGGTATGCAGCAATTATCTGTGCATCAAGTTCAAAATGCTCGCAGATATCAACAGTGGAGGCTTTGCAATCATTTTTAAGGTCATAATAATAAACCGAATAGGAATATGCCCCACCCGAATGCAACATGACGGTTGCAACGGAAGTGCGGATGATTGCATATTTTTCATCTTCAAAAACAGAAAAATTGAACCCGTATGCAAGGCCCGCGGTATCTTCGGCATTTGCATAGCCGAGATATTTATTGTATTCTTCCTCAATTGCCGCATTGATCGCTTTCGCATCTTCACTGTCACGGTCAATGGCAGGACAGCGGAATGCGCCCGTATAGTATGTGCAAACTCCGCCGCACTGATCACAGGCATACATCTTTTCTGTTTCTGCGGCAACCACAACAACAGGCGTTTTTTCAGGTTCAACAATTGTGCTTTCTGTTGTTGATTCCATCGGGTCAGCAAAATCCGCCGCACAGGCGGTTAATAAAAGAAAAACAAAAAACAAAATAATCGCAATCACTTTTTTCATTTTCCCACACCTCACATTTTTTACTTTTGCATTATACTTCTTTTTTTCGGGCTGTGTCAATTCTTTTTTCGCAATGTTTTTTCACAAACGGCAAATTGAAAAAGAAAATATCTTGTAAATACATTTGGGTTATGTTATTATTATTTTATCCAACTAAAACAAACGGAGGATATTATGGCTGCATTTGAAATCAGAGATGATGCTTTTTATTTTGACAATGAACCGATGCAAATTCTGTCGGGTGCAATTCACTATTTCCGCATTCTGCCGCAGTATTGGGAAAACAGACTGCGCAAGCTTGCCGCCTGCGGACTGAACACGGTTGAAACCTATGTACCGTGGAACCTGCATGAACTGCACGAAAATGAATTTGATTTTTCGGGCATTCTTGATATTGAAAAATTTCTTGAAATTGCACACAGCCTTGGCTTGAAAGCCATCGTGCGTCCGAGTCCGTATATCTGCGCAGAGTGGGAATTCGGCGGACTTCCTGCATGGCTTCTTAAATACAACTGCGCCCTGCGCTGTTCCGATCCTGTTTTCCTTGAAAAAGTCGGCAGATATTATGATGCACTCATTCCCCGCATTGCCCGTTTGCAGTGCACCAACGGCGGTCCCGTAATTGCCATGCAGATCGAAAACGAATACGGCAGCTACGGCAATGACAAGGTGTATCTCAATTTCCTTGCCGACAAAATGCGTGAAAACGGTATTGAAGTGCCGCTGTTTACTTCTGACGGTGACTGTGACCTGATGCTGACAGGCGGCACACTGCCCGAGGTTTTCAAGACTGTCAACTTCGGCTCCAATCCGAAACCCCGCTTTGAATGCTTACGCCGTTATCAGCCCACAAAACCGCTGATGTGCACGGAATTCTGGAACGGCTGGTTTGACCATTGGTTTGAGGAACACCACACCCGCACCGATGACGACACGGCGGAATGCTTCAAGGAAATGCTTGACATGGGCGCTTCCGTCAACTTCTATATGTTCCACGGCGGCACAAACTTCGGTTTCACAGCAGGTGCAAACTGCCCGAATTACATGCAGTATGAACCCACAGTCACGAGCTATGACTATGACTGCCTGCTGAGTGAAGAAGGCTACATCACCGACAAATACCTTGCCTGCAAAAAAGTACTTGCAGACAGAGGCATCACAAGCGACATCACCTTTGAACCCGATCAGCCGCCTGTGAACTTCGGCACGGTCAAGTTCACACAATCCGCGCCGCTTCGTTCGCAGTTTGATTGCCTCGGCGTGAAGCATTACAGCCCGCGTGTAAAATCCATGGAGGAACTCGGACAGAATTTCGGCGTCATTTATTACAAGACCAACGTTGCAAAAGTCGGCTCACATCCCGTTTTCATGCGCGATGTGCACGACAGAGCACACGTCTGGGTCAACAATGAATATCAGGAAACTGTTTGGCGCAACGATGCAAATGCAACGGGAGTGCTTGATTTTGACAAAGACGAAAACACTCTCGAAATCATGGTGGAAGCCATGGGAAGAACCAACTACGGTCCGTGGCTGGTTGACAAAAAAGGGATTTCGCAGGATATTGCAGTCGGTCAGCAGTTCCAGTTCGGCTGGGAAATTGTTTGCATGGAACTCGATGACATTTCCAAGGCACAGCTTACTGATGTTGCAGAAATGACAGAAAATGAACCGACCATTCTTCGCGGTTTCATCGACATTGACTCCCCCGCTGACACCTATTTCAGGGGTGACGGACTGCATAAGGGTATTGTCTGGGTCAACGGCTTCAACATCGGCAGATATTGGCTTGATGCAGGCCCGCAGAAAACCTTGTTTATCCCCGCCGGCCTGCTAAAAAAAGGCGCAAACGAAATCACTGTGCTTGAGTTTGATAAAGCTGACAGCATGGAAATCACCCTGACAGATGCAAGAGATCTCGGATAAAAGACAACAAATATAAATCCCGCCGTACGAAAAAAATCATTTCCGTACGGCGGGTTCTTTTCAGTTAATTATTTGGTACTTTTTTTAATTTTATTAAGCTTTGCATTGATGGAAAGCAGATCTTCTCTGGTGAAAAGTCCCTTTGCCATGGAGCTTGCGCGTTTGATGGAGAAGCCGGAAAGCATCTGCCAAAGACCGCTAAGCATGCTCTTGCTGACCTTGACACCACTCAGATTAAAGCCGGCAACTTCACCGCCGCCGTTGCCTTTTTTGCTTTTCATTTTCTTTACAAGCATGATCACAACGGAAAGCAGAGCCATTTTACCCTTTGCGGTTGCGGCGATTTCGCCGATGGTGTCGTTAATGGAAAGATAGCCGTCGGGCGTGGTGATGTCAAACCAGTTGATGACATCGCCTTCTTCTTTGAGGATATAATCCTCATTCGGAGTGTCAACCTTGCGGATAGTGCTTTCATCGGAAAGACCTCCTGCAACGGCTTTGAGGGTGGTTTCGCCGACATTCTTCACATCAAAGTAGAAGAACGGATATTTGCCCTTCTTCTGTTTGCCGACAGATTCGCCGTTTGCAAACAGCTCAACTTCATCACAGTTGGAATAAACGGTTACCTTGGTAACATCTTCCACACGGTCAATGTAGCGCTTGGAGCAAATGTGCACCATGGGCTCGGGATTGAGCCATGCTTTGTAGGCATAGAAAGAATCTTTCTTATACTGTCTGTCGAAAGTGACAAGACCTTTGTGGTTCATGCCGTCTTCGCCGCCTTCGCTTCTTGCATCTGCGGCAAAGTCAAACATATTCCAGACATGGGTTGCCCAGAGATAAGGTCTGTCAGCAATCTGTTTGATGAGTTCTTCGTGATAGAAGGACTGATATTCTTCCGTATAGTCACCCTGTGTGGGCTTGGAAGTGTGCCAATTGAGTGCTTCACAGCCGTATTCACTCAGACCGATGGGACAGTCGGGATATTTTGCATGGAATTCATCAAACCACGGACCGTTCATTTCAGTCGTGCCGCCGTACCAGCCGAAATAGTGGTTGTAAGACACAACATCGGAAATATGGACATATTCTTCATTGATATCACAAACAGAAACCGCAGCGATGGTGGTCGGACGGGTCTTATCCATGTCATGACAGAGTTCGTTGAGCATTTTGTGATTCTTGATAAGGCTTTCATCAGCCGCACCGCCGATGGAAATTTCATTGGAAAGACCCCATACGCAAATGGACGGATGATTATAATTCTGTGCAATGAGTTCTTTCATCTGCGACTTGGTATTGTCATAACCATTGGGCATGTGGCGGGAAATATAGGGAATTTCTGCCCAAATGACCATACCGTATTCATCGCAAAGGTCATAGAACACCTGTGAATGCTGATAGTGTGCAAGGCGGATGGTATTTGCACCGACTTCCTTGATAAGCTCCATGTCTTCCCTGTGATGTTCAGGCAGAAGTGCATTACCGATGCCGGGTCTGTCCTGATGGCGGGAAACACCGCGCAACGGATATTCTTTGCCGTTGAGGATAAAGCCTTTCTGCGGATCGATTTTAAAGGAACGGCAGCCGAAACGGGTGGAAATGCAATCCACTTCCTTGTCACCGTCCAGCAGGGTAGCTTTCATGGTGTAAAGATAGGGGTCAATGGTACCGTTCCACAGGTGAACATTTTCAATTTTGAGTTCTGCTTCGGGATGTTCATCATCTTCCGCAAAAGCGGTGAGAATGATTTCGCCGTTGTCAATGATATCAAAACGAACCTTGCCATCACAAAATGCCTTTGCCTTAACAATGGCATCATTACCCTTGATTTCGGGGGTCACCTGCATACCGGGTGCACCGTAATAATCAAGATCAAAATGCTTTTTGCTGACAGCAATAATGCTGACATCGCGGTAAATACCGCCGTAGAAGGTGAAGTCTGCCATCTGCGGATAAACACGATCATTGGCAGTGTTGTCGACCTTGACAACAAGCAGGTTTTCATCCTTGATATCTTCCACCTTTGCACGGAATGTGGAATAACCGCCGTCGTGCTTTACAAGGCTTTTGCCGTTGAAGAAAATTTCGCTCGAAGAATTGACACCGTCAAACTGAAGATAAAATACTTCACCTTCGGGGAAATCAGACTTTGCAAGCGTTTTTGCAAAATAACAGGTGCCGCGGTAATAGTCATTGCCGCCGTCCTGGCCATCTTTTTCATTCCATGTATAGGGCAGATTCTTTTGTTCCCAATCGGTCGGAACACTTGCAGGAACGGCATTGGCTTCTTTGGAGAAAAGCCAGTTGTTGTTGATTACTTTGATATTTCTCATACTGTCCTCCTGTGTTGATATTATAATACATCTTTTTCATTATATCGTAAATAAACTCTGTTTTCAACTACCAATCTTTATGTTAAACATTTTTGGGCAAAATGTTGGTTTCAATACAACAGATATTGCTTTCGCATTTTTGCAAATTCTTTGCACTTTTCTGCTTGTTCTTCGAGGAATGCGGAAACATTGAAATCGTCCGCCAGAATCCGCTTTGTGCCTGCAAGCAACGGAAGATTGCTGTCAAGCGTAAATTCTTCAGGGTGCACTTTGCGCATTACATAAAAAAGATACAAAACAGTTGCATACATATTCACATTCTGTTTATCACGGATGTGTAGCTGCATTCCCTTGCAAACTTCGCCCGTATAGTCACTGAAAGTCGGCATAAATTCACACGGACGAAACACAAGTTCGTCAAAGTTTTTCCGTGCATCTTCGGGCAGATCACACAAAACGGAAATCACCTTTTCCGTATTCAGCCACGGCGCACCAAATTGCTCAAAGGGTTTCGTCGTTCCTCTTCCTTCGGAAATGTTTGTATCTTCAAACAAACAAGTTCCGCTGTATAAAAATACAGTATCCATTGTCGGCATATTCGGTGAAGGCGGTACAAAAAGAAGATCGGTGTCTTCAAAAACATACGCTCTTTGCCAACCCTTGCAACGAAGAACATGAAGTTGCACATCAATGCAAAACAGATCCTTATACCACAAAGAAAGTTCACCCACCGTCATACCGCTGACAACGGGTTGTCCCGGAGCTCTGCCGACATCGGAAAGACAGTCGCATTCAAGGCAACATCCCTGCACCGTAACTCCACCGAGGGGATTGACACGGTCAAGCACAACAAACGGAATGCCGACATCAGCACACAGTTTCATGGCATCAAGCATGGTGTGTTGATAAGTATAATATCGGATTCCGATATCCTGAATATCAAACAGTAGCATGTCAAGATCCTGCAAGGCTTTTTGAGCAGCCAGAAAGCCGTCTGTTTTGCCATACAGATCATAAACAGGCGCCCCTGTCTGCGGATCAATGAACACATCCGTATCAAATCCGCCTGCCTGCTGAACACCGGAAAGACCGTGTTCCGGGCTGAACAAAGCACAAAGATTATATAACTGCGACAATCTGACGCTTGTTTTCTGCAAGTCTCGGCTTACCCCCGAAACATTGGTCAGAAGTCCCAGCCGTTTTCCCGACAGCAGAGAGTTTGCTTGTAATGTATCAAGCAAATCGCAGGCATTGAAAACAGTTTGTTTCATCCGAACTCACCTCATGATAAGCATATCATACACGTGTGCTTTTTGCAACAAAAAAACCGCCCGAAAACGGGCGGCAGAATAAAAATAAGAATCAATAATTCTTTGCGTTGACTTCAAAGTAAGCCTGCGGATGGGCACATACGGGGCAGACTTCGGGAGCCTTCATACCGACGGCGATGTGACCGCAGTTGCGGCATTCCCAGACCGTTACACTGCTCTTTGCAAACACTTCCTGTGCTTCCACATTGTGAAGCAGAGCACGGTAGCGTTCTTCGTGTTCCTTTTCAACAGCGGCAACAGCACGGAATTTAGCAGCAAGAGCTGTAAAGCCTTCTTCTTCGGCTTCCTTGGCGAATGTTGCATACATATCGGTCCATTCGTAATTTTCACCTTCGGCGGCGGCAAGCAGATTTTCAGCCGTGGAGCCGATGCCCTTGAGTTCTTTGAACCACATTTTTGCATGTTCTTTTTCGTTATCGGCAGTCTTCTGGAAAATCGCAGAAATCTGTTCA
Source organism: Clostridia bacterium (assembly GCA_017416485.1). Lineage (GTDB taxonomy): Bacteria > Bacillota > Clostridia > Oscillospirales > Acutalibacteraceae > RUG806. The sequence continues at coordinate 63,206 of JAFQCH010000018.1, read as the reverse complement.
AAACCTTCTTTTTTTGCAACACTTGCAAAATAGGTGTACTTGTTTCTGGCTTCGCTTTCACCGGAAAAAGCAGCTCTGAGGTTCTGTTCGGTTTTGGTGCCGGCATAGGGATTTGTATTGTTCATAATAATTTCCTCCGTTCCCGCATAAGCGGTTTTTTTTCTATTCTACAGTATTGTCAAAAAATTGTCAATAATACAATAGTAAAAAACAGATAAAATATCTTATTTTTTGACATTCAACATTGTTAAAAATATTCATTGACAAATTACTATATGCGTGTTAGTATATATAAAAATTGAATAGTAAATGCGATGACGAAGAATGTCGAAAGCAAAAGTCTTCAGAAAGCAGACGGGTGATGCAAGTCTGCGGCGGATGTTTTCATACGGCTGTCACTTCCGAGCAGGTGTTCCGAACAGTAATATCAGTAAGAGCATCCGTAACCGCTGCGTCAAAGCGGAAGGCTTGTCAGAGCCGTAGAGCGGCATCGAAAGATGCAATTTGAGTGGTACCGCGGGAATTTTTCTCGTCTCAGAATCAATTTTCTGGGGCGTTTTATTTTTTTAATACCCCCCGAACAGGAGGAAAAAATGAACACTGCAACCGGCAACAAACTGAATGAAATTGCAGCACGTATCCGTGAAATGCGAGAAGTCAGCGGACTGAGCGTAAATGAAATGGCAACTTTGACGGATGTTACTGCACAGGAATATATTTCCTATGAAACAGGTGCGGCGGATTTTCCGTTTACATTTTTGCACAAATGTGCCATCGCATTCAACCTTGAAATCGCTAACCTGCTTGAAGGTACAACTCCGAAACTGACTTCGTACACCGTCACAAGAAACGGCGGCGGTCTTGAAACCATCAACGAATCGGGTATTCTCATGAAAAACCTTGCAGCACAGTTCAAAAACAAGATTGCTGTACCGTACATGACCCGTTATGAGTATCATCCCGAACAGCAGAACAAACCCATTCATGTCACCACGCACGGCGGTCAGGAATTTGACTATATTATCAGCGGCAGTCTGAAAATTCAGATCGGTGCACATACGGAAGTGCTGAATGCGGGTGACTCCATTTTCTATGACAGTTCCACGCCGCACGGCATGATCGCAGTCAACGGCGAAGACTGCCATTTCATCGCCTTTGTTATTCCGGGTGAAAAGAGCGAAGAAAAGAAAGCAATTGAAACCATCATCAGCTCCGTCAAACGCGACAGACTGGTCTGTGAAAAATACATTCATACCACCGAAAACGAAAAAGGTACCTGCACGGACATTTCGTTCAGCAACACCGAAAACTTCAACTTCGGTTTTGATATTCTCGATGAAATCGCCCGTGTCAAACCCGATCAGTTGGCCCTGCTTCATCTGGATGCAGACAAGAACGAAAGAAGATTCACCTTCTCTGATCTCAAGCGTGCTTCCAATCAGACGGCAAACTATTTCCGTTCATTGGGTATCAAAAAAGGCGACAAAGTCATGCTCGTCCTCAAGCGTCATTATCAGTTCTGGTTCTGTATGATGGCACTCAACAAACTCGGTGCGGTTGCCATTCCTGCCACCAACATGTTGCAGGAACATGACTTTGAGTATCGTTTTAACGCCGCAAACATTGATGCTCTTGTCTGCACGGCAGACGGTGACACCGCAATGCATGCCGAAAAAGCTGCAGCAAAATGCGATTGCGTGAAGAATCTGATTCTTGTCGGCGGTTCCCGTGAAGGCTGGCACGATTTTGACAATGAATATTCTTTATATACAGGCAAATTCGACAGACCTGCCGATGCCGCCTGCGGTGAAGACCTGATGCTGATGTTCTTCACTTCCGGCACATCCGGCAACCCGAAACTGACCATGCACAACTTCATGTATCCGCTCGGTCATTTCATCACCGCCAAATACTGGCACAATGTTAACCCCAACGGTCTGCATCTGACCATTGCCGATTCGGGATGGGCAAAATGCCTGTGGGGTAAACTCTACGGTCAGTGGCTCTGCGAAGCCCCCGTTTTCGTTTACGACTTCAACCGCTTTGATGCACACGACATTCTTCCCCTGTTTGCAAAATACAAGATTACAACATTCTGCAGTCCCGCAACGATGTACAGAATGCTCATCAAGGAAGATATGACAAAGTATGACTTCTCTTCCGTGGAACACGCTTCCATGGCAGGCGAAGCACTCAACCCCGAAGTGTTCCGTCAGTTTGAACGCGAAACGGGACTGAGTATCATGGAAGGCTTCGGTCAGAGCGAATCGACCCTTATCATCGGCAACCAGGTCGGTCAGTCACATAAAATCGGCTCCATGGGTAAACCCGTTCCGCTGTATGATGTTGACATTGTGGATTCCGACGGTGTTTCCTGTCCCGTTGGTGTTTCCGGCAATATCGTCATACGCACACCGAAACTCGGATACCCTTGCGGTCTTACCATGGGTTACTATCAGGATGACGAAAAGACAAACGAGGTCTACCACGACGGCATGTACTTTACGGGCGACGTTGCATGGCGAGATGAAGACGGCTTCTATTGGTATGTCGGCAGAAGCGACGATGTAATTAAATCTTCGGGCTACCGCATCGGGCCGTTTGAAATTGAAAGCGTTATCATGGAACTTCCCTATGTTCTGGAATGCGGCGTCTGTGCCGCTCCCGATGAAGTCAGAGGGCAGATCGTTAAGGCATGTATCGTGCTGACCAAGGGTACCGAAGGCACTGAAGAACTCAAAAAAGAAATTCAGAACTACGTCAAGACCCACACCGCACCTTATAAATATCCGAGAATTGTTGAATTCCGCGAATCCCTGCCCAAGACCACCAGCGGCAAGATTCAGAGAAACAAGCTGTAAGAAAAATGCAATACAAACGAGTTAACATAATAGCCGGACATTACGGCAGCGGCAAAACGAACATTGCCATCAACCTTGCAATGAAAATGAAAGAAGACGGTGCACAGGTTGTGTGTGCAGACCTCGACATTGTAAACCCGTACTTCCGATCCAAAGATGCAAAGTGTGCACTCGAAAAGAAAGGCATCGGCATGATTGCATCCGAATACGCAAACACAAATGTCGATATGCCCGCCATGCCGAGTGATGCCTATTCCATGTTCGACAACAAGGACCGATATGCTGTCATTGATCTCGGCGGTGACGATGTCGGTGCTGCCGCACTCGGACGTTTCCGCGAGGCTATTTTAGAAGAAAACAACTATGATTGCTTCTGGGTGGTCAATCCGTTCCGACCTTTGACGAGAACGGTTGAACTTGCCATGGAAGCAAAAGAAGAAATTGAAGCCGTGCTCGGTTTCCGTTTTACAAAAATCATCAACAATGCAAACTTAGGCGACGAAACAACGCAGGAAGATGTACTCGGCTCGGTCGAGTACATAAACCGCCTTTCCGAATTAAGCGGTCTTCCCGTTGCGTTCACCGCCTGTAAAGAAGAACTGTTTGCAGAGCTTGAAAACAAAATCGTAAATTTATTCCCCGTTACGCTTTATCTGCGCCAGGGATGGAATAAAAAAGGAGAATGACTATGGCAAAAGTAACATTCAATGAAGAAAGATGTAAAGGCTGCGGTCTTTGTGTCGGTGCTTGCCCGAAAAAGATCGTCGCATTGCTGACAGACAAAATCAATGCCAAGGGCTACCATCCGGCAGGCGTTACGGATATGGACGCCTGCATCGGCTGTGCATTCTGTGCAACCATGTGTCCGGACTGCGTGATCCGTGTTGAGAAATAAGGAGGAAGAGCAATGGCAAACAAAGTAATTATGAAAGGAAACGAAGCACTGGCAGAAGCTGCTATTCTTGCAGGATGCCGTCACTACTTCGGTTATCCCATCACTCCCCAGACAGAAGTTGCCGCTTATATGGCAAAGAAAATGCCCAAAATCGGCGGCACATTTTTACAGGCTGAAAGCGAAATCGCCGCTATCAATATGGTTATCGGTGTTGCATCCGCAGGCAAAAGAGTTATGACTTCCAGCTCCAGCCCCGGAATCTCGCTCAAAAGCGAAGGTATTTCCTATCTTGCAGGTTGCGACCTGCCTGCACTGATCGTCAACGTACAGCGCGGCGGCCCCGGTCTTGGCGGCATTCAACCCTCACAGGCAGACTATTTCCAGGCAACCAGAGGAGGCGGTCACGGTGACTACCATCTGCTCGTTTTTGCACCGTCTACCGTGCAGGAAATGGTAACGCTGACTGTTAAAGGTTTTGAACTTGCCGACAAATACCGCATGCCCTCGATGCTTCTTGCAGACGGCACACTCGGTCAGATGATGGAACCCGTTGTGCTTGACATCGGCGAAGTTAAAACATACGAAAAGCCCTGGGCTTTGACAGGCACAGAACTTAAAAGAGAACATAACATCGTAAATTCCCTGTTTCTGCAGCCGGAAGAGCTTGAACAGGTCAACTTCGCACGTTACAAGATGTACGAAGAAATCGAAGCAACCGAAGCGATGTATGACACCTATCTTATGGACGATGCAGATATCTGTATTGTTGCATTCGGTATTGCCGCACGCGTTTCCAAGAATGCCATTGATGCTGCCCGTGCAGAAGGCATTAAGGTCGGCATGATCCGCCCCATTACCCTGTGGCCGTTCCCGAAGAAGCCGCTTCTTGAAGCAGCGGATAAGGTAAATTCCTTTATTTCGGTTGAACTTTCCATGGGCCAGATGATCGAAGACATTGAACTTGCAATCCGTTGCAAGAAGCCTGTTTCGCTTTGCAACCGTGTCGGCGGTATGATCCCGACCACAGAAGATATTCTCAACTCCATCAAAAAAGCCGCAAAAGGAGGTAACGCATAATGGTAGTATTCGACAGACCGCACGCATTGGCAGACATTCCTCTGCATTACTGCCCCGGATGCACACACGGTATTATTCACCGTCTTGTAGCCGAAGCACTTGACGAACTCGGCATTGAAGGCAAGACCATCGGTGTTGCTCCCGTCGGCTGTTCCGTTTTTGCATACAATTATTTTAACTGCGACATGGTTGAAGCCGCACACGGCAGAGCACCCGCAGTTGCTACGGGGCTGAAAAGAGCAGACTCCGACAAAATCGTTTTCACCTATCAGGGTGACGGCGACCTTGCATCCATCGGCACTTGCGAAACCGTTCACGCCGCCGCAAGAAACGAAAATATCACAATCATTTTCGTTAACAACGGTATTTACGGCATGACAGGCGGTCAGATGGCTCCGACTTCCCTGCCCGGTCAGGTCACACAGACATCCCCCTACGGCAGAGATACACAGACCGTCGGCTATCCCGTCAAGGTCGTTGAAATGCTTTCACAGCTTGACGGCGCAAGCTATCTTGAAAGAGTTGCAGTCAACAATGTAAAGAACATCAGAAATGCAAAGAAAGCCATCAAGAAAGCATTCCAGAATCAGATGGAAGGCAAAGGCTTCTCGCTGATTGAAGTTCTTTCCGCCTGCCCGACTTACTGGGCACTGGAACCCACCAAGGCTCTTGAAAGACTTGAAAACACCGTTATCCCCTACTATCCGCTCGGTGTCTACAAAGACAGATTTGCAAAGGAGGAAGAATAATTATGACAACAAAACTCCTGATTGCAGGTTTCGGCGGACAGGGTGTTCTGTTCATCGGTAAATTCCTCGCTTATGCAGGTCTTATTGAAGACCGTGAAGTTTGCTGGATGCCCAGCTACGGCCCTGAAGTACGCGGCGGCACATCCAACTGCGGTGTTACTTTGAGTGACGAACCCATCGGTTCTCCCGTTGTTGACCATCCTGACATTCTTATCGCACTCAATCTCCCCTCTCTTGACAAGTTTGAAGGCGCAGTCGAAAAAGACGGCAGCATTTATGTTGACTCCTCTCTGATTGAAAGAAAGATTGATAGAGAAGATGTGAAGGCATTTTACATTCCTGCCACAAAACTTGCCCGTGACACGGGACTTTCTGCTAACATGATCATGCTCGGCTACCTGCTGAAGACGAGCAATATCATGCCCTATTCCCTTGCCGAAAAGGTTATTGAAAAGATTGTTCCGCCCACCAAACAGCATCTGATTGAAGGCAATCTCAAGGGTATTGAATACGGCTACAACTACTGCGAATAAACAAAACAGAAAGCGCCGCTTTTTTGCGACGCTTTCTTTCAATGAGGTGAACAAATATGCTGACACTTGAACAAATGAAAATGATTATGGCAAAAGACCGCTATGCAACAGAACAGACAGGTATTGTGATTGATGAAATCGGTCCCGACACCGCTGTTTGCTCCATGCAGATTACACCGCAACACAAAAATGCCTACGGCACGGTAATGGGCGGTGCTATCTTTACACTTGCCGATTTATGTTTTGCTGCGGCCGCAAACAATTCAGGCGAATATATCGCCATGTCTTTTGAGTGTAATATTACATTCTTGCGTGCAACCCGCACAGGCACATTGCATGCAACTGCCGTTCCGCTGAAAATGGGCAAAAACCTCTGTTTCTACCGCATCGACATTACGGATGACGAAGGCACTCTGACGGCACAGGCTTCCGTGACAGGCAGCAGACAGGCGGTCGGACAGAAATGAAAAACAACAGAAACTACCCCGTGGTGACCGTCAGCAAAAAAGGTGCAATGCAGGTTCAGAACGGGCATCCGTGGATTTACGGTTCGGATACAATTTCTGTTTTTGGGGAAGTTAAAAACGGAGATATTGTGGATGCCGTGACCGAAAAAGGCACATACATCGGTTCGGGACTTTATAACGACAATTCCAAAATTTTAGTCCGCATTCTTTCTAAAAATGCGAATGATCGTTTTGACGAAGCGTTTTTCATCCGCAGAATCCGTTATGCACTGCAATACAGATTGTCTGTAATGGGTGATGATACGGATTGTTTCCGTGTTATTTTCGGTGATTCGGACGGTCTTCCCGGTTTTATCTGCGACAAATTCGGCGATGTACTCGTCACACAGACCATGTCTTACGGCATGGAATTAAGAAAACCGATTCTGTTCAATGCCTTAAAAACCGAACTTCGCAATGCAGGTTTCACTATTTCCGCTATTTTTGAAAGAAATGATGTTGCCGTGCGCGAAAAAGAAGGACTTACCCTCGGCAAAGGCTATGTGGAAGCTGATGACCTCGGCACAAAGGAAGACAACAAAGTTATCATCAATGAAAACGGCGTTCTGTATGAGGTTGACTTTGAAAACGGACAAAAAACGGGATTTTTCCTTGACCAAAAATACAACCGTCTTGCCGCCTCCAGAATCGCCCCGGGTAAAAATGTGCTTGATTGCTTTACTCACACAGGTTCTTTTGCCCTCAATTGTGCAAAAGCGGGTGCACAAAGTGTTACGGCACTGGACATTTCCGCCGATGCCATTGCAACGGCAAACAGGAATATTGCACTCAACAATCTTACCAATATGCAGACGAAGACGGTGGATGTTTTTGACTATCTCACCGCACTGGACAATGAAAAGAAAAAGCCGTTTGATTATATCATCCTCGACCCGCCTGCATTTACAAAGAGTGGTTCGACCGTACAGAGCGCATTCAGAGGCTACAAGGAAATCAACCGCAGAGCCATGCACTTACTCCCCCGCGGCGGCTTTCTTGCAACCTGCTCTTGCTCGCATTTTATGCCCGAAGATCTGTTCTGCAAAATGCTCAGAGATGCCGCACACGATGCAGGGGTTTCGCTTTTACAGGTCGAAGCAAGACAACAGGCCCCCGATCATCCCATTCTGTGGGGTGTACCGGAGACCTCATACTTAAAATTCTATATTTTTCAGGTGTTATGATTAAAAACCGCTTCCAAGCGGTAAATCGGCATATTCTTACGCAGGAACTTGGCTTCATATTCGGTTATGATATTGTCTTCAAAGCCTGAATTATGCAGATCAAGTGAAATGTTTTTAAGTTTCACACCGTAAGCCGAAAACTGCTCAATGGAATATTCAAAGAAATGCATATTGTCCGTCTTCTGATGAATCTCACCGTTTGCAACAAGGCAATGCGAATAAATCGGCATGAATTTGAGGTTCGTCAGACGGCGGTTTTCGTAACGGTTTTTCGGAAATGGGCAGGAATGATTCAGATAAATGCGATGAATACTGCCGGCAGGAATGTACTTTTCAAGCAGTTCCGCACCGCATCGCATGAAGTATATGTTCGGAACGTTTTCTTCCATGACAGATTCGCAGGCTTCGATGATGACATTACTGTTGACTTCGACTGCAATGTAGTTGATATCGGGATTGCGTTTTGCAAGTTCAAGCACAAATCGGCCCTTGCCGCAACCGATTTCCATTTCGACGGGATTGTCATTGCCGAAAATGGTCTTATAATCAAGCAATTCTTTTCTTTTGACGATCTCTCTGTAATCCTCGTCCGTCTTTTCCACATACAGCATGCGGGAAAGGCAAGCAAGTTTGCGCTCGTCATGATTTTTGATTCTTCTCATTCTCATAATTATCACCGCGCACTATTTTAACGCAAAATTCTTTTTATGTCAACAGGTGAAAACAATGACAGAAAAACTTTATTATAAAAACAGTAAATTATATACCTTCACCGCAACGGTCCTGTCCTGCGAACAAAAAGGTGAACAGTTTTTGTGCATTCTTGACAAGACTGCGTTCTTCCCCGAAGGTGGCGGACAGAAGGCTGATAACGGCACTTTAGATGGAGCAAATGTGCTGGATGTGCAAGAGAAAAACGGCATTATTACCCACTCAACAAACAAACCGCTTACTGTTGGTGCAATCGTGCACGGTGTACTCAACGAGGAACAGCGATTCCGCAGAATGCAGAACCACACGGGCGAGCATGTTTTTTCGGGTGTGGTGCATGCAACTTACGGTTACACGAATGTCGGTTTTCACATGGCCGATGATTGCATGACGGTTGATTTTGACGGTGCGCTCAATGCAGAGCAGCTCAAAGAAATCGAAGACGAGTGCAACCGCCTCATTGCAAAAAATGTGGCAGTGAACTGCATTTTCCCGAGTGCGAAAGAACTTGAAACGCTTGACTACCGTTCCAAGCTGGAACTGACGGAAGATGTGCGCCTTGTTGAAATTGAAGGCATTGACCTTTGTGCCTGTTGTGCACCGCATGTGGAAATGACAGGCGAAGTGGGCATTCTGAAAATCCTGGATTGCATGCCCCACAGGGGCGGTACACGTATTACACTGCTTTGCGGTCTGGATGCTTTTGAACATCTGCGTGTGCATTACAACTGCAACCGAAAAGTATCTGCCCTGCTCTCTGCAAGAGCGATCGAAACACCGCAAGGAGTTGAAAAACTGCAGGAGGATATTGTCGGTTTTAAGCGAGAAATCACGACTTTGCAGACAAAAATAAACCGCCTGCTTGCTGACGGACTCGAACAAACAGACGGTTCTGCGGTTATGTTCCTGGATGATGCAAAAGCGGACGAACTGCGCTCGCTTTGCAATCTTTGCCTGCCGAAATGCAAACAGATGATGTGCGTTTGCAGCGGCAATGACGAAAACGGATATGCTTATATCATCGGCTCTGCAAACGTGAACCTGCGTGAAAAATCCAAAGAAATCAACGCTGCATTAAACGGCAGAGGCGGCGGTCAGCCGACCATGATTCAGGGTTCTTTCAAGGCAACAAAAGAAGAAATTATTGCTTTCTTTAATCAACAGTGATGTCGGCACACAGCGGTTTTTCACTGCGGTTTTTCCAGAAGCCCTGTGCAAATATTTCGGCGATATACTCCCCTGCAGCGACATCTTTCAATATGACCGAACAGGTTTCGGGCATGTTATAAAGGTAATAAGAAGACCATACGGCGGCCTGTTTTGCGACAGTGCCGTCTTTTTTATTACGAAGCCTGATGATGTAATCATCCACCATATCTTCATCGATTTTCGCCTGTGAAAAACGGATGGTAAATCCCTCTTCCGTTTTTTCATATTCCACTTTTGCATCGTCTGCAAAATACGGTTTTACATTTGTCAGATAGCGTGCATCCGTGTAAACAAACGATGTCGGTTCCCACGGTGTTTCAATAAAGCGGTCGCAGGGGAAGAAATGATCGGTCAGCACATCAACGCTCTTGATAAGTACCGAACCGTCAGCACTGACTTCAACAATGAGGTACTGTGCCTGATCATCACAATCAGGGGGAATCGTGCCGTAAATTTTATCAAATTCATCGAGTTCAAAATAACTGAATGAACCCGTACCAAGGCAGGTAAAATGACGCTGGTGAATGCTTCTCGGATCATTGATCGGTGCATGAGAGTGTCCGGAAAAGTCGATGATCTGCGGATAATCCATCATAATAGCAGTAAGATCATCTTCACCCCAGTTGATAGAGCCTGCAACGGTATCTGTGATGTGCGGATGCTGGAAGACGAAAATGGGCTTTTTGGGATCATCCGCGGCGGCTTTTTTGAGTTCTTCACGCAAAAAATTCTGTTTGCCTCCTCTGAAACGGCAGCCGTCTTCAGTGGAAACGGAAATGCAGTGAAACCCTTTAAAGATTTTATGGGTATCGGGTTCCATATTATAAATAGACTTCAATCTGTCATAAGCACCCTGCTGACCGTCGGTTTTGAATTCATGGCTTGCAAGCATGAGGGTTCTTTCGGTTTCGGGAGAAAGACATTCATCCATTAAATCACGGAAGGCCAGCATTTCCCATTCCGAGCCGCTGTTTGCAAAGTCGCCGACAGCAAAAAAGGCATCGATTTTATTATAAGGCTGTGATTTTGCATATTCATAAGCAAATTTCATGCCTTTTCTGTAACGCGCAATCTGATAATCATCCTTCTGAATATGAATGTCGCTTGTAACGATCATTCTGAAAATCGGGGTAAAATCAGCCATAGTATCCTCCTAAAAAGCAAGGGGATGTTCAGCACACACCCTTTTGAATTCAGATTTTTTCTACGCCGAAGTTGATTTCTTCGCCGTTGATATCCCATGCCTTTACATAGCCTGCGGGAGCTGTAGCTTCAACAGAATCGGCAAGAGCGACCTTGGCAATACGGTCGGTGTTAGCAAGCAGAAGTGCGGTCATGGCTTCGCTTGCTTTAAAGGTGACACGGATGTGATCGGTCACTTCAAAGCCGGCTTCCTTACGCATGGTCTGCACCTTGCTGATGATTTCATTGACATGACCTTCTTCGATGAGTGCATCGGTGAGGTTGGTGTCAAGAGATACGGTAACACCGTTGTCGGACAGCGAGAATGTGCCTTCCTTCTGCGAGCAGGAGATGAGAAGATCATCCACGGTCAGTTCGACCTTACCGCTTGTAAGATCAAGCACGATCATGCCGTTGGCATCGAGTTCACGCTTTGCGGCATTGCCGTCAATCGTTGCAAGAGCATTGCGGATGTCGTTGAGCTGTCTGCCGTATTTCGGCCCGACGGTCTTGAGCTGCGGCTTGAAGACATAGGTCAGCAGTCCGTCAGCATCGTCGATGAATTCAACCGTCTTGACATTGAGTTCGTCACGGATGATCTCAAGGTAGGTTTCATCGAGTGTTTCGTTGCAAGCAACAGAAAGCAGAGCCAGAGGCTGTCTGTTTTTGCGGTTTGCACCGTTTCTTGCGCTTCTGCCGAGCACAACGATTTGCAGAACAAGATCCATTGCTTTTTCGAGGTCTGCATCGATGAACTTTTCATCCACCGTCGGGAAGTCGCAAAGATGGATGCTTTCGGGAGCATCTTTATAAATATTGCAGACAAGATTGCGGTAGATTTCTTCGGTCATGAACGGAATCATGGGAGCTGCCGCCTTGCTGATTGTAACAAGTGCGGTGTAAAGGGTCATGTAAGCGTTGATCTTGTCCTGTGTCATTTCCTTGGACCAGAAACGCTCGCGGCAACGGCGGACATACCAGTTGCTCATTTCGTCAACAAAGCTGTCAAGTGCACGGGCAGCTTCGGGAATTGCATAATTACCGAGCTGCTTGTCAACCTCAGCAACCGTGGAATTGAGTCTGGAAAGCAGCCACTTGTCGATAACACTCAGCTTGGAAAGATCAAGCTCATACTTGGACGGATCGAACTTATCGATATTGGCATAAAGCACATAGAATGCGTAGGTATTCCAAAGAGTGCCCATGAACTTTCTCTGTCCTTCAAGAACCGCCTTGTCATAGAAGCGGTTCGGAAGCCACGGCGCGGAGTTGGTGTAGAAATACCAACGGATGGCATCTGCACCGAACTTTTCGAGTGCATCAAACGGATCAACGGCATTGCCCTTGGACTTGGACATTTTCTGACCGTTTTCGTCCTGCACAAGACCGAGAACGATAACATTCTTATAAGGTGCTTTGTCAAACAGCAAGGTGGAAATGGCAAGAAGCGAATAGAACCAACCTCTTGTCTGGTCAACGGCTTCGGAGATGAAGTCTGCCGGGAACTGCTGTTCAAACAAATCCTTGTTTTCAAACGGATAATGATGCTGTGCAAACGGCATGGCACCCGAGTCGAACCAACAGTCAATGACTTCGGGAACACGTTTCATTTCTTTTCCGCATTCGGGGCAACGGATGGTAACAGCATCAATGTAAGGACGGTGCAGTTCTATTTTCTCGGGGCAGTTGTCGGACATAGATTTGAGTTCTTCAATACTGCCGATGCAATGTCTGTGGCCGCAACCGCATTCCCAGATATTAAGCGGAGTACCCCAGTAACGGTTTCTGGAAAGTGCCCAGTCCTGCACATTTTCAAGCCAGTCGCCAAAACGGCCTGTGCCGATGCTTTCGGGAATCCAGTTGATGGTCTTGTTGTTTGCAATCAGACGGTCTCTGACAGCAGACATTTCGATATACCAGCTCTCACGGGCGTAGTAAATAAGAGGCGTGTCACAGCGCCAGCAATGCGGATAGCTGTGTTCAAATACGGGTGCAGAGAACAGTCTGCCGACGGTTTCAAGATAAATAAGAACCTGCTTGTCGGCATCCTTGCAGAAAGTGCCTTCCCAGGGTGTTTCTTTTGTCATACAGCCCTTGGCATCAACAAGCTGCACAAAGGGCAGTTTGTAGCGTCTGCCGACACGGTTATCGTCTTCACCGAATGCGGGAGCAAGATGAACAACACCGGTACCGTCTGTCAGGGTAACATATTCGTCACAGCAGACAAAATAAGCATCATCACGGCGGTCGATGAAATCAAACAGAGGCATGTACTTCTTGTATTCAAGATCCTTACCTTTCATGCGTTCAAGGATTTCATAATCACCCTCAATAACACTTAACAGACCTTCGGCAAGATAGTAAACGAATTCGCCGTTGCGGATTTTTACATAATCATATTCGGGATGCACGCAAAGAGCCACATTGGACGGAAGTGTCCAGGGTGTGGTTGTCCATGCAAGGATGTAGGCATCTTCATCGAGAACCTTGAAACGGACGATTGCGGAACGTTCTTTGACGTCCTTGTAGCCCTGTGCGACTTCGTGAGAAGACAGCGGCGTGCCGCAACGCGGGCAATAAGGAACGACCTTGAAGCCCTTGTAAAGCAGACCCTTATCCCAGATTTGGCGAAGCGCCCACCATTCGGATTCGATGTAAGAATCGTGGTAGGTTACATACGGATCGTCCATATCGGCCCAGAAACCGACAGTACCCGAGAAATCTTCCCACATACCCTTGTATTTCCAGACACTTTCTTTACATTTTTCAATGAAAGGAGCAATACCGTAATTTTCGATCTGTTCCTTGCCGTCGATGCCCAAGAGTTTTTCAACTTCAAGTTCAACGGGCAGACCGTGGGTATCCCAACCTGCCTTACGCGGAACCATGGCACCTTTCATGGTGTGGTAACGCGGAATCATATCCTTGATAACACGGGTCAGAACATGACCGATATGCGGTTTGCCGTTTGCAGTCGGCGGGCCGTCATAGAAAACATAAGAGCCGCAACCTTCGCGCATTTTAGTACTCTTGCGGAAAATGTCGTTTTCACGCCAGAATTTTTCCGTTTGCTTTTCGCGCTCAACAAAGTTGAGTTCGGTAGACACTTTGTCGTACATATTTACCTCCAAAAAAATGCGCTCCATATTTTGACAATATTTGTGCGCATACGCATTCCATAATATCATGGATGATAGCATATATAAATAAAAAAGTCAAGAAAAAATACTTGACTTTGTAAAGTTCATATGTTATAATTCCACCAATAAATAAAGGCTGTGAAGGAATTACGGACAGTACGGATTTTTCAGAGAGTTGGCAGGTTGCTGCGAGCCAACATTGAAGTATTGCACCGGCCTCGTTCCGGAGCTCGGCTCCCTAACCCTCAAAATGAGTGCATAAGGAGCTGCGGATCGCCCCGTTACCATGGCGAAAGGCTTGATTGAGCCTGCAAAGTGACCGTTTATGTAAACGGTAATTAGGGTGGTACCGCGGATTTTTATTCGTCCCTGAGGTTTTTACCTCGGGGATTTTTTATTTCTTGAATATAAGGAGTTCAGACAGATGAAAAGAATCAGAATTGCAGATGAAACACTCAAAGCCGCTTCCCGCAAAAGGGACATAAGCCTTACTTTCCGTGAAAAAACGGAAATTGCAAAGCTACTGGAAAAAGCGGGTGTTGATTATATTGAACTGCCTGCAATTTATGATGTAAAAACAGATACACTGCTTGTAAAAACCGTCTGCGCAGTCATCCGCAAGGCTTGTGTGGTGCTTCCTGTCGGTCTTTCTGTTGAAGAAATCGACCTTGCATGGAGTTCCATGAAGAATGCCGCAAAGGCAAGATTGCAGGTCTGCGTGCCCGTTTCTCCCGTGCAGATGGAATATTTCTGCCACAAAAAGAGCAGTGCAGTGCTTGAAATGATCGGCGAACTGGTTGCTAAGTGTGCTTCCCTTTGCAATGATGTTGAATTTGTGGCAGAAGACGCAACCCGCAGTGAGCCTGATTTTCTCACCGCGGCCATCGACAAAGCTGTTGCAGCCGGCGCAACAACGGTTACCCTTTGCGACACAGCCGGCACGATGATGCCCGATGAATTCGCTAATTTTATTACAACACTTGATATGCCCGCAGGTATTGCCCTCGGTGTACGTTGTTCCAATGCAATGGATATGGCTTGTGCATGCACAGCCGCCAGTGTGCGTGCAGGTGCAGATAAAATTAAGACCGCTGTTGCCGGATTTGATGCCCCTGCCCTTTCGAGCATTGCACAGTTGTTCAGACTGCGCGGTGATTCCTGCGCTGTTACAAGCGGACTTGACCATACAGGCTTGCAAAGAACCGAAAAACAGATCATCAACTTTATCCGCCACAGACAGGAGCAGATTTCCCGCACGGAAGAAAATGATATTTTCGCAAACGGCGTTCTGCTTACAAAAACCGACGATGCCGCCACCGTTGCAAAGGCTGTTAAAAAACTCGGTTATGACCTTTCCGACGACGACAATGCAAAGGTATTTGAAGCATTCAAAACCGTTGCCGACAAGAAAAATGTTTCTTTGAAAGAACTCGATGCCATTGTTGCTTCTGCCGCTATGCAGGTGCCGCCTGTTTACCGCATGAAGAGCTTTGTAAGCAACTCGGGCAGTGACATCGTTTCCACCGCAACGATTGCAATTGAAAAGAACGGCACCCTTATGCAGGGTATCAGCATGGGCGACGGCCCCATTGATGCGGCTTTCATGGCAATTGAACAGATTATCGGTGTGCACTATGAGCTCGATGATTTCCGCATTCGCTCCATCACCGAAGGCAGAGATTCCGTCGGTAATGCAATCATCCGTCTGCGTGCAAACGGCAAGCTGTATTCCGGCAACGGCATTTCCACCGACATTGTCGGCGCTTCCATACGCGCTTATCTCAATGCACTCAACAAAATCGTTTATGAGGAGGAGAAAAACTGATGAAACTTTCTTTTTCAACCAAAGGTTGGAAAAACACAACATGGCAGGAATTCGTTTCCGAAGCCGTGGAAGCAGGTTTTTCCGGCATTGAGATCCATGATATAAACGCACCCGAATTCAGCGAAAAAACAGGTCCTGCCAACATGGAAATGGCAGCAGCCACCGTTCGCAACCTCATTGAAAACAACCTCTGCATCCCCTGCCTTGATGCGCTTTGCAACATCGGCAATGCAGAAAAACTGGAAGAAAATATGGCTGAAACCGCCTCTTGCATTGCCTATGCAAAGGCTTTGAAAGTGCCTTATATCCGCATTCATGCTCCTGTTGTTGACAACGACGAATGTGTGGATGATGCCGTTTTTGCATATCTTGCAAAAGCAGTCCCCATGGCAGAAGATGCGAACATCACCCTGCTCATGGAAACCGCGGGCATTTACTCCGATACAAAAAAACTGTGCAATCTGCTCAACAGATTTGCATGTGACAATCTTGCTGTTCTGTGGGATGTGCACCACACCTACCGTGATGCAAAAGAAGCCCCCGATCAGACAGTCACAAACCTTGGTGTATACATCAAGCACGTTCACTTCAAGGATTCCGAAGAAACGGAAGATGGCTTGCAGTATCGCCTCATCGGCGAAGGAACACTGCCTGTGGATGAAATTCACAACGCACTGCGAACTCTTAACTATGCAGGTTATATTTCTCTGGAATGGGATCCCGAATGGATGCCCGACCTGCAGGATCCGTCCGTTATTTTCTCACACTTTGTCAGCTACATGAGCCTGTTTGAACAGGAGCGCAAAACAAAAAGCCATCTGTATGACAACATGGCACACACGGGCAAGTTTGTGTGGAAAAAGGAATCGCTTGTCAACATCACATTCCCGCAGTTGCTTGACAAAATGGTCGAAGAATTCCCCGACCAATATATGTTCAAATTCACAACCCTTGATTATACAAGAACCTACGCACAGTTCCGTGACGATGTGGACGAGTTCTGCCGTGTACTGATTTCCATGGGTGTCAAACCCGGCACGCACGTTACGGCATGGGCAACCAACCTGCCGCAGTGGTATATTGCATTCTGGGCTGTCACAAAAATCGGTGCAGTTCTGATTCCCATGAACACCGCTTATAAAATCCACGAAGCGGAATACATTCTCCGTCAGTCCGATACACATACACTCATTATGATTGACGGATTCAAGGATTCTAACTATAAAGAGATCATTCAGGAGTTGTGTCCTGAACTTGAAAACCTGAAACCGGGTGAAAAAATGCACTCGGCAAGACTTCCCTTCCTTCGCAATGTTATCACCATCGGCTTCCGCATGAAAGGATGTCTGGAATGGAACGAAGCACTGGCAAGAGCAGACCTTGTCAGTCAGGATGAAGTCAACCGCATGGCGGCTGCCATTGACATTCACGATGTCTGCAATATGCAGTACACATCGGGTACTACAGGCTTCCCCAAAGGTGTTATGCTCACACATTACAACATCATCAATGACGGCAAGTGCATCGGTGACCGTATGGACTTGTCCACGGCAGACCGCATGATGATTCAGGTTCCCATGGTGCACTGCTTCGGCATGGTGCTTGCCATGACCGCTTCGGTTACGCACGGATCTACCATGATGCCAATTCCCTATTTCTCCCCCAAATCTTCTCTTGCTTGCATCAACAATGAACGAATTACCGTTTTCCATGGTGTTCCGACCATGTTCAACCTGATGTTCACGCATCCCGATTTTACCAAAACCGACTTCTCCTATATGCGCACAGGCATTATGGCAGGTGCAAACTGCCCGCCTGAACTGATGCGCAAAGCCGCTGCAGAAATGAACATGACAGGCATTCTCAGTGTTTACGGGCTGACGGAAGCATCCCCCGGATGCACCATGGGTGAAGTCACGGAATCGCTTGATGACCGTGTGGAAACCGTCGGCAAGGCATTCCCCTATATCGAATGCAAAAACATTGACCCCGCAACGGGCGAAGATGTGCCCGACGGTGTCAACGGTGAATTCGTGGTACGCGGCTACAACGTCATGAAAGGCTACTACAAAATGCCCAAGGCCACAGCCGAGGCAATTGACAAAGATGGCTGGCTGCATTCGGGTGACCTTTGTTGCCGCGACGAAAGAGGTTATTTCAAGGTCACGGGCAGACTCAAGGATATGATCATCCGCGGCGGTGAAAATATTTACCCCCGAGAAATCGAAGAACTGATCCTGACCAACCCCAAGGTGCACGACGTACAGGTTATCGGCATTCCCGATCCACGTTTCGGTGAAGAAATCATGGCCTGCGTGATTCTTAAAAAAGGTGAAACCTGCACCGAAGATGAAATGAAGAAGTTTGTTGATGCCCACATGGCAAAGCACAAAGTTCCCCGTTATGTGCATTTCATGAACGACTTCCCGATGAACGTGGCAGGTAAGATTCTGAAATACAAAATGCGCGAGCAGGCTGTTGAAAGACTCAAAGCAATGGCTGAAAACAAATAATGAAAAAAATGAGGATATGGTATGAAAAAACTGATGATCGGCAACGAAGCCGTTGCCAGAGGTATTTATGAAGCCGGTGTCAAGGTCGTTTCCAGTTACCCCGGTACGCCGTCCACGGAAATCACGGAATTTTCCGCGAAATATGACGAAATGCACTGCGAATGGGCACCCAACGAAAAGGTTGCCATGGAAGCTGCTTTCGGCGCATCCCTTGCAGGGGTTCGTTCCGCTTGTGCCATGAAGCACGTCGGTCTGAACGTGGCTGCAGACCCGCTTTTCACCCTTTCTTATACGGGTGTCAACGGCGGTTTGCTGATTTGCGTTGCAGATGACCCCGGCATGCACTCTTCGCAGAATGAACAGGATTCGCGCCACTACGCCATTGCCGCAAAAGTGCCGATGCTTGAACCTGCCGATTCCGCAGAAAGCCTTTTCTTTGCAAAAACCGCTTTTGACATTTCCGAAGAGTTTGACACTCCCGTTATTTTGAGAATGTGCACCAGAATCGCACACTCGCAGAGCATTGTTGAACTCGGTGAAAGAGAAGAAAAAACGCGCATTGCTTACGAAAAGAAAGCAGGCAAAAACATTATGATGCCCGCAAACGCAAAGTTGCGTCATCCCATCGTTGAAGAACGCACACAAAAACTGGTTGCCTTTGCAGAAGACTGTCCGTTCAACAAGGTGGAAATGGGCGGCACAGAGCTCGGCATCATCACATCGGGCACTTGCTATCAGTATGTCAAAGAAATTTTCGGCAACAGCGTCAGTGTCCTCAAACTCGGTCTTGTCAATCCCCTGCCCGTTAAACTGATTACTGAATTTGCCGCAAAGGTTAACCGTCTTGTTGTGATTGAAGAACTCGACGGCATCATTGAAACCCATTGTAAAAACCTCGGTCTTGCTTGCGAAGGCAAAGACTTGTTCACACCTCTCGGCGAATATTCCCAAAAGAGCATTGCCAAGGTTTTCGGTCTGGAAGAAAAAACGGGCTTTGCTCCCGCATCTGCCATTCCCGTACGTCCTCCCGTTATGTGTGCCGGTTGCCCGCACAGAGGTTTGTTCTATACTCTTTCCAAGAACAAAGTCACCGTTATGGGTGATATCGGTTGCTACACGCTCGGTGCACAGAAGCCGTTGGATGCACTGGATGCCGTTCTTTGCATGGGCGCATCCGTATCGGGTCTGCACGGTTTCAACAAGGCACTCGGCAATGACGAAATGAAGACCTGTGCCGTCATCGGTGACTCCACCTTCATGCACTCGGGTATTACGGGGCTTGTCAACATTGCTTACAATGACTCACACTCTCTTGTTATTATTCTTGACAACTCTATCACCGGCATGACCGGACATCAGCAGAACCCGACCACGGGTTACAACATCAAAGGCGATCCCGCCGCAAAGATCGATCTTGAAGCACTTTGCCGTGCTGTCGGAATCAAGCGCGTCCGCGTGGTGGATCCTTATGACCTGAAAGCCTGCGATACGGCAATCAAAGAAGAACTTGCCGCAGACGAACCGTCCGTCATTATTTCCAGACGTCCCTGCGTGCTTCTTAAATCCGTCAAGGCAAAACCGCCCGTTAAAATTGATAAAGACAAATGCCGTTCCTGCAAAATGTGCATGAAGATCGGTTGTCCCGCTATCAGCATGGTAGACGGCAAGGCACACATCGATGCAACGCTTTGCGTGGGTTGCGGTGTCTGCGAACAGCTTTGCGCATTCGGCGCAATTGAATAAGGAGGTTACAAAGATGAACACAACCAGCATTATGATCGTCGGTGTCGGCGGACAGGGTTCGCTTCTTGCAAGCCGCGTGCTCGGCAATCTCCTTGTGAATGAAGGCTACGATGTAAAAGTTTCGGAAGTTCACGGCATGAGCCAGCGTGGCGGTTCCGTGGTTACTTATGTCCGCTTCGGCGACAAGGTCGCATCCCCCATCATTGAAGACGGCGAAGCCGATTTCATTATTTCGTTTGAAAAACTCGAAGCTGCCCGTTGGGCAAAATGCCTGAAAAAAGACGGCAAGATCATTGTGAATACCCAAGAAATTGACCCCATGCCCGTTATCACGGGGGCGGCTGTTTATCCGCATGATATTCTCGATGAGATCACCGCACAGGGTGCGTTTGTGGACGGATTGGATGCACTTTCCCTTGCAAACGAAGCAGGTTCCTCCAAGGCTGTCAACATTGTGCTGATGGGCAGACTTGCAAAGTATTTCCACATTGAGTATGACAAGTGGATCGCTCAGATCGAGCAACTTGTCGCTCCCAAATTTGTGGAACTGAACAAAAAAGCATTTGCACTCGGCTTTAACGCATAATCAATTTTTATATAAAGGAATGGTTACTATGAAAATGAAGTATTGGCAGGAGGAGATCGAAACCGCTTCACGCGAAACGCTCGATTCTCTTCAAAGCGAACGTCTTATTGCAACGGTCAAGAGAGTATATGAAAAAGTACCGATGTACCGTCAGCGTATGGATGAAGCAGGCGTAAAACCCGAAGACATCAAAAATATCAAAGACATCACAAAGCTTCCCTTCACCACCAAGCAGGATCTGCGTGATACGTATCCTTACGGCATGTTTGCAACAGACCTGAGTGAAGTGGTTGAGCTGCACGCTTCCAGCGGCACAACCGGCAAACAGATCGTTGTCGGTTACACCGAAAAGGACGTTCACACCTGGGGTGAAATCTGCGCAAGAGCTCTTGTGGCAGCAGGTGCAGATGAAACCGATTTTGTGCATGTTTCTTACGGTTACGGTCTTTTTACCGGTGGTTTCGGCCTGCACTACGGTGCACAGCAGATTGGTGCAACGGCCATCCCTGTTTCTGCCGGTCAGACAAAAAGACAGGTTACCATCCTTGAAGACTTCGGTTCGACCATTCTCTGCTGCACCCCGTCGTATGCAATGACCATTGCGGAAGCGGTTGAACAGGCAGGCATTGATGCTTCCAAACTGCCGCTGAAAGCAGGTATTTTCGGTGCAGAACCATGGACGGAAGAAATGCGTCAGTATATCGAAGATAAACTGAAAATCAAGGCTTATGATATTTACGGCCTTACAGAAGTTATGGGCCCCGGCGTTTCTTTCACTTGTGAAAAGCAGTGCGGCATGCATGTCAATGAAGACCATTTCATTATTGAAGTGCTTGATCCCGAAACATTTGACCCCGTGCCCGACGGCACGATTGGTGAAATCGTATTCACCTGCATCACAAAAGAAGCCTTCCCTGTTATTCGCTACAGAACCAAGGACCTCGGTTACATCACTCGCGAAAAGTGCGAATGCGGCAGAAGTTTTGCCCGTATGAGCAAGATTCTCGGCAGAACGGATGACATGCTTATTATCCGCGGTGTCAATGTATTCCCGTCGCAAATTGAAACCGTGCTTCTTGAACAGGGATTTGCCCCCAACTACATGCTTGTGGTTGACCGTGTTAAGAATTCCGACACACTTGAAGTGCAGGTTGAAATTTCCGCCGACATGTTCAGCGATGTCACAACGGCACTGACTGCAGCTGAAAGAAAACTGCAAATTGCTATCCGAGAACTGCTCGGAATTCAGGCTACGGTGAAGCTCGTTGCCCCCAATACACTCCCCCGTTTTGAAGGCAAAGCAAAGAGAGTAATCGACAACAGAAAACTGCACGATTAAGGAGGAATAAAAATGGCTATTAAACAGCTTTCCATTTTTGTAGAAAACAAGTCCGGTGCACTCGCCGATATCACAGGCATTCTTGCTGAAAACAGCGTTGACCTTCGTGCGCTTTCCATTGCAGAAACACAGGATTTCGGCATTCTTCGTCTGATCGTCAACGACACCGAAAAAGCCGCAAAAGTGCTTCGCGACAAAAACTGCGTTGTAAACATCACCGAAATCTGCGCGGTTGCCGTTCCCGATACACCCGGCGGCCTTGCAAGCGTATTGCGCATTCTTGCAGATGCAAACATTGTTGTTGAATACACCTATGCGTTCATTTCCAACTCCAAAAAGGATGCCTATGTGGTGCTTCGCATCAATGAGCATGATCTCGCCACCGCAGAAAAACTGTTCCGGGAAAAAGGCATTCGCGAAATCAACGAAAGCGACATTCAATCTCTTTAAAAAGGACAAGGGCGGTCTGCAGACCGCCCCGATTTTTGATTATGAATAAAAAAATATGTTTTAAGAACGGACATTTGACCGTGATGCAGGTCAGCGACCCGCAGGATCTTTCTTTTGCAAACCACACCATGATCGCAATGCTTGATAAAGTATATGATCAGGTCAAACCCGACCTTGTTGTGTTTACCGGGGACAATGTGCTCGGCAATCATCTGCGCGATGCGCGGTTCGGTTCCAAACATACCGTTAAAACAGATGCCGGCGAAAAGAAAAGAATGATCAAAGCCATTGACCACATCATTGCTCCGCTTGAAAAAAGGGGCATTCCGTTCGTTTACATCTTCGGCAACCACGATGACATGAACTGCCTTACAAAGCAGGAAATAGCCGAAATTTACAGCAGTTACCCCAATTGCATAATGCCGACAGAAAAAGAATACATACATGAAGTCGGAACTTGCTATATTCCCCTGTTTTCTTCCGACAAAACAAAGGAGATTTTCCGTTTTTGGCTGTTTGACAGTGCATGGCAGGACAAGCAGGAAAAGAAAACTTATTCCTACGTAACAGAAGAAGCAGTTGCATGGTTCAGAAAGGTAAGCACTAAAACAAAGGAAACTGTCGGTGCAATCCCGGGCCTGTTCTTTATCCACATTCCCCTGCCCGAGCAAGCAAATCTGCTGGAAGAATGCCCGCCGTATGTGGGCGGTGTGATCGACCATCATCTGTATGGAGAAACCAAAGAAAAGAAATTTTATCGCCTGAATCCGCATCTTGCAAGCGGTGATCTCGGTGAGTTTCCGTGCATGCTTGAAAAGAATACAGGGCTGTTTGATGCGATTAAAGAAGACGGCACCATTCAGGCCGTCGTTGCAGGGCATGACCACACTAATTGCTTTGACGGCACATGGAACGGGGTTCGTATGATTCAAACAGCATGTGCCTCCTTACGTTGTTACGGTGTCAAAAACCGCGGTGTGCGTATTTTTGAACTGGACGAAAAGAACCCCGCAGATTTCAAGACCTACCATCTGACCTATGATAATATTATGGGCAATGGCGTTTGGGCACAGCTTCGTTATCTGCTGGATGCAGACGGTTTGCAGAAATACAAGTATTCCCTGTTGGGAGCAACCGCAGTTGCTCTCATCGGCACAACCGCTGCCGTTATCCGCAAAATCACAAAATAAACATGAAGAAAGCGCTTGGTGAACAGCTCACCAAGCGCTCTTGTTTTTATACGCCGTAGAAGATCCACAGGAAGATGTAAGCCGGAATAATAGCGGCAAGTGTGAACGGAATGCCGATCTTGAAGAAGTCGCTGTTTTTGACTTCGTAACCTTCTTTGCGAAGGATGCCGATACCCGTAATGTTAGCAGATGCACCGATGGGAGTGCAGTTGCCGCCGAGGGTTGCCCCCGAAAGAAGACCGAAATACAGCACCGTCGGGTCAATATCAAGAGCCGTAGCAAGCCCGCCGATAACGGGAATCATGGTTGCGACATACGGAATGTTGTCGATAAATGCAGAAATCAGAACCGATGCCCAGGTAACAACCGTGTAAAGGAAGAAGATGTTGCCGCCGCCTGCTTTTGCAAGCAGATTTGCCGCTGCATCAATAACGCCCTGTGCGGAGATACCGCCGATCATAAGGAACAATCCGAGCAATAAGCCGATGGTTTCAAAGTCGATCTGTTTGACAGGTTCGATGATTGCGGAAATATTTTTCTTGCGAATAAAGTTATAAACAAGCCCGATCACCATCAGCACACAACAGATCAAACCATTGGTGATGTCGGGTTTGTTGGGAATAAACGATGCACCGATGAGTGCCACAATAACACCGACAAGAAGGACAGTAGGAACGTAATCTGTGACTTTTGTTCTTTCACCGGTTTTCGGAATAGGTTTCTTTTCTTTGCGGAAGAGAACAGCGAGAATCAATGCAGAAAGCACGGCACCGAGTTCAACCGCAAAGAATATACCGGGTTTTCCATTGTAGATAATAAAGTCAAGAAAACTCATATCCAGGGCGGAACCGAGCATGATTGCGGTGGTGTCACCGACCAGCGTTGCCGCACCTTGCAGGTTGGAAGAAACAGCAATGCCGATAATAAACGGAACAGGGTTGGTTTTCAGCTTTTTACAAATCTCCAAGGCAACAGGCGCCACCATCAGAACGGTCGCAACGTTATCAACAAAAGCGGAAATGATGCCAGCAAACAATGCCATGGCAACTGCCGCTATTTGCACAGTGGGAACTTTTTCCATAACAAGGTCGGCAAGCAGCGACGGCATTTTGCTTTCAATGAACAAAGCGACGATTCCCATGGTACCCGCAATCATCAAAAGAACATTAAAGTCAATGGAGCCGAAAACATCACCAAGCGGCAACATTCCGGTAACAACAAAAAGAACCCCCGAAGCCAATGCAATATACGGACGATATTTGCTGAAAACAAGAATCAGCACATAGGTCAAAGCAAAAAGAATAATGGCAGGAATCATCATGTTCTCCTATAAATACAAAAATTTCGGTAAAATTGTAACATGAAAACAAATTGATTGCAAGCAAATTCACGGATGATAAAAAAGTTTAAATAGTCTGCACAAGGAGTATCTTTGCAATTTGTGCAATATCAATCAAGTTTTTGTTAATGCTTTAACGTTAAATTATTAACGTTAAAAAATAGACAATTTCAGGCAAAAATATATGCTCTTGCAGGAAATATCCCACAAGAGCATATGTTGTATTATTCTGTTTTATGACTTATGCAATGCCCTGAATAAAGCCGACAACCTTGCAGAAAACATCGATGATGATCTGCACGAATTTACCGAACAAAGCTTTGATCATGGAAGCATCTTTTGTTGCATTGAGTGCTTCGTCTTCGCCGCTGAGAATAACATCCGAAATGCTGACAAGTTCATTCTTGTAATTTTCGGGATCATTTTCGTTGATGGTCAGAATGCGGCAACCGCGGTTGGAATCATCACCGTAAGAGTTAAATGTTGCACCGGGGGTATTGACAATGTCAATGCCCTTATAAGGAACGGTAAAGGAGTTGATGTGGTCATGGCCGGAGAAGGTTGCAATCACATCGCCGACTGCAAGGAAGGCATCAAACTGACCGTAGTTGATTTCGCCGGGGCACGGGAATTCCATAACAACGCCGCTTGTGATGCGGTCATACTGCGGAGTGAAAGAATAGGTCACACCGTCAACGGTCTTGGTGATGTCCGGCACTGCAAGTGCTTCGGGATAAGTCTGGAATATAGCCGGGAAAACTTCGCCGACAATAATGTGTTGGAATGCCATTGCGGGAACAACTTCACCGCCGTTGGCTGCTGCAAGATCAGCAGCGGTCTGCTTGTACCATTCGATCTGATCTTCATGCACGGCATCATAACCGCCGCCTTCAACATAGGTATTGGAGTCAAATGTCCAGATGTTGAAAGCATATTTGCTGCCGTCGGAACTGAGAACAGGCAGATTGTGTGTGCCGACACCGAACAGCTCGGGAACAATATCAATCGTCAGGCAATATTCGCCGCCGAACTGCTGATAGTATTCCAACAGTTGTTCCTTATCAACACCCTGTTCATTGTCGTGATTGCCGAAGGTAACAGCAAAATAGGTTTCACTTTCAACAAAGGGGGTAACCAGTTCTTCAATGGCCTGTGCCTTTGTTTCTTTAGGGCCAACGGTGTTGTCGCCGCCGAGAACAACGATATCAGGATCATACTTTGCAATGGTATAGCGGATGAACGCAAGCATGGTTTCGCTTGCAGGGAAACCGTCCTGACAGTCACAAAGATGCATAATCACAAATTCGCCGTTTTCATCAAACTGCAGTACATCTGTGTTTTCCGTTGCAGTTACAGCAAATGCAAACGGAAGAACCATGCAAAGTGAAAGGATAACGGAAAGGACTTTTTTCATTTTCTTTACTCCTTTATGTTTAGTAAAAATATTTTACCATTTTCTGTTTTCTTTGTCAAAGATTATTTTAAAAATAATATACAAATTCTGCCCGTTATTTTTGTGCGAAAAGAGCAAGGAAAAAGACTTGCGATATTTTTTGAGTATGATATACTGAAAATAATGAAGTTTTACGGAGGTTCTTTTATGGCAGATATAAAATTGGGAATTCAGCTTTATACACTCAGGGATCATATTCAGACCGCCCAAGATTTTGATGCAACACTCAAAAGATTGCATAATATGGGCGTCCGTGTGATTCAGATTTCGGGAATCGGACCCATTGATCCGCAAACCACGGCTGATATTGTCAGAAAATACGATATGGATGTTTGTGTCACACACAAGGATTTCAACAGAATGCTCAATGACCTTGATGCTATGATCGATGAACACAAGCTTATTGACTGCGATTGCATGGGCATCGGCGGTATGCCGGGCGAAGCAAGGGAATCCGCAGAGGCTGTGCGTGCATTCATAGCCAAAGCTACCGAAATCGGCAAAGCTATGCGTGAGCGCGGTGAACGTTTTTGCTATCACAACCACGATTTTGAGTTCAAAAAAGTGGACGGCGACAAGACCATTATGGACATTCTGCTGGAAGAAACCGACCCCGATTTATTCTGGTTTATTCCCGATGTGGCATGGATGCACTATGCCGGTGTGAACCCTGCCGAATATCTTGAAAAAATAAAAGGCAGAGTCAAAGTTCTGCACTTTAAAGATTATATTTTGCCCGACGGTGAACGCAAGTTCTGCTCCCTCGGCAAAGGACTTGTGAATCTTGAAGATTGCTACAAGGCTTGTCAGAAGCTCGGTATTCCCTACATTGTTTATGAGCAGGATATTGACTGGGTGGACAACGATCCGTTCAAGGCAACGGAAGAAAGCTGGGCTTATATGAACGAGCTTGCAGCAAAGTGCGCCGAATAACACAGATACATAAAATTAAGCTCCGCTTTGCACGCGGAGCCTTTTGTTTATATCAAAATCACCAAAGCAAACAGTTTACTGATTTTCCGTCCCGAAAATTTCTGTTAAAATTCTGTGTGCGGCTTCCTGTTTTGAAAGAATCGGAAGTTCGGTTTCTGCGTCTTTTGTTATCAGCGTGATAACGTTTGTATCCGTGCCGAAGCCTGCACCTTGTGTTCTGAGCGAATTGGCACAAATCATATCACAGTTTTTCTTTGTGAGTTTCTTTCTTGAGTTTTCAAGAACATTGTCGGTTTCCATTGAAAAGCCACAGATGAATTGTCCGTCTTTTTTGTGTTCGCCGAGATAGGCAAGAATGTCCTTTGTACGCTTAAGTTCAATTGCCATATTGCTGTCTGTCTTTTTGATTTTACCGTCAGCAACCGTAACAGGCGTATAATCGGCAACTGCAGCCGCCTTGATAATACAATCGTATGCATGCATATTTTCCGTTACCGCACAGAACATATCTTCTGCCGATTTTACTTTGACAGTCTTCACAAACATCGGCAATGCAACATCCGTATGTGCCGCCACGAGAGTCACATCTGCACCTCTTAAAACTGCCGCCTTTGCCAACGCAATGCCCATTTTGCCGCTTGAATGATTGGTGATGAAGCGCACAGGGTCAATGCTTTCTCTTGTTGCGCCGGCTGTTACAAGCACTTTTTTGCCGGCAAGATCTTTTTTAAAAGCAATTTCTTTGAGAATGTATTCAAGAAGCACTTCCTCGTCAGGCATTCTGCCGTCCCCCGTGTCGCCGTTCGCCAGCATTCCGTGGTCGGGCTCAATGATTTCATATCCGAATTTTTTAAGTTTTTCAATATTATCCTTGACAATGGGATTGTGGAACATGTTATGATTCATCGCAGGGGAAACGATTTTTTTGCAAGGACAAGCCATAACGGTGGTTGTGAGCATATCATCGGCAAGGCCGTTGGCAATTTTTCCGATTACATTGGCAGAGGCAGGAGCCACAAGCACAACATCTGCTCTTTTTGCAAGGGCTACATGTTCGACACTGAATTCAAAATTTCTGTCAAAGGTATCGATCAGACACTTCTGCCCCGTGAGAGATTCAAAGGTGATGGGATTTATAAAGTTTGTTGCATTCTGCGTCATAAGAACCTGCACATTGCAATGCAGTTTTTTCAACATTCTTGCAAGATTTGCGATTTTGTATGCGGCGATACTGCCTGTAACAGCAAGCACTACGGTTTTTCCGTTCAGCATAATCTCAGTCCTTTATAAAAAAAATTAAATTTGCTTTTAAAGTATAGCATATATTTGAAAAAAAAGATATATACACAGCAAAAAAAATATGTTATACTGATGTTGTATTGTATCTCATTTGAGAATAATAACATCTTCAGGAGGTCTGCATATGACTAAATCAAACGAAAAAGTTACAAGACTTGTATTGCTTGCTTTGTTTACAGCAATCATGATCATCATGTCAACTACTCCGCTTGGCTACCTCAACATTGGTCCTCTTGCTATCACTCTGAATGTGATTCCGCTCGGAATCGCGGCAATTGCACTTGGCCCCGCAGGCGGTTTAGCCATGGGAGCCGTTTTCGGAATTACAAGCTTTTTGCAGTGCATCGGAGTTGGTGGCGTAAGCGCAATGGGTGCTGCGTTGTTTCAGTTGAATCCCGTTCTTGCGTTTGTGCAACGCTTTGTGCCGAGAGTTCTCGACGGACTTATCATCGGTCTGCTGCACAAATTCATGGTAAAAAAAATCGGTGAAAAAATTTCTTGCTTTATTACGGGCTTTCTTGCCGCGTTTCTCAACACCCTGCTGTTTATGGGGGCTTTGGTTTTACTGTTCGGCAACACGACTTACTTACAGGAATTGATGGGTGGCAAAAATGTGATTGTTTTCATTTGCACTTTTGTCGGCATCAATGCAATTTTCGAAATCCTTGCAAGCACGGTTATAACAGGTTCTATCGGTTCCATACTATATAAATCAAAAGTAATAAAATTAAAATGAGGTAACAGTATGATTCTTGCAATCGATATCGGCAACACAAACATAGTGATCGGCTGTTTTGATGATAAAAAAGTTATTTTCCGCGAACGGCTTTCAACCAATCACACAGCCACCGTTCTTGAATATGTGGTAACCATCAAAACCGCATTTGAAATGAACGATATCAAGAAAGAGGACATTACCGGCTCCATTCTTTCTTCGGTTGTGCCCGCTGTTACAAATACCGTTAAAACCGCTGTCGAAAAATATCTCAGCATAACGCCCCTCATCATCGGCCCCGGCATCAAAACAGGCTTGAGCATTATGATCGACAATCCCAGCCAGCTCGGCTCCGACCTTGTGGTGGATGCAGTGGCAGGCATCAGTGAATATCCCACACCGCTTATTATTATCGACATGGGCACGGCAACCACCGTTTCGGTTATTGATGCAGACAAGCAGTATATCGGCGGTATGATTATTCCCGGTCTTGCAGTATCACACGATGCACTCATCAGCAGAACTTCCCAGCTTTCAAAAATTGCTTTTGAAAAACCGAAAAAAGTGATCGGAAGCAACACCGTTGATTGCATAAAAAGCGGCTTGCTTTACGGCAATGCAGGTATGCTGGACGGATTGATTGAAAGAATAAACGATGAACTCAAAGAAAAGTGCACGGTTGTTGCAACAGGCGGACTTTCTACCGTGATTGCCCCGCTTTGTAAAAATGAAATCATTATCGACGAAGATCTGTTACTGAAAGGTCTTATGAAGATTTATGAAAAGAACAGTTAAAATCACAAAAACGGAATCCGCAAGTACGGATTCCGTTTTTTTACAGTTAAATCTTTTTTTGACAAATCAGATGGAGATTTCCATTGCCGTGTTGTAAAGTTCACGGTCAATGACTTTCTTCATGTTGAGCGCTTCGACGATATCATAGTCGATGATATCTTCTTTCTTCATAGCAACAACACGGTTGCCGATGCCGTTGAGAAGAAGATGCGTTGCATAAGAACCCATCTGACTGCCGACTACGCGGTCTTTGACAGAGGGGGAACCACCGCGCTGTACGTGACCGAGAACGGTTGCACGGCTTTCAACACCGAGAGTATGCTGAATGTATTTTGCAAGAGCATTAACACCGTTGATGCCCTGTTCTTCGAGCTTTTCGGTGATGCCTTCCGCAACAACAATGATGAAGTGCTTTTTATCGGTCTTCATGGTACGACGCATGCGGTCGATGATGTCGCGTTCAATATTGAATTCAATTTCGGGAATGAGAATGGAGGTAGCGCCGACAGCGATACCTGCATTCAGAGCAAGGAAACCTGCTCTTCTGCCCATCACTTCAACAACGGAACAACGGTCATGCGATTCGGTTGTATCACGGATGCGGTCAACCATATCCATGATGGTATTCAGACAAGTGTCATAACCGATGGTGTAATCAGAGCATGCAATATCATTGTCGATGGTTCCGGGAACACCGACACAGTTGATGCCTCTGACGGAAAGGTCACGTGCACCTCTGAAAGAACCGTCGCCGCCGATGACAACGATGCCTTCGATGTTGTTTGCCTTACATACTTCAATAGCCTTTGCCATGCCTTCTTCGGTGGCAAATTCAGTGCTGCGTGCGGAATACAGCATCGTGCCGCCGCGATGAATGATATCGGAAACACTGCGCAGATTCATTTCATACATATCGCCTTCCATAAGGCCTTTGAATCCGCGGCGGATGCCGAGCATTTTTACATTGTTTTCACAGCCTGTGCGAACTGCGGCACGGATTGCAGCATTCATGCCGGGGGCGTCGCCGCCGCTGGTAAGTACGGCAATTGTTTTCATGGGTAGATCCTCCTGAAGGAATAATAACATTTTTTGTTCAATATATAATAGTCCGAATTGACTGTTTTGTCAAGACTTAACAGTCCTTTATTTTCACAATTTGACACAAAAGCGACTTTTACAGCCTTGCGGCGACATTTTTTTCGCCCAATAAAGTGGCAAGACAGAATGCCAGCGGTTCATTCCATTCTGTGCGAAGGCCGCTTGCAAAGTCATATTGCTTTTCGTCTGCATAATAGAAGATCACAGGCAGTGTGCCGTCTTCTTCAAAAATACCGCAAAGGCTTTTTACCTTGTTGAGCACTTCCCCGTTGCGGCTTGCAACGCGCAGGAACAAACCTTTTTTCGCATTGTCATGCGTAACGGAAACCTGCGGTGCCGGCAATTGCTTCTTCGGCAACGCACGCATCACGGGTTTCGGCTTTTCGGGTGCGGGCGGGGCTGCGGGCGGGACGTCATTGTAATCGGGTACGGGGATATTGTTGTAATCTTCGGGCGAGACATAACCGTAGTCTGCATCATAATCCGCAGACGGGGTACTGCTTGCAACGGGTGGAGGCGGAGGAAGTTCATCCGCACTTCCCTGACTTCTTTGCAAAGGTTTGAATTCCATGGGCGGAAGACGATAATTTTTAATCAGATCGTCATCATCTTTCATGCCGTCCACGGATGCGACTTCTTCAAGCAGGAGTTTCGGCACTTCGTCATCACGCAAAGACAGTTTCCCTGTTAACAGCACAACGGTATCTTCCACAAGAAGATCGGCAAACTGTTCGTATTTCTTCGGAAATACAAGAACTTCAATGGATCCTGCCGTATCTTCGATGGACAAAAATGCCATGGTGGTGTCGTTCTTTGTGATTTTCTTGCGGACAGTGGACAACAGACAGAGAATACGGATCTTGTCGCCGTCATGGTAGGGGCTTTCGGGGTCGTTGAGGTCGGAAGCCATCAGCGAAGATGTTTTTGCACTTCCGAGTTTTTTGGAAAGGGTTGCATATTCGGTCATGGGATGGCCTGACATATACATACCCGTGGTTTCTTTTTCAAGTTGCAAGCGTTCGCGTTCCGGCAGTTCCTTGACATCGGGAACGGGCGGTTCACTTGCCTGCGCAAGGTCTGCGCTCAAATCAAAGAACCCGATCTGCCCTTCGATTTTGGATTTCTTGTCGCTTTCAAGGGATGCCAAAATATCGTCGATCATCAGAAGCATCTGCCGACGATTGTGACCGAAGCAATCGCAAGCACCGCTTTTGATGAGGTTTTCAAGCGAACGGCGGTTGAATTCCTTGCAATATACGCGCTTGCAGAAGGAATAATAACTGTGGAACGGGCCGTTTTCTTCGCGTTCCTGAATGAGGAAACTGATGAAGCCGGCACCGAGGTTTTTGATTGCCAGCAGACCGAAGCGAATGTTACCGTCCACAACGGTGAACTTTTCGCCCGATTCATTGACACTCGGCGGTAATACTTCGATACCGAGGTTTGCACATTCATCGATGTAAGCGACAACCTTGTCGGTGTTGGAAAGCACGCTTGTAAGCATGGATGCCATGAATTCGGCTGGATAATGACAGCGCAAATAAGCCGTCTGGAAGGTAACAAGTGCATAGGCAGCCGAGTGAGACTTATTGAATGCGTAGGATGCAAACGATGCCATATCATCAAAAATGGCATTGGCGGCATCTTCGGAAATACCGCGCTTTAAGCAACCGTCACACTTCGAGCCGCCGTCTGTGCCGTCCGAACCGTACAGAAAATATTTACGCTGTTCGGCAAGCACATCAGCCTGCTTTTTTGCAACTGCACGACGCACCATATCAGCCGCACCGAGTGAATAACCTGCAAGTTCACGGAAAATCTGCATAACCTGTTCCTGATAAACGATAACACCGCAGGTAACATCAAGAATGGGC
Source organism: Clostridia bacterium (assembly GCA_017416485.1). Classification (GTDB taxonomy): domain Bacteria; phylum Bacillota; class Clostridia; order Oscillospirales; family Acutalibacteraceae; genus RUG806. The sequence goes on along the minus strand of JAFQCH010000018.1, from coordinate 30,007 downwards.
TGCAATTCGGGGCAATGATATGTGATTTTATCGGGGTGTGCACGGTTTTCAAGGTAAGCGGGAATGAAGTCCATGGGCCCGGGACGATACAGTGCAATAACAGCAATGATATCTTCAAGATTTCGCGGCTGCATGTTGATCATCAGCGATCGGATACCGCCCGATTCGCACTGGAACACGGCGAACGTACCGCCTTCGCCGAGCATTTTATAGGTTTCGGCATCATCGATGTCGATTTTACGGATATCAAAATCGGGTTCGCGTTTGTGGATCATCTTTTCGGCATCGGCGATAACGGTCAGTGTACGCAGACCGAGGAAGTCCATTTTTAAAAGACCTAACTTTTCGACCCATCCTTTGTAATACTGTGTAACAACGGAATCACCCGATTTGAACAAGGGAACATAATCATCAACAGGACGGTCGCAAATAACAACACCTGCCGCGTGCATACCCGTGTTGCGGGGCATTCCCTCAACCTGCATGGAAACGTCAATGAGTTTTTTGACATCGGGATTGGAATCGTACATTTTTTTGAGATCCTGCGAACTCTGCAAGGCCTTTTCAATGGTCATGCCGAGTTCTGCGGGGATTTCTTTTTTAACGGCGTTGACATCTGCAAAAGACATACCGAGCACGCGCCCGACATCCTGCACAGCACCTTTTGCCGCCATGGTGCCGAAGGTTGCGATCTGCGCAACATGGTCTGCACCGTACTGACGGACAACATAGTCGATAACCTCCTGCCTGCGTTCATAGCAGAAGTCGATATCAAAGTCGGGCATGCTGACACGTTCGGGATTCAAAAAACGTTCAAACAGCAAGCTGTAACGCATGGGGTCGATGTCGGTGATGCCGCAGGTAAAAGCGGCAATACTGCCGGCACCCGAGCCGCGGCCGGGGCCAACGGGAATGCCGATGGATTTTGCGTAGTTGATGTAGTCCCACACGATGAGGAAGTAGTCAATAAAGCCCATCTGATTGATGATACCGAGTTCATAATTCAGACGGTCCATGTATTCCTGCGGGTAATTCTCACCGTAACAGCGGATCATACCGTCATAGCAAAGACCTTTGAAGTATTCAAAATGATCCTGATCGTTCGGGACTTTGAATATGGGAAGTTTTGTGTCGCCGAACTTGAAATCCACATGACAGCGTTCGGCAATTTTGTTTGTATTTTCGATCGCTTCGGGAATTTCGGGGAACAATGCCGCCATTTCGTCGCCGGACTTGACATAGAATTCTTCCGTGGAGAATCCCATTCCCGTGTCCTCATCAATGGTGTGCTTTGTGGACACGCAAACGAGGATCTTCTGAATTTCGGCATCTTCCTTGCGGATATAGTGACAGTCGTTTGTGACAACAAGCGGAATGCCCGTTTCGCGTGAAAGGCAGATGAGCAAAGGATTGGTCTGTTTTTGTTCTTCCAGACCGTGATCCTGCAATTCGAGATAATAATTCCCCTGTCCAAACAGATTGTTGTACCACAAGCAGACCTCTTTTGCCTTTTCGTAGTCGTCCTTCAAGAGATTTTGCAGGACTTCCCCTGCAAGACAGGCAGAAAGACAAATAAGGCCTTCATGGTGTTGTTCGAGCAACTCTCTGTCAATACGGGGTTTGGTATAGAACCCTTCTGTCCATGCGGCGGAAACCATTTTGATGAGATTCTGGTATCCTGTCTGATTTTCACAAAGCAGAACAAGATGGAATCGCTCCGAGTCATAAGCGTGCACCTTGTCATGTCGGCTTCGGGGTGCAACATAACACTCGCATCCGATGATCGGGTGCAAGCCTGCATCATGTGCCGCTTTGTAAAAATCAATGGCTCCGTACATAACCCCGTGGTCTGTCATGGCGATGCTCGTCATGCCCAGTTCCTTTGCGTGTTTCATCAAAGGTTTGATGCGGCAGGCACCGTCCAACAGACTGTATTCGGTATGTAAATGCAAATGGGTGAAGGGTGTCATGGTTGTTTACTCCGTTTTCTGACCGTAATAAGCATTTTCGCCGTGCTTACGAAAATAATGCTTATCCAAAAGATTGTTGTCTACTCGTTCTTTACCGCCGAGCAGCTCCGTTTTAAGTGCCATCCGAGCAACGATTTCGAGTGTTGCGGCATTTTTGGCGGCTTCTTTTGCATTTTTGCCCCATGCAAAGGGTCCGTGTGACTTGACATTGACCGCTACAATTGCATTGGGATCAAGATTGTTCTTTGCAAAATGTTCGGCAATGACAAGGCCTGTATTCTTTTCGTATTCGCCTTCGATTTCTTCTTTGGTGAGTGCACGGCAACAAGGAATATCACCATAGGCAAAGTCGGCATGAGTTGTGCCGTAGGCAGGAATGTCACGTCCTGCCTGCGCAAAGGCCACAGCAAATTCGGAATGACTGTGCACAACCCCGCCAAGGGTCAGAAATGCCTTATATAGTTCAAGATGGGTTGCGGTGTCGGAGGACGGATTGAGATTACCGTCCACCACTTCGCCGTTCATATTCAGAACCACAATATCATCGGGCTTTAAATCACAGTAAGCAACCCCCGAGGGTTTGATGGCAAACACACCTGCTTCACGGTCGATTTCCGAAGCATTGCCCCAGGTAAAAGGAGCAATGCCATACGCGGGAAGCATCATATTGGCTTCATATACGCGTTGTTTCAGTTCTTCAAACATAGCTTAACCTCTGCCGAAAATGACGGCATTGTATTGCAGTTCGCGTCTGAAATCTGCAATTTTTGTATTTTTATTGATGTGCACAAATTCAATTCCTGCCATTTCGGCAAAGTCACGCATCATTTCTGCCGTGACATCATAAGACAGCACAGAATGATGTGCACCGCCTGCATAAATCCATGCTTCTGCGGATGTTTTAAGGTTTGGCATCGGCTTCCACAGCACACCGGAAACCGGCAGTTTGGGCATTTCGTTGACCTGTTCAACGCATTCGATGTCATTGACGATCATGCGAAGATGGGTTCCCATATCGACAAGAGAAACAACAATGGCAGCACCGGGCTTGGCTTTGAAGACAAGTCTTGCGGGGTCTTCCCTGCCGCCGATGCCGAGGGGATGTACCTGAATTTCGGGCTTGGTCTGCGCAATGGTCGGGCAGATTTCGAGCATGTGTGCACCCATAATCATTTCGTTACCGGGTTCAAAATGATAGGTATAGTCTTCCATGAATGCCGTTCCGCCGTTCATATCTGCGGTCATGGCTTTGAGCACTCTTGTCATGGCGGCTACCTTCCAGTCGCCTTCTGCACCGAAGCCGTAGCCGAGGCGCATGAGATCCTGCGATGCAAGACCGGGCAACTGACGAAGCCCCTGCAGATCTTCAAAATTGGTATGAAAAGCGGTGAAGCCTCTTTCATCCATAAAGCGCTTGATGGCAATTTCTTCACGAGCCTGATAACGGACAGCATCCGTGTTATCAGTCGCAAAGGTGTAATATTTTTTGTATTCTTCGATCTGTGCATCGATTTCGGAATCAGTGACCTGTTCAACATAGTTGATGATATCGCCGACACCGTAGTGTTCAATTTCCCAACCGAGTTTGTACTGTGCTTCGACCTTGTCGCCGTCGGTAACAGCAACGGAACGCATATTATCGGAAATGCGCAGGCAACGAAGGGACATGCTCTCTTTATAGCCGACGGCAGCACGCATCCACACACCGATTTCCTTGCGGAAGTCGGCATTTTCCCAATGGCCTGCAATAACTTTGCGGGCTTTGTTCAGACGGGCTGTGATGTAGCCGTGTTCGCGGTCACCGTGGGCAGACTGGTTAAGATTCATGAAATCCATGTCGATGGTGCTCCACGGAATATCACGGTTGAACTGCGTGTTCAGATGCAGATAGGGCTTTTGCAACATGGAAAGACCTTTGATCCACATTTTGGATGGAGAGAAGGTGTGCATCCAGCAGATGACACCTGCGCAAGCGGGGTCATTATTGGCTTTATTCATAACATCCGCAATTTCGGCAGAAGTTTTCACGCAAGGCAGAAAAACAATTTCGCAAGGAATATTCTCATCGGCATTAAAACCGTCTACCATTGTCTTTGCATCCGCATCGACCATCTGCAGGGTTTCGGGACCGTAAAGGTGCTGTGAACCGACAACAAAGTAGAATTTATTCTGTTTCATCTTACACACCTGCCACTTTCTTTTTGATGTTTTTAAGGCGCTTCATAACGTCATTGGCACCTCTGCCGAAGTAATCATGCAGAATTCTGTATTCGGCAAACAGTGCATCGTAAATTTCTGCGGATTTTTCGTTGGGATAATAAACCGTATCCATAACCTTACCGAGTTTCTTTGCGGCTTCAAAAACATCATCATAACCGCCGTTTTCTTTTCCTGCGGCACAAGCACCGAAAATAGCCGAGCCGAGTGCACCGCCCTGATCACTGCCTGCAATGCGGATGGGCATGCGGATGATATCGGCATAGATCTGCATGGTCATGGGATCTTTCTTGGCAATGCCGCCTGCGGCATAGAACTCATGCACGGGAACACCGTATTCACGGAAGGTTTCGATGATCATTCTTGTGCCGTATGCCGTGGCTTCAATGAGTGCTCTGTAGATTTCTTCAGGTTTGGTCTGCAGAGTCATTCCGAGCATCATACCCGTCAGATCCACGTCAACAAGGCAGGAACGATTGCCGTTCCACCAATCGAGTGCAACAAGACCGGATTCGCCGGCTTTCAGTTTTTCGGCCTTGGAACGAAGATATTTATGTATATTCATGCCTTCTTCTGCGGCTGCTTTTTTGTAAGATTCGGGCACACAGTTGTCAATAAACCATGCAAAGTGGTCACCCACACAGGACTGACCTGCTTCGTAGCCGAAGAATCCGGGCAGAATGCCGTCTTCAACCACACCGCACATACCCTGCACCTGCTTTTCTTCTTTACCGAGAAGCATATGACAGGTGGAAGTACCCATAATGGCAAGCATTTTACCTTCTTCGGCAATGCCGACAGCAGGTACGAAAACGTGTGCATCGATAATGCCGACCGCAACAGCGGTGCCTTCGCAAAGACCTGTTTTAGCTGCCATTTCAGCGGTCAGTTCACCTGCTTTGCCGCCCATGGGGCTGATTTCTTTGCCGAGTTTATCTTCGACAACGTTTTCAAGTCTTGCATCAAGCGCTTTGAAGAAATCTTTGGACGGATAGCCCGTGCGCTTGTTCCACATTTCTTTGTAACCTGCACAGCAGGCACTTCTGTTTTCTTTACCGCAAAGCTGCCATGTAACCCAATCAGCGGCTTCAATAAAGGTATCTGCGGCTTCGTAGATTTCGGGGGCTTCATCGAGCACCTGCCAAATCTTCGGGATTGCCCATTCGGAAGAAATTTTTCCGCCGTAGTTCTTGAGCCATTCTTCACCGCGTGATTCTGCAATCTCGTTGAGTTTGTTTGCCTGCGCCTGTGCGGCATGGTGTTTCCACAGCTTCACATAGGCGTGGGGTTCACTCTTGTATTCTTCCATGAAGCACAGCGGTGTGCCGTCTCTTTTAACAGGCAACAATGTGCAGGCTGTAAAATCAAGACCGATACCGATGACATCGGCAGGGTTGATTTTGGATTCTTTAAGAATGGCAGGAATGGTGGTGTAAAGCACATCCAGATAGTCCTGCGGATGCTGTAAAGCCCAGTCCACACCTAATTTTTTGCCGCAGGGCAAGGTTTCATCCATAACGGCATGGGGATAATCGAGAACTGCCGAGCAGAGTTCTTCACCGCTTTGCACATCCACAAGCAATGCTCTGCCCGAAAGTGTACCGTAGTCAACACCGATTGCGTATTTTGCCATAATTCATTCCTCACATTCTTTATGTTAAGATTTTTGTTTTTTAATTTTTACAGATAAATTAGGATTATCGGGAATATAAAACCGCCACAAAAAGTCGATAGCTTCTTCGGCATAATCAATATTGATGCGCTTTGAGGTTGCAATTTCATTCACAACAAAACCGTCATCTTCAATCCATATACGGTCACCTGTCAAATCCGTTGCATTATCTTGCTTTGACAACTGCATCGCCTGACACAGTTTGCCCGGCCCGGAACAAAGATTGAAAACCTTGTCCGTATTGCGGTTCCGACACATGGCATCCATGCCTTCCATGGGTTCCAGCGCACGGATGAGCACACAGTCCGGCATATCTGTGACATTAGCGGAAATGTTCAGACAGCAGTACATACCGTAAATAAGGTAAATGTAAGTCTTGCCGCCGTCTTCAAACAGCACGGCGGTGCGGTCTGTTTTTCCTTTGGAGGCATGGGCTGCTTTGTCGCCATGTCCCATGTAGGCTTCGGTTTCAATGATGCGGGCTTTCAGAACACTGTTTTCGGTTTTTCTGCACAGCACCTTGCCGAGCAGGTTACGGCTTAAAGTAAGCCCGTCACACAAATAAAATTCCTTGTTCAGTTTCATGATTTTTCGGGATCAAGCGGTTGAATGCGCATGGTTTTGTAAACATGATAAATAACAAAACCCGGTGCGGATGCAGGCGGTTTTTTAAGATTTTTCACCTGTGTGTAATCGACTTCAACCAACCCGCCCGAAGCCAAAGAACTGAAAAATGCGGCAACAGCGGCGGCATATTCCATATCTGCGGCAGGGACTTCTTCCCCATTGGTCGAGAGCACAACATGCGAACCCGGCGCTTTCTGCACGTGGAACCACCAATCGTTCTTGGCTGCGGTTTTCAGTGACAATCGCTCATTTTGAAGATTGTTTCTGCCGACATACACTTTGTATCCGTTCGGACTTGTAAATTCCAACGGCGGCAAGGGTTTTGTGCTCTTTTTATCCTGTGCGGTCTTTTTGATATAACCTGCATCTTTGAGTTCGGAGCGAATTTCTCCTAACTCGCGTTCGGTCTGCGCACGACTGAGTGCATCTTCAACCGTTTTGAAATATTCCAGTTCCGCTTCGCCTTTTTCGATAAGATCGGTCAGCATCTTTTCCGCGGTCTGCGCTTTGCGATATTCCTTATAATAGCGCTGTGCGTTAGCGGTGGGGGTAAGATGCGGTTGCACAGGGATGCGGACAACATTATAATTATCGTAATAATTAGGAATATCGTAATAAAATGCGCCTTTTTCGAGCTGATAAAGGTTTGCATTGATGAGTTCCGCAAAAATGCGTTTGCTCTCTTTATCGGCACAGGCGGAGAGTTCTTCGCGTTGCAACAACAGCTTTCTTGCCGTGCGTTCAATGAGTGTTTCCACGGTTTTGAACAAATCGGCGGCTTTGGCTTTTGATCGAAAATAGCGTTCTTTACCGAAACTGTACGCATCAAGCAGAGCCGAAAAACTGTTCGCTGTTTTTGCATTTGCACACATGGGGTGGTGTGTTACGGGCATATAGGAATATTCCGCAATCTGCCCGTCGACATCAGTACAATACCACGGTGTTGCACTGCCCGACAATACCTTTTGCTGCAATTCGGAAAGCTCTTGCGACAGCCTTGCCTGCATGGCTGAAGACATCTCTTTGACGGCAACATCACCCAGGGTGACACGGTAGGCAATTTCATTTGCAAGCAAGGGAGAAATGCCTTCGATGCTGCCGAGAATAGCACCCGACAGCTGCTTATTTTCTTTTGCAAGCACACTTGCAGTCAGTTCTTCAGGTGTGTTGCGGGTGAAAGACAGTTTATTCTGCTGCGGAGGCAGACAGTAGTGCACATGGGGTAAAATCTCACGCACACTTGATTTGGTTTCATCGATGCGTTTGACGGCATCGATAATAACTTCATTTTCATCCAAGAGGATGATATTGCTGTACTGTGCCATGATTTCAATAATCAGTGCACGGTTGACACGATCACCGATTTCATTGGTGGCATCGAAATCAAAACGCAGAATACGGTCCTGCCCGACCTGCGACACGCTTTTTACGATCGCTCCCGTCAGATGTTTCCTTAAAAGCATACAAAGCATGGGCGGTTTCATGGGGTTTTCGACCGCCATGGTGGTAAAATGCACGCGAGGATAATTGCCCGAAGCCGAGAAAAAGAGTTTTCTTTGTTCGGTGCGGGTGCGCAACAACAAAACCGCCTCGTGTTTGGCAGGCTGATAAATTTTTTCAACTCTTGCACCGACGGCAAAGTCAGCGATTTCATTTTTCAGAAAATGCAGAAAAAGTCCGTCTGTTCCCATTTACATCACCGTTTCAACCGGATTTCTCAGTTCACTGACAAAAAATGTATTCATCGGGAACACAACGCGCAGTTTTTCTGCCAAAGCGGTCATGGCAATAACTTCCGTTTCGTAATGTCCTGCGGCCGCCAACGAAAAACCGAGCGCATCCGCAGCAAGAAATTCATGGTGCTTGACTTCTCCCGTCAGGAGCAGATCCGCACCGTTCAGGGCGGCTTCTTCATAATAATCACTTCCTGCACCGCCGCAGACGGCAACGGTCTTTACCATCTTGTCAGGGCAGGTCGTGCGCACTGCCGTTTGCAGTTTTTCAGCCGCAAAACGGGCAAATTCCTTTGCAGACATTTCATTTTCCAGTGTGCCGATTCTGAATTCCGTATTCGGTTGTGCGGTTGCGGAACAATCAATGCCGAGAATTTTGCACAGAGTATCATTCACACCGCCGACCGCCTGATCCCAGTTTGTGTGGGCACAGATGGCAGTTAAGCCGTTTTTGGCAAGCAGATACGGCACGCTGTTTGCAAGGCAGGTTTTGACCGCTTGAAAGATAACAGGATGATGCGAAATGATGAGCGTGCAATTTTTCTGCACGGCTTCTTCCACCACGGCCGGGGTAATGTCCAGACACAGCAAAGCATTGTTGAATTCTGCATTGCGGTCACCGACAAGAAGCCCCGCATTGTCAAAGGACATCTGTGTGTCAAAGGGAGCAATGGCATCTATGTAATTATAAACAACAGAAATTTTCACTTAAAAATACCACCGTAAAAGTTAATTTTTGTTCTTTTCATAAAACGCAAGGCAATTCTGCAACCATGCGCTTTCATCATTGCAGACATTTGCATTCTGCAAAGCCTGCAAACGGATGCACAACTGACGATACAGGTTTTCGGCGTATGCACAGGTTAGTGTATCATTTTTTTGCAACAGCGTACCGAAATAGCAGAACCCATTATCTGCTTCACGTTCTTGTCCGTCATAAAAAGCACTGATGGTGATATACAACTTCCCTGCATCTTCCAGAACGGTTTCATTGTCGATGCAAAAACCGTTCAGCAAAAGAAAAGTGCGCACCTCCCACACATGGGACTGCGGTTGCAGAACAAGATGAAGATCTTGCTTTTTTAACCATTTGCATTCGGACAGAATTTTCGTCATCAATGTGCCTCCCATGCCGCAGATGGTGATGTCTTCTGCTTCTTCGGGGGCAACTGCATGCAAACCATCAGAAATGCGCAGGACAATACGGTCGGAAAGTGCATACTTTTCGACCGTTTTTCTTGCGTTTTCAAGCGGGCCCGCGCCGATATCGACAGCAAGGCAATGCGGTGTTTTTCCGTCGAGAATCAGATATGCCGGCAGATACGCATGATCCGTACCGACATCAACCACCCGTTTACCCGGGCGCACTGTTTCTGCGGCGGCAGTCAGTCTTTTGCCGGGATTCACTTATTTGTTTGCGAAATAAGCGTTAATCTGAGAAACAAGTTCATCTGCATTCACGCCGTGAACTGCACAAGCCTGTTCAAGGGTTTCGCTTCTTGCGGAAGGACAACCGAGGCAGTGCATGCCCATGTTCAGGAAAAAGGGAGCAACACCTCTGTCAAAGTCAAGAATATCGCCGATTTTTGTGGTTTTGGTAACAGTCATTTTTTATATTTCCTTTCAGATTATTTATTTGGTATTGGTTTCAGAGATAATATAAACGGGTCTGCCTTTGATTTCGGTGTAGACACGGGCAAGGTACTCACCGAGAATGCCGATGACACCGAGCAGGATGCCGACAAGCAGAAACAGCACACTGTAAAGTGTTATAAAGGACTGCATGAGCAGTTCATCGCAGACAAAGCGGCACACAACGGCATAAATGCCGACACCGACACCGACAACACACAACAGCACACCAAGCCATAAAGCAAGGCGAAGCGGCGATGTTGTATAGCCTAAAATGCCGTCCAATGCGTATTTTGCAAGTTTGCGAATCGACCATTTGGTTTCCCCTGCCGCACGTTCGCGGTTTTCATGGCTGAACCACTTGGTGTTGAATCCAACCCATGTGAAGATGCCTTTGGAAAAACGGATGCGTTCGGGCATGGACAGAATGGACAGCACAACCTTTTGCTTCATAATGCGGAAGTCCTGTGCGCTGTCGTTGATGTTGATTTCGCTGACCTTGTTGATGACCTTATAGAAAGCACCTGACAAAGCACTCTTGAGTGCTTCTTCGCCTTCACGGTCGGATCTTCTTGCTGCGGCAACATCATAGCCTTCTGTTTCGCAGGCTTCGATCATTTCGGGGATCAGATCGGGCGAATGCTGCAAATCGGCATCAATAATACCGATGTAATCTGCATGCACAGCATACTGCATACCTGCAAGCATGGCGGCTTCCTTGCCGAAATTACGCGAAAATGAAATAAATTTACAACGCTTGTCCGTGTCGGCAAAGCGTTTGATAATGTTGAGCGTTTCATCCTTACTACCGTCATTGACAAAAACAAATTCAAAATTAAATTGCTGCAAAGGATCGCAGACTCTGTAAAGTTCTGTACGAAGCAGTTCAAGCACATCCGCTTCGTTGTAACACGGAATAATGAGAGCAACGGTTTTCATTTTTTACTCCTCGATCATGGAAATTAAGTATCTGCCGCAATCGTGCATGTATTTGAGTGCGGTATCAAAAAAGCCGTTCGGAATACGGGAGAGGAAATTATCTGCTTCAAAGGTGAAATCACCCTTATAACCGATATCCTTGAGTGCTTTGGTAATAGCACTCCAATCCATTTTTCCGCAGAACGGCAGTGTGTGGGAATCTTCAACAAAGGTGGTGTCATGCACATGCAGAGCCGTGAGCTTTTCTCTGCCGAGGGCATGGATGAATTGTGCTTCATCCTCACCAATAAGACCAATGTGTCCTAAATCCAGGCAAGCGGTAAACCATGCGGGATCCAGCGCTTCCAGAAAATCTGCAAATTCGGAAGAAACAGAGCATACATTCGGAGAAATGTTGCGGGTGCGGGGATTGCGTGTCCACATATTCTCAAGTGCAATCTTCACCCCTGCTTTTTTTGCGGTGGGAAGCAGATCCCTGTACATAGCGATGTTTTTCTTTTTGTTATCGCCTTTGAAATCAACAGGATGGATGATGATATTTTTCACTCCCAGAATGCCGCAGATTTCAATGCTGCGGTGCAGTTTGGGGTATGTTTTTTTATTATACTCATCATCGCCCACTCTATACGACGGGAACGGTGCATGTGCCTGATTGAAGAAGACACCGTTTTCTTTTGCCGTCTGCAAAAGTTTATAGGCATATTCTTCATACTTGTCGTTATAAAAAAGTTCCTGCTCGTTGTAGTCTTCAAACATGGTATAGTCAATGGCATCAAAACCTGCCTGCGCGATATGCTTGACAGCTTCAATATCACCGAAGCGTTCAGCAGTTTCATGTGTTTGTGTGGATAAAATCATGGCACACACCTCCATTTTATAAAATCATTATAGCATTAACTCTTTCAATTTGCAATAGCAAAGAAATCCTGACAAATATTGTTTTTTTAATAATAATTGAAAGTCGGTATTTATTGTGGTATAATATATACATCAATCAAAAGGAGGCAGAAGTGATGTTAACAGGAAAAAACATTGTTCTGACAGGTTGCAACAGCGGCATCGGACTCGAAGTTTTAAAATTACTGGTCAAAGGCAATAATCATATTCTGTGCATTGACAGAGATACGGATAATCTTGTAAAATTTGACCCTTCAAAGGTAACAATCATGCATCTTGATGTTTCTTCCCAAGAGGCCGTGGATGCTATATTTGAAAAATCGCAGGAGATTTTTGATTTTATTGACATATTCTATGCAAATGCAGGCTATGCCTATTATGAAGAACTCGACAATGCGGATTGGGCACACATCGAGAGAATATATGAAACCAATGTCTTCTCCCCGATCTATTCGTACGAAAAATATGTGCAATATCTCAACGGCAGGAATGGTATTTTTGCTATTACCGTTTCTGCAATCGGTGAAATGGCAATGCCCGGATTTTCCCTTTACAGTTCCTCAAAATTTGCCATGAACGGTTTTCAGCAAGGCATTCGTCTTGAAAAACCGGACAATGTGCAATTGACCTGCCTTTACCCCGTGGCGACCGACACAAACTTTTTCAAGACTGCCAACAAATTCATTTTCAAAAAGCCCTTCCCTGTTCAGCAGCCCGATGTTGTTGCCGCAAAAATGGTGGAAGGCATTGAAAACGGGGCAGAAAATGTCAGTCCGTGCATGCTGTTTACCATTTCCAAACAGCTTATGAAGTTCATGCCTTTTGTTCGCAGTATTTATTGGGGCATGGAAAAGAAAAAGTTTGAAGAATACAAGGCCTCGGTAAAAGACGGAAAGGCGGTAAAGTGGGATGACTGACAAAATGCTGTTCACACCGATGAACATCGGCTCTTGCGAAATCAAAAACCGTATCGTTATGGCACCCATGCTCATGGGATTCGGTCGGTTTGACGGCAAAACCACCGAAAAGATGCTCAATTACTACGAAGAACGCGCCAAGGGCGGTACGGGACTCATTATTACCGAAATCACCCGTATTGACGACAAGACGGGTTCCGCAGCTTTTGCACAGTTGTCTGCAAGTACAGACGAAAACATTTTCTCGCTTTCCGAGCTTGCACAGCGAATCCACAAACACAATGCAAAGATTTTTGTGCAGTTGCACCATCCCGGCAGACAGAACATCGGTCTGCTTGTCGGCACGGTTCCGTTGAGCATTCAGATGGAAAAACTGACAAAGGGATTTTACGGCAAGCTGCTTTATAAGCTCACCCCCGCATTGGGTCCGACACTCATTGAAAAGAATGTGGCGCCCGCTTCGGTTGCGCCCTCTGCCTGCGAGCCTGCTTATTTTGCAGGCGGCAAGGTCAGAGCACTGACGATTGAAGAAATCAAAGAGCTCGAACAGGAATTCATTGCAGGTGCGGTCCGCGTCCAGAAAGCGGGAATTGACGGCGTGGAACTGCACGCTTCGCACGGATATTTGTTGCAACAGTTTTTCAGTCCTGTTACCAATCAGCGCACCGATGAATACGGCGGCAGCTTTGAAAACAGAATGCGCTTTATCACAAATATCATCAACGGCATCCGCGAAAAATGCGGCAGAGACTTCCCGCTTATCGTCCGTCTGACCGTCGATGAATGCTATGACCGCATTGGTCAACCCGACAAAGGTTACAACCTTGAAGAGGGTGTTAAAATTGCAAAAGCACTGGAAAACTTAGGCATTGATGCCATTGACGTTTCTTCTGCGGGTTACGACACATTCAACTACTGGCTCGAGCCGTCTTCGTTTGAACCAGGCTGGAGAAAATACATGGCAAAGGCCGTCAAGGAAGCGGTAAACATCCCCGTTCTTGCCGCCAACCTGATACGTTCTCCCGAACAGGCCGAAGCACAGCTGCAAGAAGGCACACAGGATTTTGTGTCTCTCGGCAGACCGCACATTGCCGACCCGCATTGGGCAAAGAAAGCTGAAAACGGTGAAACGATCCGCCGCTGCATCTGTTGCTTAAACTGCATTGAAACCATGCAGACCAATGCTTACAGCGGTTCACACGGTGAATGTGCCGTCAATCCGTTTGTCGGTCACGAAGGAACAGAACTGAAAAAAGACGGTGCCGACAGACGCGTAGTTATCTGCGGCGCAGGTCCTGCCGGCCTGATGACCGCTGATATTCTGGCTCAAAGAGGCTTTGATGTAACCGTTTTTGAAAAGGATGCACAACCCGGCGGACAGATCAATCTTGCAAAAATGCCCCCGAAAAAGGACAAAATTGACTGGTTCACGCAGGATCTTTACAAGATGGCGGTTGACCACGGCGCAAAATTCATTTTCAACACGGAAGCAACAAGAGAACTCATTGCAGATATTCACCCCTATGCCGTCTTCTGCGCAGTCGGCAGTACCGCACACAAACCTTTCTTCGGCGGCAAATATACTTACGAAAACTTGCTGACATTTGAAGACATTCTCTCGGGCAAAGTCAAGTTGTCGGACAAAAATGTTGCTGTGATCGGTTCGGGCTTTACAGGGCTTGAAACAGCTGAATACCTCAACGAAGCCGGCAACCGCACGACCATCATTGAAATGGCATCTTCCGTAGCGCCCGGTGCATGGATGCAACACATTGACGATATCTTGCCCCGTCTTGAAGCAGCTGGCACGGTCATCCGAACAGATGAAGCCCTTTGCGAAATCTATAAAGATAAAATTGTTTCAAAGAACACAAAAACCGGCAAAAAAACCGAAATGCCCGTGGATGCAGTGGTGCTCGCACTGGGTTCAAAGCCGTGCTCAGCTCTGTGGGAAGACCTGCAAAAAACCAATTGGCGCTGCTACAAAATCGGTGATGCCGACAAGCTCGGCAACCTTGCAAACGCCACAGAATCGGCTTATAATGCCGCCGTTGCACTGAAATAATTCCCCCCCAAACTATCGACATAACAAAAAGAACTTTGCAAAAGGCGGACTCACATAGGATTTATACGCTCCAAAATGGATATTTTCCCGCAATACTACTTCAAAAAGCCATGGTAGGCGTCAGCCTTACCATGGCTTTTTTCATTGTCCTGCGAAAAAATCTCTCTTTTTGGAGTGCTTTGAAGTTTTGAAGGTTAGATTTTTTCTCACAGGAGCAACCGGAGGATGCAGAAATACTTTGTGTATTTCAAAGCCTTCGGGTGTTTCTGTGGGAGAAAAGATTCCTTCAAAACCGTGTAAATCCCTATGTGAGTCCGCCTAACACACCATTTTGGTTATTTGCAGAGTATTTTATTCTATATACAGACGAACCCCGCCTGCGGATATCCGCAAGCGGGGTTTTTGAGGTTAATTGAAGAAACCTTTGAACCAGTTGATGATCTTTTCAAAGAGATCAAACAGAGACTGGAAGAACTTGATGAAGCCATTGGGAATAATGCCTTCGGAATCAACAATATCATCGAAGTTCTTATCCAGGAAATCGCCGAGCGTGCCGGCAATGTCTTTCAGGAAAGGAACACTGCTGTTTTCAAGCAGATCCTGCATAAAGCCATAGTTGTCGTTTGCATCGTCAAGTGCGCCGTCCACACCGTCGGCACCTTCTTTAGCGCCTACATAGATGTAGTAGATGGTGTAGAGGATCTTATCCATGCCGTCAGCCGACTGTGCCATGTCAACGAAGTTGTCAAGCAACGCACAAACGAACTTATAAGCATCTTCATCCAGAGCATCCTTGAGCATGATCTTAATGGATCTTGCATTTTCTTCAACCGTGACGATGGTCAGAACGAAACGGAGAAGTACGGTTGCCATATCGGTTCTGTCTTCTTCGGATGCATACTTCATGGTGTATGCGGTGTTGCCGTTCTTGGAAGTGAATTCGACAACTTCACCGATGGTCAGTTCGCCGACAGCATCCATAGCAGCTGCCTTGAACTCAAGTTCGGTCTTTTCATCGAGATCTGCAAGCATTTCTTCGATGATGGTGTTGATATTCAGAGTGGTCGGATCGAATCCGATCAGTTCATAAATATCAAGTTTGCCGATAGCGGGTTCAAGATTTTCAAGAACTGCAAAGATTGCATTTGCGGTGTTCTTGATAATGGTATCAAGACCATTGGAATTCATAAAGAAGATGACGCCGGGAAGGATTTCAAAGAGTTCATTGACGGGATCAGCCAGAACGATGTCAACCTTGTCAAGCAGCGGGTTGAGAATCAGTCTGAGCATGTTTTCAGGCTGATTGCTTTCGGCAACAAGCTTGAATTCTTCCGGAGTACGGATGCTGTCTGCATCGCAACCGAGCGCTTCGAGAATCGGAATGATACCGTAAGCATAACCTTCGGCACCTTCGACAACGATCAAGTCTCTGCCGGAACCGTCTGCACTGTGGAACAGAGCGATCAGGTCTTCGTCAGCAAGCAACCATCCGAGAATGGGATGTACAGGCTTGAGAAGTCTGATGAGTTCGCCAACAAACTGATCTCTGTTGCCTTCTTCGATATCGGAAACTCTGTAGTTATTCCAGTAGTTCAGGTCAATACCGAGAGCAGTATTGAGAACGTTGGCGATCATGACATAAAGTTCTTCGCCGACAGCTTCCTTAATCATATCGATCAAGCCGGGAAGAGCACCAGCAATGGCTTCGAGATTGGACTTGGTGTAAAGGGTTTCGCCGATGAGAGAATCAAGAATTTCTTCAAGATTTTCGTAAACACCATCGCCGTTTGCATCTTCAAAACCAAGCAGTTCGATTACAGTGTCAATGAATTCGGGAAGAGTGTCTTCCATGTACTGACCCATTTCAGGGGTGAAGTACTTACCGTAAACGGTATCATAGATGCTGCCTTCGCCTGCAGGCACACTTGCAGAACCACTGGAAGGTCTGCCGGTGATGGGAGAGAACTTCGTACCTGCTTCCGTGCTCAACCATGTAAAGTCTTGCATTTCAACAGAAACGGCAGCACAGGAGAGGTAAGTAAGGAGAACCTTATAGATATCCTCGCCCATCCAGTCAACAAGCTGATCTTTATTTCTTGCATCAACGAATGCATCGCCGACGAAGGAAATAACAACCGTGATCATATCTCTTCTGGATTCTTCTTCGGTGTAAACCATGCGGTATGCGGTTTCACTGTTTGCGGAAGTGTAAGCTTCAGCCTTGCCCATGTAAAGGGTTGCAAGGAATTCCTGTGTGAAATCCGGGAAGTACAGCGGCACAAGATCTTCAACAATATCAAATACTGCATACCAGTCAAGGTTGGTGATGTCGATGCCTTCGATAAGAGTTGCGAAGTCAATGTTGACACCGAATGCCTTGAGTTCATTGAGAATGAAGTTTACGGGAGCCAGCAGGTTGTTGACAACTGCCTTTACACCGTCTGCATTGATGAAGTAAATGACATTGGGAAGCAGATCGAGCATAGTGCCGATTGCACCCTTTTCACCGGGATTCTGCAGATCGCCGCAGATAGAGGAAAGAATATCGGTAACTGCGGTGAAGATGTCTCTGACAACATTTTCCATATCGATGTTGCCGTCAGCATCTGTGTATGCACTTGCGGGCTTCATTTCAGCACCGAGCGCTTCGAGGAGAGGTACGAATGCTTCGTTGTAGCCTGCGCCGCCGGTGATAACGATGTGGTCAGCACCTGCGTAGTCGGTCAGGAATTCGAAGTCCTTTTCGAACAGAAGCCATGCAAGGAGTCTGTATGCGGGCTGAAGTGCTTCAACAAAGCCTTCAACGAATGCTGCCTTCTTGGCTTCATTTGTTGCTGCGGAGTCAATGCCCCAATCCTTGGTAACAGTTACATTGCCTTCCTTATCGATGACACAGTAATCATCGAACCAGGTTGCAAGCCCCTGTGCATCAAGAAGAACGCCTGCCTTGACGATGATATCTTCATAGGCAACCAAAGCGCCGACAGCAGCTTTAATCAAAGAATTGAGAATGTTGTTGGTGTACAGACCGTTGGTGATGGCATCATCAAGCATCTTGCCGATGCTGGTGTTTTCATCCTTTGCGATCTTGACGATTTCCTGAACAAGAGTATCAAGTACGTCGTTGAGATAATCAGCAGTTTCCTTGTTCCAGTTGTTCATATACTGGGTGTAGATGGTGTATGCGGAGCCGGTTCTTTCGGGGAATTCGCCGTTTGCATTTTCAAGCTGTGCAAGGTCGCCGTCATACATGTATGCCCAGTTGATATCGACATATTCAAATTCATCGATTGCACCTGCAAGCAGGTTGAGAACTGCCTGATACTGTTCAGCACCGAGAAGTTCGGAGAAGAGTTCGCCGTTGAGTTTGAATGCATCGAGTGCGAATGCAAGCACCACAGTAAGAACATCGTATTCCCTGCCGGCGATGTCAACTCTGTAAGCGGTTGCACCGTTTGCGGATGTGAAGGAATCAGCTTCACCGACTGCAAAAATGTTCTTTACAGCTGCAACCATTTCGGCATTGGTGATGAATCCGACTTTTGTTGCAAGAAGTGCAAAGACAGCATCGGTGTCAAGGTTGCTGAGGTCGAAGTTAATAAGTTTTGCAAGCAGTGCCTGTGCGCTTTCTGCGCCGACAACATCGCCAAGGTTAGCAATGACGCCGTTGACAGAAGCAAGAAGGTTTGCAATTGCGGAGTTCAGACCGCCTGCATTGATGAAGTACAGCAGGTTCGGGATGAGTGCGAATGCTTCGGGAATCGGATTGGCGGAGATTTTATCAACGAGAGCAAGTGCAGCATCGAGGATATCTGCAACAGCATTGCCGACGTTGTAAGTTTTATTGGTTGCATCGTAGTAATCAGATGCGGGTTTCATGGTGCAGCCAAGAGCTTCAAACAGAGGTACAAGACCCTGTGCATAACCTTCGTTACCGGCAAGATTGATGAGAACTTCACCATCGTGACCGTTGAAGAAGGTGTAGGATTCGCCGAAGAACAGCCATGCGAGAAGTGCGTTTGCGGGAGCAAGGACTTCCTTAAGACCTGCAACGAATGCGGTTTTCTTTGCGGCGGCATCAGCTGCGGCATCAACGCCCCAATCCTTGGTGCAGACGAACTTGGTTTCACCGGATTCAGCATCGGTCTGTTCTTTACAGAATGTGAACCAGGTTGCGATGTCGGTATCAAGAACGATGTCAAGAAGATCACGGAGGTTTGCATCGAAACCTGCGATTGCATTGACGATCAGTTCAACGATAGCGGTAAGGTTTGCATCGGAGTAAACTTTGTCGGTCAGAATGCCTTCGATAAGCTGAGCAATGGTGTTACCGCCTGCAACGCTGTCCATAACCATAACAAGAACGTCATCGAGCATATCATAGATGCCCTGTGCAGTGGGTGCATCCCATTCATTTGCATAAGCAAGATATGCAAATTCAATTTTCGGGAAGCCGTTTGCAGCAAGCTGTGCAAGTGCATCTTCGCCTTCATACATGTAAGCCCAATCGGGAGCAGTGTAAGTTACGGAGTAACCTGCAAGCAAGCCGATGATGCCGTCGATGATGGCAGCACTGTCTTCACCGATGAGACCTGCAAAGAGGTCGCCGTTGATGGTGAACAGTTCAATTGCAAAGCTGAGAACGAGAGTCAGAACATCGTATTCGGCATCGCCGAGATCAAGATAGTAACCGGTAAGATCGTCAGCATAGTCGTAAGCTGCAAGTTCGCCGACATACAGCGTGCTGAGGATTTCACCGAGATCATACAGTTCATTACCGTCTTCGTCATAAGCGACAAACTGAATGTTGAGAGGTGCGCCATTGACTTCGAGTGTTGTGAGAAGTTTAAGAACTGCTTCGGTGGTGAGGTTGGTGATATCAATGGGAAGAGAATCACCGAGAAGAGCATTGATGCTGATTTCTTCGCCGTCACCAAGAAGAGGACCGACTTTTTTAAGCAGTGCATTGATGGGATCAAGCAGGTTGTTGATGCTGGACTTGAAGCCGTCTGCATTCAGGAAGTAAATGAGATTCGGAATCAGGTTAATAACAGCAGCAACGGTGCTTTCTGCATCCGTGAGAGAATCAATAAGATCAAACAGACCGTTGAGGATTGCTTCAACAGCTTCCACCGCATTGTTGAAGGAAGAAGCGGGAGCAAGAGCAATACCGAGTGCTCTGAAGATCGGAACGATTGCACGGTCATAGCCTTCGCTGCCGGCAATGGCAATTATATCATTATAAGTGTAGTTGCCGTCTTCATCCTTTTCGGAGCCGGTGAAGAATTCAATACCGTTGCCGAAGAGTGCCCATTCAAGAAGGGTGTTTGCGGGCGTGAGAACTTCGACAAGAGCTGCCATGAAGGTTGCTCTCTTATCGGTTGCTTCATCAACACCCCAATCCTTGGTGCAGACAAGCTTGGTTTCGCCGGTTTCGGCATCGGTCTGTTCTTCGCACATACCGAACCAGTCGGCGATTTCAGTATCGAGGATAACATCAACAAGATCAAACAAAGAAGCATTGATACCTGCGAACAGGTTTACGATTGTTTCAATGATCATGTTGAGGTTTGCATCGGAGTAAACTTTGTCTTCGAGTATGCTGTTGACAAGTGTTGCAACATCGCCGTCGAAGTCAGCAACGAGGGAAACAAGAAGTTCATCGAGTTTATCGTAAACAGCAGCTGCTCTTGCAGGTGTCCAGTCGGTGGTGTAAGCAAGATAGCCAATGGTTTCTCTTGCGTTACCGAGGGTGAAGATGTCGCCGCCGGCGGGAAGCATATAGCCCCAATTGGGTTCGGTATAGGTGACGTCAATACCTTCAAGAATACCTGCAAGGACGGGATACAGACCGGCAATGGTTGCACTGTTCATCATTTCGCCAAGGAATGCGAAGAGGACATCGCCGTTGGTCTTGGTGGTATCCTGTGCGGGCTGGCCAAGAGCTTCCAGCAGACCGGTTACCAGAATGGTAATGGCATCGGCTGCGGTAACGGTGGTCATCTTGTAAGCATAACCTTCGTCGGTGGTTACATCAATAACACCGGAGCAGAAGCCTGTGACACCATATTCCACAAGGTTGCTTTCATAGAGGTTTGTGCCTGCAATCTGATCAACAATCTTAAGAATGTCGGAAACTCTGAGGTTGTTGAGATCAATATTGATTTCTACATAATCGGGATCATCGGAACCGATATAGATACCATGGAGAACATACTGCAGAATGGTGTCCATGTTGAATTCACCGAAGGAAATGAAATCGGAAACGATGATGGACAGAAGCTGGTTGATGTTGATATCAAACAGCGGTCTGATGGTATCAACCAATACCAGAACGGGCATGAGAAGGTTGTGAAGCAGGACGGACAGGCCGTTGCTTTCAATGTAATAGAAGAGGTCGGGAATGAGCTCAAGAAGCTGAGATGCAAAGTCTTCCGCATCGGTCAGAGCATAGAACCAGTCAAGAAGAGCAATGAGGGTGTTGGTGAAGCTACCCATCGGGTCAGCATTGAACTGTGCCTGCGAAGGCACACCTACAACACCGATTGCTTCCATGAGCATACCGAGGGTGCTTTCAAAGGTTTCGTAACCGATGAGTTTGAGAACACCTGCGAATGCGGAAACGTCTGTGCCCGCAAACAGGAACTCAATAAGGATCTGTGCTTCGCCGAGCAGTCTGGAAAGGATGTTGACGAAGGTGTAGCCGTCGCCGTCAACAAGCGGCATTCTGTTGAAGAACCAGGAAATGGTGCCGTCTTCATTTGCAATGCCTTCAATGCCGAGGTTGTTGATATAAGCCTTATCGGTGGGTTTGATGATTTCAGCATCTTCTGCCCAGGTTTCTGCCGGGAAGAGATAACCGAATGCCTTGAACCAGGATGCAATGTTGATGCCGACCTGATTGGTAACAACGTCTGCAATGACTGCGCTTGCGCTGTCACCGAGGCCGCAAAGCATTTCAACCAGTTTGGTGATGTTTGCATTGGTGAACAGAGCATTGATCTTGCCCTGCAGGAATGCACCGAGGTTTTCGGCATCACCGAGATCCATTTCAACCATTTCAAGAATGGTGGAAAGAAGAGAATCAAAGTTATCTACAAGGTAGTTAGCCTTTTCTTCGTTCCAGTCGTTGGAGTAATTAAGATAGATCATGTCAACGGGCTGCAGGCCGTCGATGCCTTCGTAGCCCCACTGGCTTTCAACCCATGTCATTTCCTTGAGGTCATAGGATACGGGGTTGAGCACTTCCATGATTGCGGCAAGTGCACCTCTGGGATTACCGGCAAAGGAAGCAGTGATCTTCTGAATCAAAGGAGTAATCATACCGCTGATTCCGCCTTCTTCGGAAGAACCGAGCAAGCCCATGATCATATCCATAAATGCGGGATCTTCAAGAGCAGAAACAAGGTAGTCAAGCAACCAGTAAAGCAGGTCGCCCTTGTTGGCTCTGAGAGGTGCGGGATCGCCTTCTGCACCGACCCAGTCAGAACAGAAAATGAGATCCTGCTGTCTGATGGGAGGCAGGGTCAGCGCGGAAAGGTCAATTGCGGATTCTTCGCCGCCGAGCAGGCCGCCGAGCATCGGAATGAGCCCTGTAATGACTTCATTGAAGTTGGTAAGTTCGAAGCCAAGCAGGCCGTACAGCCCGCCCTGTTCATTGATCAGATCTGCAACAACCAATTCGACATCAAAGGAAATCTTATCAGCAAGCATGCCGTCAAGACCATCAAGCAAGTAACCTAACCAACCGTCAAAGTCAATAACTTCAACTTCGTGAATGGAAAGAGTCAGCGGAATCGTCAGACTGTCCAGCATTTCCTGCACACTGTCCATAGAAAGGAAATATACAAGATTGGGAAGGATTTCAAGAATTGTGGAAAGCGGTGCATCAAGAATTTCATTCACTCTCTTGAGCAAAGTGCCGAATACAGCCTGTGAAACATCGTCACCGGAGCAGTCGGGAGAAAGAGTGGGAATCGATTTAACACCGAGCACTTCAAACAGGGGAACAATAAGCGTGTTGTATGCACCGAGTGCAGGAATCGACAATCTCAGACCGCCGCGGATGAAAACAGACTTAACAGTAAGCAACTCGGGAGAATATGCAATCGCAGCATTGGAAACTTCTTCAGAAAATGCTTTGGTTGAGAACGCCGCCTGCAACAGCGGAATGATGGAGTCAAGAATGCAAGCAAGAGTATCCAGGAAGGAATCCTGATCGTAAACACCCCAGGCAAATTCGAGAGCCTTGGTTTCATCAACATCGAGGGTAGCAGGATCGTCTTCAGCAACAAGCTTGGACCAATCCCTGCCGGCTGCGGTGAGAGCTTTATAGATATCGGATTCAGGTCCATAGAAGGATGGGTTGGAAATGGCAAGAGACTGTGCAAGAGTATACGGATAAATATACAGTCCGAGTTCTTTGAATACAGTCGGAAAATCCTTCTGATCCCCACCGTCATGTGAAGCAGCTCTTGCATTATCAAGATAAAGGGCAATATTGCCGCCGATGGAGCCGGTGACAGCCTGCAGATCAATCCACGGAATACCGTTATCATCTACCCACGCACCGTCAAGATCACCGATTGCACCAACAAGTTTGTTGGCAATCATCTCACAAAGCATCGGGAAGATGGCACCGACAAGGGTGTTGATCATCTTGTCGGTGTAAAGCATATCCGTAAGCATCATGTTGAGGTACTCTTTGAGACCTACATATGCATCTTCTTCTTCATTATAGAAGTTCAGCAATGCACCGAAGTCACGGGAGGTGATGAAGCCGTCGAGTTTTGCAATGGTGTCAACCATTGTCTGTTCGGTTACATAATAGTTATCGTCTGCACCGTCTCTGACAAGGTCGTTGGGATAGCCGAGTTGTTCAACGATTGCATCGCCGTTTTCATCGGTTTCACCGGTTGCAACCTTCTGGTCACCTGCATAACGGATTGCATAGTAGCCGTCTTCTTCAAAGGTAAAGTCTTCATCGAAGAATGATTTGCCGCCGTCTCCTGCCTTGGAG
Organism: Clostridia bacterium; assembly: GCA_017416485.1. Taxonomy (GTDB): domain Bacteria; phylum Bacillota; class Clostridia; order Oscillospirales; family Acutalibacteraceae; genus RUG806. Next base: position 6,319 of record JAFQCH010000018.1, on the reverse strand, counting down.
AATGCATGATATCTGTCAAGCAGAGTCTGCACCATTCCGTACTTAGAAACGTAATCGGAAGACAGCCAACCCTTATTGGTTACATAATCATAAAGATCATAGTCAAAGTGAGAAATGGTGGACTTGATCACGGCAAAGTTGTCGAAGTTAACCGTTGTAACACCGGCATAAGCCTGCACGTTATCAATCTGCTGTTCGGTTCTTGCAACGAGAATATTCTTGATTTCGTCCTTACCGGCTCCGGATTGTTCGGTTACAATATCCTGCAGAAGCTGATCTTTACCACCATAGTTGAGGGTAAAAATGTTCTCTGCAATGGTTTCGTTGTAGTTTGTTTTGATGTCTTTGTACTTGTTGGACAGGTTGTCGAGCTGACCATCCATTTCATCATACAGAGTCATCAGGAAATCATTGTCATGATTGTTGACATCTGCTGTATATATAATAGGATAGAAATAATTATAATAAGTCTGATAATCAGCCTTCAGCCCGCGTACTTCTGCAACCGCATCAATCTTTGCAGCAAAAGATTCCCACTGAGCCTGAATTCCAGTGGTGTAATAGGTGCGGTAGTAGGCTTTGTTCGTGTAAGAGCCGAGAATGCTGTTCCATGTGTTCTTGCTGGAAAGAAGCGAAGAAACATCGGGATCGGAAGGATCATTGACATTCTCACGAATCAGCAGCGCATCATACTCATTATACTTTGCCATCATGGAGTTGACCATTTCTTCCAAGCGCTGTTCGGTCATGATCTCATACAGAGTGTCAATATAAGCCTTGGCTTCAGTGAAGTTGATGCTGTTGTACTTTGCAGCAACTTCGGGATAGTTTGCAAGGATGAAAGTCTTGACATCGGTCTGCATGCCGTTGGCTGTTTTGTAAGCAGAGTTTACCTTATTATACAAGGAAGACATCTGGCTGTAACTTTCGACATTGTATTCGGAGCCGACCCAAGCATCCATGGTGTCGATAGCACTCTTTGCGGCAACAACCTTGTGTGCAAAAGCAAGTCTTGTGATGAATGCAGAAATTTCGCTCTTGGGAACATCGAAATGAGCAAGGGTTGCATCATTGAAGTTGTTGTTCATCATCTCCTGGAAGTCAACCGCCTGTTTGTCCAAATATTCCAGTGTGGAAAGAGGCATATCAAGCAAATCTTCCTGCGTGTATGCCAAAACTTCTTCATTGAAGAACTTAAGAATGGATTTCAGGTACTTTTTAGCAGTTGTGTTCTTGGTGACAGTTCTGACCGGCTTTGCGGACATGTAGTTCCATACAGTAGACTTGTAAGTCACATCATAGGTATCGTCGTCACAACCACCGTCAATGGTATCCACCTTTGTAGTCTCTGCATATTTACCTTGGGCATATGCATAGGTGTAGGACACTTCCGTAAGGAAAGATGACGGAATATCATCAATCAAATCATAAGACTGCAGGAATGCATCCACATCAACTTTGATGGAAACTGTCTTTGTTGTAGATGCAGGCACCCCACTCGGCCATTCTGTTGCATTGGCGGTGTAATCTGCACCAACCCCAGGGTTGCTACTCTGGCCTGTTTTTTTCTTGTTTTCTACCCAAGTTCTGTTTTCATATCCCTTAACAGTTGTGCCTGCCGGATTCAGAACGGCAGTAGCAAGCTGCGTACCGCGCTCATCGCTGGAGAATTCACTCTGGAATTCTGCAAGGAATGCAGCAAGGAGTGTATCACCCGAGTTGTTGCTTGCAGTGTCGGCTCTGCCGCCTCTGTACGTTTTGACTGCGTAGTCAAAAATGCGTTCTGCGGCAGCAAGAGTCTTACCGTTGTCGCCGGTTACCGTGAAGGCATTGTTGGCGCTGGAATAAGACTTGCCGTCTGCCAGTGCAGCATTGATGCTTTCGATGACTTCTGCATGGGTGTACTTGGAGTCGCCGGCTGCGGCATAAACGGTGTAAACACCGTTGACCCCTGCGTAACACGCAGAGAAAATCATCAGCAGAGCCAGAAACGTGCTGAGCAGTTTCTTTGTGAACTTTGCTTTCTGTTCCATAAAAAACCCTTCCTTTTTTATGTTTTTTATTTTAACTATACGTTCCGCCTGCAAACAGAAAAATGTGGGCTTTTTCTGCCTGATCGGAACAAATAATTAACCAAAAAGTATTGAATGAGTATAATATTTTTTTAAATAAGTGCTTTTTTATTTCATTTTAATATATATAAACCCATTCTTGCATATCTTAACATAAACTTAAAAAATAATCAAGTCAAAAAGGGGGAATTTTATTCAATTTCTTGTTATTTTCAAATAAAATTTTACATACTTTTTTTGTGCAAAACCAACAAAAAAAACAGAACGAAAAAAACACACCGTTCTGTTAAAATTTTATCAATTTTTTCTGCTTGCCTGCATCCATTTTTTGCTTTTCAGTCGCAACAGGAACAGCACCCCACGCACAAACAGTTCTATGCACATGGCAAGCCAATAGCCTTTTAAGCCGTATCGCACAGACAACACTGCCGCCAGAGGCAGGCGCACAGCCCACATACTGACGAAGTTCAGACAACTCGGAACAAGGGTATTCCCTGCCCCTCTGAACACTCCGTTTGCAACAATGGAAGCGGCATAAAACGGCTCCACAAATGCAGCGATACGAAGCACCTGCGCGCCGAGCGCAACGACCGATTCATCGGGTGTCATAATGCCGATCATAACAGGGGCGAAAATATACATCAGCATTGCAGCAAAGCCCATAACAAGCATACCGAGGCCCGTTGTCAGCCAACCGAGACGTCGTGTCAGATCATGCCGTTTTGCACCGATGCTTTGCCCGATGAGCGTGGTCGCGGCATTGCCGATGCCGTAGCCGGGCATATAGCAAAGGCTTTCGGCGGTGATGGCAAAGGAATTTGCCGCAATGGCAACCGTTCCTAAAGGGGAAACAATGCGGGTTCCGCAAATGTATGCACCGCACATAATAGTTTGTTCGATGCCGACAGGAATGCCGATTTTTGCTGCCTTACGGAGTGCCTGAACGGTCATACACAATTTTTCTTTTCTGCGAAGATGCAGACTGCCCGAACGAACAAGAAGAATCAGTGTCATAATAACGGCACTCACAATATGCGACAGCGCTGTGCCGAGTGAAGCCCCCGTTACACCGAGATCTGCACCGAAAACAGTAATGCCGTAAACCTGCCTTGTCGGGAAAATCAGGAAGAAGTTAAAAACAACGTCCAGCAAGCACATCACAACAAACAACATACTCGGGGTTCGCATATTCCCGCTTGCCTGCAGCATGGCGGCGGAAATGTTGTTGAGCTGTGAAAAAGGCAATGCCAATGCATAAATGAGAAAATACCATGTTGCATCCGCACAGATGTCTGCATTGCCACCGAGCCACGCGGGCAATTTGCCGCTGATACCCGCACCAAGCACACACAAAAGCACCGACACACCAAGCGCAACCAAAAAGCCTTGTTTCATAACAGAACGGGCATCCCTGTTTTTCCCTGCACCAATGCACTGTGCCACCTGCACCGAAAAGCCCGTGATTGCCGCATTGCAGACGCCGTTAAACAGCCATGTGCTGGAGGAAACAAGCCCGATGGATGCCGATTGCTGTGCACCGAGTTGACCGACCATGGATGCATCAATGTACTGCATGCCAATGCTTGACAATTGCGCAAAAATAGCAGGCAGACTCAGTTGCAGAATCATGGTGACCTGCTGCCGAGTATTCAGATTTTCACCATTGCGCAAACGCAGAAGCAAATTTTCTTTCATAAAAAAATACCGTTTCTTTTTTAGTCAGTTACTAATAATAGCAAAGAAACAATACAGTTGCAAGTGCTTATTTTTTTAGTTGCGAAGTCAAATTACATCTATATGAAGAATAAATTCAACACATTTCTCGTTTTTGTTTTATTTTTTTATTTTCAAAAAATAAATTGCAAAAATACTTACATTGTGCTAATATATATTTCATCAATATATTTAGGCAGGAAAAATATTATGTTGTCAAAAGTTTATAAACAAACCAAAACAAAGGCAGAAATTTCTGAAATATTAGATGCTAACGGCATACAATACAGCGCAACAACGTGTGCCGGGTGTAATGCACTTTGCATTTTGCTTGATAAAGAACAAAACAACGGTTACGAAGCTGCAATAAATGTAAAATCCTGCGATAAAGATACCATATACAGAATATATCCTCACGAAATTTTGTATATCGCAATAGAGAACAGAAGATCGGTTTTGTATTTGCCTGACAAAAAAATTGAAACGACTTATAGCATTCAGCATTGGGCAAACTTGCTGGATGAAAAAGTGTTTGCGCAACCACATTACAGTTACCTTGTAAATTTAAATTATGTGGACGAAGTAACAAAAGATTTTGTAAAAATAAAATACGGCGATGAAACACATTCCGTTTATACTTCATCAAGAAAAATTGCCGCTTTTAAAAAAGCGTTTTTAAATTTTTATAAAAACAAACAGGAATAGGCTGAACATCCTGTAATATCCACGCACAACACCGCAGATGTAATTTCATCTGCGGTGTTGCTTATATCCGACTATTATTTTTTTGCAAGAAGAACCGCATGCGCAATACCGGGGATACTCTCCCCTTGCCGCACACTCAACGGTGACATCAACGCACCCGTGCCGACAAACAGCACCCTTTGCAGTTCGCCTTTTTCGATTTTACGACGAAACAGGGTGCTGACCAATGCCGCCGAACATCCGCACCCCGAAGCACCTGCGTGAACATCCTGTAGCGTGGTATCAAACAACAGATTGCCGCAATCCTCATGCACTCCGCTGATATCAACCCCCTTGTGAAATAGAATCTGACACAGGAGTTGTGAACCCACCGAGCCAAGATCGCCTGTTAAAATGCAGTCATAGTCAAACGGGGTTGTGTTGGTTTGTTTCAGGAATCGTTCTATGGTATCTGCCGCAGCGGGGGTAAATGTCAAGAGAAAACCATAAAATTTTTCAAAACCTCAAAACCCTTGATTTTACTGGGTTTGTGGCACTTCAATTATGGGTGCAGCTATGGGGTGGTTGGTGTTAAACATAGACCACATGGCAATTTTATTGTAAGTTTTTCACAAAAAGATACGCATAAATTTGACATCAAATTTTGTAGGCGAAAATTATTATCTTAAACAACAAATATTTTTCTTGGTAAATCAAAAAACTGCCATTATAATAACAGCAGTTTTCGATATAATTAATCAAAGAAACTTAATTGAACACCTACATTTTTTTTTACTTCACTTTGAATTGATTTGACTTTTGACTTGTCAAATTCAATTTTGGTTATAACTCCACTCCAATTTTCATCTATCGGAATTGCACCCATTTTTATAAGTTCCAAATTTCCGGAATATTCGATATTGCGACAATACTCGGTACACCAACCCTTTTTTAGGTTTTCGATTGCTCCGTTCCAAGTACCACCTTTGTTTTTATCAGTTTTTATGACAATGGTTGCATCGCTTTGAGAGTAGATGTATTTATTTCTCATCATAGCAAATCCTACATTAAATCCCGCGGTTGGTATTGAAGCAGATAATAACAACAAATTACCTCTATTAATAGATTTCACTATATCTGCCTTTCGCATTTTTTGCATCATAGAATCAGCTAAGTATTCTATAACAAAGCCATTATTATCTAATGCTGTTTGTGTGGATGCTGTATCAATTCCCTTGGCACCACCCGTAACGATGCCATAACCCTTTTGCATTACTTTTGATACGGTGTTTTGAGTAAAACCAATATCATCGTCATTAACAGTTCGTGAACCTACAAAACCAACAGACTGCTTATTTAAAAGTTCAATGTTACCTGCGGTGTAGAAAATTGGTGGACAGTTATTACCTAATTTTTGTTTTAACAACCTTGGGTAATTATTTTCGGCTCGCGTTGTAATCATAATTCCCATATTTTCATATTTGGAAATCTCAAAGCTTATACTGCCGCTTCTTTCCAATAGTCGCAAATATCTATTTGCCATCATTTCATCTACTTCTAACTTTTCTAAAAAATCAGATTTACTGAAAATCAACAAATCATTAGGCTCCAACCCTTTAGAAAACAAACGCGAAGCAAGTTCTCCCCATTCCCTAGGTTCTAATGGTTTAATATCTGCATCGACACACAAATGACTGCAAAAGATCACTATTGCTTCTGAATTTTTATTCATAACTACTCCTTACTGCTGCTATCAGCTAATGCAAATGGAACAACCTGTTCACAACCGGATTGCATAAGTAAATAACCGCAAACTGTTAATGTCCATTTGGAATCAACAACATCATCAA
>JAFQCH010000017.1 GCA_017416485.1 Clostridia bacterium | reverse complement strand
GACAATGGGCGCTGCCCCTTGACCCCGCAAGTTTTTGAAAAAACTTGACCAAAACTTTTAATAATTGACAATCAACCAAAATTCCTGCAAATCAAACTCCCCGACAAACCGTAATTTATAGAGCAAAAAAGAGAGCTGCGGCGATGCAACTCTCTTATTTTTTTGCTTATTCGGAAACAGTAGCAACTGCCGGGTCGGGTCTGCCGATCCACATTTCTTCCCACTTTTGTCCCGTGATTTTTTCCATGCGTTTCTTTTCTTCTTCGGTTACTTCCACATGACCTCTTTCGTGGCGTTCTGCAAGCAGCTCTTTCATGCGGGCATGGTCGTCCTTGGTCATGGTGTAACGGAAAATGGAAAGAACACAGAAAAATGCAAGCACGGTCGGAATGATAACGAAATTCAGACGAAGACCCAACATGGACATGGGAGTCTGCTCGGCAGGGGTCTTTCTGTCAGGATCATAGCCAAACAGCTTGAGTCCGAGACCGACAGCGTAGCTGATGAAGCTGCCGATGGTTTTGCGGAACAGCGAATAGAAGGTGGAAATAACACCTTCGCGGCGACGGCCTGTGATCATTTCGTCGGCATCGGTGATGTCGGGCTGAATATTGTCGGCAACAAAGCCGGGACCCGAGAATCCGAAGTTGTAAAGCACTGCCGACAAGAACAGAATTCTTGTGACCGTCTTGGGATTCATGCTCGGCTTAATGAGTCCGTTGAGTGCAAGACCTGCAATCATCATCGGGCCCAAAAGTTTGCCGCAGAAGGTCTTACCCTTATAGCGAACAAGCAGATAATTCAGCGGTGAGCCCATGAATTCTGCCGTACCGGCAATGACATTCAGGGAGATAAAATACTTGTATTGGTCTGCCACGCTGACCATGAAGTACTGGTCTGTGATGCTGTAAAAACTGCGTGCCAGCGAGAAGAACAACTGCATGATGAAATACTGCTTGAAAGAACGATTGGAGAAAACCAACTTGTATTCATTGAGCATATAACGCAGGTTAATAGGTTCACGGGGTTGTCCGATCGAGGGCGGTTCTTTTGTTTTTGCAAAGCTGTAAATCAGCGGCCAGAAAAACCACACGGCAAGAATAATACCAACCATCATGTATTTTCCGCGGTCATCGGGTGACGGGGTCGGCAAGGCAGTCAACGCCGTTTTGACATTGAAATTGCTCAGTGTCAATGCCGCAAAGACCCAGGAACTGACCTGACCGACGGAGTTCATCATATATTCCACAATGCGGTACTGCGTACGTAAAAAATAGGACGGGGCAACCAGCGGCAACATTGCCTGATGCGGAACACTTGCCACGGTGTAAGAGGTGCTGTACATCACTGCCGCAAACAGATACCACCACCAAACAGCCGACAGATTTCCGCTTGCGGAAATGCCGAAGGATGTCCATTTAAAAACATAAGAAAGTGCAAAGGGGAATGCGGCAATCACTTTATAAATATTGTGTCTGCCGTATTTTGAACGGGTGCGGTCGGTAATAACCCCCATAATCGGGTCGTTGAACGCATCCCAAAGACCGTTGATAAGTGAAATGCGACCTGCCTGTTCGGTGTCAAGCCCTTCAACATAGGCTAAGAACTGCTGATGGAACTGCCCGATGGGATAACCGGCACCACCCAATGTAATATTGGCGGATGTAAACCGCGCGGCAGGAATGAGCACATCCTTGGCATTGCCTTCGATGCCGCAGATATCTTTGATTTTTTCGCCGATGCTCATTTTACTCCTCCTTTTTCTTTATTATTTTTACATATTACCACAGTATACCGGCAAAAGCAACACCCAAAACCATCAATACCGTGTGTAACTGTCCTTTGCGGTCACGGAATCGCGTTCATAGATATAACTCGTGTAGTCATAATCCCACATGATTCTGCAGGTGCCGTACCAGTTGCAATGCACCACGATGACTTTGTCCTTTGCGGCGGTGATATTTCTGCCGTTGTAATAATCATACCCCGTCACATCGCCTTTGCGGATGAGGTCAATAATGATGACCGAATGGTGGCTTGTGCGGATGTGGTCGCCGATTTTCATGGTTTCGGCAGTGACACCGTAGGATTTCTTTGTATATTTGCCGAACACTTCATCACTGATGAGATTGGCAAAGCCCCAGCACTGCCCGATGCACATGGAATAACCGCCTGAAGCATGGTCGGAACAGGGTGTTTCTGTCACAGCGGGATATTTCTCACTCGGCTCATAGGCATTCCAATAGTAGCCGTCGGGGTATTTGTTGCGAAGGGCATTTATTTTTTCCTGCACTTCGCTTGCCACCGTCACGGCAAAATAGAATTTTTCATTCCCGACAGTGCAGATGATGCACGAAAAACCTTTTTTAAGTGCTGTCACTTCCCCGCTTTCCGAATAACTGACCGCAGTCGGGTCGGAAGAAGTCCACACGGCTTCTTCACTGCCACGGCAGACAACATCGGGAATGGACAGCACATCACCCGGATATGCCGTGATTTCCGTCAGATGATAAGAATCGGGATATCTTGAAAACGCGGGATTTCGGAAATTGACCGTTGCAAGCACCGATTCATTTTCGAGCCCCACGGAAATACGAAGCAATGTTCTTGCATCCCCCGCGGTCACTTCACCGTCTGCATCCGTATCGGCATAAATTTTTGCCGCATAAGATGCTTTGTCGAGCGAAACAGATAATCGCAGAGCGAGTCGGGCATCCCCTGCCGTAATTCTGCCGTCACCGTCTATATCCCCGACACGCACGGTTTCGGCTTGTGCAAAAGCAAACAAACCAAAAAATAACACAAAACCCAGCAAAACTATGCAGATTTTTTTCATTTTTATTTCCTCTTTTTTCATTTTCTTTTTTTACATATTACCACATAAAAACACAGAATACAACCAAGAAAAACAAGAAATTCATCCGTCAGATCGTTACGAAATTTCCACAACCCGAAGTTCATCAAAAGGTATCTGTATTCCCCCGATGGATTCGGGGCTGTATTGCGCCTGACGTTGAGAAACATAAGCCGTGTCTCCGATGATGTAATATATTATAAATCCGTCCGTAACAATCAAAACAGGATTCTCCTCATCAGTAAACGATGCGATTGCATTGAATTCATCAGCATTCGATGTTGATAATGCAGTCGCCACCTGACCGCTGTCTGAGAGAGTTGCATAAACGAAATTGACGATTTTTCCGTCTGTGATAACCGGGAACCAATAATTGATTGCATTTTCATCGGTGTAATCGAACACACAGAAATATTGATTCGGATCAACTCCATACCGTGTTGTAACGGTTTCTCTGATTTGGGCAGGCAGCTCGGCGGCATACGCAAACAGATGAATCGTTTCTGTCGGTTCGATCACTTCAAATACGGCTGTTTTATATGCCGCATCATCCTGATTCCACGGTAGGATTGAGCCGAAAAATTCATCATTGATTTCGGGACGAAGAACAAATGCAGACAGAACAAGAAGCAGGCAAGCCGCAGGAATTGCAAAACGCAGCATCATGAAATTCTTTTGATTCTTTTTTGGCTTATAGTCAACGGCGGCGGCAATGAGTTCATCATCAATCTGCCCGACAGCCGTTATAATTTTGGGAATATTCATATATAAAAACCTTCTTTCCGCAAATAATCTCTGAGCTTATTACGGGTGTGATACAGCATATTTTTGACTTTGCTTTCCGTAAATGAATAGCGTTTTGCAATATCACTGACGGAATCAAAGAAAAAATAGCGGCGGATAAAAACATGACGGGCAATTTCTTTTTCATCGGCAAGAAACCTGCTGATTGCTTTTGCAAGTTCATCCCTTTCTGCATTGCATGCAATACTGCGGTCGGGCAGAATCGCTTCCAGTTCTGAAAAAGAAACCGTTGCATTCCGATTGCGTTTTTCAGCAAGTGCATATTCCGTTTTTTTTAAAGACAAATTGCGCACGATTTTGCAAAGAAATGCCGAAAAATTGCAGGGGCGTGTCGGCGGAATTTTATTCCACACGGCAAGATATGAATCATTGACACATTCCTCGGCATCCTGCGTATTGCTTAAAATGTTTTTGGATATATGCAGACATAATTTTCCGTATTTGTTGTCCGTTTCTCTGATTGCCTGCTCATTGCGTGCAAAATACAATTCAATAATCGTTGCGTCATCCATACAGTTCACCACCCATTTTGAATTTAAAAAGGCCTTTCATCCTGTCTGTACGGTTTTTTAAGTCCCGGTCGCAAAAAAATACAAAAAAAACGGGAAACTTTTTCGTTTCCCGCAAAAATCTTTTTTTAAAAATTGAACAAAGCACCAAGACCGTAGGTCACAAGCGCCATAATAAAGTCGGCAATGAACACACCGAGGGCAACAATGGGCAGTGCTTTTTTGAAATCAATGTGCAACAATGCCGCAAACAGCGAACCCGTCCACGCACCCGTGCCCGGCAGCGGCACGGCAACAAAAAGCAAAAGTCCCCACTGCTTGTATCGCAGAATTTTATCTTTGTTTTTGTCTGTTTTGCCTTCCAGCTTTTCAATGAACTTCGTCAGAATGTTGTGCTTTTTCATAAAGGCAAAAATCTGACGGATGAGAAGCAGAATGAACGGAACGGGAATCATATTGCCCAGATAGCAGATGAAAAAGGACTTAAGCAACGGCAATTCGAGCAATTTTGCCGCAATCATTCCGCCGCGGCATTCAAGAATCGGCAGCATGGAAGTCAGAAAAATAATAAATTCCTTTGCCACGGCACTGCCTTCAAAAAGCGAAGTGATCCAGAAAACAAGGCCTTCCGACAAGCCGTTCTGTTCAATCAACTCAAACAGTTCCATACAAATTCTCCTTTTTTCGGGCGGGTTCAGATTGTCCCCGCCTCCCTGATCATAAAATCATTAACTTGCTCTAAAATGGCTTTGTCGTTGTCAAATTTGAGCGTTTCGAGCGCATCGGAGAAGCGCAGCCAAATGTAATCTTCGATTTCTTCTTTCTGAATAATGGTTTGCGTATCCTTTGTGGTGGCAAGGAACACTTCCACTCGTTTTTCGACCGTGCCGCCGATTTTGTACTGCGATTCACAGTGAAAGCCGTCCACAATATCTATATGCAGGCCTGTTTCTTCCAATACCTCGCGGCAGGCGGTTTGTTTCGGCGTTTCGCCGTTTTCCATGTGGCCTTTGGGGAATCCCCAGTTGTTGGATCGCTTGTTTTTGATCAGCAAAAAACGTTGTTCCCCGTTGATGGTGCGAACAACCACCGCACCGCAGGAGTGCTCATATAAACAATCCAATGTATACGTGTCGGGCTTTTCCGCAAAGGAAAGCACATTGCTGATTTCATAATTGATGCGCCGCATGTTTTTCGGTGCTACAACAAGGAAACTGCGGCCGTTTTCCTTGCGGTGCAAAATTGCAATCACCCGTCCTTCAAAAACACGGACGGGATGGTTCACGCCTAAAATATAGGCTCCCATAACAAAAGACTTTTTATCCTTCTGCAGTTCCGCCAATCCGAAATTCAGCAAATAGCGAATGCCGGTTCGGGGATCATGGGAATTGCAAGGTTTTGTCACCTTCACCCTGACAATTTTTCCTAACATTTTCTTTCTCCGGATAAAACAAAATATAGATTATTATACACATTTGCATGCTCACATGCAAGTAATTTTTATATTTTATTTTCGTTTTTGTCTTTTTACCGCTTTTTTTGCAGGAAAGAAAAGAAAATATCAGGATTTTTACAAAAAAAACATTGTACTTTTCGTGCATTTCATGTACAATGAATTTAAATTATGCTTTTTGAGAGGGTTGCGTATGAATAAGACAAATATTTTGATAGATCATAATTTTACCGTCGGCAAAACCGACGATCGCATCTATGGTTCTTTCATTGAACATCTCGGCAGAGCCGTATACGGCGGCATTTTTGAACCGGGTCATCCGACAGCGGATGAAGACGGATTCCGTACCGATGTGCTCGACCTTATTAAAGAAGCAAAAGTACCCATTGTTCGTTATCCCGGAGGAAATTTTGTTTCGGGCTACAACTGGCGTGACGGCGTGGGGCCTGTTGAAAACAGACCCAGAAGACTCGAACTTGCATGGGGTTCCACGGAACCCAACACCTTCGGCACCAATGAATTTATGAAATGGTGCAAAAAAGCAGATTGCGCACCGCTGATGGCAGTCAACCTCGGAACGGGAACGGCAGAAGATGCCCGTGCCTTGGTGGAATACTGCAACCACAAGGGTGGTACATATTACAGCGATCTGCGTATTGCACACGGATACAAAGAACCGCACAAAATCAAAACCTGGTGTCTGGGCAACGAAATGGACGGCCCGTGGCAGATGGGTCACAAAACCGCCGCCGAATACGGCAGAGTTGCCTGCGAAACCGCAAAACTGATGAAATGGACCGATCCGTCCATTGAAACGGTGCTTTGCGGAAGCTCCAACTGGGGGATGCGCAGTTTCGGTGACTGGGAAGCCACTGCACTCGACCTGGCTTACGATCATGTGGATTATATTTCATTGCATACTTATTACGGAGATCACCACGGCGATCTGAAAAACTTCCTTGCAAAAAGCATGGATATGGAAGCATTCATTGAATCCGTCATTGCCGCCTGTGATTTTGTAAAAGGCAAAAAGCATTCCAAAAAGACCATCAACCTTTCGTTTGACGAATGGAATGTGTGGTACCATTCCAACGGAACTCCCTTTGAAAAATGGTCGGTTTCCCCGCACATTCTGGAAGATGTTTATGACTTTGCGGATGTGTTGCTTGTGGGCTGTATGCTCAACGTATTGCTTCGCCATTGCGACCGCGTGAAGATCGCTTGCCTTGCACAGCTTGTCAATGTCATTGCCCCCATCATGACCGACAACGGCGGCAATGCCTGGAAACAAACCATTTTCCACCCCTATGCACTGACCTCGCAATTCGGCAGAGGCGAAGTGCTCCAAGCTAAAGTGACGGGCAGCAAATACGACTGCCGTGAATACACGGATGTGCTTGATGTGGACAGCGTTTGCGTTTACAATGAAGAAAAGCAGGAGCTTGTTATTTTTGCCGTCAACAGAAGCGAAGAAGAAAATCTGCTCACCGTGCAGGCAGGCGGTTTTGAAGATTTTGTGCCCGTTGACCACACCGTGATTGCAGGCTTTGCGACCGACCTTACCAACACCGCGACCGCACAGCCCGTACAGCCCGCGCAAGCAGCTCTGCCGCAGAAAACGGAAAAAGGCATTGAAACTGTTCTTCGTTCTATGTCGTGGAACATGATCCGTTTGGCAAAAAAATAAAAACAAAGGAGAATGCACGATGGCAAACTGCCCGAAATGCAATTATCATTTAAAACCATGGAACATCAAGGCCGAATGCCCCGAATGCGGTGTGAATATTCCAAACTACAACTGGGAAGAACGATTGGAAGAGGATGCAAAGCAATCCGAAATCGCTTTTGCAAAACTGCGGGTGCTGATTGCAAATTTCAAAAGCACTCTCATCGGCAACCGATTGCGCAAGGCTCGGCTGATTTTTGTGTTTGTGCCGCTTGTTCTGCTTGTAATTCCTTACGCATGGGTGCAGACCGCACTGCCATTTGAAAGCGGCAGCCACACGGTGAGTCTTCTGACCGTGGTGCTGATGCTTGTTGAAAATTTTGACATCGGTGCCATCCTCGCATTTATAACAAGCAATCACGTCGGCAACGCATTTCTGCCTCTTGTGATGTGCATTCTTATGATGGTGCTGTCCATTGTTGCAGGGGTGGTCAATTTCCTGTTGACCCTCATCCGTGCGCACAGATTGGGTTACATCGGCAACATCGTCTGCTGTGTGTTGAGCACCCTTTTTGTTGCCGCATCGGGCATCTGTTGGACGGTATTCACCCAACAATTTGCCGCAAGCGATTTAGCGGGAATGCTGACGGGAACCACCTTCGGCCCGTGCCTGTTTGTCGGCATTTTCCTGTTTGGACTCAACATCGCATTCAATGTGATCGTCGGCAGGGGATTAAAAAAGGAAAAAGCAACACAATCCTGAAAAAATCAGCAAAACTTTACGACTGATAAATTTGATTATTTGTCCAACTTTACCAATATTTATTTTTTTATTGACAGCAAAGCATTCTGTATGATAAAATAAATGTGCTTATTTTTATACTTTCCGTGAGGGAGTAGTTTGCGTGTTTAATCACGTTTCAAGTCAACACACATGACTTCAAAGAAGTCTGGCTTGGATGAAAGAACGAGACTCACGCGAAACGCAGTTCCCGCTTCGTTTCGCGTGAGTTTTTTTAACATGTGAACGCACAGCGGAAAAAACAAAAATTGAAAGGAAGGATTTTGCAGATGAGCTATTATCTCGTCAGCAAGGAGGACGCTCTTAAGAAGATCGATGCCTCCGAAGGCGGTCTTACCACCGCACAAGCAAATGAGCGAATTGAAAAGTATGGCAAAAACAAGCTCAAAGAAGCTGAAAAGGACAGCCTTTTCAAGAAATTCATCAAATCCCTGGCAGACCCCATGATCATCATGCTGCTCGCAGCAGCCGGCATCACCATCGTTACAACCTTCATTGAACGCAAAGCCGCAGGTGAAAAAATCACAGGCTCCGACCTCGCAGACTTCTTCATCATCCTCGTTGTTGTTATCATCAACACCGTTCTCTCCCTCGTGCAGGAAAGCAAGGCCGAATCCGCCATTGATGCACTTAAAGAAATGACGGCGGCGACCAGCAAGGTCATCCGTGACGGCGAAATCCAGGTTATCAAAAGCGAAGACATCACCATCGGTGACGTTGTTGTTTTTGAAGCAGGTGACGCTGTTCCCGCTGACTGCCGTATTCTTGAAAGCTATTCAATGAAAGTTGAAGAAGCAGCACTGACCGGCGAAAGTGTTCCCGTTACCAAGCTCGTTGATCTTCTGACTCTCAAAGAAGGCGAAAAAGACGTTGCTCTCGGCGACCGCAAGAACATGATGTATTCCGGCTCCACCGTGGTTTACGGCCGCGGCAAGGCTGTTGTTACCGCCATCGGTATGGATACCGAAATGGGTAAGATCGCAGAAGCACTTGCACAGAGTGAAGAAGAACAGACTCCCCTGCAGATCAAGATGGGCGAAATTTCCAAGACCCTCACCAAGATCGTTATCGGCATCTGTATCTTCATGTTTGCTTACGGTATCGTAACCGAACTTATTTCCTTTGAAGGTGGCTTCCACTTCAATTTTGAAGGCTGGGATGTGCTCGGCATGGCAGCTCTTGACACCTTCATTCTTGCTGTTGCGCTTGCTGTTGCGGCTATTCCCGAAGGTCTTCCCGCTGTTGTAACAATCATCCTTTCTCTCGGTGTTACCGCCATGTCCAAGCGTCAGGCTCTTATCCGCAAGCTGACCGCCGTTGAAACCCTCGGCTGCACCCAGATCATCTGCTCGGATAAGACCGGCACACTGACCCAGAACAAGATGACAGTTGTTGACAAAACGGCTTTCGACGAAAATCTGCTTGCACGTTGCATGACCCTCTGCAACGACGCTACCGTCAAGCCCGGCGAAACCCAGGCAACAGGCGAACCGACCGAGTGTGCCCTTGTGAACTACGGTCTTGCCCTGAACATGCCCAAGTATGAACTGGAAGCTGAATATCCCAGAATCGGCGAAGCTCCGTTCGATTCCGGCAGAAAGATGATGTCCACCGTTCACAACCACAACGGTCAGATCATTCAGTACACCAAGGGTGCTTGCGAAATCCTTGTCAAGCACTGCACCCATTACATCGACACCGACGGCACCAAGAAGCCCGTTGACGATGCTTTCAGAGCAAATCTTTCCGCAGGCATCAAAGGCTTTGCAGACCGCGCTCTTCGCGTTCTCGGCGCCGCTTACAGAGAATATGATGCTGCTCCCGCATCCTTCGATGCAGAAGCACTTGAAGACAACATGACCTTCATCGGCTTCGTCGGCATGATCGACCCCTGTCGTCCCGAAGTCAAGCCCGCTATTGAAGAATGCCGCAGTGCAGGTATCCGTCCGATTATGATCACGGGCGACCACAAGGATACCGCTGTTGCAATTGCAAAAGACCTCGGCATCATCACCGATGCATCCGAAGCCATCCTCGGTGCAGACCTTGAAGACTACACCGACGAAGAACTCGTTGAACTCGTTCCCAAATATTCCGTTTATGCCCGTGTGCAGCCCGAACACAAGACCCGTATCGTCAAGGCATGGAAAGCCCGCGGTCAGGTCACGGCTATGACCGGTGACGGCGTTAACGACGCACCCTCCATCAAGGCTGCAGACATCGGTATCGGCATGGGGATCACAGGTACCGACGTTACCAAGGGCGTTTCCGACATGGTTCTTGCAGATGACAACTTTGCGACCATCGTCAACGCTGTTGAAGAAGGAAGAAAGATCTACGACAATGTCCGTAAGGTTCTCGGCTTCCAGCTTTCCACCAACATGGCAGAAATTCTCGTTATGTTCATTTCCGCCGTTCTGAAATTGCAGTTCTTCTCTGCTCCTCACCTTCTTTGGATCAACATGGTCACCGACTCTGTTCCGGGCCTTGCTCTCGGTATGGAAAAAGCAGAAAGCAACCTCATGAAGAGAAAGCCCAGACCCGCAAACGAATCCGTTTTCGCAAACGGTGCAGGCTTTGACATGGTAACCCAGGGCATCTTCCTTGCCGCTGTTGTTATTGCTTCCTACTTCATCGGTGTCAACATGGCTACCGGCGGCGCAAGCTGGGATCTCGCTCTCATCAGAAGCGATGCGAACATTGCTCTGGAAGCTACCACCATGGCATTTTTGACCATGAACTTCATGGAAATCTTCAAGGCAATCTGCATGCGTTCACAGCACGGTTCCATCTTCACAATGAAGAAGCAGAACTGGTGGTTGATCGGTGCATTTGTGCTGACCACCATTCTCACCCTCATCGTTGTTTGCGTTGAACCGCTTGCAAACCTGTTCAGCCTTGCTCCGCTTGCTCTTACCTTTGAGCATCAGGTAGGTTACCTGTCGCTGACAGACCTGTTCATCGCATTCGGCCTCGGCTTCGCTGTTGTTCCGGGTCTTGAAATTCTCAAGATCTTCCTTCGTATGAACGACAAGAGAAAAGGCAGAGTTCTGTAAGAATCGTTCTTTCCTTCACACCGTCCGCATTCGGACGGTGTGTTTTTATGTGCCACACAAAAACGGAATCCGCAAAACAATGCAGATTCCGTTTATAATTCATATCCTTTATATTCTTTTTTTATTCAACATTCCCGTTTTCACGGAAAGACCGCCAGACTTCTTCAAAGAAACCGCCGCCGTCGGGCAAGGGGCGGGGTGCGCGAAGGGAGGAAACAAAGTCCCCATCCTTGTACTGCGTTTCGACCACCGATTGCAAAAGGGTGTTGTCTTCGGTCGGATCAACATCTGTCCACACAGCACCGCCGCGCACAATACCATGGGCTGCAAGAGTGTAAAGAGCGTTGAGTTGTGCACATTGTGTAAACAACGCATGACGGCATCTGTAAAATTCCGCATCCTGCACGGGTGCGGTTTTTTCATATTGCAGAAGTTGTTCTGCAAGGCTTTCTTGCATTTGTCGGCACTGATCGGCATTGCGGATTGCACCTGCGTGTTCACTCATAAACACACGACTTGCAAGGGTCTGTAAAGAATTTTTTTTGTCTGTTTTTTGTTGCGATTCAGCAAAAAGATGTGCCGCACTTGCAAGAAGAGTCTGTTCATTTGTCACCTTGTCTTCACATTTGGCGTTGATGAATTGCGAAGCACGCAACGCACCGACCTGCCCCGCATTCAACGCACTGCCGCCGGGTCTGCGCACACCGTGCGTGCCGGCCGCTTCACCGCAGACAAACAAGCCTTCCACGGACGATTGCCACCAAGCATCCACAGCAACACCGCCGTTGCAGTGCTGCGCGCAAAGGGCGATTTCCAAGGGCTGTTCTGCAAGGTCAACACCCTTGTTAAAGTATAATTCATAGGCAGGTGTGTTCATCTGCAAAAGCCTTTGCAAGGGGGTTGCAAGCAGGGCATTTGCGTTTTCGAGATAAGATTTTGCTTCCGTATCGAGCAGAGAAAGGTCAAACTTTTCGCCGTATGGATTAACGGTGTAATCGAGATAAATCCGATTGCCGAGGGATTTTTCTTTGTGCACAAGCAGGTCGATCTGTGAAGACCCGTTTTCGGCTTTCGCACTGTCAAACGGCCATTCATAGCCTTTGCGGAACAAAAGTGAAAGCCCTGTTCCGATGTCGGGAATGTATTTTTGCAGAATGTCGGTGCGATTGCCGTTTTCATCGATACTGATGAGCGCGGGCAGACTCTGCATGTAAGTACCCGACACATTCCATTTAGGGGCTACACTTGCAAGCCCGTACTGCCATTCAGTCAGATTCTGCATTCCGGCGCCTGCCTGCACGGCAAGCCCCAAAGAGCCCGTGTGACCGTCCGGATAGACTGTGTCGGCATACACTGCCGCATGGCCGCCCGTGGCAAGAATCAGGTTTGCACAACCGATAAGCACCCTGTTTTCTTCGGTCGGGTCTGCATCCGTGCGGATAGCAAACACACCGCAGACCGCACCGTTTTCGTCTTTCAAAATTTCAGCCGCAAGCAGATTGTCAAGCATGGGGATTGCGTATTTTTCAAATTCCTTTTCCCACGCTTCGGTCATCATTTTGGAGGTCAGCGGCCCTGCGCTGGTGGCTCTGCCCGCTGTGTCGTGGTCGGTACGGTAGCCGACAAATTCTCCGTAACGGTTGGTCGGGAATGCAACGCCCATCTGCGCGAGTCTGAAAAAGCACGGCAAGGAATTGACCGCCTCACAGTAAGCTGTGTCGCCGTCCATGGCACCGCCTGCAAAAAGGTCTTTTGCCATCCGGAGGGGGCTGTCCGTTCCCATAGCACCGATTCCCTGCTTGTAGTAGGTCTGCTTGTCTGACCCTGCATTTCGGGACGTCCCGCAGAGCCTGTTTTCGGTCAGCAACGCAATGTTTTCATTGCCGCCTTCCCACAGCCGTACAGCCGCCGCATAGCCTGCCGCACCGCTGCCGACCACAAGGGTGTTGACGAAATATGTTTTGATTTTCCGATTGTGGATAGAAAGATTTGTCTGTTTCATAGTTTATAATTTTCTGATGTGCAGACCGCCGTCGGCAATGATGGACTGCCCTGTTGTGAATCCGAGCGAGCCGTCATACAGCGTTTTGACAGCCTTTGCAATATCTTCGGGTGTGCCCCAGCGGTGCATGGGCACAAGACCGTCGGCAATGAGTTTATCGTATTTTTCCTGCACGGGGGCGGTCATATCCGTTGCAATGATGCCCGGGCAGACTTCGTTGACCGTGATCCCCTCATTGGCAAGGCGGTCGGCAAAAAGCATGGTCATCATGCTCATGGCGGATTTGGAAAGGCAGTATTCTCCGCGGCTCACAGAGCTTGTGTAAGCCGAGCAGGAAGAAATGCTGACAATGCGGCCTTTGGCCCCGTTTTCGTCTTCATTTTTGAGCATTTCATTGGCAACCGATTGGGTCAGAAAAACTGCGCCTTTGAGGTTGATATTCATCACACGGTCATAGCTTTCTTCGGTCATTTCGAGAATGTCACGACGCACGGTCGGTGCAACCCCTGCGGTGTTGACAAGCACAAAAATCTGTTTTCCCGTCTGCAAAGCGGTATCGAGCAGATTCTTACGGTCATTTGCATCTGCTATATTGCCGCTGACATACAAAAAGTGTTCACCGAGAGAGGCAATTTGTTCCTGCTTTTTTTCTTTCGGGGATGTGCCCATGCCGACAACAAAAAAGCCGTCGTTGAGCAATTGTTTTGTGACTGCAAAGCCGATGCCGCCCATACATCCCGTTACAATGGCACATTTCATGCGTTTTTCACCTTTTCTTTATACATCGGGGCATACAAAGCCGCATCACGGACGATGCAACCGGGGGTACCGCCTGCACGCATCAGTTCACTGCATTTGCCGCAGCAAATGCACAGTTTGTTTGCCTGTATGTTGTTATTCACGATATCCTTTGCAATGTCGGGGTAAGCCAGCGTCTGCCTGCCGAAGCCTGCAAAATCGAAGTCGCCGTTTTCGATGTAAGCCGCGGTGCAGTTTGCCGCCGTGATGCCGAGGAACGAAAGCCCCGAGCAGATGACGGGGACATTGCCGACTGCTTTTTTGATTTCGGCAGTACCGTCAAGCATTCTCTGCACACCGAAAAGCGGTTCTTCGGGCGGTTCGTAAAGCCCTGCCGCAAAGGGACGGTTGACATGGGGATTGACATAGGGGTTGCCCATGGTGATGTTGATAAGCGGCATACCGAGGGAAACGAGCTCCTTGACAAGGCGCACGGGCTCTGAAAAATCGGGGGTTAAACCGCTGTCTTTATTGACACCGAAGCCGTAAGGATATGGGAATCCGTCATAGATATTCAGTCTTGTTGTGACAATGAAATCTTTGCCGCATTTTGCGATTGATTTCTGCACGCTTTCGCGAAGAAGCCGTGTGCGGTTTGCGAAGCTGCCGCCGTAGCGACCCGTTCTGTTGAAAGCCGACAGCAGCTCGCTGTTGAGATAGCGGTGACAGCTCTTGATGTCCACCCCGTCAAAGCCTGCCTGCTCGGCAAGAACAGCCGCATCACTGAGCATTTCGGAAACAGTGTCGAGGTATTCATCCGTGACAATGCGGGAAGCATCAATCGGATTGTCCTTTTCGAACAAGGGGTTGTTATAAGCAATCAGCGGTGCAGGTGTACCATTGGGCTTGGAATACCTGCCCGAATGGGTCAGCTGACAGATGATAATCGGAACATAGCCGTTTTCACGAAGGCAGGTTTCGCGGATCATTTTAACGGCATCCGCAAAAGCAGACACATTTTCTTTGGTAATCCACAACTGGCGCGGATTGGCTCTTGCTTCTTCGCAAACGGCGGTGGCTTCAAACCAGATAATTCCCGCACCGCCCTTGGCAAAGCGCTCATAACGGCGCAATGTCAGTGCATCGGGTGCACCGTCAGCTGTGCCGTCACAGCCCTCCATTGCCTGATAGCAGATGCGGTTGGGAGCTTGTTTTTTGCCGACCTTTAACGGCTGAGAGAGCACACCAAAATCATCCGCATACGGCAAAGTCACATTGGTCTGCTTGCAAAGGGCAAGCAAATTTTCTTTATTTTTGGGGATTTCAAACACAATAATCCCTCCTTCTTCCCTTACTATACTAAATATTTCTTTTCTTGACAATAGGATAAATATAATTTATCATAGAAATCATAAATGAGTGAAGGAGATTTTTGCCATGACCTTTCAGAATGCGGTAGACCTTTATTTGCAAAATCCGACAAAAGAAAACCTTGCCGACCTTGCAAACAAACTTTGCAACGAAATGACCACGAATGAAAAAATCAAAATGCTTCGCGGCCATGCCATGAGCGCAACGGTGAAAAATGTTTTCAAATATGCCCGTTATTACAATGCAACGCCCTACAAAGCAGGCGGTTGCAAACGCCTCGGCATCCCCGAAGTGCGCTTCACGGATGGTCCGCGCGGGGTTGTGATGGGCAAATCCACCTGTTTCCCCGTTTCCATGCTTCGCGGTGCGGCTTTTGACGATGACCTTGAATACCGCATCGGTGAAGCCATTGCAAAGGAATCTCTCGCACAGGGAGCAAACTACTTTGCAGGCATCTGCATCAATCTTCTTCGTCATCCCGCATGGGGCCGCGCGCAGGAAACCTACGGCGAAGACCCGTATCTGCTTGGCAGAATGGGGGTTGCCCTTACCAAAGCTGTGCAGAATTACGGCGTGATGGCATGTCCCAAGCACTATGCGCTCAACAGCATTGAAGATCTGCGTTTTTCGGTGGATGCAATTGCAGACGTTGAAACTCTTCGTGATGTGTATCTGCCTCATTTCAAAAAATGTATCGATGCAGGGGCACTGTCCATTATGGCGGCATACAACAAGGTCAACGGCACCTACAGCTGCGACAGCAAAGAACTGCTGACAGACATTCTTCGCAACGAATGGGGATTTGACGGCTTCGCCATTTCCGACTTCTTCTTCGGCATTCACGATGCCGCACAGGCGCTCAATGCAGGTCTTGACATCGAAATGCCGTATACATTCAAATATGCCTCACTTCCCTTGCTTCTGAAAACGGGTAAGGTGAGTATGGCAACGGTTGACCTTTCCGTACAACGCATTTTGCGTGCGCTGATTGTGAACGAGCCCAACACCAAGCCCCAACCCGAAAGCGTTGTGCTTTGCACCGAGCACAGAGCATTGGCAAGAGAAGCCGCACAAAAGGGCATAACACTTCTTAAAAACAAAGACAAATGTCTGCCCATCGCCGCGGACAAAGCAATAGCCGTGATCGGCAGATATGCAGACAAAGTCAATGTCGGCGACCACGGTTCGAGCAATGTGTACAGCCCCTACACCGTCACTCCGTATAAAGGACTTCTTCGCCGTTTCGGCACGGAAAATGTGAAACTGTATAACGGCTGTGACCCTGACAAGGCACTTGATCTTGCAAACAGTTCGGACTATGCCGTTGTTTGTGTCGGCAGCGACTATCTGCAAGAGGGTGAATTCCTTGTAAATCTCGGTGAGGTCAAGAAAAAACCGCAGGGTGCAGGCGGCGACAGAGAAAGTCTTCGTATTCCGCTTGAAGACATAGCACTCATCCGTGCCGTTGCACAAAGTAAAGCAAAGCTCATTGTCAACATCATGGGCGGCAGTGCTTATGTCATTGACGAATGGGACGGTCTTGCAGACGGCATTGTGTTCAGCTTTTACAGCGGTCTGGAGGGTGGCACGGCACTGGCAGACATTCTGTCGGGCGATGTGAACCCCTCGGGCAGACTTCCCTTTACGATTGCAAAGAATGAAAAAGATTATCCCGATTTCCGCAGAATCGGCGATGACACCAAGGAAATCAAATACGGCTATTACCACGGCTATACGCTGTTCGAAAAAGAAAATATTGCACCCGCTTATCCGTTCGGATTCGGTCTTTCCTATACCGATTATTCCGTTTCCCGCGTGAAAGCCGAATGCAAAAATGATGAAATCAAAGTCCATTTTGCAGTGACAAACAAAGGCGGTATGGCAGGCGACTGCCCCGTGCAGATTTATGCTTCTTCCGAACAAGAAGGACGTCCCGTCAAGCTGCTCAAGGGCTTCAGACGCGTTTTCACCGAACCCGGACAAACCAAAAAGGCCACCGTGACCATTCCCGTTTCTGACCTTGCTTTCTACAATGCAGACACCAAGGAATATGAAACGGATGATGCTTATATTTTCCATGTCGGTCTTAACTCCGCCGACACAAAAACTTCGACGGCGGTGGATGTAAAATGACAGGCTTTAATTCCGTAACTTTCCGCAAAAAGACCATTGATGAAATTCTGCGCCTTGCCGAAGAAACCAAATGCGAATGCATTGAATGGACGGGCGATGTGCATGTGACGGATGTGAACATTGCAAAAGAGACCGCAAAAAAATGCGATGACCTCGGCATTGTGCATTCTTCCTACGGCAGTTATTACCGCACCGCCCACTCGGACAGAAATGAGCTGAAACGGTATCTTGAAATCTGCTCGGCACTGGGTGCCGATACACTTCGCATCTGGGCCGGCAACAAGGGCAGTGCACAGTATTCGGACGACGAGTGGAAAGCCGTGGGCGAGTGCATTGCAAAGGACGAAGAACTTGCCGCAAAATACGGCATTACGCTTGCGTTTGAATTTCACCCGAACACCATGACCGACAGCGGCAAAGCCGCATTGCGACTGCTTTCGATGTGCAACACGACCCGCACTTACTGGCAACCGCGGTATCTCGGCAAGGATGAAGAAAATTTATCGTGCGTTGCACACATTGCAAAGAATGTGCACCTGTTTTATTGGGATTTACTCGGCGCACGCCGTTGCCTATTAAGTAAAGGCGAACGCAAGGTGCAAGGCTTTGTTGACACGCTCAAAGCCAACGGATTTAACGGCAATTACTATCTTGAATTCTGCAAAAATGACGATGAAGACTGCTTCCGCAAGGACATGCAGACACTTTTGAAGCTCACAAAATGAGGTTTTTATGAAACACCCCTTTGCCATCGACAACTACATGAACAGCCTGTTCAGATCGGTTTACAAAGACCCGTTTACGGTTGCAACTGACCGTGATTCTGCGATTGCGGTCTGTGAAAAAATCAAACGCGAAGCCGAACGGATTTTTGCTTTGGACAAAATCCCCGCAAGGCTTAAAAATTACAAAATTGAATGTATTTCCGAAACCGACCGCGGCACTTTTGTGCAACAAAAACTTGCAGTGACCTACTGCGAGGGGTTAGCCATGCCCGTTTATCTGCTGATTCCTAAAAATATGCAGACCCAATCCCCTGCCGTTGTCGCACTGTGCGGGCACGGCTACGGGGTGCGGCAGATTTTGGGCACAAGAAAAAACGGCAAGCCGAAAATCTTACCGTTTTTCGATGAATACCAAAAGCAATTTGCCGTAAAACTTGCCGAAAAGGGTTGCATGGTTGCCGCCCCCGAGTTGTTCGGATTCGGCGAAATGAAGTTGGAAAAGGATTTTAAAATTCCGTTTTATTCGTCTTCCTGCAAGACCGTTTCGAGCCACTTTTTACCCTTTGGGGTGACCACGGCAAGCATGCGCATTCTGCAGGCAATCGTATGCGCGGACATCCTTCTGCAACAGAAAAAAACGGATAAAAACAAACTCGGCATCATGGGCATTTCGGGCGGCGGTTTGACCGCGTTGTATGCTTCTGTGCTCGATGAACGGTTTCAAAAAATCTGCATTGCGGGGTATGTGAATTCCTTTAAGACAAGCATTCTGCGCATGTGGCACTGCCCCGACAATTACTTCCCCGATGTGATAAACACAGGCGACATTGCCGACTTTGCGTGTGCACTCGCGCCGCGTGTTTTGGTGACCGAAAGCGGCAAAAAAGACCCCTTGTTCCCCATAGACGGCACCTTGCCCGCCATCGAAAAAATCCGCCGTGTTTATGCCCTGCTGGGTGCAGAACACAATTACACAGCGGATGTATTCAACGGAAAACATCAGGTGCACGGGGCACAGAGTTTTAAAATTTTATCAGAGTGAATTCAGATATTATTACTGCGGTAGTCTTCCAGTTCTTTTTGGAAGGCTGCCGTTTTGTCATATCCGCAACCAAACATTTCGGGGCAGAAGCCGCGGTAAACACACTCACGCACCATGCAGTGTGCAAGTTCGGGTTCGCACTTGGCAACCTCATCCTTGACCATCTGCCATGCAGCACGGGTTTCGGGACTGGCACAGGTGCAAAGACGCTTGCGGGAAATGTTGATCATGGTCTGACCGTCGCATTCGCATTCGTGTGAAACGGGTGCATCCTGTGTTTTTGCGGTACGGTCTTCCCCTGTGCGGTCACTTCGCTGACTTTTTACAAAATGCTCAATACCGATCTTATGACGCACAAAATGCACGCTGACCCAATAGGGTAATTCGACCCAACGCCATGAAAATTTGAGTTTGCGAATGGGGGAATGCTCGGCACGGATGAGCTTCAGTTTCCATTGGGAATCGGGATATTTGCCTGTCGCCTTGCCGATGGTATTCATGGTGGCATCCTTGACATCCTGCCAGTTATCTTCATGTTTAAAATTTTCAATATGTGTCATAACATAACCTCTCAGATAATGAGTTGTGCTTATTGTAACACATTTGTTGCATTTTTGCAACAATTATTCATAGAGCCACACAGTCACGCGGGGTTTTCCTTTGCGCGAAACGGATTCAACACCGCCGTAACGGAATCTCCCGAAGCCACGCACGGAAATAACGGCTTGTTCGGGGGCGGTGCGGCTTCCCTGCAAAGTAATGCCGTTGACAAACACCTTTTCATGACGGAACAATTCTGCGGCAGTTTCACGCGAGAGATTAAACACGGCAGCAACAATGCAGTCAAGCCGTTCGGACGCCACCAAAAAAACTTCTTCCCGCAGTGCCGTGCCGACCCCATCGGGCAAGGCTTCTGTTCGCTCGCAATCGAGTGTTGTGTGCTTTGCGGAAGACAGCTCACGGCAAACGAGGTCTGCCATCTGATCGACCACAAAAACAAAGGCGATATTGTCTTTTATGTAAATATCCCCGACACAGCTTCGTTCAATGCCAAGTCCCATCAATGCACCCAACACATCACGGTGCGACAGAGCATCGGCATATTTTTGTGAACGGGGTGTCAGACGCAGTAATGTGATCGGAAACGGCTGTTCATAACCGCATAATTCTTCGCAACCGAAGCGAGCCATTCTGCGATCGGCATCATCACAGCCGCCAAAAAGAGTGAGCCCGGCAAAATTGAGATTTTGCTGTTCTTTGAGCAACAAATTCTGTTCATGCAACCCCAAGAAACCCGTAAAACGGTACTTCCCCGTTTTGCAGGCTTGCTCGGCAAGATCATATAAACGATTCACAAAAACAGCTTCTTCGCTTTGCATGGCATTTCCTCCGTCGGTATTGTAGCACACCGCTTACGAAATGACAAGTTTTTTCTTTTTTGCACAATACATGAAATTCAAATTTGTTAAAGTAAACGAAAAATTTATATTATAATTATATAAAAAACAAAAATGTTGAAACGTGCAAAAAAAAGTGATAAAATAATTTTAACTGTAATTATTTTTTGGTGTGTGAGAAAGATGAATATCAAAAAATTACAAAAAAGACTGGATGAAAAATTCCCCGGAATCAAAGTCCGCGAAGAAGACGGTTGCCGTTTTGTGACGGGTGAACTTGACGATTGGGATAAAATCGTCAAGGCCTGTTCCATGTGCGTTTCAAAGGACAAAAATGTGCATGTGGTCAACGACATCGTCTTTACGGGCAAAGCCGATGCCCCCATGCGTGTGCCCGCACAAACAGACAACACACTCGACGGCAAACGCCCCGATGTGCTTGTGATCGGCGGCGGCATTTCGGGTGCGACGATATTGCGTGAATTATCCCGTTGGAATGTTGATGCCCTGCTTGTCGAAAAAGAAGCAGACCTTGCCATGCACGCTTCGGGCAGAAATGACGGCGAAATTCACCCCGGTGTGGATTTGGCAAAAGGGTCGCTGAAACAACATTATGTGTTACTTGGAAACCAAATGTTCCCTGCCCTTTCCGATGCGTTGGATGTGCCGTTTGACCGTTGCGGGCAGTATGCCTGCTTCACACAAAATGCACTGAAAGGCTTTGTGACTTTGTATGCACTCAAGCGCAAATACATAGACGGTTGCAAAGAAACGTACATCATTTCGGGCAAGAAGTTAAGAAAAAAAGAACCGAATCTGAACAAAGAATTCAAATTCGCATTGTATAACCCCACAGCGGGGTGCATCTGCCCCTACGGACTGACCATCGCCTGTGCGGAAAATGCCGTGCAGAACGGTGCCGAAGTGTCTTTGAACACGGCGGTGCTCGGAATGACGGTCGAAAACGGAAAAATCACGAGTGTGCAAACCAATAAAGGCACACTGTATCCGCACATCGTCATCAATGCCGCAGGTGTGTTCAGCGAAGAAATTGCAAAAATGGCAAAGGACCGTTTTTATTCCATTCACCCGCGCAGAGGTACGAACTCTATTCTCGACAAAAAAGCGGGGAAATTGCTTGGAAGCATTGCCTCGGTCAAACAACTTGAACTACATACGCATACAAAAGGCGGCGGGCTTTTGCACACCGCACACGGAAATATTTTAGCAGGTCCCGACGCGGTTGAAACCAACGAAAAAGAAAATTTTGCCACCACTCCGACAAGCATCAACACCGTTTTTACAAAACAGAAAGTCACCGCGCCCGACTTAACAGAGCGCGACATCATAACTTATTTCACGGGCGTGCGTGCACCCGATTTTGAAGAAGATTTTGTGATTGAGAAAGGCAGAAAAACAAAAAATCTCATTCACTGTGCCGCCATTCAGTCCCCGGGGCTGACCACAGCACCCGCGGTCGCACGGGATGTTGCAAGAATGGCAATCGACATTCTGCAAGCGGAAAAGCTGGTGCTTCGCAATGAAAAATTCACTCCCGTCCGCAAAGCACCTCCCCGCCTTGCAGAAATGCCCGTTTCGCAAAGAAACCGCATGATAAAGGAAAATCCCGATTACGGCGAAATCGTGTGCCGTTGCGAGGAAATCAGCAAAGGCGAAATCATTGATACACTCAATGCCCCCATTTGTGTTCCGACCGTGGACGGCATCAAAAAACGTGTCCGCCCCGGTATGGGTCGCTGTCAGGGTGGCTTCTGTTCCCCGCTTGTGGCACAGATCATCGCAGAACATCAGGGAATTCCGCTTGAAGAAGTCACGAAATCCGGCGACAAAGCCTTTTTGCTGTTCGGCAAAACCAAAGGAGGCGAAGAACTGTGATCAAAGCAGATGTAACGATCATCGGCGGAGGTCCTGCAGGTCTTGCCGCCGCCATTGAAGCCGACAAAAACGGCGCAAAAGTGCTTCTTATTGAACGCGAAGCCCGCCTGGGCGGTATTTTAAAGCAATGTATTCACGACGGCTTCGGTCTTGTGCGGTTCGGCGAACGGCTGACAGGCCCCGAATATGCAGAACGGTTCATGCAGGAATTCAACGAACGAAACATAGAAGCAAAAACCTTGACCTTTGTTACGCAGATTGACCGTACCGGCGAAGGCTACACCCTCACCCTTGTCAGCCGTGACGGTATGCACAAGGTTCTTACAAAAACCATTATTCTTGCCACGGGTTGCCGTGAACGCACCGCAAAGCAGGTCTTTATTCACGGCACACGCCCCGCGGGTGTTTTCACCGCAGGCACGGCACAGAATTTTGTCAATCTTTGCGGTGTGATGCCGACACAAAAATGCGTGATTCTCGGCTCGGGCGACATCGGGCTGATTATGGCAAGAAGACTGACCTTAGAGGGTGCCAAGGTGCTCGGTGTTTACGAACTGCAACCGACTCCGTCGGGACTGACACGAAACATCCACCAGTGTTTGCACGATTATAACATTCCGCTTTATTTGTCGCACACAGTGACCCGTGTGTTCGGACATGACCGTCTGACGGCGGTGGAAGTGGCACAGGTTGACGAAAACAAAAAACCGATCGACTCTACCCGTCAGATCATTGAATGTGACAGCCTGATTCTTTCAGTCGGTCTCATCCCCGAAAACGAGCTTGCCGAAACACTGGACATCAAAATTGACCCGAACACCAAAGGCCCTGTCTGTGACCAGAATTTGCAGACAATGCTGAAAGGGGTTTATTCCTGCGGGAATGCCCTGCATGTGAATGACCTTGTGGATTTTGTATCCGAAAGCGGAGAAACCGCAGGCAGAAATGCCGCTGCATGGACACCGAAAAAACGTCTGTTTGCATCCCTCTTTCCGGGGGACGGTGTTGCGTATGTTGTGCCGCAGAAAATGGACCTGACGGATGAAAACCAAAAAGCGATTGTGTATTTCAGAAGCAAAAAAGTGTTCACCAAATCCAGCTTGCAGGTAATTGTAAACGGTGTGAGTGTGTATGAGAAAAAATACAACCATCTTCGTCCCCCCGAAATGGAAAGAATTGAAATAGACTTTGCCGGTTTTGATTTAAAAGCAGGTGACACGGTCACACTGAAAATCAAGGAGGGTGAAGCATGAAAGAACTTGTTTGCATCGTCTGCCCCAACGGATGCACCCTGCACATTGAAGGTGAAGGCAAAAACATAAAAATAAGCGGACAAAAATGCAGAAAGGGACTCACTTTTGCACAGAATGAAATGACCAACCCGATGAGAAGCATTTGTTCGACTGTCCGCACTGCATTCAGGGATGTGCCCGTGCTGCCCGTGAAGGTCAGCTGCGAAATCCCCAAAGATAAAATTTTTGAAGTCATGCAGGCAATAAACCGTGTCACCGTGCAGGAGCGTATCGGAACGGGTGACATCATCATCAAAAACGTATGCGGCACTGCCGCTGACATCATTGCGACAAGCAATATTTTAAAGGAGTAACAACCATGGGAGAAGCATTGATTCTTACTTTTGACATCGGCACACAGAGTATTCGTGCCATGCTTTGCGACAAAGAGGGTAATTTCCCTGCTTTTGTGCAGATGGTTTATGAAGAACCGTTCATTTCCGAATATCCCGGACAAGCCGAACAGGACCCCGATTTTTATTTCAACAAACTGTGCGAGGCTTCGCAAGCCCTTAAAGAAAAGGCAGGCGATCTGTTTGATGACATCAAGGCGATAACCGTCACAACCATCCGTGACACCCTGCTTTGCCTTGATAAGGACAGAAAACCGCTTCGCAACATGATTCTGTGGCTCGACAGACGCGAAGCAACGGGCTCGCTTCCCGCAGGCGCTGTCAAAAAATTCGCTTTTGAATATGCAGGCATGATGGAAACGGCAAAAATGCAGCATTCCGCAGCATTCTGCAACTGGATCAAAGAAAAGGAACCGCATATTTTCCGCAAAACGGATAAATTCGTATTCTTGCCGACTTACCTCAACTACCTGCTGACGGGTGTGCTTCGCGACACTGCCGCCAACCAGATCGGGCATCTGCCGCTGAACTACGAAGACCGCAAATGGATGGCACAAAGTGAAATGACCCGTTGCGTATTCGACATTCCCGAAAAGAACCTGTGCAGACTTGTAAAAAGCGGTTCTGTCATCGGCGAAATCACCGATGAAGCCGCCGCCAAGACGGGCATTCCCGCAGGTTTGCCGCTGATTGCAACGGGCTCGGACAAGGGGTGTGAAACATTGGGGCTTTCCGTCAACAAGGCAGGTAAAGCCGCTTTATCCTTCGGCACAAGTGCCACCGTGCAGTTTGCAACCAAAAAATATTTTGAACCCCAGCAGTTTTTGCCCGCCTACCCCGCAGTGCTGAATGACACATGGAACCCCGAAATTCAGATTTTCTTCGGCTATGCCATGCTTCGTTGGTTTATTGCTAATTTCGCGCAGGAAGAAGCAAGACTTGCCGCAGAACAGGGCATTTCTCCCGAAGAATACCTCAACAAAACATTGGCTGACATTCCCGCAGGTTGCGACGGACTCATTGTGCAACCCTATTGGGAACCCGGTGTTGCCTGCCCGCTTGCAAAGGGTACCATCACGGGCTTTACACCCCTGCACACAAAATATCACATTTACAGAGCCATCATCGAAGGCATCAACTTCGCCCTGATGGAAGGCATGCACCTGATGGAAAAGCGTTCCAAGACCAAGATCCACGAGCTGTTTGTGGCAGGCGGCGGTTCGCAGAGCGACGAAATCTGCCGGATCACAGCCGACATGTTCGGCATTCCCGTCAAAAGAATCCACACGCACGAAGCCTCCTCGCTCGGCGCATCCATGGTTGCCTTTGTGGCTCTCAAGGAATTCAAGAATTACGATGCCGCCATCAAATCCATGGTTCGTATCTGCGATGTTTTTGAACCTGACATGAAAAAGAGCCTGATTTACGAAGATATTTACGAAAATGTTTACACCAAACTATATCCGAAACTTTTGCCCGTATTCAAGGGAATGAAGAAAACGGAGGGTTAAAAAAATGAGCACAAAACCGTACAAGGGCTTTGAGCCGAAATGGATCAAAGAAGCAGCTCCCGCAAAAAGTTATCGTTCCATTTTCCGTTGGGGTGACCCGGATTTTGTGAAGTACCCCAAGGAATCGCTTTACAAGATGATGAAATCCACCTTCGATA
Source organism: Clostridia bacterium (assembly GCA_017416485.1). Taxonomy (GTDB): domain Bacteria; phylum Bacillota; class Clostridia; order Oscillospirales; family Acutalibacteraceae; genus RUG806. Next base: position 105,032 of record JAFQCH010000017.1, on the reverse strand, counting down.
TGACCGATGACGATTTTCGTCAGTACGACGGCGACATCGGCTGGGATGAAGTGGATTTGTCCGATTATCCGTCGAAATTAAGCGAACAGCATCTCAACGGTCTTCGTGCCATTGTGGGCACAAGCTATGTTTCCACCAAAGATTATGACCGTCTTGCCGTGGCTTACGGCAAAACCGCGTATGACCTTCTTCGCATTCGCGAAAGAAAGTTCGATTCCTTGCCCGATGTGGTTATTTTTCCGTCTACATCCGAAGAAGTCGAGCAGATTGTCGCTTACTGCACTCAAAATAGCATTCCGCTGTATGTGTACGGCGGCGGTTCGTCCGTCACACGCGGTGTGGAACCCGTCAAGGGCGGTGTTTCGCTTGACATGAGAAAGCGCTTTAACAAGATTCTTTTTTTCAACGAAACCGATCAGACCATCACCGTGCAAGCGGGTCTTTCGGGTCCCGACCTCGAAAAAGCACTCAACAATGCTGTGGATGTGTTCGGTGCAAAGCGTGCTTATACCTGCGGTCATTTCCCGCAGTCGTTTGAATATTCCAGTGTCGGCGGTTGGGTCGTTACCCGCGGTGCAGGACAAAACAGCACCTACTACGGCACGATTGCAGACATTGTGCTGTCGCAAAAATATGCAACGCCCATCGGTGTGATCCAGACCCCGCATTATCCGAGAGAAGCAACGGGTCCCGACCTCAATCAGATCATGATGGGTTCAGAAGGCACATTCGGTGTATTGACGGAAGTCACTCTCAAGGTTCGCCGTTACATGCCCGAAAACCGCAAGCGTTTTTCCTACATCTTCAAGGATTGGGAAACCGCAATGGATGCCGCACGCGAAATGATGCAGTGCGAATGCGGTTATTCTTCCGTTTTCCGTCTGTCTGACCCCGAAGAAACAAACCTGATGCTTCGTCTTTATAATGTGGACGAAACACCTCTGCATCCGATGCTCGACAAACTCGGATACAAAGACATGGAACGTTGTTTGTTCCTCGGCTTCACCGACGGTGAAAAGGAATTTTCCGCCAACATTGCAAAAAACATTGCACGCATTGCAAAAGAGCACGGCGCCATGAGCCTGACTTCCTTTGTTTGCAAAGCATGGGAAAAAGGCAGATTCAACGACCCGTATCTTCGCGATTCCATGATGGATTTCGGCATTTGCACCGATACACTGGAATGCACGGTCACATGGTCGAACATGGCACAGGTACATAAAGATGTGCGCGAAGTTTGCCATGCCCTGCCCAACACCATTGTCACCACCCACATGTCACACTGCTATCCGCAGGGTGCAAACCTGTATTTCATTTTCATCACCCGCATGAACGATTCCGCCGAATTCAAACGCTATCACAGCACCATTCTGGACGCGATTCAGAAATCGGGTGCAGCTGTCAGCCACCATCACGGCATCGGCAAGATGTTTGCTCCGTGGCTGGAAGGCTATGTCGGCAGAAAAGAATACGGCGTGTTCAAAGTGCTCAAGGATTATTTTGACCCCGGTTACAACATGAATCCCGGCGGCACGATCGGCCTTGACCTGCCCGAAGAAGAAAAACGCTTTTTGCTTGATAAGTAAACACAAGAAAACGGCTTCGCCGTAACGCGGCGACCGTTTTCGAATAGTCCCATCTCCGAGCACGCGCAGCGGGCGACGCAGGGACATATAATATTTTTTGCTTTATGGAAACGCAGTTTCCTATAAAGTAAATATCAGCCCCGCAACTCTGATGTTGCGGGGCTGTTTCATTTTAACAGATTATGCCAGCCAGGCGATATTGCTGTCGCTTGAAAGATTATCGATACCGTAAATATAAAGCACCGTATCAATGCCTTTTTCTGCCACCAGCGGCGAAAGTTCCAGCTTATAGTAACGCAGGTCAATCATGTAAATATCGCTGTAATGCGAAGCCAAAAAGCCTGTCATGCAGTGTGCGTAAGAATCCTTGACGATGAGCAGTTTTCCGCCGTCGGCATTTTCGTTGTGGATATGCGTATAGCCATGGTTGCCGTCTAAAAATACGGGATATTGGTCATCTTCGGTCAAGTGATCGGTAAAAAAGATACCGTCATGCGGTTCATTTTCACTGCCGTCTTCGGACACCCAAACGGTGACATCGAGGGAATCATCTTTCCACAGTTCGACCGTGTCGGGCTTTTCGAGCCACAAACCGCTGCGGGAATAGGTCGTTCCATAGAAGCCTTCACTTGTTTCGACATGGAAAGCACTGCGGTCAACGGGGGGCAGCAACAGTGCATTGCACAAAGCTTCGTAGCAAAGATACGAGCCTGCACTTGTGATGTGGTGGTCGGTGCGGTAATAGATCTGCTCATCGGAAGAAGCAAAAATATCACGCATATCCGTGAACTGCACCGAATCGGTCAAGTTTTCTTCAATCAGCGCAAATGCCTTGCTGTCAGCATATTCTTCATGCACTTTGGGCAGTTTGTCTTCGAGCATACTGCCGGGGGACGGCACGGCAAGAAGCACTGCGTTCAATGCGTTTTTTTCTGCAAAATCGCTGATGTAGCCAAGGTTTTTCGTCAGGCGGTCGGGGTTGAATGCTTCGGGCTTGGAAATGAGATAGCCGTCCTTTGCATTGTAAATGCCCGTTGCGCCGTTGTTGCCGAGCAGTTGGCTGTAATAGGCATTTAAGCCAACAAAAAAATTGCGGAACGGAAAATGGTCAGACAGATAGGTTTCAAATTTGGAACCGAAGGAACCGTCTGCCACCGTATCAAATGTGACTGCGGGGAATTCGGAAAGCACGCGTTTTTCATTCGAAGAATACTCCGTTTTCGGCATCACGATAAACAGCAACAACAGCACAAAAACGAGTGCCAAAAACACAAAAGAGGAAAGATATTTATACACTTTTTTCATTGTCTTCCCTCCTTAAAAACGGAAATACAGGAACGGATTGTAGCTGTCATACACCAACGCACCGACACTCAGCAGCAGACTTGCAACCCCTGCAATCGCATCGACCACGGGCATAAAGGGCTTGCCTTCCAATTTGTGGTGCACTTTCTTTGCAAGCGGTGTGCAGGCTACAAAGGCGATCAGCAGCAACGGCAGGTTGGCAACCACTGTTGCGGCGGCATCCTGCGACAGAAGCCCGTCGGACAGGCTGAACAGTCTTCCCATGAAGCTGAAAATACCATCCGTGGTTTCAAAATAGAAGAAGATCCAGCTGATGACAACAAGAAACAGTGTGTAAATATGTGTAAACACGGCGGGAATCTTCTTGAGGAATTTCAGAAGAAAGAGTTTTTCGATCATCAAAAGAATTCCGAAATACACACCCCAGAACACGAAGTTCCAGCTGGCTCCGTGCCAAAGGCCTGTCAGCGCCCATACGATGAAGATATTCAGAATCTGACGCACCTTGCCCTTGCGGTTTCCGCCCAAAGGAATATACACATATTCCCTGAACCATGTGCCCAGCGAAATATGCCAACGGCGCCAGAATTCCGTGATGCTCTTTGAGATATACGGATAATCAAAATTCTTGAGGAATTCAAAGCCGAACATGTGCCCCAGACCGATCGCCATGTCGGAATAACCCGAGAAGTCAAAATAGATCTGCAATGAATAAGCAATGATGCCGACCCAAGCGGCAACCATACCTGCTTCTTCGTCAACACGAAGTGTATCCCACAGAATGCCCATGCGGTTTGCAATCAGCACTTTTTTTGCAAGGCCGACAAGGAATATCTTGACACCTTTGTCAAATTCCTCCAAGGATTCCTGACGGGAAACAAGCTGCTCGTCCACATCCTTGTAACGGACAATGGGGCCTGCAATGAGCTGCGGAAACAGCGAAACATAAGTGCCGAATGCGATAAAGCTTTTCTGCACGGCACAGTCACCTCTGTACACGTCAATGACATAAGACATGGTCTGGAAGGTGTAGAACGAAATGCCGATAGGCAGTGCGATATTCGGAATGGCAATGCCTGCAAACACGGGAATTTTTTGTAACATGGCTGCGGCAAAGCCCGCATATTTGAAATAGCCGAGTAAACCAAGGTTTGCAATGACATTCAGAAGCAGAATGATTTGCTTTGCTTTTTTATTCTCGGCAAATTTGCCCAAAAGCAGACCGCTTGCATAGTTGAGAGCCACCGAAAACAGCATCAACAGAACAAAAATCGGCTCCCCGTAGCCGTAAAACACAAGGTTTGCGACAAAGAGGAGGCCGTTTCTGAATTTTTTCGGTAAGCAATAGTAAACCGTCAGCACGACAGCAAAAAACAAAAAGATGAAAAGCAGACTCGAAAAAACCACAGTTATTTACCTGAATAAAAAATTATTTGACAAACGAATCAAGAATGGTGTTCATAGTTGCAAAGTCAGCGGAAATGAACAGAGAAACAACAAGACCGTCGGTGCGGACTGCACACTGCTGTGCGAGTGCATAGTTTTCTGCATCGTAGGACTGGGACTGATTTTTGACTTCCTGCAGACGCAGTGCAAGCTTGTCTGCAATAGCGGTTGCTGCAGCAGCATCCACAGCTTCAAACATAAGCACTTCTGCGGGGAACACACCCGTGGGAACCATGCAGCATGCAGCCTGCTTGTACTGTTCGGCGGCAATACCGTAAGTATCAAACAGCATGTCGGTGTTGATGTTGCGGGCATCGGTCAAAGCACAATCAGTCTTGATCTGCTCAAGGCAAGCGGCAAGATCGACATTTTCAGCAACAACATCGTTGTTTGCATCGGGCTGTGTTGCATCCTCATTGCCGCCGCAAGCGGTCAGGCAAAGAGCCATCAGAAGGCAAAGGGCAAGTGTGAGAATCTTTTTCATTTTTCTATACTCCTTAATAAATTTTAAACTTTTTAACCTGCGTTGTTCATCAGATAATCGACCCATGCTTTGCAGCCTGCATCCATAAAATGAATGCCCATATCCTCGGGGTCACTGCAATAATCTGCACGCAGATAGCCGTTTTCGTCCACAACAACGGAATAAATATCCATGTATCGCCAGCCGTTTTCGGCACAACGCTGCTTGAGTGCGTTGTTGTATTTCACAATATTCTTGTTATTAAGCACACTGCGTTCACAGCCGACAGCCATGGGGGTGCAGGACTGTGCATAAATGACGGCATCGGGAGATTTTTCAAGAATATCTGCAACCAGTTCCTCGTAATTATCAAGCGAGCCTTCAATACCGTAAACGGCAATATCATTCATACCCAGCATGATGAAGACCTTTTTTGCACCGATGTTGGAAATGGTGTCTTCAAGACGCAGTTTCTGTCCCTGATAAGTCGGATGCAGGGATTCACTCGAAACAGCTTCCAATGCCATCGCACTGCCGAGGCTGCCCGAGGTCAGGAATTTTGCCTTGCCGAGGCAATCACCGTAAGAACGCTGATCGGAAACATAATAATTGAGTTTCAAAGAAACTGAGTCACCAACAAACACGGCATCGTCAAAGAACATGCCGTTGACGGGCTTGCCGGGCTGTGTCGGCGAAGGTCTTTCTTCCGGTGCCGCGGGGGTGGTCGCAGCGGCAGGATCCACAAGCTCACTTAAATAGGCCTGCTGTGAAATGGTGGTATCCATAACCATGGTAGCGGGTTCGGCGGGCTCCTTCTGATTGTCCTTACAGGCGGAAAAACCAAGCACCAACAAAGCAATCAGGCAGACTGCAAAAAGACGGAAAAAATGTTTTTTCATGTTCAACACTCCAACAAACATACTTCTTTCAGTATAAAATAATTTCACTTATTAGTCAATCGGTTTGTAAAATATTTATTCTTTTATTGCTTTGTCGGCAACAATGTTCTGCATCCATGAATCACTGCGAACAAAGAAGAAACCGAGAATCGTTTTGACGATTTCGATGGCTTCCGTGATGAAGAAAATCGGAACAATGGGAAGCGCAGTAAAACGGGAGAAAACGAAGGCAACGGGCACACTGATGACCCAGATGAAGCAACTGTCAAACAGCATGGTGATGAATGTCTTTCCGCCTGAACGCAGGGTAAAATATGCCGCATGATTAAAGGAATGCACAGGCATGAGCAACGCGATGATGAGAATGAATACGGTTGCAATGGACTGCACTTCCGCCGTGGTATTGTAAATTTTCGGGAAGAAGGGGGCCACACATGCCATCAGCACGGAAATGCCCGCACAGCTGAGAACGGAGAAGACGATCATCTTGGTGTCGGTATCTCTTGCTTCTTTCATCTTGCCCGCGCCGAGGAGTTTGCCGACCACAATGGAAACGCTCGAACCGAGGGCGATGAAAACAACATTGAATACATTATAGATCGTGTTTGCAATGTTCAGGGCACCGACAGCGGCAAGACCACGCGTGGAAATGCACTGGCTGATGACCGCTTTTGCCGAAGACCACAAAAATTCATTCACAAGCAGCGGCATGCCTTTTTTCATAACGTCCGCCGTAAGGGCTTTTGGGATATGCCAGTCAGAGAAAATCTTTTTGGCAAACGGGTATTCGTCCGAATATCGTTTTGTCCAGAAATAAATCGCAAAGAACTCAACAAAGCGCGATACAACGGTGGCAATTGCCGCACCTTGCACACCCAATTCGGGAAAACCGAATTTACCGAAAATAAGCAGATAATTGAAAACAAGATTGACAAGAACAGCGGCAATGCCCGTTTTCATGGGTGCCACAGTCTGCCCGAGTTCACGAAGGGTGCTGATGAAACACTGATTCAGACTGAACGGCACAAGACCGATGAGCATAATGGCAAGATACTGCCTTGCAAATGCCATGGTGGCCACGGGATCGCCCGTTTCTCCGCCTTCATTGAGGAACAGCGAAATCAGCGGTTCCTGCGCAAACCAAAGAATACCGATGCCGCAGGCAACCAACGCAAAAGCAATGATCAGTTTGAGGCGGAACACATTTTTGACACCCTGTTTATCGCCGCTTCCGTTGAATTGGGAAGTAAAAATACCCGCCCCCGAAAGACCGCCGAAAATGCTCAGATTGAACACAAAAATAAGCTGGTTGACAATGGCAACACCGTTCATTTCGTCTGTTCCGATTCTGCCGACCATCAGATTGTCCAACATATTGACAAAATTGGTAAAGCCGTTCTGCACCATAATGGGAACGGCAATGGCAAGAATCATTTTGTAAAAATCTTTGGTTCCGAAAAATTTATCTTTATATTTTTTTAACATTTTCTTTTTCCTTAATATGTAGAATGCTAAAAAAAGATATCATAAATAATGGTGGATGTCAAGCAATTTCACAGGCAGTTTTTTAATTTTACACCATTTTCATCCATTACCACGGTAAAGCAATACATTTTTTTTAACGAAAAGACTTGACACAGCCCTGAAAATTTATTAAAATAGAAAAAACTTGTTCGTATTTGAGGGGAAGCCCTTAAAATAAAAAACCCATTATGGAGGAACATTATGAAGAAACTCATCGCAATCATGCTTGCTGCTATTATGGTTTTTGCTTTTGCAGCTTGCGCAAACGACACCACCGATCCCACTCAACCCGACGCTGCTCTTTCCGACGGTAATGCTACCGACGGCAACGCAACTGACGGCAACGCAACCAACGGCGACGCTGTTGCAGCTGATGTCGAATATGTTAAAAACGTAAAAGTCGGCACCGGTGGCACATCCGGCACCTATTATGCCTTCACAAATGCTGTCGGCCAGATTCTCAACACTGAAAACTACAGCTTCGAAATCCTTTCCACCGGCGGTTCTCAGGCCAACATCGAAATGATCGAAGACGGCGACATCAAGATGGCTATCGTTCAGAACGACGTTATGAACTATGCTTACAACGGCACCAACGGCTTCAACGAAGCAATCACTTCTTTCTCTGCTGTTGCTTGCGTATACCCCGAAGTCTGCCAGCTTGTTGCTACCAAGGCTTCCGGCATCACTTCCGTTGCGGACCTCGCAGGCAAGAATGTTGCTGTCGGTGACGTAGGCTCCGGCGTTTACTACAACGCAACCCAGATCCTCGCTGCTGCAGGTCTTGACATTGATGCTGACATCAATAAGACCGCTGCTTCCTTCGGCGACAGCGCAGCACAGCTGAAAGACGGCTCCATCGATGCTGCTTTCATCACTGCAGGTACTCCCACCACCGCTATCACCGAACTTGCAACTTCCACCGAAATCGTTGTTGTTGATCTCGGCGCTGATGTTATTGCAAAGCTGCAGGACGAATACAGCTTCTATGCTGCATACGAAATGACCTCTGCTGACTATGATTTCATCACCGAACCCGTTAACACCGTTGCTATCATGGCTACCTATGTTGTTTCCAACGATATGCCCGAAGAACAGGTTTATGAAATCACCAAGACCCTTTGGGAAACCATCGCAGGTGACACCACAATCCATGCAAAGACCGCTGAAATGGATACCGCTATCGCTGCTTCCGCAATCGGTACCGTTCCGCTTCACGCAGGTGCTGCAAGATATTACAAAGAAGCAGGCATCATCGAATAAGATTTCGGCTCTCTTAAAAATTTCACAGTAACAGTAAATGCTGCGATTGAAAAAACCGCAGCATTTATTTTAAAAAAAAAGAGGAGGAAAAAAAGTGGAAGACACCAACATCAATGTCAATATCAACGATATGATCGATGAAAAAGTGGATGCCGATGCGATTATGCAGGAATTTGACCGCGAAAGCAATACCCGTGTCTTTACGGGATGGCGAAAAGGCGTCATTACAGCCATCATGGTTGCTTTCAGCACCTACATGATTTCCATGGCACTGTTGTTCCCCACTGCAACAAAGTACACAAAACTGACGACCTTTATGGCGTTCATGCTGTTTATTGGCTATCTCATTTTCCCGGCATACAAAAAGCAGACCAAAAGAATCAATTATGTTCCTTTTTATGATATTATTCTTGCCGTTGTCGGCGGCGGCAGTTTTCTTTACTACGCAATTTTCCAGGAAGACATCATTCTCATGAGCCGCAGAATCGGCACCTTGCAGATCGTGGTCGCACTGATTGCAATCATTCTGCTTGCAGAACTGGTTCGCCGTGCGGTCGGTTTCCCGATTCTTTGCGTTGCGGGTGTATTTGTTATTTATGCCATTTATAAAGCAATTGAAAACAACCCGGCAACCGCATTGAGAAACCTGATGTACAGCCTTTATTACGATGTAGCAAACGGCTTGTTCTCGACCCCTGTTTATGTTTGCACGACCTTCATTGTTTTGTTTATCATTCTCGGTGCATTGCTCGAAAGAACGGGCATCGGCGGATTCTTTGTTGACCTTGCAAACTCCGTTGCAGGTGCTTCCGTAGGCGGACCCGCAAAGGTTGCCGTTATTTCCAGTGCACTCGAAGGTATGTATTCCGGCTCTTCCGTAGCCAACACGGTAGGCAGCGGTTCCATCACCATTCCGCTGATGAAAAAGACCGGTTACAAACCCGAATTTGCAGCAGCCGCTGAAGCCGCCGCATCCACGGGCGGTCAGATCATGCCCCCTATCATGGGTGCTGCCGCATTCCTGATGGCAGAAATGACCGGTCTTTCTTACGCCACCATTGCCGTTACGGCAATTCTTCCTGCGTTGCTTTATTTCACGGGCATTTTCCTGATGATCCACTTTGAGGCAAAAAAATTGGGTCTGAAAGGTCTTCCGAAAGAAGCCATCCCGAACTTCTTCAAGCTCATTTTCAAAAAAGGGTATTTGCTTTTCCCCATCGTGATTCTTGTTATTGCAATGAACCACTTCAGCACGGGTGTTGCTGCTTGCTTCGCCATTCTCGGCGCGCTGGTCGTCAGTCTGGTTCCCACAGAACTGAATAAGAAAACTGCATGGAGATTGATTTTCCCCGTTATTCCCGTTGCTGTTCTGTTAGCAATCTGGTTGCCTTTGGGCACTGCTTATATGACCAAAGCCGTGTTCATTTCCATGGTCACCTGCATTGCGCTTTCTTTCATCACAAAAGACACCACAACGCTTTCTCCCAAAATTGCAGTTGAAGCACTTGAAAACGGCGCAAAGAACACAGTCGGTGTTGCCGTTGCCTGCGGTGTGGCAGGCATCATTTCCGGCGTTGTCACCATGACGGCACTCGGCGCATTACTGATCAACACCCTCGTTCCGATTGCAGAAAACAGCATGTTCCTTGCACTGTTCCTGACCATGATCTGCTGTATCGTTTTGGGAATGGGTGTTCCGACCACGGCAAACTATGTTATCATGGCAACCATCACAGCTCCGATTCTGATCAAAATGGGACTTCCGCTGTTGGCGGCTCACATGTTTGTTTTCTACTTCGGTATCGTTGCCGACATCACCCCGCCCGTAGCTCTCGCTGCTTATGCAGGTTCCGCCATTGCAAAATCAAACCCGCTGAAAACAGGTGTCACGGCAACGCGACTGGCAATCACGGCCTTTATTGTACCTTACATCTTCGCTTATGACCCGTCGATGCTGTTCATTGATGCAGCATGGTACGATATCATCCGCATTGCACTCACCTCCATCATCGGTATATTTGCAGTTTCCGCAGGTATGGAAGGCTACATGTTCGTCAAGTGCCCGTGGTGGCAGAGAATTCTTTGCCTCGGCGGCGGTCTGCTGCTCATCGTGCCGACCCTTGTAACCGATATTGCCGGCCTTGCAATTATTGCTGTCATCATTCTGATTCAGAAGCTTTCCGAAAAGAAAGCAAAGAAAGCACCGTCAGCGGCCGTAACGACCTGACAAAACAAATAATATAACCTCCGTTTCCGTGACTGAAAGTCGGAAACGGAGGTTTTTTAAATATATTCAGAACAGCATCCGACGGAAAGGATTTTTTGATTTTTCAAATTGCGCATGCAAGCAAACCGTGGTTGCGTGGCCGTGTTTTTTATGATGTTCGGGAACGGAAAACAGGAATCTACCGTCACCGATCGCAAACATACCCGTTGCTCCGTAAGGAAAGAACATACCGTCTTCCCCCTTCTGCGGTTTCAGTTGCAGCATTTCGACCTTTTCACCGGTAGCAGGGTGTTCTTTGAACACAGCTGCGGCACTGCCGTCAATAACAAACATATCGTAGTTTTTATACTGCGGCTTTTTCCCCTTATACACCGCCGCATAATAATCCCCACTATGGCTGTCGTATTCGAGATTCTGAATTCCCCATTCGGTATTGCCCGTCTGCAAAAAGAATTTATGCAGCGGTTTGTCGGGACCGCTTTTGTGCGGAGCAAGTTGTGACAACGGTTGTGCGCAGGTGTTCCACCAATCCGCAGCATCATAACACAGAATCACCTGACAATCATTGTCTGTACGGGTTGTGTCGCCGTAAATGCCGTAGGCAATATGCAGATATTCTTTTTTGCCTTTACAGCCGCAGACGGGCCCCCATGCCGTGCCGTCAATTCCCGAACAACCGTATTTATGGTTGGGACACTTGTAATCTTCGACTACTTCTTTTAAATAAACGGCTTTCATCACACCGTCTTGTTCGGCATCCATGCCGATGCGGTCTATGCGGTCAACTTCGAAAATGGCACAATAAAAGCCTTCTTCGTTTTCTTGCTCCACACCGAGCACGGAGTGAATCCCCTTGCCGATGCAATCGTTTTTGTATTCGAGTGAGCCATAGACTCTGCCGTCCGACTCGTGAAAATCAATACAGCCCAAATGCCCCGTCAGGTTTTCGACCGTACCGAGGATATTGCCATTAAAATCGGCTTTCACGAGTTTTGTGGTAAATGAAAAATAAATCAATTCTTTTTGCAAATCAACAGCAATGCCCTGGCAATGGCAACCGCCGTGATATCCCGAAAAAATGCGTTTCGGAATTTTCATATTTTACCTCCCTGCAAAACCTGTCACGGCATTGACGATACAGATCACAATAACGGTAAAAAGAACACCGCCGAGCAATTTGTCCACAGTTTTTGCGGACACTCTTTTGTTAACAAACCTGCCGATGATACCGCCCAGAATGCCGGCAACAATCATCACAAGCAAGGCAGATATTTCAAAGTCGGGCACACTGCGCGTGCAAAACTGCATCACAAGGTTGGAAATCTTGCTCAACAGAATAATATACAGACTGTTGGTGGCTGCGGTTTTGGTGTCCATACCGAAGAAGAAATACAGCACAATGAGATTGAACTGCCCGCCGCCGATTCCTAAAAATCCCGACACCGTACCGAGGAAAACACCAATGCCGCAAGCAGTGAGAATGCTTTTCGTGTGCAACGGTTCTATATGCTTTTTCAGAAGAATATACAAAAAACAGCACACTGTCAGCACAATGAGCACCACCGCCTGCACACCTTTGACAATACCCGGTTGCGCGGCATGTGCAAGAAGATAAGAAAATATCTCTTTACCGATCATGCCGCCTGCGATCGCCCCAAGCGCCAAAGGGGTTGACACGGCAGTTTTCACGCTTTTTTCCTTGCGCACAAAAGAAGCGCCGACGGTATACAGACTCATGCTCAACACCGTACAGCTTGACAGAAAGTTGACAACCTGCGTTGAATCATACTGCACAAGATCGAGCACGGGTTTTATGATCACCCCGCCGCCGAAACCGCAGACAGCTCCGACACAGCAGGATGCAAAAACAAGAAGAAACAGGATCATTTCTTTTTCTCCCGATTATTTTTCTGCTATTATACAAAAACAGAAATCATTCTGCAAGATCTTTGAGATATTTCTTCAGCAATGCAATCGTGTGTTCACGCGGCACAAGGTTCTGTTCGAAATAATTGCGAAGCAACACGGCAAATGATTTTGTAAAAAACGGATTTTCAACCAAAAAAGCCGTATACGGTTTATGCAGGCGGATAATAACCGCACAAGTGTCGGTCAGAATAATGCGCATGCCGGGAAACGGTGATTCACCGAGTACACAGCAATTGTAATTATCGTATGATTCACACAGGCGGATGATATTTTCAATATGTCTGCAATATTCGGAAATCGAATAACACGGTCCGCCATGGTGCAAACTGCTGCCAAGGCAAAGATATACTTGCCCGTCTTTTACCTTTTGTTTGTCGGGCAGTTCAAATAACTCGGTAATGCTGCCGCTTTGCAGGTTTTCATAGGTGTTTCTGCGCATAGACAGAATCAGGTCTTTTTCTTCAAAACTCATCTGACTGCGTTCAAACATTTCGCGCAACACATCGTCGGGCACAGTCACGCTCGGCGGAGCATCGAGCAATGCAAAGCTGTTGAGGGTCTGCGCCATGGCTGATTCAAGAATGCTGTAATATTTGCTCATATTGTCCTGCGTGTAGACCTGCACCAGTTTTTCGCTGTTTACGAGCAAAGCTTTGAACTCCGAATACAGCACATTCAGTTTTTTTGCATCTTGTATATAATCATAAAAATGGTTGCCGTTTGCACCGTACACATGCAAAGAAGACAATGCCGCATGATTCGGACGCAGAAACAACATGTGCGTAAATCGGCTACCGCGATTGAGTGTACAATAGTACGGTTCAACATGTCCCGTCATAAACAGCGGCACCCATACCTGCATGGCATTTGCCATTTCACTGACATTTCGGTTGATGTCATGAATAACAATGAGTTTCACACCGCGGCTGATGCAAAGTGAACAACACAAATACCACATATGCAACACTTCTTCATCCGCGAGAAGCCATTGCAGACTCTGGTCGGCATACATATAAATTTCACCGCCGCCTTCAACTGCCGATTCCGTAAGCAACCGCAGAATGGCATTGCGCATGCCGTCAACCCCCCAATAGGTGGCTGTTTTTTCTTTTTCTACATGTGAAGTAAGCTTTGCAAGCATTTCATCCACAGGCAATTGGGTCAGAGGCAGAAACATTTTCAGATAGTCATAGGTATGGGTAGTTTTGTGTTTTTCTCCCCGTTTCGCAAAAAACCATTTTTCCAATATATGTACAAACTCTGCGGTCTGCGTTTGCAACACCTCACAGCCGACCAACTCTGCAATCTCTTCATACGCCTGCGCTGCGTGCATTCTTTCCGTCAGAACCTCGCAAAGCAACTGCATGAATTCCGTATTTTTCTGCGGAGATCGTTTTCCGTTGCGAAAACGGCTGATGAGTGATGCATCCACATTCATCAGTTTGCTGAGTCTTACATTGCTCAGGTCAAGCACTTGCGCAATGCTGTCAAAACGCTCGCTGAACAAGCGGGCAACCGAAGCCTTATCAGCCGTTTCCGTAAAACCACTCTTGGACACACTGCCTTCACCGCACAACCAGCGAAAAAGCCCTTGCGGTGAAAATGTTTCTTCATCAGCTGAGCACAGGGCGCAAAGTGCCTGCATTCTGTCGTTTTTAGTTGCATATTCCGTCAGTGCAATTGTCAGATGTTCCGCACCGGCACCGTTTTCACGGAAATCGCGTTTTCCGCTGAATATCTTGCTGATGTGCGACGGCGAACAACCGGCAAATTCAGCAAACTGCACATTGGAAAACCCGAGCACTTCTTTCACCATTTTCAACCGTTGCTGCAACAAAGAAATCATCTCCGTTTTACCGTTTTCTGTCTGTATTTACATTATACGACAATATTATTTAATGTGCAAGCATAAGTTTTTGATGAAATTAAAAAATAGCACGTTTTTGTCATTGACAAAAACGAATATCATATTGCTTTTGTATTTTCTTTTTGCTACAATAACACCACTCGATTGAAGGAGTTTAATACCACCGAATGAAAGAACACAGCGGAGCAACGACCGCTGTGTTTTTTCTTTTTTCTGACATTATTTTTAGCTTTACAAATTGTTTAAAGGTATGCTATACTATATGATGTATAAATTTGGGGAGGAAAGCCTTATGCGCATTGCCGTTATTGCAGACCTGCATCATTATTCAAGAACCCTCGGGGATGAAGGCAAGGCCTTTGACCTTCGACAGGGCAGTGACCAGAAGTGCCTGAAAGAAACGGGTGCGATTATTGATGCTGCTTTTGCACGATTCAAAGAAGAAAAATTGGATGCCGTGCTGATTGCGGGCGATATTTCCGACGACGGCGAAACGGTCTCGCACAAGGAGATCATTGAAAAACTGGAAGATCTGAACAAAACCGTCCCCGTATTTCTGACCACTGCCACGCACGACTGGTGCTGTGACGGCAGAGCACACCGCTATGAAGGTGACGAAATTCTGCCCGAAACAGATGTCTATACACCGACCCGCCTGCGTGAAGATTACGCAAAATTCGGTGCAGACAAGTGCATCGGCGAATACCGCACCCACCTTGACAAGTCCTCTTATTGCTATGAACTCTCCCCCACCCTTCGCCTTCTTGCATTAGAAGACGACCAGGACGGCATCAGCGCTTCGGGTTATTCGGATGACCACCTGAACTGGATCTGCGATCAAATTCAGAACGCAAAAGAAGACGGCGCAGGGGTGATTGCATTCCAACATCATCTGTTGCTTGAAAACTTAATTCCGCTTATCAATAAATCGCAGAAGATCGGCAACAACGAATACAGAGCCGGCAGACTTGCAGATGCCGGCTTGCGGCTGATCTTTGTCGGCCATTCCCACATGCAGAGAACAAGCAGCTTACTAAGCGAAAACGGCAACACCATCACACAGATCAATGTCGGCTCGCTGTGCGGTCATCCTGCCCCCATCAACTACATTGAAACCGACGGCAAAACCGCCACTGTCACCGTGGAACATTTGCAGAAATTCGTCCTCGACGGTGAGGAAAAAGACGGCGCTTACATAACAAACCACACAAAAGACCTGCTCGGCAGAATTCTTACTGCTTCACAGAACAACTGTGCAGACTTCGATGAAAAGCTGCGTGCACTGGGCATTAAAATCAAGCCGATTGACAAGATCTATCCCATTGCCAAATGGGGCTGCAAAAAGCTGCTGACTACATCTGTCGGCAAGGCCGCAAAAACTGTCAACCGTCTGACAGCAGGCAAAGGTATTGATAAAAAAGCATACAAGCAGGTTGCCGATGACAATCTGATTGATTATGTGTATGCCATCCTTTTGAGTGTTTTTGACGGTAGCAAGGACATGGATAAACTGCCCGATGCCGCAAAGACCGTGGCAAAGGATGTGGCATCTTTGCCCGGCAGAATCATCCGCAAGGTGCCGTTCAAGAAAGACAAATTGCAGGGTGTGTTGAAAATCACCGACCAGATCGAAACACTCATGCAGGAGCTTGTGTATCCCCACCGCGACCACCAACACATGGTAATTGATTTATAAAATGGCTGTAACACCTTACATACTGAACACCCCTGCACAATATGCCCCCCTGACCGAAGATGCACTCGGCATTTTCGGTGCGGCTGTGGCACAAGCAAACCCTTATGATAACACCTGCAAGGCATTGCAGAAACATAATTTCGACAAAATTCGTTTTGTGTTGAGCATCGGCAAGGCGGCAGTGCCCATGATGCAGGCGGCTTACGATACGCTCGACATACAGGAAGCCGTGCTTGTGACCAAATACGAGCATCTGAACGGCTTTTGCGCACCAAATTGCACCTGCTTTGAAGCGGGGCACCCCGTCAGCGACGAAAATTCCGAACTGGCGGCACTGCATGTGCTTGCAAAAACCGCGGATTTAACTGAAGACGACATCTGCATTGTGCTGATTTCGGGCGGTGGCTCGGCTTTGTTTGAGGCTTCGCTGATTGACAAAACATACCAACGGCAAATCACAGACACATTGCTTAAAAGCGGCGCCGATATCTATGAACTCAACTGTGTGCGCAAACGGTTATCCGCTGTCAAGGGCGGCAAATTAGCGGCGCATTTTGCCCCTGCAAAGGTGTTTTCGTTTGCGTTGTCGGATGTCCCCGGCAGCAGACCCGATGTCATTGCATCGGGCCCGACGCAGCCTGATTCCGTGTCTGATGACGAATTCATAAGCATCGTACAAAAATATAATCTCAATCAGAACAACATTCTCGATACACTCCCACCCAAAGCGGAATTTGCAGAACAACCGCATTTCTGCATTGTGGGCGATGTGAAAATGATCTGCGAAGCCGCAAAGGAAGCTGCAGAACAAAGAGGATATACCGTTGTTCATCTGGCTGCCGACCTTACAGGAGATGCCGAAAAACAAGCAAAAAGAATTGTTCAATTTTGCCTGCAATATAAAAAAGATCACCGCGGCAAATTTAGTTTTATTTACGGCGGAGAAACCACTGTTTGTGTTAAAGGAAACGGAAAAGGCGGCAGAAGTCAGCAAGCAGCCCTTTGTGCGGCAATTGAACTGCAAGGCATGGAAAATATTGTTTTTCTGGCGGGTGGTTCAGACGGAACAGACGGCCCAACCGATGCCGCAGGCGGTATCATTGACGGACAAACCGTTGACAAAATGACCGCAAACGGCAAACATGCCGCAGAATATCTTGCAAATAACGATGCCTACCATGCCCTGCGGGCCGGCAATGCACTTTTGATGACAGGCCCCACGGGCACCAATGTTAACGACCTTATTTTAGTTCTTACAGAGTGATACAAATGCAAACCGTAACCATTGTTGATTACACAAGAAAAGAAGAATTTTACAATACTCTCACCCACGCATTCGGCGCAGCGGCAAGTTTTTTTGTTTTCGTTGCGTGCATGGTCGGTGCCGTACGCATAGGCTCTCCCCTGCGCACGGTCTGTGCCGTTGTGTTCGGACTTTCCATGATGATCATGTACACCGCGTCCACCGTTTACCACGGTGTCCGTCCCGGTAAAGTCAAAAAAATATGCCGTGTGATTGACCACTGCATGGTCTTTCTTGCCATTGCAGGCTGTGCAACACCTTCTGCGGCATTGCTCTATGATTACGAACCCACCACCGCGATCATCATGTGGGTCACTGCATGGGGATCGTTCACAGCGGGCATTCTGATGGCGATCATCAATTTCGAAAAAACAAAACCCTTTCGCCTTGCATTCACCATGCTTGCAGGCCTGACCCTTTCGCTGTCGGGGCTTCCCGCTATGATCGAACACTTCCCTGTCGGCACGGTCATCAGTGTTTTCGGCGGCGGTGCGGCATACATCATCGGCATGGTGCTGTATGCACTCGGCAAAAAGAAACGCTATTTCCACAGCATTTTCCACATTATGGTACTCATCGGAAGTGCGTTTCACTCATTCGGAATCTGGTATTATATTTACAGCGCTTCCGCGCTGTGATAGTATAAAGGCAAATCAAATAAATTAAAGGATAGGTGTGTAAAAATGTCTGAAAAAATCTATGCACTGACCGGTGCTACCGGTCATGTCGGTTTCGCTCTTCTCAAAGAAATGCTCGCCAACGGCGACAAAACCCGCATCATTCTTCGTAAAGACCCCGGCTATTTTGAAGGCATGGACGTCGAAAAAGTCAAAGGCGACGTAACGGATTACGATTCGCTGCTCAAGGCTTTTGAAGGCTGTGAAGTAGTTTATCATGTTGCAGGTTGCGTTGAAATCAAAGAAGGCTACGAAGACATGATCTACAAGATCAATGTTGAAGGCACCAAAAACGTTGTCAAGGCTTGCCTTGCATGCGGTGTCAAGCGCCTTGTTTACATGTCCTCTGTTGACACCTATGTTCCCCTGCCCGACAATCAGGTCATGACCGAAGTATACGACTATGATCCCGACAAACTGGAAGGCGCTTATGCAAAAACAAAAGCGGAAGCCACCAAGTATGTTCTTGACAATCAGGGCAACAACGGAATGGATGTTGTTGTTGTGCAGCCCGCCGCCTGCATGGGCCCGTATGACTTCAAGGTTTCTTCCGTCGGCAGCATGATCCGTATGTTCATGGGCGGCAAATTCCCCATCACACTGACCTTCGGCGGTTACAACTTTGTTGACGTGCGTGACGTTGCTCTGCTGACCAGAGCCGCCGCATTCAAGGGCATTCCCGGCAGCTGCTACATCGCCTGCAATCAGATGTGCACGGTTGACGAATTCATTCGTCTGCTTGCAAAAGCCGCAGGCAATAAGGAACCCAAAATCGGCATCGGTTACAAGCTCTGCTACACCTTTGCTCCCATTATGGAATTCTACTACAAAAAGGCTGACAAAACACCGCTGTTCACCCGTTATTCCATCCGCAAACTTTGCTCCAACTGCAATTTCTCTTATGAAAAGGCAGCAAAAGAACTTGACTACAAGCCCCGTCCCCTGCTTGAATCCCTGAAAGATACCGTGGCTTGGATCAAGGAAAACGAAAAGAAATAAAAAATATATATTCACCCCTAATTATATTCAGGAGGCGCAACAATGACAGAAATCCTTACCAGAAACACAAGTTTCATTGACGAATTCGGCAGAGAACGCATTTTTCAGGGCATGAACATTGTCAACAAAAGCCCGAATCTTCCCGGTTGGACAGAAGAAGATTTCCGTCTGATCGCACTTGACGGCGGCAATATGGTTCGCCTTGGTTGCGTGTGGTCGGGCATCGAACCCGAACCCGGCAAGTACAACCTTGCTTATCTTGACAGCATGCGTCAGGCACTGGATTGGTGCGAAAAATACGGCATGTATGCTTTCCTTGACCTGCATCAGGATCTGTATTCCGACTTCGGCACAGGTTACGGTGACGGTGCACCCGCATGGGCATCCATTGACGGCGACAAGCTGAAGAAAATCTATGTCATCTGGGCAGAGGGCTATTTCTTCCGCCGTCCCGTTCACAAATCGTTTGATGCGTTCTGGGAAAACAGAGCTGTGCACGGCAGAGGCTTGCAGGATTGGTTCTGCGATATGCTGCGCTTTACCGTTGAATACCTCAAAGACAAACCCGCGTTGGTCGGCTTTGACGTGCTCAACGAACCCTTCCCCGGCACCCCCGGCGGAAAGGTATTCCGCAACCTCGTCAAGCGCGTTGTGAAAATCGTTGCAACAGATCCGCGTTTTGACCGCAAAAAGGCAATCAAAGAACTGACAAGCGGTGAAATTCTCAATTGTGTGGACTGCATCAACAACGAAAAGCTCTACAGCCGGATCGTGGATGCAGGCAAAAAAGAGATTCGTGAATTTGACCTGAACCGTTATTATCCGTTCTTCAAACGTGCGGCATCTGCCATCCGTGATGTGACGGACAAGGGCATCATTTTCATGGAAAACTGCTACTATTCCAACCTCGGCATCCCTTGTAGCACCCCGAAACTGACCTATGATAACGGCACAGAAGAAAAGAACCTTGCATTTGCTCCGCACGGCTACGACCTGACGGTTGACACGCCGCTGACGAACTTTGCAAGCCCGTTCCGCATTGATCAGATTTTCAACGAACATGAACGCACCCAGGCAAGACTTGGTGTTCCCGTTCTGGTCGGTGAATGGGGCGGCATGGTCAGCGGTGCAAAGGAATACCCCGCGCTTGAACACCTGATCCGCAAATTCGACCGCAATCAGTGGAGCCAGACTTACTGGCACTACAACAACGAACTGCACACAGGCGGCATCGGCGAAATCCTCGCCCGTCCGTATCCGTCGGCAGTTGCAGGCGAAATCAAGTCCTACAACTTCGACCGCAAAAAGCAGGAATTCGTTCTGCACTACACGGGCGATGCCAACATCACCGCGCCCACGGAAGTGTTCCTCGGCAAAAAACCGAAAAACATTATCGCCACCGCAAAATACACGCTCGAAGAAACGTCCCTGGGCAACTGCGTTCTCAAAGCAGAACCCACCGACGGCAAGTGCGTGATCGTGGCGGAATTCTGATTTTACCAATAAAATAAACTGCGGCAACCGTTCATTGCAAATCGGTTGCCGTTTCTTTTCATCACACTTTAAAATCATAATCGCAAAACTTGCAGAAAATTAAAAGTTTTTCGGGTTATAATCGCAAAAGTATTGTAAAATTCCCCCTGTCAATCGTTTCAGTGCGTGGTTGACGGGTGTGGTTTTTAATATTTACATTGCAGTGTATAAGTTCCCGAGGCAAGATTCTGTGTTGTTCCGTCGGGCAGAACCGCTTCGCAAATTGTTCCGACGGGGACGGTGACGGTCATGGTGAAAATGCCGTTTTCATGTGTCCACTCGCAGGCGGCAAAACCGAACGGTGTCTTTATTTCGGCTTTTGCAAACTGCAGACCGCTGCCGGGAACGGGTGCGGCACGGAAGGTTCTGAATCCGCCTGATGTCGGTTCAAGCCCTGCCACACGGCGGTACAGGAAATCACCGACAGCCCCGTAGGCATAGTGATTGAACGACACCATACCGCCCGATTCGTCATTGGATCTGCCCGTATTGACCGTACCGTCGGGGCGCAGGGCATCCCAGCGTTCCCAGATGGTCGTGCCGCCCGCTTTGACTTCATACAACCATGACGGGCATTTTTCCTGCAACAGCACCTCGTATGCTTTTTCCGCATAACCGTTGTCTGCCAACGCAAACAGAATATACGGCGTTCCGGGGAAGCCTGTTTGCAGGCAGTTATCGTTTTCTTCAAGCAGACGGACAAGGTTTTTTGCCATGTTTGCAGTTTCCTCGGCGGTTGTCATGCCGAACGCAAGCGGCAGAACATAGGCAGTCTGGAATTCTTTTTTGAGTTTGCCGTTGCCGTCGGTAAACACGGTACGGTAGGATTCACAAATCTCTTCCGCTTTTTTGCTGTACCAAACAGCATCTTCCTTTTTGCCGAGAATCTCAGCAATCTGCGACACAAGGAAACAGGAATTGGCATAAAATGCGGTGGCGATCCACGGAGCTTTTTGAAGCCATTGCACATTGTTTTCACCGGGAGCACACCAATCGCCGTAATGGAAAGGATATTTCCATATATTTCTTCCCTGTTTTGTCGGAGATGAAAGCGATGACCAAAATTTTACAGCTTTGAGAAACTTTTTCATCGAAGCATACTGTCGGGCAAGAATATCCTTGTTACCCGTTGCCTGATACAACGCCCACGGTACAAGCACACAGCAATCGCCCCAACACGAGGTTGCAAGCACGGGCATCTTCGACCCTTGACGAGGAATAACCATCGGAAAACCGCCGCCTCTGCCCTGTTCGGCCTGCAAATCAAGAAGCCATTTATCAAAAAAACGGGTCATATCGAACATACGGCAGGCGGTGGAAGCAAACAGTGCAATATCCCCCGTCCACCCCATTCGTTCATCGCGTTGCGGGCAATCTGTAGGGATGTCGATAAAATTCGACACGGCACTGAACCGGATATTCTGATACAAACGGTTAAGCCGTTCATCCGAACATGAAAATGTGCCGATTTCATTGCCACAACAGGAAGTCAGCGCACAACCTTGCAAAGTCAGATCTTCGGGTTCAATACCGCTGACACCGACATAACGAAACCCCATAAAAGTGTACTGCGGAGAGTAGAATTGCTCACCGTCTGTGCAGGTGTATAAAATTTCCGCTTTGGCGGAACGCAGTGCTTTTGTAAACAATTCTCCGTCCACCAGCACTTCCGCATGACGAAAACGGATCTGCTGTCCCCTTTTTCCGTTTATTTTTGCAAAGATAACCCCTGCAAAATTTTGTCCGAAATCGTAAATATATTCTCCCGACGGTGCTTTTTTCACACTGATGGGCTTAAAAAAGCGGGTTGCACCGACCGACTCCCCGTAATGTGCAAGCAGTTTCGGCTGCACAGGCGGTTTTTGAACGGACACCGGAACATAAACTGCCGTTGACGGATCGAATGCGGCATCATACACTTCCCCGTCATACCATTCGGCCGCACGTACGGGAGTGTCTTCGGTCACAAGCCAGTTTTCATCCGAACAAATAACTTCTTTCGTCCCGTCTTCATATTCAATATGCAATTCCGCCAGAAGATACTGACGGTCGCAGGTAATGCCGTTGACTCGGTGATAGGTAAATGAGCCGCAAGCCCATCCGCCTGCCACAATGAAGTTGATCTCATTGTTCTCTTCAAGAAGTTTTCTGACATCATAAACCTGATATTGCAATTGGTTTTTATATGAGGTGAACCCCGGTGTAAAATATTCATGCTGTGCATAACGGTTATTCAGACTAACCGTATAAATTCCCAATGCGGTAGAAAGCAGATATGCCTTTTTGATCTTGCCTTTGCAAGCAAAACAGTGCTTAAAGCCGATCGGTTTCGGAGAGCCTTTTTTCGGCACACGGCAGGTCGGATGCGATATCCATTTTGCCTGCCACGGGGTGTCGAGTTTGCCCGTCATAAACCATGTATGGTTGTTGCAGGTTGCACCGCTTTTGAGTGCGACATTAACATCCACCCGATAGGTTGTCAATGCCTCAAGCGGCATCTGCAAACGAAAATTCAACATATCATCCACGGGAAAAGTTTTTCCCGCTACACTCACTTGTGCTTTTTCGATTGCATCGCCTTTTTGATCGGAATCAACAGAAAAAGTAATGCGTGGATTTTTCACATCCGTAACACTGTACATTTCACCTTTTTCAACCTGCACATTATATACAAAACACATATTTTTCACCTCTTTTTCACTATATAAAATTTAGTGGATTTTGTCAAGAAATGATGTCTGCTTGATTGACAAAGCAAAGTGTCTGTGGCATAATAACGGCAAGTCTTACAAAATCAAGGTGTAAAAATTGGCAAACTTAAATAAATTCAAGAAGCATTTACCGCAATTTAAACTCGTACCGTGCCTGCAGGCCGTGCTCGGCAGTGCAATACTTGCCTTCGGGATGTATAACATCCACTCCGTTTCGGGAGTGACAGAGGGCGGCATATTGGGACTTACGCTGTTGGGAGATCATTGGTTGCATCTGTCCCCTGCCATTTCGGGCTTCATTCTCAATGCAATCTGTTATTTCATTGGGTGGAAAACCCTCGGCAAGGATTTTATCGGCTATTCCGCGATTGCCGGCGGAGGATTTTCGGTCTTTTATGCCGTGTTTGAACAGTTCCCTGTGGTGTATCCGCAAATTGCGGGATATCCCCTTATAGCCGCACTTGTCGGGGCATTGTTTGTCGGTATCGGTGCGGGGCTTTGCGTGCGTGCAGGCGGTGCGCCCTGCGGGGATGATGCACTCGCTATGGCACTGTCAACAAGGTTTAAAATCAAAATCCAATGGGTGTATCTTGCATCCGATCTGCTGACACTGCTGCTGTCGCTGTCCTACATTCCCGTGAAAAGAATTGCATATTCCCTGCTGACGGTGGTGCTGTCGGGACAGATAATCGGTTTTGTGCAAAAAGTCGGCAAAAAAGAAAAATAAGACAAAAAAAACACAGTCACAGAAATCTCAATCTGTGGCTGTGTTATTCTTTGGTTGTTTATTTCATGATTTCTTTTTCTTGTCTGGCGAGTTCTTCGGCAGCTTCCGCACCGGCGGCATTCATGATATGTGCAACACCTTCGCGGCGTTCCTTGAGCTCCGTATACATCTTCATGCGTTTTTCGGCAGACAGCGGATAGAAGAATTTCGGAATGATACCGAGGCTGCTCGAGATGATCGGAATACCCGTACCCAGGGCGAAGATCCACCATTTTGTTTTGTCGGTCTGGGTGCCGATGGTCTGCCCCTGCATATAGCCGATCTTACCCATGACAATATTGTTGACACTGCCCATCACGGCAGCCTGCAGCTTTGCGATGAGGGATTTGGTAACACCCGTCATGGCTTCGGCACGGTAACCGTTTTTCCATTCGCAGTAGTCCATGGATTCATTGTCGATTTCGGCAGGAATAATACGGCGCAGTCCGTAAATGCACATTTCAAAAATTTCTTCAATGCAAAATACGGGCAACATAACAGAACGCTTTTTGAAGTTGCCGTTGATGGAACCGATCCCCCATACCACCAACCAGAGCATATCTGTCCATGCGTCTTCAAAAATCCACAGTGCTTTTGTGGAGAAACGCTTACGCAAGGGTGCCACAAAGCTGTAGCTGATGAACTTGATGGGAAACGCGGGAATGCCGACGATGGTCTTCAACGTGATAGAGCCTAAAACATCTATGTAGTAATTGCTGCGGCTTTGGCCGATACTGAAGCCCGACAAGAACGAGGAAAGCGCATTGATGAGCATCGGTTTGTTGGTTACAATTGCTTTCAGTCCCTGCATAACACTCGGCTTTGTAATCGTCTGCATAACACGTTCACGGGTATTCAGGAAGAAAAACAGCATGAATGCCGCAGACAACAGCGAACACGGAATCGCAAAGCCTGCAAAGAGATTCGGCATCGGAATTTTCAGTTTTCCCGCTATAACAAGGTCATACAGAATACCGAAAATCTGTTTGGGCACATCTTCAAAGATGTGCGATACCACATTGGCGAGTGCAATCAGTCCTGTTCGTTCAACAGGGTCAGGTGTTATGGTGGACATAAAACCTGCATGTGCAATGGATGTGAATGTACCTGCGGTTTCGGTAATGATAGACATTGCGAAATAAAAGATCCATTTCGGCAGATAGGTTGCCGGTGTGTTCGGAAAAATAAACGGAATGAGCCATTTCCACATACCGAGAATCGTCAGCGGAAACTGCCCGAGCAAAAGATAGGGGCGGAATTTTCCCCACCGGGTTCGAGTGCGTTCAACAATAACACCGATGAAGGTATCGTTGATCGTGTCCCAGATTGTTGCAACAATATTCTGAATGGCAAGATAATTGAAGCTGATGCCGACAACGTCGTAAATATAACGGTCATTAAAATCGTTGATATTCAGACTCGCCGCCGAATCATTGAGAACATAGCCGACTCGTTCGAGCTTGCCGACAAAACGTCGGTTGTAAACAGTCTGGCTGTTTTCGGGTTTTGCCTGTTTTTGCGCCGCCATATATGCGCCTCCTTTTTTATAAAAACGGATTCTGAAAATATTATAGCGAATCTGAACGTATTTTGCAACCAAAACTTTTAGGAATGCACAAAAACATTTTGCAATTTTGCTTATTTTTTGTCAAAAGAAAAACACCTTTTTGCTTGACCGTTATTTATATTTATGTTATAATAAGCAGGATTAAAATACGGAGGATAAATCAATGAAAAAAGTTGCTGTTATCATGGGTTCCGACAGCGATCTGCCGGTCGTTGAAAAAGCCATCACAACCCTCAAGGAATATGAAGTCCCCGTCGAAGTGCATGTTTACTCTGCACACAGAACCCCCGAACAGGCAAGAGAATTTGCCATCAACGCAAGAAAAAACGGTTTCGGCGCCATCATCTGCGCCGCAGGCAAAGCCGCACACCTTGCAGGTGCTTTTGCCGCCAACACGACCTTACCTGTTATCGGTATCCCCGTAAAAAGTTCCACGCTTGACGGCCTGGATGCACTGCTTTCAACCGTGCAGATGCCTGCAGGCATTCCCGTAGCAACAGTCGCTATTGACGGTGCCGCCAATGCCGCATTGATCGCAATCGAAATTCTCAGCGTTACCGATGATACCCTTGCAGACCGTCTGCAAGCAGCCCGCGCAAAAGCCACTGCAACCGTACTTGAAAAAGATTCGGCTGTTGCGGCAAAATATAACTCATAAAACACAAAAAGGCGGATTTTCCGTCTTTTTTCATTTATTTTAAACACTTTTTCCAAAAAGAGGAGGAATATAATGGGAGGATTTTTCGGCGCTGTTTCGAAAAATGACTGCATTCTGGATGTATTTTTCGGAACGGATTATCATTCACATTTAGGCACACGCAGAGCCGGCATGGCAGCCCACAATCCCAAAGACGGTTTTCAGCGTGAAATTCACAACATCGAAAATTCGCCGTTCCGTACCAAGTTTGAAGACACACTCGAAGAAATGAGTGGTGGCTCGTGCATCGGCATCATTTCGGATTCCGATCCGCAACCGATGCTGATTCGCTCCAACTTAGGAACTTATGCAATCTGCACCATCGGCATCATCAACAATGCCCAACAGCTGATCAGCAATTTTCTTTCGTTCAGCGGCGGCCATTTCGGTGCCATGAGCGGCGGCAGAATCAACAACACCGAGCTTGTTGCGGCTCTCATCAACCAGAAAAGTGATTTCTGCGAAGGCATTCGTTTTGCACAGCAGCAAATTGACGGCACGGCATCCATTCTGATTCTCAAGGAAGACGGCTCCATTCTTGCCGCACGCGACAAGCTCGGCAGACTGCCCATTCTCATCGGCAAAAGAGAAGACGGCTACTGCGTTTCTTTTGAATCGTTCGCTTACTATAAATTGGGTTATGAGAACTACAAAGAACTCGGCCCGGGCGAGATCGTAAGACTCACAAGCGACAGTTGTGAAGTCATCTCCCCTGCCCGCAAAGAAATGAAGATCTGTGCATTCCTCTGGTCTTACTACGGGTATCCGACTTCCGTTTACGAAGGTATCAACGTGGAATGTATGCGCACACGCAACGGCGAAATCATGGCAGAGTATGAACGCGAACACAACATCATGCCCGATGTTGATTTCGTCTGCGGTGTTCCCGATTCGGGTACCCCCCATGCCATCGGTTATGCAAACGCAAGCCGCATCGCATTCGCAAGACCCTTCATCAAATACACCCCCACCTGGCCGCGTTCGTTCATGCCGCAGAATCAGCAGGAACGCAACCGCGTGGCAAAAATGAAGCTCGTTCCCATTCATGACCTCATTGAAGGAAAAAAACTGTTGTTTGTGGACGACAGCATCGTAAGAGGCACACAGCTTCGTGAAACAGTCGACTTCCTGTATGAAAACGGCGCAAAGGAAGTTCACATTCGTTCTGCCTGCCCGCCGATCATGTACGGTTGCAAATACCTCAACTTCTCCAGAAGCAACTCCGACCTTGACCTGATCGCCCGTCAGACCATCCGTGAACTCGAAGGCGAAAACGGCGACAAATATATCGAAGAATATTCCGACCCCACAACCGAACGCGGCAGAAAGCTGCGTGAGGCCATCTGCAAAAAACTCCATTTCGCATCCCTCGAATACCAATCCATTGAAAATTTAACAAAAGCCATCGGGCTTCCCAAAGAAAATATTTGCACCTATTGCTGGAACGGCAAAGGTTGAGAAAGGACGAAAGAAAAATGATTGAAAATTCCAGAAGCGAAAGCTATGCAGCAGCCGGCGTTGACATTACCGCAGGTTACAAAGCAGTTGAACTGATGAAAACCCACATTGCACGCACCCTCACAAGCGGTGTTGTTTCCGATGTCGGCGGTTTCGGCGGTCTGTTCGCCCTTCCCGAAGGCTATGCCAAGCCCGTGCTTGTTTCGGGCACGGACGGTGTCGGCACAAAGCTCAAAATCGCATTTTTGCTGGACAAGCATGACACGGTCGGCATTGACTGCGTTGCCATGTGCGTCAACGATGTTATCTGCTGCGGTGCAAAACCTTTGTTCTTCCTTGACTACATTGCCTGCGGCAAGAACATTCCCGAACGCATAGCCCAGATCGTTGCAGGCGTTGCAGAAGGCTGCGTGCAGTCCGACGCTGCTCTCATCGGCGGCGAAACGGCTGAAATGCCCGGTTTCTATCCCGTTGACGAATACGACCTTGCAGGTTTTGCAGTGGGTATCGTTGATAAAGACAAGATCCTTGACAACAAGACCATGGAAGAAGGCGATGTCATCATTGCACTGCCCTCCTCGGGTGTTCATTCCAACGGTTTCTCCCTTGTGCGCAAGGTTTTCGATGTTGAAAACACCGACCTTGTTTCTCCCATTGAAGAACTCGGCGGCAAAGGTCTCGGCGAAACCCTGCTGACCCCCACCAAAATTTATGTCAAACCCATGACCGCACTGTTTGATGCAGTCAAAGTCAAGGCTGTTTCCCATATCACTGGTGGCGGCTTCTATGAAAACATTCCGCGTTCCCTGCCCGACGGCTTCTGCGCAAGAATCAAAAAGAGCGACGTGCGTGTGCTTCCCATTTTCAACCTGCTTGCAAAAACCGGCAACATCGACGAAAGAGATATGTTCAACACCTTCAACATGGGTGTCGGCATGAGCTGTGTGGTCGCTAAAGAAGATGCGGACAAAGCTCTCGAAATCCTTCGTGCAAACGGCGAAGATGCTTATATCCTCGGCGAAATCGTCAAGGGTGAAGAAAAGGTGCAGTTGATTTAACATGAACAACATACCGAAAACAAAAATTGCCGTGCTTGTCAGCGGCGGCGGTACGAATTTACAGGCTATTTTAGATGCACAGCGTGACGGAAAAATCACCGACGGCGAAGTGGTGCTGGTTATTTCCAACAATCCCGATGCCTACGCACTTGAAAGAGCAAAAAATGCAGGTGTCATGGGTGTTGTTGTTCCTAAAAAAGGCAGAACGAGAGAGGACTTCGAAAAAGACCTCGTTGCAACACTCGAAGAAGCAGGCATTGAACTGATTATTCTGGCAGGCTTCATGTGCATTCTGTCGGCAGATTTTACAAACCGTTACCCCGAACGCATCATCAATGTGCATCCGTCTTTGATTCCGTCGTTCTGCGGCGAAGGTTTTTACGGACTGCGAGTCCATGAAGCAGCTCTCAACTACGGCGTCAAGGTCACGGGCGCAACGGTGCACTTTGTCAACGAAATTCCCGACGGCGGCAAGATCATCTTGCAAAGAGCTGTGGAAATTGAAGACGGCGACACCCCCGAAATTTTACAAAAACGAGTGATGGAGCAGGCCGAATGGCATCTGCTGCCTGCGGCGGCACAGCTTGTTGCCAAATCCATCCGTGAAAGGAAAGAATAAATATGGCATACGAAAAGAACTGCATCGGCAAACTGCTGAGCGAAAATACATATCCCGGCAGAGGCATCATTGCAGGCCTCACCCCCGACGGCAAAAAGGCTGTCACCGCCTATTTCATCATGGGCAGAAGCGCAAACTCGCGCAACCGCGTGTTCTCGCTGAAAGACAACTGCGAACTTTATACCGAACCCTTTGATGCAAGCAAGGTAGAAGACCCCTCGCTTATCATCTATGCCGCTGTGCGCAAGCTCGGCAACAAGCTGATTGTAACCAACGGCGACCAGACCGATACCGTTTATGACCTCATGAGCGAAGGCAAGACCTTCTCCGCTGCTCTTGCAACCCGCTGCTTCGAGCCCGACGGTCCCAACTGGACCCCGAGAATCAGCGTTCTGCTTGACTTTGAAGACGGCTTCAACTATTCCATGAGCATTCTTAAGAGCGCTGATGCCGAAGGCTCTGCCTGCAACCGCTTCACATTCGACTATGCCCCCATTGCAGGGGTGGGTCATTTCATTCACACCTATGACCATGACGGCAATCCCATTCCGACCTTCTCGGGCGAACCCGAACGCATCAGAACATTCGACGACATGAACGAATTTGCAGAAGTGGTGTGGAACAACCTCAATGCAGACAACAAGATTTCTCTGTTCGTGCGTTACGTTGACCTTGCAACAGGCGAAGCCGAAACCAAGATTTATAATAAAAACAACTGAAGGAGATTGACATGAACGAATTTGAACTCAAATACGGCTGTAACCCCAATCAGAAACCTTCCCGCATTTTCATGGAAGACGGAAGCGATCTGCCCGTAGAAATCCTTTGCGGCAGACCCGGTTACATCAACTTCCTGGATGCTTTCAACGCATGGCAGCTTGTTAAAGAACTCAAAGACATTCTCGGAATGCCTGCAGCTACTTCTTTCAAGCATGTCAGCCCCGCAGGTGCGGCTGTCGGTGTCAAGCTCAATGATGCACAGAAAAAGGCTTGCTTTGTAGATGACATCGAAGGTCTTGACGATTCTCCCCTTGCCTGCGCTTATGCAAGAGCCCGCGGCAGTGACCGTATGTCCTCGTTCGGCGACTGGATCGCTCTGAGTGATGTCTGTGACAAAACGACTGCCCTCATCATCAAACGCGAAGTGTCCGACGGTGTTATTGCTCCCGGTTACACCGACGAAGCACTCGAAATTCTCAAAACCAAGCGCAACGGCACTTACAATATTGTAAAAATCGACCCCGATTATGTTCCTGCTGAAATCGAACGCAAGCAGGTATTCGGCATCACATTCGAACAGGGCAGAAATAATTTCCGCATTGACGAAGCACTTCTCGGCAATGTCGTGACCGCAAACAAGGAACTGCCTGACAGCGCAAAGCGCGACCTTATTATTGCTCTCATCACCCTCAAATACACCCAGTCCAACTCCGTTTGCTTCGCAGTGGACGGACAGGCAATCGGTGTGGGTGCCGGTCAACAGTCGCGTGTGCACTGCACCCGCCTTGCAGGTAACAAGGCAGACCTGTGGCATCTTCGCCTGAGCGACAAAGTTCTGTCTCTTCCCTTCCGTGCCGAAGTCGGCAGACCCGACAGAAACAACTGCATCGACATTTATCTTTCCGAAGACGATGATGTGGTTCTTGCAGACGGCAACTGGCAGAAGTGGTTCACAGAACAGCCTGCCCGTTTCACCGCTGAAGAAAAGAAAGAATACCTCTCCCACATTACGGGCGTTTCCCTCGGCTCGGATGCTTTTTTCCCGTTTGATGACAACATTGAACGCGCCAAGAGAAGCGGTGTCAGCTACATTGCAGAGCCCGGCGGCAGCAAGCGTGACGAAGATGTGATTGCCGCTTGCGACAAATACGGCATGGCAATGGCATTCACCGGCATGAGACTGTTCCACCACTGAGGTACGAAAGATGAAAAAAGTAATGCTCATCGGCAGCGGCGGCCGCGAACATGCCCTGCTGAAAAAACTGCGTGAAAATAAAGAAATCGGCGAAATCTTTGTTCTGCCCGGCAACGGCGGTATGAAGAAGGAAGCCACTCTTGTGCCCATCGGTGCAAAGGACATTGACGGTATGGTGAAGTTTGCAAAGGAAAACGCAATCGACTTTGCTGTTGTGGCACCCGACGATCCGCTTGTGCTCGGTGCTGTGGATGCACTTGAAGAAATCGGCGTCAAGTGCTTTGGTCCCAAGAAGGATGCCGCCATCATCGAAGGCAGCAAGATCTTCTCCAAAAACTTAATGAAAAAATACGGTATTCCTACCGCAAAATACGAAGTTTTCTATGATGTGGCTCCTGCACTCGCCTATCTTCGCACGGCTCCCATCCCCACCGTTATCAAAGCCGACGGCCTGGCACTGGGCAAGGGTGTTGTCATCTGCACCACCCGTGAAGAAGCCACCGCCGCTGTTGTTTCCATGATGGAAGACGGTCAGTTCGGCGATTCGGGCAAGAGCATCGTCATTGAAGAATTCTTAGAAGGTCCCGAAGTGTCGGTGCTCAGCTTCACAGACGGCAATGTGGTCATCCCCATGGTTTCGTCCATGGATCACAAGAGAGCGCTTGACAATGACGAAGGCTTAAACACAGGCGGCATGGGCACAGTTGCTCCCAATCCTTATTATACAAAGGAAGTTGCCGACCGTTGCATGGCAGAAATCTTCCTGCCCACCATCAAGGCCATGAATGCGGAAGGCAGAACATTCAAAGGCTGCCTGTATTTCGGTCTGATGCTCACAAAAGACGGCCCGAAGGTCATTGAATACAACTGCCGTTTCGGCGATCCCGAAACCCAGGTCGTGCTTCCGCTTCTTGAAACCGACCTTTTTGAAATCATGAATGCGGTTGCGGACGGCAAACTGGCTGACATGGATGTGAAGTTTGCAGAAAAGAGTGCCGCTTGCGTTATTCTCGCATCCGCAGGCTATCCCGCCGCTTACGAAAAGGGGAAGGAATTCACTGTTGATGCCGACTTCGGTGCAACCCTTTACTGCGCAGGTGTCAAGGCTGACGGCGACGTGCTCAAGACCGACGGCGGCAGAGTGGCAGGTGTTACCGCCACCGCAGACACGCTTAAGGAAGCCCTTGCAATTGCCTACAAAGAAGCCGAAAAAGTACATTTTGAAAATAAATACAGCCGTTCTGACATCGGTCAGCGTGCGCTGAAAGCCATTCTGTAAAGGAGATTATCAATGGTTTACAGAGTATATGTAGAAAAGAAAAAAGAACTCGCCAACGAAGCCAATGCGCTCAAAAACGAAGCAGTTTCCCTGCTTGGCATTTCCAATCTGACGGATGTCCGTCTTTTCAACCGTTATGACGTTGAAAACATCGAAAAGGACCTGTTCGACTATGCGGTGAACACCGTGTTCTCCGAACCGCAGATGGACATTGTCACTTTCTCTCTGCCCGAAACGGATGCTTTTGTTTTTGCCGTTGAGTTTTTGCCCGGTCAGTTTGACCAGCGTGCAGACTCCGCCGCACAGTGCATTCAGATTCTTTCGCAGGGTGAACGCCCCACCGTGCGTTCGGCAAAGGTCTATATGCTTTACGGCAACCTGAGTGAACAGGACATTGCCGCTGTCAAGAATTATGTAATCAATCCCGTTGAATCCCGCGAGGCCTCCCTTGCCCGTTTTGAAACCCTCAAAACCGAATTCGAAATTCCCGAAACGGTTGAAACCCTGCACGGTTTCCGTGAACTTGACATGAACGGCGTTGCCGATTTCGTCAAGAAGTATGCCCTTGCCATGGATGCAGACGACCTCATGTTCTGCCGCGACTATTTCCGCAGTGAAGACAGAGATCCCACCATCACGGAAGTGCGCATGCTCGACACATACTGGTCTGACCATTGCCGTCATACCACCTTCCTGACCACCATTGACAGCGCAACCTTTGAAGACAAACTGTTGCAGGAAACCTACGAACAGTACATGGCTGTCCGCAAGGAACTCGGCAGAGAAAACAAGCCTGTCAACCTCATGGATCTTGCCACCGTTGCCGCAAGATACCTCAAAAAGAACGGCAAGCTGCCCAAGCTCGACGAATCCGAAGAAATCAACGCCTGCACCGTCAAAATGCAGATTGACCATGACGGTGTCAAGGAAGACTGGCTTCTTCTGTTTAAAAATGAAACCCACAATCACCCGACCGAAATTGAACCCTTCGGCGGTGCCGCCACCTGCATCGGTGGTGCCATCCGCGACCCGCTGTCGGGCAGAAGTTATGTCTATGCCGCTATGCGTGTGACGGGTGCCGCAAACCCGCTGCGTCCCGTCAGCGAAACCATCAAGGGTAAACTGCCCCAGAGAAAGATCGTCACCACTGCCGCCGCAGGTTATTCTTCCTACGGCAATCAGATCGGCCTTGCAACGGGTCAGGTTGATGAACTGTATCACGAAGGCTATGCCGCAAAGCGCCTTGAAATCGGTGCTGTTGTGGGTGCCGCACCTGCTGAAAACGTGCGCCGTGAATGCCCCGTAGACGGTGACATCGTCATTCTTCTCGGCGGCAGAACAGGCCGTGACGGTTGCGGCGGTGCAACAGGCTCCTCCAAATCCCACACCCTCGAATCGTTAACCTCCTGCGGCGCAGAAGTGCAGAAGGGTAACGCTCCCGAAGAAAGAAAGTTGCAGAGACTGTTCCGCAACAAGGAAGCTTCGCTGCTGATCAAGCGTTGCAACGACTTCGGTGCAGGCGGTGTTTCGGTTGCCATCGGCGAACTTGCCGACGGGCTTGAAATCAACCTCAATGCCGTTCCCAAGAAGTACGAAGGTCTCGACGGCACGGAACTTGCCATCAGCGAATCGCAGGAAAGAATGGCTGTTGTGGTTGCAAAAGAAGATGTTGCCCGTTTCAAGGAACTTGCTGACAGCGAAAACCTCGAAGCCACAGTTGTTGCAGAAGTCAAAGCCGAACCCAGACTCAGAATGTTCTGGAACGGCAACTGCATCTGCGATATTTCCCGTGAATTCCTCAACTCCAACGGTGCGCAGAAGCACACCGACATTGCACCCGAAGCTCCCAAGTGCTTCAAAAAAGCAACGCCCGCTACCTTTGCAGACGGCATGAAAGCACTTGCCGATGACCTGAACACCTGCTCCAAGCGCGGTCTTTCCGAACGATTCGACTCCACCATCGGCGCAGGCACGGTTATGATGCCCTTCGGCGGCAAATATCAGATCACACCCAACCAGGCTATGGTCAACAAGGTTTCCGTTGAAACCGGTTCGACCGACACCGTTTCCTATATGGCATGGGGCTACAATCCCTTTATTGCCGAAAAGAGCCCCTACCACAGTGCATACTTGGCAGTTGTGGAATCCGTTACCAAGCTCATCGGTGCAGGTGCATCATTTGAAGATGTTTACCTGACCTTCCAGGAATATTTTGAAAAGCCCAACCGTGACCCGAAGCGTTGGGGTCAGCCTCTTGCAGCCCTTCTTGGTGCTTTCAAGGCACAGCTTGACCTCGGCATCGGCTCGATCGGCGGTAAGGACTCCATGAGCGGCTCGTTTGAAGACATTGACGTTCCGCCCACACTCGTCAGCTTCGCTGTTACCACAGGTGATGCAAGTGAAGTCATCTCCCCCGAATTCAAGAAAGCAGGTAACCGCCTTGTGCTTGTCACACCCGAAACAGATGAAAACCATCTGCCCGTTGCCGCTTCTTTGATTGCAAACTACAATGCTGTTACCGCACTGATGCGTGCAGGCAAGGTGCTTTCCGCATCCACCCCCACCCTCGGCGGTCTTGCAGACCTTGCCATGAAGAATGCGTTCGGCAACGGCATCGGCGTGAAGTTTGAAGACATTTCTGATGACATGCTGTTCGGCTACAACTACGGTGCGCTTCTTCTTGAATTGACCGAGGATGCCGACATGATCGGCACATTGGTCGGTTACACCACCGAAGAAGCAACACTCGTGAAAGGTGACGAAAAGATCTGCCTTGACGAACTGCTGAAAGTGTATGAAGACAAGCTCGAACCCGTCTTCTCCTGCAACATCAAGACCGACAAGACTCCCGTTCCCGCATTCACCTATGCCGCAAAGGAACATCCGCACGCTTCTGTCAGCATTGCACAGCCGCGTGTGCTGATTCCCGTATTTCCCGGCACAAACTGTGAATTCGATACCGCAAGAGCACTTGCAGCAGCCGGTGCAAAGCCCGAAATTTTTGTCATCCGCAACCTGACCGCTTCCGCCATCGCAGAATCGGTTGAACAGTTCTCCAAGAAAATTGCAGACTCGCAGATCATCTTCATCCCCGGCGGTTTCTCGGGCGGTGACGAACCCGACGGTTCTGCAAAATTCATCACCTCGTTCTTCCGCAATGCACAGGTCAAGGATGCCGTGCACGAACTTCTCAAGAACCGTGACGGTCTGATGTGCGGTATCTGCAACGGCTTCCAGGCACTTGTCAAGCTCGGTCTTGTTCCCTACGGTGAAATCATCGACACCGATGAAAACTGCCCGACACTGACCTACAACCGCATTGCACGCCATCAGTCGAGAATCGTGCACACCCGCATCGCGTCCAACAAATCTCCGTGGCTTGCAAACACCAAAGCAGGCGATGTTTACACCGTGCCGATTTCCCACGGCGAAGGCCGCTTCCTTGCAAGCGAAGAACTCATCAGAAGCCTTGCCGCAAACGGACAGATCGCAACACAGTATGTGGATCTTTCGGGCAATCCGACCAATGACATCCGCTTCAATCCCAACGGCTCATCGCTTGCGGTTGAGGGTATCACCTCGCCCGACGGCAGAGTATTCGGTAAGATGGGGCACTCCGAGCGTAAAGGTAATTTCCTTTACAAGAATGTTCCCGGCACATACGAAATGGGCATGTTCGATGCCGCTGTGAAGTATTTCAAATAAGAATTTCTGTTACAGGTATTCGTTTTTATGCCATAAATCATAAAACAGGTACTTTCAAGCAACAAACTACACTTGAAAATACCTGTTTTTTACTTTGCTTTTTGGTCTGTGCTAAATGCAACGCCCCGACAGAATAAATTTAACTTGCCACAATATAAGTGAACAAGGCAGACCGATAGACGGTCAGCATTTCCGGTTAAGTTGAACCGCCTTACTCTGAAAGGGTTTGGGCGGTTATTTTTGTTTATATGATCTTATATAAACTTGAATTCAAACCGTGTGTAATCTCCTGTTACGGGTGTGCCGGTGAGGAAATTGCGGGCGGTGAACACGATACGGTCACTGTAGGCTTCTCCGTAATAACCGACCCCTGCATCCGTGAATCCGAAATTGTTGGGTTTTCTGTAGCCGGGAATGCTCAAAGAAACAACATTCTGCTGTTCATTGAGCACTTCGAGGGTCTTTTCAAACACACCGCCGTGCAGATGTCCGTTGATGAAGAACACATTCTTGTATTTTTCCATCACGGCACGGACTTCATCGTTCTGCTCACCCATGTCCCCCGTTTTCCACACTTCGGGCAGGCCGTGGGTTTCGGCAAACGGCTGATGGCACATCACAAACACGGGCTTGCCGTCCTTGGTGCCTCTTGCCAATTCACGGTCAAGAAATGCGATCTGTTCAGGGGTGATGTGTGCCTTTTCGAGCACTCTTTTTTCGGTGGCGATGACAATGAATGTGTAGCCCTTGATGTCATACGAATAATAGCTCTTGCCTTTGGTATCAATGCCGAGATACTGCTCAACCTTTTTCATGACGATATTTGTATTGCGCTTGTAGATGGCACGGGCGTCGTGGTTGCCGATGGTAACAAGCATATTTTTAATAACCTGCTGCTTGTCAAGCGCACGGAAAAAGCGCTTGTATTCACTCTTGAAGCCGTAGTCGGCAATATCGCCTGCCATGAGTGCGGCATCAAACGGCACTTCGCTGTTAGAGAGGTCTTCAAAGAAATTGCCGAGATTTTTTTCTGCACTTTCACGGTTGGGAAGATGCGTGTCTGCCATGCAGGCAAAAGACAGTTTAAGATTTGCGGCATCCTCAAAACGGACAGGATTCTCTTTGGAAACCTCATAAATGACATCATATTTCGGATTCATCGCCTTGAACTGTGCGATGTATTTTGTAACAAAGATTTTGAAAGACATATGCAACGCCTCTTTTTTTATTTTTCCAAGCAGAAATTATACCATGTTTTGCCACCGTTTGTCAATTGAACAAATAAACGAAAAACATCTTTATTTATACAATTAAATATGGTATAGTAGATACAAACACCACAAGGAGAAAACCATGAAACAGAAAGAAAAAATGCACGCAGGGGTTATTTACGATCCCGGTGATGAAGAAATTATGGCAGAGCAATTACTCTGTCTCGACCGTTTGTATGACTTCAATCAGACCCGCCCGACCGAGCTTGACAAGCGTGAAGCAATGCTCAAAGAAATGTTTGCCGAGATCGGCGAAAACTGCTATATCGAGCCGCCGTTTCATGCCAACTGGGGCGGCAAGCACTGCCATTTCGGCAAGAATGTGTATGCCAATTTCAACCTCACCATGGTGGATGACACGCATATTTATGTCGGAGATTACACCATGTTCGGCCCCAACTGTGTGATCGCCACAGCAGGACATCCCATTCTGCCCGAACTTCGAGAAAAGGCATATCAGTACAATATGCCCGTTCACATCGGCAGAAACTGCTGGCTGGGTGCAGGGGTGCTCGTGATGCCGGGCATTACCATCGGCGACAACAGTGTCATCGGTGCGGGCAGTGTAGTCACAAAAGACATTCCCGCCAATGTGATTGCCGTCGGCAACCCTTGCAAGGTGCTTCGTGAAATCAATGAGCATGACAGAGAATATTATTTCAAAGACAGAAAAATTGAGTGGGACAAAATTTAATTCCACTATTTTTTCACTATTTTTCATTATGCATAATTGAACAGCCCTCGTAAACTAAAAATACGGGGGCTGTTCTGTTATTTTGCATACCATGCTGTTTTTTTATAAGCATCCCATGAAACGGTTACACTGTCAAAGGAAAACAGAAGCGTAAAAAACGGATCGTTCCCCATTGCATCGATAAAATGAGCAGTATCATCTTTTTTATCAAAATCAAAAATGACAATTTTGTCATTCAATTGCTCTTTGAATGCCTGTGCAGCCTTATCTCCTTGCAGTATAACCTGCGGTTCATCTGTGTACCGTTCTCCGTTTTCATCTGTTTTCCATGCTCTGCCGTGTTCGTAGGAGATTATATAAAAACCGTCAAAAACAATTTGTGCTTGTTCAATTTCCATGTCCTTATCAAACGGATTCGGTTCGGCATTGCTGTGAATATTCAAAAACTTTACATTTGCGATGAAGCGGCGTTCAGAAACATTCCCATCCCAAAACTCGGCATCATGAAACTCAAAATCGCACAGACTGTTTGAAATATAGCACATAAGATTGGATCCTTCGTAATTTTTCAATAATCACACAAAACATATTTTTCTCCCAAAACGGCTTGCAACCGTTGGGCAACTTGTTGGTGTTCATTGTCTGCGAATGTCGATTTATCAACAACAAAAACCTGCGTCTTGTTCTGATAGATGAAGAAATATCGTTTTGTTTCACCGACTTTAAAAATCATGCTGTATTGCATATCCGTTTCACCGTTATATTCCTGTGCTGATAACACAATATGTATGCTGTCATCATAAAAAGCAAAGTTATTGACGGCATCTTTCATTTTTTCCAGGGCATTGTATTGATACTTCGGCATTGCGAACAGCAAAACCGCAAGCAAAACGACACACGCAACAAGACCGACAACAAGCCCCAACAAAAATTTGGACGGCAGATCCATGCTATCACTCAAAAGAAAAGCAAAAACAGCCACAACAACAGCGACACCTGTTAAAATGAAGTTTTTGCGCATTTCTTTTTGCGGAGATTTTTTCTTGAAAATATGAAAATAATACAATGCTTTTACAGCTTCAAGATTCAATGTTCCGCTTGCCCGAATTTGCATACAATCACCTCAAAATTATTATATCATCATTTTACGCAGGGTGTCAACAAATAAAAAATCCCGCTTGCTTTTTGCACTGCTTTGTGATAGTCTTATTGTGCATTTAAAAGGAGCGTAAAAATGGAAATCACGGATTTTGTTTTCAGTTTAACGGAAATGATCGGCACCATTTCATTTGCGGTATCAGGTGCCATGATTGCTATATCAAGAAAACTGGATGCCTTCGGCGTGTTGGCACTCGGCATGGTCACTGCTTTCGGCGGCGGTGCTGTGCGAGATCTGCTCATCGGTTATGTGCCGCCCCGTTGTTTTTACAGTTTTCGTCTGCTTGCGGCGGCTTTTGTGTCGGCGTTGGTTGTGTTCGTGGTTGCCTATATTCTTCGTGAACATTACTTCCGCCGTGAAAAACTGATCGACAACATCAATAATATCGTTGATTCCGTCGGTCTTGCCGCTTTTACCGTGTCGGGCATTCAGGCGGCGATCACAGCGGGTGAATCCGAAAACCCCTATTTCTGCGTCTTTTTGGGGATGCTTACGGGTGTAGGCGGCGGCATTCTGCGCGACTGCATGAGCCGTACCATTCCGCTTGTTTTTACCAAACGCGTATATGCAACTGCTTCTATCATCGGCGGTGCTGTTTATTATGCTTTGCTGCATTTTGAATGCAACGGCACTGCTGCCGCTGCAATTGCAATGATTCTGATTGTGCTGATCCGCATCTGCGCAACCGTTTTCCATTGGAGTCTGCCGAAGATTTCTCTGCATGAAGAAAATGAAAAGGCAAATGTTGAAAAATAATTTAAAAAATTTAAAAATAAAGGTTGACATTTGCCTGAGAAAGTGCTAATATACTTGAGCAATAAGAAATGCGCTGGTAGCTCAGTTGGATAGAGTAACTGGCTACGAACCAGTAGGTCAGGGGTTCGAGTCCCTTCCAGCGCGCCATAAAAAACGCCACCCTTGCGGTGGTGTTTTTTTGATGTTTTTCCATAAGGGACTGGGCCTAAAAACGGCGAAGCGGCTGTGCCGCAAGCCGATAGGATGAAATTCCACTGTCCCTTCCGACACGCAAAAAAACAAACGATCATAATCATAATACAACAACAGCTTCACACCTGTCAACGAAATGTGAAGCTGTTTTATTTTATCCTTCAGCAACATCAAAAAAACCATTATATTTTTCCGATCCATTTTGAAGCCCATGAAAACAGTGTTTCGCTCATATCATTAAATTCAACTTTCGCCCCGTTTTTCAAGGCAAGAAATGTGTTTACAATGGTCTGTTCATCTTTGGTAACAACACAAAGCAGGTCTTTTTGATGTTTTACATAAGTTCCTGTTTGCATGAAAACAATCGCCTGTACAACAAACGAAGCGGATTTATACAGACTACGCAGAATTTCTTCGCTTTTTTCATACAGCATATTGTGCACACAGCCGTGATAAATATTGCAGACACCCGTTCTGATGGCGCGTTGCACTGCCGTTTCGTCCAGCAAGGGCAGCAATTCATCAAGACTTCCCCTGATGGGTGTGGTATCGTAATAAAACTGAAACAGATCGGCAGGATCCCAATTGAGCAGCTCCTGTTTGCCTGACAAAAAGCCGCAAATCAGCTCCCTGTGCGGCAAGGTATCAAGGAATCGGTTATATACTTTTAAATCATCCGCAGTCAGCTCGTCGAGAATCACAACCATGTCGATGTCACTGTGCTCGGTGGCTTCTCCCCTACCGTAGCTGCCCTGCAAGCCGACAAACCAAACACGGTCGCAGAAAACCTGCTGCAAACGGCTCAAAAACAAATCCGTGAAAAGAGAAATGTCTGTCATGGTAAACTCCCCCTGCGTATAATAAAAGCAATTATAGCACAAATCTGTGCAAAAAACAAAGGGGATATGCAAAAATGTGCAGAATTTATGCAATTATAAAATAAAAGAAAAAACCGAGTTTATCACAACCCGGTTCAGCTTCGCATATAAATTTCGCTTATTCTGTTTTCTCATCGGGAATATATTGTGCAATGTCTTCTAAATTGCATCCGAGAATTCCGCACAAAGTATTGAGAGTATATGCATTTACATTTCCGTTTTTTCGGAGTCTGTCAAGCTGTCCGGAACTGATACCGTATTCTTTTATTAACCGATATTGACTTATGCCTTTTTCTTTTAAAGTAACCCATAATTTATCATAAATTATCACAATATCACCAATGAAACACCAAATTTTCTTTTATTATAAAATCATGTCATCCTCTTGACAATTGCCCGTATTCGGGCTATACTATAAGAAAAAAACAAGAAAGAGGAATAAAGAATGGAAGACAAATGTTCAATCTGTGGCGGCAAAAGTGATAACTTGTGTTTTAATTATGAAAGTCATCGTATCCCCTGCATTTGTAAAGGGTGCAAAGATGTTTGTGAACGCTTAATTGATTCTAAAATGCCCAGAAGCAAAAAAACGGAAGCAATAAACATTCTTGAAAGCTACATAACAAACAATCCCGATATGGCATTGTTTGTAAAAGGTATTTTAAGAATGAGCATAGCAAATGCTTTCATTCAAAAAAAGAAAACCATCACAGAACGAGAAAAAGAAAAAGGGAAAAAAGTTAATAAAAAGCGTCCGAATGATTTTTGGACTAATATTGCCGCTTTGGTAATTTGGATTTTTTTCTTTATACTGATTGCTGCCGGTGCGGTTATAGGTTATCAGTTTTATGAAGAATCAGGACTTTTTTTCGGCGCCTTAATTGGTGCAATTGTGGGCGGTATCATAGTTTGCTTCACAATGGTGCTTCTTGAAATATCCAAAAACAATGCAAAGCAAGTAGAATTATTAGATGACATACTTAAAGAAATAAACAAATAACCGTTATCCGAGTATTATAAAAATACTCGGATATTTTTTATCAAAAATGTGTTCAGCAAGAAAAAAACAGCTCCCCACTTGCGTGAGAGCTGAAATTTTTGAGAAGAAGTTATCTCTTGGAGAACTTCGAAGCGGCTGTGCCGCGAGGACCGCAGTTCAGCAAGAAAAAAACAGCCCCCACTTTTGTGAGAGCTGTGATTTTGAAAAACAAGTTATCTCTTGGAGAACTTCGAAACGTTTAGAAAATGTGCCGGGGGCACATTTTTAGTTTCGACCGCAGCAGCTGTGCTGCGAGGACCGCAGTTCGGGTAAAAAAACACCCGACAGTCAGTTGACCATCGGGTGAGAGTAAACTCTGAAAAGTTATCTCTTGGAGAACTGCGGTGCACGGCGAGCGCCTTTGAGACCGTATTTCTTTCTTTCCTTCATTCTGGGGTCTCTGGTAAGGAAACCTGCCTTCTTGAGAGGAGAACGGAGTTCTTCGTCATACTGCAGAAGAGCACGGGAAAGGCCGTGGCGGATTGCGCCAGCCTGACCGGTAACGCCGCCGCCTGCAACACGGCAGACGATGTCGAACTTTTCTTCAGTGCCTGTCAGGGTGAGAGGCTGACGAACGATGAGCTTGAGGGTTTCAAGACCGAAATAATTGTCGATATCTCTGTCATTGATGGTGATTTTGCCGGTGCCGGGATAAACACGGACACGAGCGACAGATTTCTTTCTTCTGCCGGTACCATAGAAATAAGGATTGCCTTCGTACATTTTAATTTGCCTCCCTTTCCTTAAAATTCATAGTTAGCAGGCTTCTGAGCTGCGTGTTTGTGTTCAGCGCCTGCATAAACGTGAAGACGGGTGAAAGCAGCGTTGCCGAGAGAGTTCTTGGGAAGCATGCCTTTAACTGCCTTTTCAACGATAAATTCGGGTTTTTCCTTGATGAG
This sequence comes from Clostridia bacterium, assembly GCA_017416485.1. Taxonomy (GTDB): domain Bacteria; phylum Bacillota; class Clostridia; order Oscillospirales; family Acutalibacteraceae; genus RUG806. The sequence goes on along the minus strand of JAFQCH010000017.1, from coordinate 61,652 downwards.
GGTGCCGTATTTGACATCCTTGAGGTGGCCGATGTAGCCGGTGTGATGATAGTAATGTTTCTGTTCGAGCTTTTTGCCGGTCAGAACGATCTTGGAAGCGTTGATGACGATAACATTGTCGCCGCAGTCAACGTGAGGAGTGAAGGTGGGCTTGTTTTTGCCGCGAAGAAGGTTAGCAACTTCAACAGCGAGAGCACCGAGGGTTTTGCCTTCAGCATCAAGAACGTACCATGCGCGCTCAACAGTAGCAGCGTTTGCCATGTAAGTAGACATTGTGGTTCCTCCTGATTTCATTTATCTTTGCCCGTGTATATTATCACGTCCGCAAGGCTTTGTCAACACCATTTTAAAGAAATTTTAAAATATTTCGCATTTGCTCTTATTTTCTCCGTTTTTCTCGCGTTTTCATATTATTTGCTCGCAAACGATTTTTAAATAACACATAAAAGAAAAGCGGATGCCGAAGCATCCGCTTATATTATTATTTTATTCTTGTTCAAGATCAAGGCCTACAGAATAGCGCAGAATCTGGCGGGCATCGCCTGCCGTGATTTCGCCGTTGCAGTCCACATCGGCAAGAATGAATCCGATTTCGGTTGTAATGCTTTCAAGACCGACAGACACACGCAGCGCAAGTCTTGCATCTCCGGCATCCACAAAGCCGTCCACATTGGCATCGCCGTAGTAATAAACGGTGGTTCCGTTATCGAGTGCAGAAATAATATTCTTGTTTCTTGAATAAGCCATGTACTGCGGATAACGCAGTTCTTCCCAAATGGTTCTTTGATGATCGCTCATGAGCAGCCATGTAACAAAATCGGCAGCAGATTCGCATTCATAGCGCATATTGGGAAGATTGCGGATATACCAGGTGTGTTCGGGAAGTGCACCCGTGGAAGCATCGATCTGTGCATCGGGAGAAAGATGCTCGTGACCGTCTTTTACCGCCTGCGTAAGCATATCGGAAGAACCGTGTTTTGCGGCCGTTGCACCTGCAGAAGCATATTTGGTAAGCAGCATGCTGTCGCTGTGTTGGTCAATATTGCCCGTAACAGGCAGAACCTGCATATTATAACCAGCAACAAGGCAAACATTGATGCCGTTGTTTTTTGCATTCTGCAATGTGGTTTTGGTTGCCGCCAACACAGGACGGAAATCGTTGATCTTCTTTTCAAGCTTGGCAGGAATTTCTTCGTTGCCGAACATGAAGAACATTGCATCGTCAAAATATTCCTGCGGCACAAGCGCCCAAAGTCCGGGGGCATTGCAAAGGAAGGCTTTCAGGTAAGGGGTATAAAGTGCATCTTTGTTTGCAGAAATAAAATCGCTGTAGGATTTTGCCATATCGGACCATACATTCTGCCCGCCGAGCGCGGCATTGACAATCCATATAATCGTAAAGCCCAGCTGGCTGATAAGCTCGTCTGAACCGAAAACATCATCAAACAACTGCTTGATCATGCCGTTCGGGTCGTCATTGATATAACGTACCATTGCGTTTGCACGTTCAATTTTTGTAACCTGAACCAATGTGTCAAGAATGCTTTCGCTTTCATCCGTAACATGTGTCAGATTGCCACTCATGACATCGCCGACAAGATTGTGGCCGGTTAAAGGAGAATTCAGAAATACGCAGGAGGCAACATCGTTTGCAGCCGTAGCCGCATAGGTATAAAGATACGCATTGCCAACCACACCGCCGTTGCCCGCACAAAGCAAAGCAACTTTTTTTGCACCTTCCCTTGACTTGACATGGGCAATGAAATCCTTCAGTTTGCCGGCATTTTCAATGGGATCCAAACGCCAGTCGTAGGTAAACAGATAGGTATGTTCCAGACCCACAGCCCCGTTGGCTTCATCAAGTGCCATCATCAGTTGCGTGACAACAGCAGGATCATCCTTGTAATAGGACAGCGGGTATTTATAATCATTGACCCCAAGACCATCCTGCGTTTCGCCGTATTCATTGCATGCAGCATCTTTGGTTAAAGAATTGATTCCTCTTATAATCAGGTCTTTTCCTGTTTTTTCTTCACCTGCAACCGCATAGCACATAAAGCCTGCTATGATGAAAAGAAATGCGCTCTGCATTTCCTCTTCAGCAGGAAAAAACACAGCCTCTGCGGATGCCTTATTGGGATTGGAATAAATTGGTGAATTTACAATATCAGCAACATAAATGACGGGAGTCACGGTTGCACCTGAACCGACAATACCGAAAATACCGAACAACATCGCCGCACAAAGCAGCAGGCTGACGGCTTTTTTGAGAGAATACTTCATAAAAAGCCCTCCTTGCGAAGTACATAATTATGAATATTATACAACACTTTTTTAAGTATTGCAATATTTTTGTTAAAAATAAAAAAGGAAATAATAAACAAACAAAAATTGACTGCTATTTCTTTTTTTGGTATACTATTATGGGGTGAAATAAAAATGAAAAATCTTCCGAATGATGCTGATTTTATTTATCTTCCGCGCGCAAAAACGCCCGAAGAATGCGGGCTTTCAAGTGCCGTTATTTTAAATGCATTGCAGAGGCTCAACGAAAGAAAAAGCAACTGGCATTCCTGCATGGTCATCAAAGATGGCGTGGTTGCCGCAGAGTGCTTCCGTTTTCCGTTTGCGGCAAATCAACCGCATTGCATGTACTCCATCAGCAAGAATATCACAGGACTCGCACTCGGTTTTGCGGTTACGGAAGGCAAAATCTCTTTGGATGACCGTGTGGTTGATTTCTTCCCCGAATACAAATTCCGTCCCGATGACGAAAAGATGCAAAAAATGACCGTGCGCAATCTCATCAGCATGAATTCGGGCAAAAGACCGAGTTATCTGCTGAACAAAACGGACGAAGACTGGCTTCCCCATTTGTTCGATGCAAAATGGATCAACGGGCCCGGAGAAAAATTTGAATATGTGAATGAAAACAGTTATTGCGTATGCGCGATTCTCAACCGCGTATTAAAACAGAGTGTGGTTGAATACCTTGACGACCGTTTGTGGAAACCGCTGGGAATCCGCACGCCGTTCTGGGAAACCGACAGCAAGGGCATTGAATCGGGCGGTTGGGGTATTAACCTCTCTCCCGAATCCATGGCAAAAATATTTGTGTGCGTGCAAAACGGCGGCGTGTTCAACGGCAAGCAGATTATTCCTGCCGAATGGATCAAAGAAGCCACTGTCAGCCAACAGAAAGACGACATTGCCAACGGCACGCAGCTGCAAAACGGCTACGGCTACAGCTTCTGGATGCGAAACCGCGATGTGTTCTGCGGCGAAGGCATGTATGGGCAGATCGCGGGTGTGCACCGCACAAACGGTCTTCTTGTGTGCATGACGGGCGGTGAAACCGACAACGGCCCGCAGTGGGAATGTATTACGGACATTCTTGAAAACGCCAACAGCGACGACGAAGCAGACCCGACCGCACAAAAGCAATTGCAAGAATTTTGCAACAACAACGCATTTGACACCGTTTGCCGTTCGGTAATCCGAAGCCCGATGGAAAAACAAATCAACGGCAAAAACATTCACTTCGTCAAACACAGACTGCCGGATGCCATCGGTTTTCCGTTCAGCGTCATCCCCGTTCCCGCAACCTATATGACCAAAGACCGCGGCGGAAATATTCATACCGTGAAATTTGAATTTACGGCAGACACCTGCCGTTTTACATGGCACGAAGGCAACTGCATGAACACCGTGGAATGCGGCATGGACGGCAACTACCGCTACACAAAGGGCTTTGTTTGCAGCCGTCCTTACCTGTTTGCTGCTGCCGCCGCGTGGGAAGACAACTACACTCTGAAAGTGGTGCTTCGTCCGATGGAATGCCTGGCATCGCGCATTCTTGTGTTCCGCTTTGAAAACGGCAAGGCCGCCATGACCCCGAGCATGGTTCCGTCGGTCACAATGATGGTGGACAACATTGCCGGCTTTGTCAGGGATATGGCAAAAAGCCAGAGCATGAAAAATCTTGCCGACAAGGCGCTTAAGAAGCTCGAAACCATTATGGAACCTGTTCATTACGGCACATATCATTGAAATTTTCAGCATTTTTAATGTTTTGTATATTACGATAGGAGAAACAAAATATGGAAAAAGAAAAACGTCTGCGCCTTGCATACTGCCCGACCTGCTCACACGCACTCAAAGTTGCGGCCGATGCCCGCAAGGTCATTTGCCCTTACTGCGGCATTGCCGTTCGTCCGACACAGACACAGGCCGCACCCATTCCAAAAGAAGAGGATGTGCTTGCCGACATTGCCGATGTGCGCACCGCACTCGCCTTTGTGAAATTCTTTTTTGACTCTTTCGATTGGGACGCATGGGCACTTTCCCACCGCTACACCGTTGAACAGACCGAGCAGCTCGTCAGCCGATTCCTGCAAAGTGCCTGCAACGATGCCGCGGCATGGATGCTTGCGTTTGAATGTATTTACACCCCCGTGCTGAAAAAAGTGCAGGGCTTTTCTGCCGCCATCAACGCAACGGCAGACCTGTATGCACAAAAACAAAAAAAAGAAGCCGTCGCATACTTTGATTCTCTGCAGCAAGCGGTCAATTTCATGCAGAATAAAAGCAGTGAAATCACCCGTCTGCTGACGTATTATGCAGAAAATGCAAAACTGTTCGGTGCAAACGAAACCGATTGTGCCGCATTGCATGAAAAAGTGCAACAGGTGCAGACTGCACTCACAGAACTGCAACTCCCCCGTGCGGTGGAAGAAATTCCTGCCGTGAAAACGGCGCTGGAAGCCACCAACCGCGCCATGACCGAGCGATTTGCCGAAGTCGGCATTGATTTAGAGGTTGAATACCGCAAAATCGGCAATCAATTGGCTCAAAAACAACTCAAGGATGCCGTGAATGCCCTGCAACGATTCAAGGGCTATAAAAACACCGCAACCTTGCTGAAGGATGTCAACCGCTGCTACCGTTTCCTTGAAATTCTGCAAATTGCAGGACGGCTTTATGTTGAAAAAGGCAATGCTTTGTATGCGCTTGAAAACGGCAAGCCGGCCGCAGAACCGATCGTTCGTGGGCTTGCAAAAATTCTGCTGACCAATGCCGACCGCCTTGTGTATCTGGATATCAAAAACAAGCTCATGCAGTTTGACCTGACCGAAAAAACAACCCTTGAATTTGACCGCAAACGCACCTTCCCTGAAATGAATACAATTGAAACGGATGACCCCTGCTCTTTGTACTGCACCTATCGATCCAAAGAAGGAAAAGGCCCGAAGGTGCTTGCACGTATCAACCCCGAAACCATGGCAGAAACCGTTCTGCTGGAAGATGTTGCAACCGTTTACGGAACAGGCAACGGCATTCTGCTTTATACAGACAGCCACGGTGCAACCTTTGCATTCTCGCTTGTAAACGGAGAAGTTTATTCCGTTTGCCACAACCGCATTGAACTGTGTAGTTTTGCAGAAAACTGCATTCTCTACACCCGCAATGCACCAACGGCAGACAACAAGAATCTTTATGTTTTCACCCTCGGCAATACCCCGCATGAACGCTTGCTGGCGAGCAATATTTATGCCGTGTGTGCCGCAAGCGGCAATTGCGTGTATTACACCGTGGGCAACAAACTGCAAAAAAGCCTGTTTTGCGCAGACCTGCAAAGCGGCAATTGCGAGCAGTTGCTGAAAATTGCCGACACGGTGGAACTGATCGACCGCCACTATGCCTACGCAACCGTCGGGGATGCCAACAACCGTATTCTGCATCGCCTTGACACACAGAATCACAAACAGACGAAAATCACCGACGGAATGCGCGTTCTTTACGGCATGCACTGCGGCAGACTTTATTACGCAGATGCCGACAGCAACCTTTGCACCTGCTTGCCCGACGGCACGGGGAAACAGGTTCTGTTTGCAGACGTACGCAAAATGCTGTTTATGCAAAACGGCATGCTTTACTTCCTTGCGGCAGATGAAATTCATTCGTTCCGCGATGAAGAAGGCAACCTGCACACCAAAGAACTGCAATCGATTTACAGCATGCACGCAGACGGCACACTGCTGCAGAAGGTTGCCCATGCCGTTGCCGATGCACAGTGCTTCAACGACAAAGAAATTGACTTCTTCAAAAATGCCGCAACAACAGACGGCGGCACTGCAAGATGGATGTTCCGTTACGACACAAAGTCCGGCGAAACGTTCAAACTGCTTGAATACACCGTCGGCGGCAAAAAAGGAAAGTGATGAAATAAAATGAAAAACTACCCTGATTTCATTGAAAATCAGATGCAGAATCACCCGAACGATGAACTGACTTTTGCCTACAAAAGGTCGGTGCTGGAGGCAATGGAAAAACGCAGCGCCGCCCTGCGCAAGCGCGGTCTTGCGGATGAAACTGTGATCCGTGACCTCGTTTGCAGTGAAAACATGAACATTGAACAAGGGTATTTTGAATTCCTTGCCAAAGAAAAGGACAGAAAAAGAATCAAAAACCTGCCGCGTAACATCGGCATTTATATGTTTGTGCTGATTGCCGCATTTCTCGGCATCGGCTTTGCAACGGGCGAATGGCATCCGACATGGCTGATCATCGAAGGCGGTGTATCGCTCATGGTGGTGTATCTTCTTTTGTTCCTGAATGATCACCTTGTCGGAACGCCCTTCTTCCCGATCGGACGGCTGTGTGTTGCAGGGTCGGTGATGGTGCTCGCACAGTTTATTTTTCTGGTCATCCGAATCCCCTTCGGTGTGGAAAATGCCTGGCTGCTGTTTTTGGCGGCGGTGGCACTGATGCTGATTGCCGACGGCATTTTGGCAAGCCTTACAAAGCAGAAATTCGCATTTTTAAGCTGGCTGGTTTATATTCCCGCTGTTACGGGGCTTTTGTATGCACTGCTCGGAATCACGGGCTTTGTTGCATGGAATCCCGGTTGGTGGATGATGGTTGCCGCCGTGGTTGCGGATGTGGCACTTGTGGTCGGCACGGTGCTTTACAAAGGCAGATATTCCATTAAACAGGAGTTGGAAAATATATGGAAAGAAAACTGACAGCCGAATTATGGGATAAAATGCACTATCTGTTCCGCGGCTTCAACGACCGCATGGTGCATGTTGCTTTATATTATGATTATAAAATAGATATACAGGCGCTCAAAACGGTCATTCTGTGCTTTTTGGAAAAAGCCCCGGTGCTTCATTCCTCGTTCATCGACACCAAGCTGACCGCCCACTGGCGAGTGAATGATTACACCATTGACGATGTGCTGACCGTGCGAGAAAGCAACGACCTGCAAAAGGATGCCGACGAATTCTTAACCCAGTACATTGAACCTGAAGCCCCCGTGCAGATCCGCTTTGCCGTGTTTCATAATGAAACCGAAAGCGTTTTGTGCATTGTAGAAAACCACATGTGCATGGACGGCGGGGATCTGAAATACTTTGTGCGCTCGTTCTGTCAGGCTTACACGGACTATGTTCAGAACGGCAAAAGCCCCATCAGCCTTCGCGAGGGCAGCCGTTCTTACGACGAAATTTACAGAGATTTTTCGCGCCGTGAAAAGAAAATGGCGCAAAATCTTTACAAAAATGTGTGTGCCAAAGACGATCACCGTTTCCCCCTGACCGAAAACAACCTGCATGACAAATCCTTTATTGCGCTTCGCAAAATCGATGCAGACCGTTTTACGGCTTTGCGAAAAGCAGGTAAAACGCTCGGCGCAACCGTCAATGACCTGCTGGTTGCCGCTTATTTTTACAGCCTGTATGAGCTCGGCAATTACGGATTGGACGAAAGTGTTACCATTTCGTGCGCCATCGACCTCAGAAGACATGTGAAAGACACCGAAGGCATGGGCATCACAAACCACACAGCATTCATGCAATGTAATATCCCCGAACGCGGAAAAGACATTTTTGAAACGTTGAAATACACCCAAAAATCAGTTGAAAAATTCAAGAATGATCCGTTTATGGGACTTTACGGTCTGCCGCTTCTTAAATTCGGCTACGGCATTTTACCGCAGACCGCAGCGGAAGGGGTCATTAAACTCGGTTATTCCAATCCTTTGCTTGCAATGAGCAATATAGGTGTACTGGACAGCGAGGGATATTCGCTTTGCGGAAATGCACCGAAAGACGGATTCATGACGGGTGCAGTCAAATACAAACCCTTTGCCCTTGTGTCTGCCACATCCCTGGGCGGGGTACTCACATTGTCGATGTGTGTGCGCGGAAATGAAGAAGACAAACGCATTGTTGAACGATTCTTCGATTTAATGGAAAGCAACCTGCAAACCCTCACAAATGGCAAATAAATGCAAAAAAATATGCAGATTGCCTAAAAGTAAGGGCAAAATATTGAAAAAAGTAATAATTGAAAATTGTATTATTATATGGTATACTGATTCTTGTTGCCGTGTTTTTTAAACACGTTACTTTGTAAATAGGTCCTGTCCGCAAACACTTGCGGAAGGCATAAGGAGGAAAAACACTTGAAACTCTACACAGCAGAAAACATTCGCAACATTGCCATCGCCGGCCACGGCGGCAAGGGTAAGACCACACTTGCAGAAGCAATGCTTTACATTGCCGGTGCAACTGACAGACTCGGCAGAACCGCCGACAGCAACACTGTCATGGACTTTGACGCGGAAGAAAAGCGCCGCAAGGCTTCTGTTTCCACCGCAGTCGCTCCCCTTGAATGGAAAAATACAAAGGTCAATCTTCTTGACACTCCCGGTCTGTTCGACTTCGCAGGCGGCGTTTCCGAAGGTATGCGCGCAGCCGATGCAGCCCTGATCGTTCTTTCCGCCGGCAGCGGCATCGACGTCGGTGCAGAAAAGGCTTATGCAGCCGCTACACAGAGAAACATTGCAAAGATGTTCGCAATCACCCGTTGCGACGCTGAAAACACCGACTTCTTCAAGACTCTTGAAGCCCTGAAAGAAGAATACGGCGCACCCATCTGCCCCGTTGTTGTTCCTTACATGGAAAACGATGCAGTCAAGGCTTATGTTGACTTTGCACAGGGCAAGGCATTTGCATACACCAACGGCAAGGCAGCAGAAGTTGCTATGCCCGAAAATGATACCATCGCCGAAATGAAGGCAATCTTCAGCGAAGCTGTTGCTTCCGCAGACGACGAACTGATGGAAAAGTTCTTCATGGAAGAAGAATTCACCCACGAAGAAATCGTCAAGGGTCTTTCCGCAGGTATTGCAGACGGTTCCGTATACCCCGTATTCGCATGCGCAGGTTACACCACCGATGCTGTAGACATTCTTCTTGATTCTATTGTCAACTTCGCACCCGCTGCTTCCACCATCACTGAAAAAGATCTCAAGTGCGACGAAAACGGCAATGTTGCAGCCATCTGCTTCAAAACCGTTGCTGACCCGTTCGTCGGCAAGATGAGCTTCTTCAAGGTCGTTTCCGGTAAACTCACCGCTGATGCTGCTGTTGTGAACAGCCGTACCGGTGAAACCGAAAGAATGGGCAAACTTGTTACCGTCCGCGGCGGCAAGCAGGAAGACACCACTGCCATCCCCGCAGGTGACATCGGTGTTATCACAAAGCTTTCCAACACCATCACAGGTGATACCCTGAGTGCACAGAAGAGCCCTGTTGAACTTGACGGTGTTTCCTTCCCTGCTCCCTGCCTTTCCATGGCTGTTAAGGTTCGCAAGAAGGGTGAAGAAGAAAAGGTTGCTTCCGGCTTAAAGAAGCTCATGGAAGAAGATCCCACCATCGCATTCACCATCAACGAAGAAACCAAGGAACAGGTTCTCTCCGGTCTCGGCGAACAGCATCTTGACATCATCGTCAACAAACTCAAAACCAAATTCGGCGTTGAAGTTGACCTCGTTGTTCCCCGCGTTGCTTACAGAGAAACCATCCGCAAGACCGTTGAAGTACAGGGCCGTCATAAGAAGCAGTCCGGCGGTCACGGTCAGTTCGGTGATGTTTGGATCCGCTTCTCTCCCTGCGAAAGCGACGATCTCGTCTTCACAGAAGAAGTCTTCGGCGGCTCCGTTCCCAAGAACTTCTTCCCCGCAGTTGAAAAAGGTCTTCGCGAATGCGTTGCAAGAGGTCTTGTGGCAGGTTATCCCGTTGTCGGCCTGAAGGCTACCCTGTATGATGGTTCTTACCATCCCGTTGACTCTTCGGAAATGGCATTCAAGACTGCTGCTTCCCTTGCATTCAAGAAGCTCAATCCCGATGCTTCTCCCGCTATCCTTGAACCCATCGGCACCCTGAAGGCTTACATGCCCAGCGACAACATGGGCGACATCATGGGCGACGTTACCAAGCGCCGCGGCCGTGTACAGGGTATGGGTCCTGCTGAAGATCCCAAACTCCAGTGCCTGGAAGCAGAAGTTCCCATGGCAGAAATGGGCGACTTCGCAACCATTCTTCGTTCTGTCACCGCAGGCAGAGGCTACTTCAGCTTTGAATTCACCCGCTACGAAGAAGCTCCCGCAAACGTAGCCATGAAGGTTATCGAAGAAGCAAAGAAGAACATGGAAGAAGAAGACTAAGTCTTCGCTCACTTATAAAAGCATTACGGCAGTACCTTTCGGTACTGCCGTTTTTCGTGGGACAAATTACGGTTTATCGGGCAAAGTAAATTTTATGGATTGTAGGGAACGGATAGTATCCGTTCCGCGGATAGCATCCGTTCCGTTTTTTTTCACATCGTCAAATTTGTTGCGGAACGCATACTATGCGTTCCCTACTTAAAATTAGAAAAAAGTGCAGTTGTGCCTTCTATAATGGTATCATTGTAAAATACGATTTCAGTTTTATGATTATCATACAGTGCAACTGAAAAAGTAATAGCCAACATTGCAAGTGCGATTACTACTGCCGTAACTACCACTTTACGTGTGTTGACCGCTTTTGTGATTCTGTTTTTTGACATATTGGCAAGATGCAGGTTTGCAATGGTTTCGGGTTTGCCGAACTGTTCAACAATCTGCACCATATCGGCATCCGGATTTTCCTGTACAAAATCAGACACATTTGCTTGCAGTTCCCGGAGCATCTGACGGCTTTCGGCAGTCGGGCAGACGATCTGCTTTTTAACCGATTTTATGTATTCTTTGATTTCATTCTGCATTGCCATTGATTTCACACTCCATGTCTAAAATATTAAAAACCGATTTTGTAACCGTTACATATTCCTGCAACAGTTCTTTGTAGTATGCACGGCCGGATTCTTCAAGGTGATAATACCGCCGTCTGCGACGCTGGCCGACCAGCTCCTCGTAGTCCGAAATGTAGCCGGCATTGACAAGACGGTACAGCACAAGATACAGTGCCGCTTCCGCCATGGTGTAGTTACCGCCGCTTTTTTCTTTAAAGGCCTTGGTAATTTCGTAACCGTACAGATCGCCGTCCTGCAGTAAATACAAAACGAGCAATTCTGCCGTACCTCGTTTAAAATTGTCTTGATTGGGACTCATATATTATCCTCTCAATGTTTTCCTTTTTCATCCCGTAGGGAACGGATACCATCCGTTCCGATTCCATCCGACCCGGTCAATCCCGTAGGGAACGGATATCATCCGTTCCGATTCCATCCAACCCGGTCAATCCCGTAGGGAACGGATACCATCCGTTCCGATTCCATCCGACCATGTTGATCCGGGGATCATTTTCATTTTTTTATTAAATTCAATGGTTGCATTGTGCGCAATGGGACATTGGTCAGGGACGGAACGCATACTATGCGTTCCCTACGGGGTGCGCAGAGCTTGACAGAGTCGGAACGCATGGTATGCGTTCCCTACGGTATCAATTTGATATTTTCGGGAAAATATTTTTCCTGCCATCGGTAAGGATTTTGCTGAATGTAATCAACGGCATTATAATACATTTCTTCAGAATCAAGGATACTGTCATAAAAAGACTTCTGCCAAATTGAAATCCCCGATTCTTTTGTCACGGCGGCTTTAAAATATCCGACTATTTTCGAAAGAGTCGTCTTTCTTTCCGAATTTTCAAGAATTGTAATAATTGCATGAACATGATCGGGCATGATCATATATTCATCCAATTTTGCATATTGATATACCTTTGAAATTTCAATAAGTTTTTTTTCAACTGTTTTTCCTGTTTCAGTCAGCAGAACAGTATTTTTACCGGTTCTGTCCGGGGTTATTTCGGATAATTTAATTGTTTTATCCTTTACACAGATTGTCACAAAATAATCGCCGGGGGTTGAATAATCAAATTCGCGCAATCTGTTCAATTTGCGAACCGGCAAATAATTCAAAATAAACACCACCTGTATTTGTAGGGAACGGATATCATCCGTTCCGATTCCATCCGACCCGGTCAATCCCGTAGGGAACGGATATCATCCGTTCCGATCCCATCCAACCATGTTGATCCGGGGATCATTTTCATTTTTTTATTAAATTCAATGGTTGCATTGTGCGTAATGGGACATTGGTCAGGGACGGAACGCATACTATGCGTTCCCTACAATGCAATCCCGGATACCATCCGTTCCGATCCCATCCGACCCGATCAATCCCGTAGGGAACGGATATCATCCGTTCCGATTCCACCCGACCATGTTGATCCGGGGATCATTTTCATTTTTTTATTAAATTCAATGGTTGCATTGTGCGTAATGGGACTTTGGTCAGGGACGGAACGCATACTATGCGTTCCCTACAATGCAATCCCGGATATCATCCGTTCCGATTCCATCCGACCCGTTTTTTTCACATTGTCAAATTTACTGCGGAACGGATGATATCCGTTCCCTACAGATTATACCACATAATAAATATCGTTGTAAATACTTATCGTAAATAATTATTATTGACAATTGAGATTATTTGTGATATAGTTTATTCATCGTTTAAAATGTAACGGTAATACATTAAAAAGGGTGATGCTGCATGGTTTACTGAAATTTTAACTTTTTACACCGAAAAAAATTATTTAAGAAAGGAAATGGAAATTTTATGAAAACAAAGAAATTGTTTATTCTCGTACTGGCAGTTGCGATGTTATTTGCCGGTTTTGCATCTGTTGCATTTGCAGCAGAAATAACAGCGTTGACAGAATCTAATATAGCCGTTTGGCCGACTTTTGAAGGCGAAATGTTTTACGGTCAAAAATTGAATGAAGGCAATCTGCAAATCGTCGGCGGTGTGGTTACTCTTGACGGCACGGCAGACGGAACGGTTGTCGAAGGTCATTTTGAATTTACCGATCCTGAATATCGTCCTACGCAGATAACAGGGAATTATGCTTCGATAACATTTATTCCCGATGATACAGATTCTTATGCCGGTTTTACTGTCAGTGAAAATGAGAATGCCGTATACGCAGTCAGCAAAACCAATCCGGTTTTGCAGGATCCGGAGAATGATCCTCCCGTTGCGAAGCAGATTGCAGCCGGAAAAAGAGTAATGCTCGCCACACTGTCCGGCGGTACACTTATGAATCCGTATACAAAAGAGGTCATTGCCGAAGGTAAATGGGCATGGACTACAGCTTCCCGAACAAAAGTTGTAAATGAAAGTGGCTATTTTCAAGCGGTATCTTCTGTTGGTGTTGGTGAGTTAAAGAACTATTATAACAACATCAATATGTATGTTTATGTCAGAATTGAAGGTGATACCGCTGAAGAAAAAATGCTTACAACGGTTGTTGAAGAGCCGACAATTACAACAACAAAGTTTACGGTCGGTGATGCTTGGTCAGCCGTTTCCTTTACCGGCGGTAAAGTAGTTGACTTAAACGGAATTGAAGTTGACGGTGAATTTAAAATTACAAATATGGGAACAATGCAACATGATGGCAATGACAATGCTCAATTCATGTTTATTCCGTCGGATGATTACTATTCCACAGTATCATTTGCTATCCCGATTGTTGTAGATGCATGTCCGATTTCTTTCGGTCCCGACCAAAAAGGCACCAGTATTGACGACCCCTATATTTTTGAGGTCGCTCCCCATGCGGATATGGGTGATGTCAGCTATGAACTCAAATACAATCATCTCAACTGGCCCGGTACCGGTTCGGCATTTTTTTACAACGAAAACACCACAGCCGTAAACGGACAGGTATATGAGTATCGAGTTGTTAATTATAACAACAGCAACTACACCGGCAACATTGCCTATGTAAAACTTGTGTTTACCACCACCGAAATCACCCCCACAATCGTGAGAGCATCGGGCGGCGGCTTCAAGGTGGATTGCGCAGGTCACTCCGTGCCCGGAACCTTCACCGTTTACTGCAACGGCGAGGAAATTGCCACGGTCAGCAGAAAAGAGAGTTATGTGTTCCAGTGTGAAGTGTTCACCGACGAAGGCGGCACCTTCAACATTGTTGCCAAGTACAACCCCACCGAAAATGACTACTTTGTATGCAATGATGCCGAAGTTACCTACGTCGTTCCTGCCATGCACTCCGTCACCAATGCCGGAAGTGCCGATAACAGCACCTATGGCATCAGCATGAAGGTGCTCGGCTCCTCAAGCTTCACTGCCCGTGCCGGTCAGACGGTCGAGCTTCGTGCAACCCTGGACAGCTTTGTATGCTGGACTTTCAAGGATGCCGACGGCAATGAAGTCACCCTTGAGGGTGTTGACCTCAACGCAAAACAGAACACCTTCATCATGCCCGATTACGACCTGTTTGTAAGCTACAAAATTCAGGAAGACATCGACCGCGAAGAAGCCATTGCCAACTGTGACCACCTTTGCCACAGCGACAATGAACTCATTCGCCTGTTCTGGAACATCATCAACATGTTCTTCCGCCTGCTTAACGTGCAACAGTACTGCGATTGCGGTGAACTGCACTACAGTGCTCCGCTGTTCAATTTCGGTTGAGTGATGCAGAAATGTGAATTAAATTCACATTTCATGACAAAAACACAACCCGTTTCATAGTTATCTCTGCAACACAGCCACCGGAAGCACACTCTCCCGGCGGCTGTGTTTTTTTGCAATTACGGATTGTAGAGAACGCAAGTGTTCCGATCCTGTCCAATTTAGTTGATTATCCTGTAGGGCAATGTCGTCAACTTAAGGAAAATAAATTTATAGTATGGCAAACTGATTGATTTGCAGGAAGTTGGACACAAACCGTAGGGAACGGATATCATCCGTTCCGGCAAATCGGCGGCCTGATGAGGTTTTCTGTTGTTTATAATGCATTCTCATCGTCAAATTCACAGCGGAACGCATGGTATGCGTTCCCTACAAATCAAACCGCTAATCAGCTCGATAAACTGTAATCTATTTGTAGCCTCCCCCAAGACCAAAAAAAACCTGCCGTGTGGGCAGGTTTTTGCGGTTATGATAAGATGGATTTTATGCAAGCATTGAAGTCAGCGGTGCGGTGATGTATTTGATAAAGAATGTAAAATACAGAACAATAGTGGAGAAGAAGTTTGTCACTTTTTCAAATACATTTTGTGTATTGGATTCGCAATCCACCGTGCCGTAGCCTTCGATGACACCGTTGTTGTCGTCCACACCGTCACCGTCAAAAGCAAACTGATACAGCAGCGGAGAAACAAGAGCCACAAGGAAATACTGACCGGGTGTGACACAGCCGAAGGTCTTGGAAATGAGCTTGTTCAGATCCTGCATCACGGCATCGGTACCTACATTGGAGAGAATCTGATTGGCAAGACCGAGGAATACTTCATCTCCGACCGTGGCAAGGTCGTCACGGAGAATGAGCGAAACCATGCGAAGCAATAAGGTGACTTCAGGGGTGTCAAGCGAATAGGCCTCAGAGCCTTCATAGTGTGCGCCGGCAAGTTCGGTGACAAGATCCCAACCGTTATAAAAGTCGGTTTCAGGCAGTTCCACATCGTATTCGGCGGCAATTTCCTGCACACTGCCTTCACCGTACAGTGGCAATTCGAGCAGTTTCAGCAATCCGCCGACAGCTGTATTGACAAGGTCATAGCCAAATTCTCCTTCGGCAATACCGATCTTTTCCATGGAGAGAGAAAGAGCAAGTCTGTATTCAATACCGGCTTTAAAATAGCCCTTGGCATAGGCATTCATGCCTTCATTCATCAGTTTGATCTGTTCTTCGGTGTAGCCGTCAACAGCGGCGGTGAGCGCATCCACATCAATGGTGTCCACGGTTTCGGCGGTGTAGGTAATCTCCTGCTCATTCATGGTGAACATACGGTACTGCAGGGGGTACATGGTCAGTGAAGTGGTTGCAAAGTCATAAATTTTATTGCCGAGGGTGCTTGTGTAAACAGCGGCATCACTGCAATGCTCATGGCCCGTGAACACAAGTTTAATGCCTGCATTTGCAAACAGTTCAGCAGTGGTATAATGGAATTTAATAATGAAATTACGGCTGAGTATACGCTGCATGGGAAGATGGTCAAGCAGATTGTGGTGCATCATAAGAATGGGATATCTGCCGTCTTCTTTTGCTTTCTTTGCCTGTTCAAGCACCCACATCACGCGGGCGGGTGTCATGCCGTCTTCGGTGGATTTGGATGTGTCGCAGGAATCGAGTGCAATCAGTCTGTATGTATTGCCGAGGTCAGCGGTGTAGGAGCATTCGTCTTCAGTCACGGTGAGAGCTTCCTCATAACCAAATTCGGCATAAATTTCCTTGAACATGGCATTGGTAGTGTCATTTTCCCCTGCACCTGTGTCATGGTTGCCGGAAATGACATATACGGGAATGCCCGTTTCCGCTTCAAACTTGCGAAGCATTTCGGCTACGGGGTAATGGTCTTCGGGACGGGGTCTGCCGTCATTAGTAAGGTCTCCGGGAATCAGAACAAAATCGGCTCCGCTGTCGGCGACCTGATTCAGAAATTGCTGAATGATATAGGGGCTTTCGTCCTCAAGAGCCGCACGGCGGTTTGCATACCAGAAGATTTCATCATCAATATCGCCTTCGAGTGCTTCACGCGGGGCATGATAATGCAAATCCGAGGCAACGGCAAATTTCAGTTCTTCCGCTTCTGCTTCTGCCGAAACGGGCACAACAAGCAATGCCGCAATCAAAAGCAAGCTGAGCAGCACAGACAATCCTTTTTTCATAACAGTTCCTCACTTTCCGAATATAGGATATATTATACTATAATATTTTTCCTTCGTCAACAAAATATCTCTTGCTTTTTCTGAACAAAACAGCTATAATATATATAGAATACAACATCGCATTGCATTTACAACATCAGAACGGAGAATTTTTATGCCTTCACCCGAAAACCGCCGCACAACGATGACAAAAAAACTGTTGCAGAACAGCCTGATTGAAATTTTGGAAAAGAAACCCATTCACGAAATCACAATCAAAGAGATTTGCGACAATGCCGATATCAACCGCAGCACATTTTACCGTCATTACAATACTCCGCATAAACTTTTTGACGAGATCTATGACAACGTGTATCACGATATTCTTGACATTGCCAATCAGTTCAAACTCCCGAACTTCAACAGCGTGGAAGTCATGACACAGATCCTCAATTATTGCGAAGAAAACCGCCGTTTGTGTCTTGTGTTGCTCAGCGAAAACGGTGAATTGAACATCGGTAAGAATTTCAGTGATCTGGTTACGCAAGCGGTTATGAACACCCCCGATTCCGCCCCGTCGGAACTGCACATGTATGTCGTGCAATTCATGGCAGCAGGTATGGCAAACTTCATCTGGAACTGGTTAAAAAATGAAAACCGCCTGCCCGCAAGAACCGTGGCAAGAGGGATGATGATGCTCATCAACCACGGCTTCAACCGTGCATTGAGTCTGAGCCCAAACCCCGACAGCAGGGCAAGTGCTGCAAACAATATAATCAGATAAGCAAAAACGGAACTGCTTTTTTGTCGGCAGTTCCGTTTTGTTCATTATTCCGTGCGCTGAAATGCAATTCTGCTGTCGCCGTCTTCAAGATAAATCGTGCCGCATTTGGTAAAGCCGTTTTTGGCAAGTGCTTTCTGCATGGGGATGTTATTTTCGTGTGTGTCAATACGCAAATTACGAATGGTCTGCTTGCAAAAATTGACGATCTCCCCCATTGCGCCGTGCACGGTGCCGTCGGTTGCAACACGGTGGATGGTACCGTAAGAGGCATCATTCAGCCAATTCCCGTTTTCGATGTAAGAATAGGTCGGTTCGGGGTAAGTGAAAAAGACAAACACAAAACGGATAGTGCCGTCATCATCCACACCGACATAATTTATTTGTTCTTCAATATCCTGTTCTACTCGCGCAGGGGCAGGCTTGTGTGTTTTCCACTGGTTCGGATTGCCGTTTTCTGCCATAAAACGGCGGGCGATGGCATAAATTTCAAGCAGACGGGGCAGGTCTTCCTTGCGGGTATGGCGAATGTGCATAAATTTCTCCTGTGTTTTTTGTTCTATTATACAATATAAATCCGCTTTGTCAACCTTGACAATAAAAGTAAATTTAAGGTATAATATTTCTTATCAAATAAAAAGGAGTTTTCTTATGAAACGTTTAAGAAAAACACTCTGCATTGTTCTCAGCATTCTGATGGTTCTTCCCTTTGCACTTCTTTGTGCAAGTGCCGCAGAAGCAACAGATTATGTTCTTGTTTCCCCCTATGAAAACGTCGATTGGGAAACCTGGGGGCTTTACAAGGGCAACCTGCACACACATTCGACTTACAGCGACGGCTCCGTCACCTACCCCGAAACCATTATTGAACACTACAACCAGGGTTATGATTTCCTTGCTATGGCAGACCACGGTGTAACGGGCAGAGCATGGAATGAACGTCAGCCTCTGATTCCGCTGTATCTGTATCAGTACATCATCGGCTACAAACAGGAACACCTGACCGACGAACAATTTGAAGGCATCACGGGCGGCTCCTATGCCCTTTATGACGGCACGGTACGCGGCGAAGGCATGACCTGTGTGACCGGCGCAAACGAACTGAACTACATCAACATCACCAAGAGCCATGTCAACGGCTATTTCCTGCCCGACGGTGTCGGCAACGGCTTTGAAGGCGGCGAAAACGGCCACGAAATCGCTGTGGCATTCGTCGAAAAGAACGGCGGTCTTTCTCACATCAACCATCCCGGTGACTGGATCGGCTATGACTCCGTTGACGAAGCATCCAACCCCGAACACGTCCGCTATTTCAGCGAGATCATCCTGAAATACGATTCCTGCCTCGGCTTTGAAATTTTCAACCTCCATAACAACACCGAGCCTTATAACCGCATTCTGTGGGACAACATGCTCATGTACACCCTGCCCTACGGCAGAACCTTCTGGGGCTTTGCCAACAATGACTCCCACAATTTCAGCGAAATTGACTCCTCGTTCATGGTCTTCGCCATGGAAGAAAACAATGTTGACAACATCAAGCAGGCTATGATTAACGGCAATTTCTTTTCTGTCGCACGTCACCTTGGCACAAATGAGGTCATCGGTCCCGCAACGGAAGTTGATGCCTGCGACACGGATCTCATGTATCCTACCTTCACTTCCGTGACGACTGAAAACCACACCATCAATGTGACGGTTGCAGACTGCAACTACATTCAGTGGATTGCAAACGGCAAGATCATCGCTTCGCAGGATGTAACTACTGACAGCGGTGTCATTTCCCTTGACCTTGACACCATTGACGGTGCTGAAGAGTTCATGTATGTCCGTGCTGAAATCATCGGCGAGGGCGGCATAACCTGCACCCAGCCCATCGTGCTTGACAACGGCGAAGAAAAGCCCGCATACGAAAGCGAAACCACCATTGACAGCATTCTTGCAGGCATCGCATTCAAGCTCAAGAGCACACGCATTTATGTTATTCTTGCAGAACTCATCGGCATGATCGTTGATGAAATCAAGGATCTGATGAAATAAAAAAACAATATTGCAGAAAAAGGAGACACTTTTAAAATATCGGTTGACTTTTGCAAAAAGCAACATTAAAATAATAAAAAACGAAAGGCAGGTGGACAAAATGACAATGGTTATGCTCCGCAGAAACCGAAGTGCTGTTTTGTCCGTTTGCAAGTGATTTTTTATCGTTCTGTAAATGCAAAGGCATCTTCGGTTTTCGGGGATGCCTTTATTTTTTTACAGAAAGAGGTTATTGAATGGAAACCAATAAAAGCAATATCATTTTCACCAACATCACCAACAAAAACATAAGGGACTATAAAAAGTTGCGCAAAATCTTTGCAAAGTATAAAATGCAGACCTTACGCAACCACGGTGAGACTCCCGGCGGCAGGAAAATGTTTTTCAATCTGTTTGACAGCATCATTGCAAGCCTGTCGGAAGATAAAACAAAGCATTTCATCGTCATGCAGGCAGGCAAAGAACTGCTCGGCTTTGCTCTGATTGATACCGTTGACAATGCTATTGTTGATATTCCATTTTCTTACGGCTCGGTGCATGATTTTTATATTTCCCCTAAGCACAGGCGCAAAGGCTACGGCAGCCTTTTTAACGAGCAGATTGAAAGCATTTTCAAAGAAAAAGGCACAAATACGGTTCTGCTATATCCCGACCCCGTCAGCGGCATTGATTTCTGGAAAGCCATGGGATACAAAGCCACGGGAATTCACCAGGGATGGGGACGTTTTCTCGTTTACAGAAAGCACCTGACCGAAAACGAGCACACCGCAGAAATTGACAAGTCCATTCAGGGTCTTGTTACCCCGACCGATTCAATCGGCATCAACCCTTACAACAAAACACAGATAAAAGAGGTCTTTGCTGTCTGGAAAGAATATTGCAGACAAGCAAACCGAAAGCCGCACAAAAACGATGTCCGCAAAATGGCTTTTCATGCAAGAAAAAACCGAAATGTGCATTTTTCTGCTTTGTACTACAAAGGGAATGTGATCGGTTTTACATTCAAAGCTGAAAATGAAATAAGTCATATATTGCCCGAATACGAAAAACAGGAGTTTCATCTATGAGCAAGCAGAATATTTTTAACAACGATACATTTTTCGAGGGTTATAAAGCACTTCGTGCAGGCGAAACAAACTATAATGACTTGCTTGAACAGCCTGCCATGGCAAAATTGTTGCCAGATTTAACTGATAAAACAGTGCTTGACCTCGGGTGCGGTTACGGCCATAACTGCATTGATTTTGTGCATCGCGGTGCAAAGCGCATTGTCGGCATTGACATTTCCGAAAAGATGCTTGCGGTTGCAAAAAGTGAATCTGCCCATGAAAAAATTGAATACCTGAACATGAGCATGACCGACATTGCCGCATTGGGTGAAACCTTTGATTTTATTTACAGCTCACTTGCTTTTCATTATGTCAAGGATTTTGATTCCTTTGCAAAAACGATGTTCGCTGTTCTCAACAACGGCGGACAGCTGCTGTTTTCACAGGAGCATCCCATCATCACTGCCACCGTTGACGGAAACGGCCACTTCAACAAAGACGAAAACGGCAACCGTGTTTCTTACACGTTTTCAGATTACAACAGACCCGGGGAACGAAAAGTGCATTGGTATGTGGACGGGGTTATCAAGTATCACAGAACGTTCAGTGATGTGATCAATGCACTGTCCAAAGCCGGCTTTGTGATTGAAGAAATCTGCGAGCCGACCCCCGAAGAATGGGCAATTGAAAAACTGCCGACAATCGTCAAGGAATACATAAAGCCTAATTTTCTGATTGTGAAAGCCCGAAAATAAAACAACCGCGTGTTGAAACAATAGATTAACAATCCAAAACAAGGAGAGTTTGTTATGATTTTTAAAGAAAAAACAATTCAACTG
Source organism: Clostridia bacterium (assembly GCA_017416485.1). Lineage (GTDB taxonomy): Bacteria > Bacillota > Clostridia > Oscillospirales > Acutalibacteraceae > RUG806. The sequence goes on along the minus strand of JAFQCH010000017.1, from coordinate 39,926 downwards.
AAAAACGGCAGAACGGCCGTTCTGAAAACACCCGAAGTGGAAGATGCACAGCAATTGCTTGACTGCATCCGCACCACTTCGGGCGAAACGGATTTTCTTTCGCGTTCCGCCGAAGACTGGGACAAAACCACGGTTGAAAGCGAAGAAAAATGGATCCGCAACAACCGCGAATCCGAAAATGATTATGTGATTACCTGCTATGTTGACGGTGTTGCGGTCGGCAGCTGCGAAATCAGCTTTTTCGGCAAGGGCAAATCAGCGCACCGTGCGAGACTCGGCATTTCGATTATGAAAAAATACTGGAATCTCGGCATCGGCTCTGCCATGTTCCGTGAATTGATGAAACTTGCTCAAGAACATGAGGGGACCGAAATCGTTGAGCTCGAATTCGTTGAGGGCAACGACAGAGCACAGGCACTGTACGAAAAATTCGGCTTCAAAATCATGGCAACAAAACCAAATGCCTTCAAGCTCAAAGACGGAACATACCAAAATGTGTGCTATATGCAAAAATATTTATAACAAGGCACAGAACAATGAATGAAGTAGTATTTCAAATAACCGACATAAAGCAGCTCAAAACCGTTGCAATGAAAAACGAAATCCGTGAACTCGGTGCAGGTGATCTTGCAGTTTTCAACGAACATCTGCGACTTTGTCAGCCGAAGCACAAACGCTTGTTTTTCAAAGGGGCTTCCCAAGCGGACTGGCAAAAATGGAACACCGACGGCATTCGTTATTTTGTGTTGTTCGCAGACAAAAAGCCTGTTGCACGGTGTTGCATTGAACCGTTGAATGACACGCAGTGGGAAGCGGCAGACGTGAAAGTTTGTACAGAAGCACGAGGCAATGGTTTTGCAAAGCAAATGGTCTGCCATGTTTCCAATATCATCTTAAACAGCGGCAAAACCGCCACTTGCCGTACCTTGCCGACCAACACCGCCATGCTCAAAGTGATTGACACATTGGGCTTTTGCGCCGTGCAAAGAGAACTGTTACCGGTTCACGGCAGACGCATGACAGAAGAAGAATTCCCCGCTTATGCGCAGTGGTCGGTCAAAGGATATGCCGATTATCTGCTTTACAAAGCGGAAAAAAACAGAAAAAAGGCACTTGCCGCTTCGCAGGCGGAATTCAATGACGTCTACCCCGACGGCGCACAGACAAAAGACACCTGTCTTTATGTTGTGCAGAATGAAGCAAATGAGGACATCGGTGTGATCGCTTTCCAGAAAAGTCCATACAACGGTAGCTGTGCCTTTATCACAGAGCTTGTGATTCATCCGGACCACCGCCGAAAAGGCTATGCACAAAGCGCACTGCAATATGCGCAAGCGGATGCAAAAGAGAAAGGCTTCGGCACCATGGCACTCAATGTTTTTAAAAACAGTTCGGCTTTTCCGGTCTATGTTTGTGAGGGCTTCCGATTGATTGAAGATTACCCCGACAGCGCCATTTTAGAAAAAGATTTATAGGAGAAAACGCCATGAAACTCGTTCTTCTTTTCGGCAGTTTTGCCGTCGGCAAAATGACCGTCGGGCAGGAACTTGCCAAAATAACCGATCTGACTCTTTTTCATAACCACATGACCATTGAGCCGGTGCTCGATGTATTCGGCTACTACCACGGCAGAGCCGTGCGCAGATTGCGGGATGTGTTCTTTGAAGAATTTGCCGACACGGGGGAAGAGGGTTTAATCTTTACCTTTGCATGGGCATTCGACCAACAAAGTGATTGGGATTATGCAAAACATGTAACGGACATTTTTGCAAACAAAGGTGCAGATGTTTATTATGCGGAGCTTGTTGCCTCGCAGGAGGTGCGCCTTGTTCGCAACAAAAGCGAAAACAGACTGTTGCACAAACCGAGCAAACGCGATCTTGCATTTGCAGAAAACGACTTGTTGGATGCAGACAAAAAGTACCGCCTTGAAAGCTATGACGGCGAAATTCCGTTTGCAAATTACATAAAAATCGACAACACCGAGCTTGCCCCCGATGTTGTCGCAAAAATGATCAAAGAACGATTCAAATTGTAAGGTAACAAATATGGAAAATGAAAGAAAAACACTTGTGCGCTCATTCCTCGGCAAAACCGTACACATTAAAATCGACCGTCCGATCGGCTATGTGCATCAGAAAAACGGCTATTCCCTCACCTATCCGATCAATTACGGTTATATCCCCGCTGTGCTCGGCGGTGACGGTGAAGAGCTCGACGTGTATTTGTTGGGAATCTCCGTACCCGTTGCCGAATATACCGCCGAAGTCATCGGCATTATACACCGTCACAATGATGTCGAAGATAAACTCCTTGCCGCACCGCACGGCATGGATTTTACAAAAAAAGAAATCGAACAAGCGGTGCATTTTCAGGAGCAGTACTACGACACCGAAACCGAGCTTTACACACCGCCTTGTGAAATCATCCGCCAATACAATAAAATCTATTCCGACCCGCCCGAGAAGGTGCGTGTTTCCTGCCGTGCTTTTGTGATTGACAACGGCAGACTTTTGCTTTCGCACGAAGTGAACAAAAATGTTTACATGAGCCCCGGCGGCGGATTAGAGGACGGCGAAACACTCAGCGAATGCTGCAAACGGGAAGTGCAGGAAGAAACGGGTTACATTGTGCGGCCGATTCGGAAATTCCTTGTTGTGAACGAATACAGCTTTGAAACGCTGTATATAAGTCACTATTTTCTTTGCGAAATCATCGGCAAGGGGGAAGCACATCTGACCGAAACCGAAATCGACCACGGCATCACCCCTGCATGGCTTTCTTTTGACGAAGCCCTGTCCGTGTTCGGAACCTATGAAAGCAAACAACTTGACCACAGAAGCCTGTATCTGCGGGAATTCACAACCATTCAAAAATATCTTGAACAAAAATAAACGGAGGACCGAAATCCCCCGTAATATTCATTGCAAAATCCATGTATAATCCTGACGGCAGTCAAGGCAATAATCCACATACACTTTATTTTCTTCAATTTTATACAGCAAGCAATATCGATTACCGAACATGATATACCTGAAATGGCACGGTGGAATATTAACCCCCGAAAACCAAGGGCATCTGTTCGGAAATTCACGCAAAGACAGAGCCGCCTGATAAAAATCTTCAATCAGACGGTCAGCGGCATCAAGGCTGACATTTGCAAGAAAAACAGAATGAGAAACCAGCATATGTTTTGCCGTGTCCGAAATAATGACCTCATATTTTTTTGCATTATCCATTGCGCACCTCCGCAACAGCGGCTCTCATGGCATCTACAACATCTTCAATCGTATGCCCCTTTGCACCGTGCTTGCGTGCATCTTCCACAGCCATCAGTTCTTCACGCAGTTTCAGCATTTTTTCACGGCGTTCAAAGGATTCAAGATCCATCACAACCAGATCGCCTTCGCCGTTTTTGGTCAGATACACAGGCTCACCCGTGCGTTTGCACAGTTCTGCAATTTCATTATAATTATTTCTGATGGCGGCAGAGGGACGGATATTCATAAAAGACACTCCTTTGATAGCAGTATTATACCTTAATTATACACAAATTATATCACAATGTCAACATAAAAAGGATATACAAATGATTACATTTTCATTTCTCAACAAAACCGAATTTGTCTGTATTGCCCCGGTCATTTTTGATATTCTTGCCGACAATATGGAAAAAATTGCCCCGACGGGCAACACAAGACAAGAAGATTTTGACTGTTGGTACAACAGTGTCTGCGAAGGATTGAAAAAAGAGGAACGGCAGATGATTCTGATTCAGGACGATGAAAAATTGGTCGGCTTTTTTCAGTATTTCACAAACACCGATACATTCAGAATGGAAGAAATTCAGTTTCACCCCGATTATCAGGGCAAAGGGTTATTCAGGCCCTTGTGCGGCTTTGTTGCACAGAACATAAGGCAGGACCTTGCGTTTGCAGATGCGTATGCGAGCATTCACAACGAAAAATCCATCGGCATTCTCACTAAAATGGGACTTCAGAACATCGGACTCAACAAAAACGGACGCAGTTTCCACTTCAAAGGAAACTTTGCAGATCTGAAAAAATGGTACGAAACATGAAAATCATAAACACTTGTGAAGATATCAAAACCCTTTTTGCAGACGGCTTTCACTTGCAAACATGGCGGCAATATGCAGGTGCAATTTCAAAAGCCCTGCCCGAAAAATGCGAAAACGATGCAAAAGAATATGACTTTGAAAAGGCTGTTCTGCCCGTTCTCAACAATGCGTTGCATACCGACAAAATCGACCTTGTAAGCAGAAGTTTTCAATCGGTAACAGACAGTTTGCAAGAAAATCTTAAAAAACTGTTCGACACAGAGCCGGATATCAACATCATTCTGTATCTCGGTCTTTGTAACGGTGCAGGATGGGCAACTACGCTTGACGGCAAGGACACCGTTTTTCTCGGAATCGAGAAAATCATCGAGCTTGACTGGGGCGATGAAACCAATATGCGCGCCCTGATTCTGCACGAAATCGGTCATCTGTGGCACAAGTTGAACGGAAATCTGCACATTCCCGAATACACAAAACGCAGAAAAGGCATTGCACAGCTTTACTGCGAGGGTGTTGCTATGGTCTGTGAGCATATTCTGTGCGGTGATGATGAGTTTTATCATCAAGACAACAACGGCTGGCTCGATTGGTGCTATAAAAATGAGAATCAAATAAAAAGAGAATATCTCCGTCGTCTTGACAAAAAAGAAAGTGTTCAGGACTTTTTCGGTGATTGGTGTTCTTATAACGGTCATTCGGATGTCGGTTATTTTCTCGGCTGCCACTTTGTGCAATCTCTTATGAAAGCACATTCTCTTAAAAAAATTGCAAATATGAAATACAGGGCTTTGAATAAAGCATTTACAGAATTTGCAAATACGGTGATTGAACCGCTTGCGCTTGAGGACTATCACAAGTGTTCAAACATCTGGAACATGCAAGCACAACCCCTTAGCCTACAATGGAAAGAAGAAATTGAATCAGGTAACCGCCTTGTGTTTATTTATAAAATCAAGGGTGAATTTATCGCTGAGGGTGCATTGGTGCTACATACAGCTGATCCCGATTACACCATTCCCGGCAAAAGAGTTTATGTTTCAAGAATGATCGTCAAAAAGGAATACCGCAATCGAGGCATCGGCAGTGAAATGCTTGCTTTTCTGATCAGAAAAGCCAAAGAAATGGGTTACTCCGAAATAACCATCGGAGTAGACAAGGACAACACCGCAGCTTTGCATCTTTACAGAAAATTCGGCTTCACCGAGGTGCTGTTTGACGGCACGGATGAAAACGGAGAATATTATAAATTGATGAAAGTGTGTTACTGATCATAAAATGCTGTTGTATTTATTTTTTTTGTGTGATATAATAAAACAAGAAAGGGTGATTCGATGCCGACAATCTGTATGTTCAGAGGTCTTAAAATTTATATAAATTGGAGAGATCATATGCCGCCTCATTTTCATGCGCAATACGGCGGAGATGAAGTTATTGTTTCAATCAACGACATTGAAGTGATTGAGGGGCAATTGCCCAACAAACAATTGAAAATGTTATTGGGTTGGGCGGCTTTTCACCAGGAAGAATTAAAAGAAAACTGGCTTCTTGCTGAACAACAACAAGAATTGTTTGCAATTGAACCCTTAAAATAACAAGAAAGGGTGGGAAAATATGCCTAAAACCGTAGAACAGTATATCGCAATGGGGTGCGACAGAAAAACTGCGGAATATTATGCAAACGGCAGAAAAAGAATTATCCATGTTCTTGCCGATGATGATTTTACGCTGCTTCTTACCTTTGACAACGGTGAAAAAAGACGATTTGATCTGAAACCGATGCTTGATAAGGGCGGTGTCTTTGTCAAATTGCGTCAGATTGAGCACTTCCGTCGGGTGTATCTGGATGATTGCAATTGCGTTTCCTGGGATCTTGATCCGGATGTTGACAGTAATATTGTATGGAACAACAAAGTCGATTTGTGTGCAGACAGTTGCTATATTGACAGCATTCCTGTTGCCTGACAAAACACGCATACAGAGGTTTGCTTAAATCGGAATTTTTTTTGCTATATTTTACAGAAAGACAGGTGGACAAAATGACAACAAATCTTAATTCAAATAATCGGAGAGCCGTTTTGTCCGTTTGCGATTGATGTAATATATCTTTCAGAACTTACAGGCATCTCCGTATATTTTCGGAGGTGCCTTTTGTCTTTTTAGGAGAACATTATGAAATATCCAAAAATGATAATATTTGACTATGGTCACACGCTTTTATATGAACCTGACTGGAACACTAACCGAGGTAATGAAGCCCTTTTAAAATATGCTGTAAAGAACCCGAACAACTGTACAGTTGAAGACATAACCAAGGGGGCGGAACTTGTCTTTGGTGAGCATGTTGCAAAGGTTCGAACGCAGGGTTATGACATCAGCGGACAGATTGCAAACCGAACACTTTATGACTATCTTGGCATAGAATTTTTGTTGTCTCCTGTTGAAATAGAAACTGTGTTTTGGGATAACGCGTCATCAGGTGCAATTATGCCCGGTGCCGACAAGTTACTCGATTGTCTTAATGAAAACGGTATCAGAACAGCAGTTATCAGTAATCTTTTATGGTCGGGCGATGCTCTTACAAAGAGGCTTAACAGACTTCTGCCTAATAATAAATTTGAGTTTGTTATGACATCAAGTGATTATTTCATCTGTAAGCCAAATCGTATAATGTTTGATATTGCACTTCAAAAAGCAGGAATTCCTGCAGAAAATGTATGGTATTGCGGAGATAATCCTCAGAATGATGTTGAGGGTGCAGCACAGGTTGGTATTTACCCCGTATGGTATGACAATTCCATTGATAAAGATTACATAGACAGAGCAAACGAAAAACAGCCTCAATGTGACCATTTGTATATAAAAGAATGGCATGAAATGATAGATGTGCTTCAAAAGCTGAAAAACAAGGCGCAAAAATGATTACACTTATCGAATACTTAAAAAAACCTTGCGGTACACTCTCAATTCCGTATTGGAAAGCAAAAAATATTGTTATACCGCCTGATATGAAAATTCTGCACGATAAGGATTTTTCTGCTGATACTTTATCTGGTTATACTGATGAAAAATATTTTCGATTGTATCACAATCTCAAAGAAATACCAAAAATCACGAATGATGATTTTGAGATTACAACAGCAACACGAAAAGATATAAAAGAAATCGTAGAAATAATAAACGATTCATATACGGATATATCTGTAACCAAAGAGCTTATCAAAAGCTATACCAAAACACCTGTTTACAATGTAGAACTGTGGATTATGGTTAGAGAAAAAGCAACGGGTAAATATGTGGGTTGTGGTATAGCTGATTTTGATGCAGAGGCTAAAGAGCTTATCTTGGAATGGATACAGGTTTTCCCACAATACAGAGGCAAGAAAATTGGTCAGTTAATTGTAACTGAACTTCTGTTCAGGATGAAAGATGTTGCAGATTTTGCAACTGTTTCTGGCAAAGTTGGTAACTCAACTAATCCCGAAGCATTATATAGGAAATGCGGATTTGTCGGCAATGATGTGTGGCATATTCTGCATAAGAAATGAGGAAATAAAATGATTGACTACACAAAAATCAATTCCGAAACATGGGATTTGTGGGCACAGGACGATTGCGAATGGACAAAGCCCATCTCTCACGACGAATACGAAAAAGCTACTGCCGACAGTTTTGTCGTTTACCTGACTCCTTGCATTGCCGTGCCGCATGAATGGTTCGGCAATTTAAAAGGCAAAAAAGTGTTAGGTCTTGCAAGCGGCGGCGGTCAGCAAATGCCCGTGTTTGCAAAACTCGGTGCTGATTGTACTGTGCTTGATTATTCCGAGAAACAACTTGAAGCAGAGAGAATGGTATCCGAGCGAGAAAGATACAACATTGAAATTATCAAGGGGGATATGTCAAAAACACTTCCTTTTGAAGATGAAAGCTTTGACATTATTTTTCATCCCGTTTCAAATGTCTATGTCGAAGATGTTTATCATGTCTGGAATGAATGTTACCGCGTTCTTAAGAAAGGCGGCAGATTGCTTGCGGGACTTGATAACGGTATCTCTTTTTTGTTTGAAGAAAATGACCCTTTGAAAGTGGTGAATCCCCTGCCGTTCAATCCGCTGAAAATGCCGAAAGAAAGACGCGAGACAATGATTGCAAACGGCGACGGCATACAGTTCAGTCATACACTTGAAGAACAGATCGGCGGTCAGTTGAAAGCCGGATTTACACTTAAAGCATTATATGAAGACCTCGACCGCGAGGGCGGCAACGAGATCGGCAAATACTATCCGCAATACATAGCAACCTTGTCTGTAAAGTGAGGGATTTTTCTATGCTGAAAAGTCAGATTGCATTCAAAAACGGCATTCCGTGCATTTGCATAAACGGTGAATTACACGCACCGCTTGCTTACACAACGTATTTTGAGGAACGCGGGGAATATTCCGATTTTGCAAAAAGCGGATATAAAATGTTCTTCGTGAATGTTTCTTTTACGGATTTGCCAATTAACAATGTCACGGGCTTTACGCCGTTCAGAACAGGTGTTTTTGAAACGGACACACCCGATTATTCCGAATTTGACAGCACCGTAAAACGCATTCTGGAAGACTGCCCCGATGCTTTTATTTTTCCGCGCATCAACATTGCCATGCCCCGCAAATGGATAGCCGAAAATGAAAAAGAAACCGTTGCAACACCGACAGGCAGACGGGAATCGCTGTATTCCGACCGGTTCCGCCGTGACGGGGAAATTTTGTTAAAAACATTGGTTAACCACATCCGCAGTGCGGATTATGCAGACCGCATTGCAGGCTATCAGCTTTGCGGCGGCTCCACGCAGGAATGGATTCACCATGACCTTGCGGGTTCTTTCTGTGAACAAAGCCTTGCGCAGTTTCGTTCATGGATGCAAAACACTTACGGCGTTGCAGATATGCCGACTTTGACAAAAGACGATTTCAACAGCAATGTATACAATGAAACGGTCAGCCGATTCGGGGAATTCAGTTGCCAAAAGACCGCCGAAACGGTGGAATACTTCTGCAGAGCATTGAAAGAATACATCAATCATGAGCAAATCGTGGGCGTTTTTTACGGCTACAATGCCTTTGTGCACGATTATCTGTGGGGCTTGCAGGGCTTGCGGTTTATTATTGATTCGCGGTATATCGACTTTTTCTCATCCCCCTGCTGTTATGAACAGAACCGCAATTTAGGCGTGGACTGGGGCGATATGCTCCCGTCCACATCCGTAAAACTGCACGGCAAGCTGTATTTTGTGGAGTGCGACATCCGAACACATCGCACACGCAGAATGCAGGATGCAAGACCCGGCGAGTATACGGACGAATTTTACGGCACGCACGATGCTGACGGCAACAAGACCGTGTGGTGCGGGCCTGACACGGTCGGGCTTTCACTGTCTGCCTTGCGCAAGACCTTTGCACGGCAAGTTGTGAACGGGTCGGGGATCTGGTGGTTTGACATGTGGGGCGGCTGGTATCACGAAACGGAACTGATGGCAGACCTTGCAGACATGAAGCAACTTGCCGAAAATATCAAGCACAAGGACACCGCCCGTTTTCCGTCAGCGGAGGTGGTTTTGTTCATCGATGAAAAAGCGTATCTGAACAACCCCCGCCATACACCTTTTGTGCACCGTGTGAACCAGACAAGGGGTTCCATGGGCAACACGGGTATACCCTTTGATATGTATATGACCGAGGATGCCGAACGGGTTCTGCATAAATACAAGGCGGCAATTTTCACCGCCCCCCTGCCGTCCGACAGCGGCAAAAATGCATTGCAACTTTGCAAAAAATTAAACATTCCGTTTTTACATCCGACAGATGAGCACCCGTCTTATACTAAAACAGAGCTTCGCGATTTTCTGACTGAATGCGGTGTGCATTGCTATAATGAACAAGACAGTGTGATTTACTGCGGCAACGGATTTGTGGGAATTCATGTGATCAAAGACGGCGAAACACAGATTAAACTGCCTGCAAAATACAAAGTCCGTCCCCTGTTCGGTGCGGATTTTGAAGAACATGAAACCGACTGCATAAAAATCTTTTTAGAAAAACATCAGACGGCGGTTTTTGAACTGCTTTGACGAGGTAACAGAAATGAATACATGCTTAAAAAATCTGAATCGGATAGAGTTCGTTGTCACTGCTGCCTGCACGGGGCACTGCAAGCACTGTTCCCAAGGGGAGCACAAAACCAACGAGCATATTGACAAAAACCTCGCGGCGGATGCCGTGCACAAGATTGCACGGGAATACAACATCACATCCGTTATGACCTTCGGCGGCGAGCCGTTGCTTTGCCCCGACACGGTCTGCGAAATTCATAAAGCCGCAAAGGAAATGGACATTGCACAGCGGCAACTCATTACCAACGGTTTTTTCAGCAAGGATACCAACAGAATCACCCTTGTTGCCGACTGCCTGATTGAAAGCGGTGTCAATGAAATTCTGCTTTCCGTGGATGCGTTTCATCAGGAAACCATTCCGATTGCCCCCGTCATAACCTTTGCAAAAGCAGTGCAGCAATACCACACCGTGCAGTTGCAAGTGCATCCCGCATGGCTTGTGAGCACAGAAGACGACAATGCGTACAACATAAAAACAAGAGAATTTCTCAAACAATTCAACGATATCGGCATTGAAACTGCCGAGGGAAATGTGATTTTTCCGAGTGGAAATGCGTTGAAATATTTAAGCGAATATTTTGACTTGAGCAAAACGGACAAAAACCCGTATTGGGAAGATCCGACGGATGTAAGGGCAATCTGCTTCAGTGCAAACGGCGATATTCTCGGCGGCAATATTTATAAACAGGATATAAGCGAAATCCTTTCAACTTACACCCCGAAAGGAGCATAATTATGATAAGAAAAGCAACATATAAAGATATCCCTGCAATAGCAGAATTATATCGTGAGCAATTCAGGGAAATGGCTAAACTGATTCCCGATTTCATAAAAGAGGGCGACCAAAGTGTAGAGTTTCTTGAAAAAACGATTTCAGATGATGTGTCGGATATCCTTGTTTACGAAAATGATGGTACAGTTGTTGGTTTTATTTTGCTTCAGGCAAAGGAAAGGCCTGATTTTGACTTTATGCTTCCCGGTAAATATTGTTATATAATGGATGTAATTGTAACGGAATCACACAGAAATAAAGGCTTCGGTACAGCTCTTATGAATTCGGCAAAGGACTGGGCAAAAGAACAAAAATGCAGATTTATAAATCTTGATGTCCTTGTGAACAATCCCGGTGCAATCAAACTTTATGAAAAGCTTGGATTCATCCCCAAAGCACAGGAGATGTATTGTAAATTATAAAAGAAGGTGTTGCTTATGGCAAAAGTGATTTTAATCTGTGGTAAAATCTGCAGCGGAAAAAGTACATATGCAGAGCAGTTGCGTATTCAGAATAACGCTGTGTTGCTTTCTACAGATGAAATAACCCTTGCTTTGTTCGGTCAGCATTGTGGTGATAAGCACGATGATTATGTAGAAAGAACTCAAAACTACTTATTCAACAAATCATTGGAGCTTATTGAAGTCGGAGTCAATGTAATTCTTGATTGGGGCTTTTGGATGAAGGAAGAACGGGATTATGCCCGAGAGTTCTATAATAGTCGAAATATAGCTTGTGAATTTCATTACATTGATATCAGCGATGACACTTGGAAAGCACGCTTGAAGAAAAGAAACAGTGAGGTATTATCCGAAACGACAAGTGCCTATTATATTGATGATAACCTTGCTGAAAAATTTGCTTCAATATTTGAAGTGCCAAACGCTAATGAAATAGATGTTGTATTTTAGGAGAAGTAAACCATGATTGTTAGAAAACTTAATGTAATTGAGATACCGATGTTAACTGTTCTTTTCAAATACAAAGATGTCAAAGAAATGATTGCCGAAAACACAAAAGATATTGAAAACGAGGTTATTGATATTTTCGGTTTGTTTGATGGAGATAAGATTATCGGTGAATTGAGAGCCAAATACATTAGTGATGATAACCGTTTTGCAATAAAAGACAAACGTGCATATCTTTATGCTTTTCGTATTCATAAGAAGTATCAAGGCAAGGGTTTAGGCAAATTCTTGCTTGAAAATGTATTAAATATTCTTCAAGAAAACGGATATAGTGAGTTTACTGTTGGTGTAGAAGATGACAACTCAAAAGCTCGTTATATGTATGAAAAGCACGGTTTTACAGAACCTATTGCAAGAATTAAAGAAAGTTATCAGGGCAACAATTATGAATATGATTTATTGCTAAAAAGATAATTGAATGTTTAGAAACAACCGCATCGTAGCATAACAGCTATGGTGCGGTTTGCTCTAATTATTGTTTGCAAAAGTCGAAAATTATGCGTTTTTGTCCAAAACAAATGCATTTTTGCAAAAAAGATTGAAAACAAAAGTGATTTTAAAGTAAAGTAGGTATATGCAATTATACTTTTTATTAACGTGATAAATCCACAGAGACAAGCATTAATAAATATTTATTATTGAAGAAAGTGCAAAATAGATGTTTATCGAGTTGTACATTTCAACAAAATTTGAAAGGATGTGTTTTTAGTGTTACTTTTATGCAGAAAAAACTTAATATGAAGGATGTGTTATTAACTATTTTAAATATTTTTTGAAATAAAGTGTGAGGTATAAAAAATGAATAAGTTTAAAATCCTTTATCAGGTTATTCAGTCACTTGTATTCGCAGCAGTTCCCCTTTTAACAACTATTTCGAGTCAAAAATTATTTGGCGATGACTTCACAATCGGGTTAAACATAATTATATTAATAGTTGCATATGTAATTTCGGCAGTATTGATTTTTCTTGTCAATAAATATTTAAGTAGATTAAAATGTTTTCGCCTTTATAAAAATTATGAGGGAAGATGGATAGAAATAATTCCTGGATTTGAAAGAGAAATTTCAGTATGTTCGCTGTCTTATAAAAATGGTGAGTATCATTTTAATGGTGAGAATTATGCAAGCAATAATGCGAAAAATGTAAGATTTACTTCTAAAAAATTTATTGACAATGGCGAAACAGAATTTTTTTACATAACAGAAGGTAGTCAATCCCACAGGCCTGAAGGATATGGAAAAATTCATTTTATTTCAAATAAAGATGAAGGCTATTATAAAGCATACGGTTATTTTTTTGATGTGTCAGCAAAAGATGAACAAAAGCAACATAAAACAATTATGATAAAATTTGAAAAAAGCTTTTATGATAAATATTTAAATATACCACATGGAAAAGATCCAGAAAAATTTTCTGATCGAGAGATATACGAGTATTCTAAAGAATACATAGAGAAAACATATTGTAGTTTGGAGGATGCATTAAAATGATTACTGCAAACCAGAAGAAAGAATTAATAAAAAAATCCAAATCTGTTAGAAAAAATTCATATTCTCCATACTCTAATTATAAAGTGGGGGCAGCTTTGTTAGCGAAAAGCGGCAAAATTTATATTGGCACAAATTTTGAAAACGCAGCATTCGGTGCGGGCATATGCGCAGAAAGAGTTGCATTAGGTTCAGCAATATCAGCAGGAGAAAGAGAATTCTTGGCTATTTGTGTTTGTGGAAATAGCATGGTATTACCTTGTGGAATCTGTCGACAAACATTGTCTGAGTTTGATGATATAGAGATAATATGTTGTGATGAAAATGGTAACGAAAAACAATATATGTTATCATCAATTCTTCCACATGCTTTTCAAAAAAAGCAATTGAATGCGTAATAGTGGTAAAATCATAAATAGTTTAAGCGCGATTTAAAAAAGTTAATACAAACAACCGCCTTACTTGTGCTTTACAGGTAAGGCGTTGCGTTTTGTTGGGATAGTTGTACAAAACAGGCATGTGTGAATTGTAAGTTTCGACAAATTTCGAGAAGACATGAAAAAAAGTGTTACTTTTCCTGATTAACGACACTTTATGTATGTAAGATAAATTGTTTAGTTAAGGAAAAGTAATTATGGAAGTAAAAGAAATCGGACAAACAAAAACCAAAGAAGAAGTAATTGATTTGTTGAATACAAACGGCATACCGCACAGCGTAACAAAGTGCTGTGATTGTGATAGGATTTGCATTTCATTTGGTGATGAGAAAAACTACTGTTGTGATTCTGCGATACCTGTACAAACATGTAACAAAGATATTTTCAAAATTTATCCACACGAAATTCTGTACATAGGCATTGAAGACAGAAAATCCGTGCTGTATCTGATTGACAGAAAAATTGAAACGAATTATCACCTTGATCATTGGAAAAGCATCCTCAATGAAAAGTTCTTCGCCCAACCTCACTATAGCTACATAGTAAATCTGAACTATGTTGATGAGGTTACAAAAGATTATGTCAAGATAAAGTGTGGCGAAAAAGAATATTCTGTTTACACCTCATTAAGGAAACTCGGCACATTCAAAAAAGCGTTCTTAAATTTCAAAGGATAAGCCGCATAAACGGAGTGCATGCAGAGACTTCATAACACGGAGGAAAGAACCAGAATTTTTTATAAATTTCAATTTTCTTCTTCCATTTTTCGAAAAAAGTGATATGATTAGTTTTGTTATTTCTTTTTCGGAATGGAGTGTAGAGTATGCTGAAAACTGCAAAACGGTCTGTGTTGCAAGAAATCATCATTGTGCTCATCGGCGGAATGCTGCTGGGGATGCTGTGGCGTGCCAGAGGGGAGCACGGATGGGGCTCGGAATCGGGCGTTTTAATGGTCGGCTTTGTTTACACACTGTTTGTAACAGTCGTTCTCGGGGCGCGCAAAAAAATGGCCTTGGGGTGGATCGCATTTACGGTATCGTCCTTTGTGCTGACAACACCCGCATGGGGCACACTGCTGTCGCAAATGACAGGTACATTAAATGCAAGTGCGACGGTTGACAATGAAGTTCTGACGGCTGACATCAGTGTTTTTTCGGGTGTCTTTATGATGCTTTGTTTAGGGCTTGGCACGGTCACGCTGTTCGGTATTTTCCTCGGCAGAGGTTACAGCGACAAGCAATGGAAAATCAAAGATTTTGTGATTCTGATTGCTGTTTTCTATGCGGTGGATGTGATCACAAAAGCGAGCGTATCGCATTGGGTCATTCAATTGGTGCAACCGGAAGCGGCTGATCTTTTTGAACAGGGGCTTGAAAAAGCCGGCATTGAGGGCAGTGCTTACAGCGTTTATATGCAGCATTTTGCAAGCATTCCCTGGGGCAAAAAAATTCACGGCGGCAGAAATTATTTCTCCGAAGTGCAGGTCATTACCAATGCAATCAAAGCGGTAGTGAGTCTGTTTGTAGTGCGTTTTGCAATCAAAGACAAGGTTGCAGCCAAGATCGGGGCTGTCACCTGTGCGGCATTCGGCATCGGTATCACGGTTGCAGACCTGTTTTTCTTCTTCTGCAACGGCGGATTCAGAAATGCGATTCCCGAATACACGGGCACATTTGTCTATGCGTGGTCGAACTGGGAATACTTCACGGGCTTTATCGCAGGTGTGATCCTGACAGCATTCCTTGTAAGCCTTAGCCCCACGGAAGATGTAAGAGAAATCACATTTGACTTCATTCCCGAAAAGGTGCGCAAGGTGCTTGTTTTCATCGGCGGATTCGGTGTGATCGGTGTCAACATTGTCCGTCCTGCCGTTCTTCGTTTTGACACCACGGACACAACCACCGTCATCGGGGCGGTCATCGGTGTTGCAATTGCCGCTGTTTTAATAGGTCTGCTTGTAAAATTCGCAGGATTCAACGCGGAAAAGATCAGCATGGATGTTTTTTGCCGTGTTCTGTTGCTGTTTTTCGTCACCTTCATTGCTGTTTTCTATCTGTTCATCTGCACCGAAGAATACCGCAATATCAATGAGATCAATTCACTGCATACCATCCTCTTTGCAATATCGGCAGTGCTGTGCCTTGCATGGAGCACTTACGAGGCTGTCAAAATCAAAAAAGCATAAATAAAGCGAATAAAAAAACCTGCAGGGAGAATCATCCTTGCAGGTTTTCTCGGTTATATCAATTCAATAATTGCATCAGGACTAAGATGTGTGCAGGCAAGGGTATGTCTGCATATTTTTCATTTCTTACAAAACATCTTCCAGTGCAATCATGATTTCATGCACAAGAATTTCAATGACGTGCTTGAACATACGAATCAGCCAGGATATCGGATCTTCATCCTCGTATACGGCCTTTGTGCCTGTGCCCGTGTAGCAACCGATGTTGTTGCTTTCAATGGGGTTGCCGAAGAAGTCGACTGTGCAATCGTCTTCCACAGCCACACCCGCACCGATCAGCGGAGAATCCTTGGACAGGGTAAAACTGTTGTAATCGGCAAAGTCATCCGCGGTAAAACCGGGTCTGGTGTTGATGGCCGTCGGGTCAAACAAGGGGGTAAGGACATTGTAATAGCAGTTGTTGGTGAACGTATTGCCTGCAAGAAGCAATTCTTCAAGACGGTAGGATACGACTTCGGTGTCGGCAGGAACAATGATATTGTTTGCGATAAACGAATCGTAGATATTGAAGAACTGGAATTCACCACAGTTGATGATGGTGTTGTTGTAGAAACGGAAGCCGTATTCCCCCGAACCGCCTGCACAGGTGCTTCTGCCGCCGTTGTCATTGACAGACAGGCAGTAACGCACGGTATTGTTGTGCTGACCGCTGTAATTGGGGCAGTTGCACATAAAACGGGTGTTGTCATGAGAATAGATGTACTGATAGGTGCAGTTGTTGGAATGGGAGTCGAAGTCAACCGCCATGCCATCGCCGACGTTCTTCTGACCTGCGATTTCGCAATACTGAATGGTGCTGTTTTCACTGCCCCAGAACCACATGGCAGCGGTGAAATACAGAATTTCGCCGTTTTCATCCACACCAAGGCCCTGACAGCAGTTGATGGCTCTGCAGTGCGTAACAAGGGCACCGTCACACATGCCGACGACAACCGCTTCCGCATCCATGTCATGGAAATAGCAATGCTCAATCAACACACCCGTGTTGTAAACGGGATCGATTTCCTCTTCGGTTTCGCACCAGGGCTGCTGCGCATCGTTCCAAGACCCCCAGAGAATAACACCGTTGCCGCAGTTATATACTTCACAATTGGAAACGGTCAGATCGTTGACCGCATAGCGGCTTCTTGCGGGAAGTCCTTTGACGATCACGGCTGCTCTTGCCGCTGCGGCACCGCGGCTGAAATCATCACGGGAAGTGACGGTGTAATTCTGCATATCGTAGAAATAAAGGTTGTCGAGCGTGATGCCGACACTGGTTTTGTTGAGGGTATCGATCCAGATACCGCCGCCGTTGGGTGCGGTGATGGCAAGATCGGAAATGGTGACATAAGAACAGTCAATCAGTTGGAACACTTCGGTGTGAAGATCAGTTTTCAAAATAGCAGTTTCGCCCTCGCCGTAAGACGAAATGACAATAGGATTTTCCTTGGTGCCTTCCCATTCGGAAATGATGACATTGCAGTCATACACACCGCCGTTTTTAAAAAGAAATTGTGTGCCGGGGCCAAGGTCTGTGATTTTAAGACCATTGACGGACTGCACGGCAGTTGCCTGCGTTCTGCCGTCATTGGCATCGTTTCCGTTCACAGCATCAATGTAGTAGGTAACCGGGGCATCTTCCGCAACGGCAAACAGAGCAAAACAACCTGCCAGCATGGCAATTGCCGTAAAAATTGCAAAAATGCGTTTCATAAAATGAACCTCCTGAAGGTGATATAAATTTATTGTAGCAAAGTGAAATCACATTTGCAACAGAAAAAGGAATTTTCTGATTTTTTTATAAAAAGGACTTGATTTTCTTGTGCAAATAGCATATAATGTTACCACTGCGCCGGTGTGATGGAATTGGCAGACGTGCTGGACTCAAAATCCAGTGGTAGCGATACCGTACCGGTTCGACCCCGGTCACCGGCACCAAAAAGAAGCCCTGTTCCACGGAACAGGGCTTCTTTTTGTATCCATTGCGAAAGCAATGGCATATCATCACCCGCAAGGGTGCATATCATCAGCCGAAGGCCGCACAGGCTTTCGCAATGATGAGATGCAAAGCGTTCCGCTTTGATGATATGCAATTTCTTCGAAATTGATGATATACAAGGCTTCGCCTTGATTTTTACTTTAAAATCCGATTGGCTTGAAAGCCCTGTTACAAAATACAAAACGGAGTATATTATGCCTGATAACAAAACTTTTCTGATTGTAAAGAAACACATTGACAAAATGGACTATTACGGCTTATTGGCAAGCGGCGCACCGCAAGATGAGTTTGACAGCGAGTCACAGGAAATCAGCACACAAATTCAGCCCGGATTGTCCACACAAGAAATTGCAAGCATCATTGCGCAGATATTCAATTCAAACTTTGATAAGCAAGATGATGCAACAGCTTTCTTGCCCGTTGCGGAACAAATCAAAAATGAGTTACATCTTTGAAGGAGGTTATGGTTTGATCCTGTACAGCATCATCCTGTTTTTTGTTTCCCTTGTTTTTCTTGTTCTCGGCATTGCCGTATACAAAGGCAGAACAAATCTGATTCATTCGTATCATCAGCAGAATGTGACCGACCAAAAAGGCTACGGCAGAGCATTCGGAAAAACAATGTTTGTATTTGCCGGTGCCATGCTTGCAAGCGGTGTGGTTGCTTTGCCCGGAGAAGCCTTTGCCGTGCCGTCTGTGTGCATTCTGCTTGCGGGGCTTGTTGCAGGCTTTGTTTGCATCGGCAGAGTGCAGAAGAAATACAACGGCGGATTATTCTGATAACACACAAATGCAAAAGCAGGGAATTTTCGGTTCCCTGCTTTTTGCTTTTATTTACTTGTCACAATAAACATCATGCGCTCCATAATGGATTCATCACCGTGACCGCGGACATAGCCGCCGTGGTCGGAGGTAATCAGAATCAGCCAATCTTCCGTTTCATAAGTCGGTCTGCTCTGTACGGCATCCACAAGCAGATTGCCCTTTTCGTTTGAATCTGCAAATGCCTGCTGATACATCGGATTCAGGTTCCAATAGCCGTATTCGTGGCCGTTGCGGTCGCAATATTCAAAAATGGTGAAAATGAAGTCGGAGCAATCCGCCTGCTGCAAATCGGCAAGGGCGCTGTCGGCAGTCATGTTATCATCGTCGCAATACAGCCAGGTTGTGTTGTAGCCCTTTTCGTTGCAGTATTCGATTTCATTGCCGTAGGTGGTCAGATGACCGTCCCATGAGAAATAGAAGGCGGAAGCATCAATATAGCCGTCCTCAATAGCGGTTACAAACAGCGACATCTGCTCGTTTTCCTTTTCAATTCCGTTGCCCGTGATGCCGTGTGAAGCACCCCATTGTCCCGTCAGCATACTGCACCAGCCGGGTGCTGTGGAGGTTGCCTGCGTGATATTTTCGGGGTAATTCGCACCGCCGCAGTAGGCAATATAAGCCTTGCCGCCGTCCTGCAACAGCCGTTCGACCACGGAAGTGCCGTCAAGCAATGTCATGGCATCCGCACGGCAGCCGTCCCAACCGAGCACAAGCACCTTCTTTTCGGTTTTGCCCTCGGGCAAGGGTGCATTGAAATGCTCTTCAATCATCGTGTGCAGCTGTGTCATGGGTATGGCGGTTTCGACGGTGTTTTCGTAGATTTCGATGCCGTCCATTCTCTCATAATAATTGTCTGTGGTATCATAGAGAATGAAATTGGTTGCCATGTAATTCGGATAAATATTGACGGCACTGACAACAAAAAACACAACAAGCAAAAGAATGCACACAAATGCACCTTTTTTGCTGCTGTCGCCTGTCCGCTTTTTGATTTGCAGCACAAGCACAAGCCAGAAAACAAAATTAAGCACCGTGCAGATTGCTGTCCAGCCCCAGGGAGCGACCTTGCCGAACACAAGGTTATTGACAACAAAGGTCATTGGCATCAGAACAGCCATGTAAGCTGCCGTTCCGATGAGTGCAGGCAACCATGCCTTTTTGTTCTGCTTTGCGGAAAACAAGGAGAAGAAAAGCAGAAATGCTGTTACAACAAGCAGAACAATGCCGACTGCATACAGCCCGATGTTCCAGTCAATGAAGCCTTTGGGATATACAAATGCATTTGCCAAGGTGAGAATACTTGCTATGAGCGTTGCAAGCTGTATTTTTTTCTGATTCAGCATAACAGTTCTCCTTTCTTATAAGGACAGCACAATGCCGTCAAGCTCTTTGTTTTCATCGCAAAGATAGACCTGCACGGGGTAGTCTGATTTTTCCTTATCCATGCCGAGAATGCGCACGGTCAGGTCTTTGTCGCACATTTCCTTTGCAATGGGAAAATAGTAGGTGTAATGGTGATCCTGATGCACGGAACGGAACGGCGGGCATTCCCATCCGTTGGCCTGATAACTCGGGGCACGGTCGGGGGCTGTATAAATTCTGCCGTCAACCTCAAGAAGCGCATAAGCACCTTCCCTGCCGTGCTTGCCATCCAGGGCAACACTGAGGTAGCAGCCGTTTTTCCACTGCTGTTTTGCGACACGCACAGTCAATTCTTTTGCATATTCGACCTTTCTGCCTGCGGGAACAAGGTTATTGGCTTTTGGAGATTGCAATGCAAGCTCTTTTCCGTCTTTAAGAAGTGCGATTTTATAAATACGATCCAAAGGACAAGGCATACGGAAGTAGCGGATCTGCCCGTTTAAGGGGTAACGGACACACTTGCGTTTGCCCTTGACTTCAATCACATTGTGCACATCCTGCACGAGCACGGGCGCAATTTCGGAACGCAGAATATAAACACTGTCCACACTCGTCTTGTTCCAATCGGCAAGGTCGGCAGAATAACTGCAAACACCCGTCGGCCCTTGCATCTGAATGCTGTTGCGGAACACAAACTGCTCATCGGAATCAAAATAGGTGATTTCAACGCAATCGGCATCATAAACGGCCCCGAAATCAACACGCAGGCAACCGCCCTGAATGCGGTAGCCGCCGTAATGCAGCTTGCTTGTGCCGTCAAAGAAAGTTTCATCCTTGCCGTCAAAGGCATTCTTGCATTCGATGCCGCGAAGCTGATAGGTTCTTTGGTTAAAGAAAGCATCCCTTGCTGCCTGCACTTCGGAAATAGCAGTTATTCCCGCTTTGTTGACCGCCTGCCGTTCAAGGCTGTCGTGATTTTGTGCAAACAGAGCTGTTTCCAACTGCTGTTCGCTGTTTGCGGGGACTTCGCAAAGGCTGTCTGCGGGAAGTTCGCCGAGCAATTTGGGCGCACGAAGTGTATTGTCAAACGCATGGGCAGGATAGGTTGAGCCGTCAGGCAGGGTGATATCACCTTGGCAGGAAACGATTTTCACCTTGTCGGGAAGTCCGCTTTCGTTTTCGTGCAGAACTTCATATTCGCAGTTCAGCGGCACTTTATCCGCTTTTTCGGCATCGCAGATCTGCACAAGAGAAGCACGGAAGGGTTCAAGCGTGATACCGACCGTTTCGCCGTAATCGAAGAAGCCGACAAATTTTTCATAGGGATGATGCACAAAAACGGCAACTTTTTTGCATTCAGACAGACCGATTGAATCGTTCAGCGGCACCTGCATGGTCTTTTCATTCCATGTCATATTACCCGTGGCGATAAAGCGTCGGTCGGTTGAACCTCTGACAACGGTATGATTGGGGTAGGTGTCCCCCGTCAGTTCAAAACC
Organism: Clostridia bacterium; assembly: GCA_017416485.1. Classification (GTDB taxonomy): domain Bacteria; phylum Bacillota; class Clostridia; order Oscillospirales; family Acutalibacteraceae; genus RUG806. Next base: position 18,117 of record JAFQCH010000017.1, on the reverse strand, counting down.
GTCCACAAGAATATCGTTCCAGCGGCGGTGCAGATTGAAAATACGGGCAAGATGTGCCTGCTCAAAATCGCGCAAAAGCCACGGATTGCCGTAGATTTCGGGGGCTAAAATCAGGTTTCTGCCGAAAGCCTGAATGATGAGTTCATCTTCAAAATATTCATTCTGCGAAGAAATGCACACGCCGTGGTCTTCGGTCATGCGGGTCATATTCGGTGTATTGCCTCTTGACATCATATAGGCTCTGTGGTGCGGTGCACAGCGGTCATTGGCAATATGCACATCGACATAGGTTTCCACACCTTCCCACAGAAAAGTGGTGGCATATTGCATTCCCTCTTCACCGAAATCAAGACGATGATTGAGCAGAATAAAATCAGGCTGATAACGGCGGCATTCCTGCATCATTTTCACAAAATAAGGTCTGTTTTCAGGTGCAAGTTGGCCGCAAACACCATCGAATTTAAACAGTGCAAAACGATAATCACGGGCAAGGCTGACCATTTGTTCAAGCCGTTTTTCAGCACTTTCCTTTGTTTTTCCGAAGCCGTCGGGACCGCCCCACACGCCAAGTCTTGTGTTGAGCTTTTCAGCCGCCTTTGCAATGGGTCCGTAGCCGTTTGGATACTGTGCTTTTATTTTGGGAGAATCAAAGGTTTCGTAGGTTTCGCGTGCACCGTCAAGATTGCCCGCATCCCAAGCATAAATATCAAGCTGCATCCCGTAAGTACGTTTGAGATAATCAAAATAAGCAAAGTTCACAAGGGTCTGTGCTTCGGTAGACCCCTCGTTTGTATTGTTGATCCAGGAAAAATATTCGCTTTTGGACGGGGTGTTTTCTTTCGCCCCCGATTTTCCGTATTTTTCGTTCACAAGACCACATCCTTTCTTTTTGCAGCTATCATTTGATTCTTTTCATTTCTTTCTCTATAATCTTTTCCATGCGGGTATTAATCATATTTTCTGTCGATTCATTATCCAAACTATCATTAAGTATATTTGCAATAATAGTGTTAAATTCCTCTTTGGAAATTATCTCATAAAAGCCAGGATTGTAACAACGTTCAATCATCTCATGATTAAAATATTCTCTAAGAGAATATATTTTTTCTTGCCCATGCAATTCAAAAGAATGAAAAGGAAAACGCTCACGATATTCCTTGTATGAATATAATGACGACAACGTTTTATATGAATCAATGTAACGTCGCATTTCACCTGCTACATTGATTTCCAAAACAAAATACATCAAATAATGTTCCAATGCAAGTGAAAAGCGTTTTTCATCAATCAATAAATGATACATACAATAATGTTGAAAGCATCCACAATCAGTAGTTATATCTCGATGCATTCTTTTATTAAATATACCCCACAATATATCATGATAAGGCATTTTTGGAGACTTCATTTTTTGTTCTATGTATTCTTCATAAGTAACAAAATAAGTGTCTCTCTTTGCATATAAATCAATCAAATCATAATTATCCTTTAGATAAGTTTCGCCCTTTTTTGAAATTGAATATTGCATTTCTGCTTTCTTTATAAAAGAAAGGTCACTTTCACTATTTAATATCCGTTTTATTAAATCGTCTTTTTTTCCTGTTTTTGTCAGATTAAGCATTGAAAGAATGTTTTTTAATTCATCAGTTTTTAGAGATTGCAAAACATCTTCTACAGAAGCTTCTTCAAGAAAACCTTCTGAAATCATTTTTCTATGATAATCTCGAGGATTCACAATTCCAAAATGATATTTAAAATATTGTTGGTATTGATCTTCTTTTTTTATAGGAGTAGCTTTTTTATAGATATTCAAAAAATTAGCCTGTGCATAATCTCCTTTATATTCAGGCAATGAATTATCTCTATTCACTGTGCAAGTTGTTTCAATTGTCAAATTAACTGTATTTTTGTTTTTACCAAAAATTTTACTTAATAATCCCATAAACAATATCCTTTCATTTTTCTTAATTATTTCTTTTTACACTCATTGAGTATTTTACTGCCGTTGTCACTGCGGGTGAACACAAGTTCAAAGTTACCGACAGGGCCTTTGAGGTTCTTTTGCAGGATTTCCGCCGTTTCCTTATTCACGCCGAACACAGTCGGGCAGGCAAAGCTGTTATCATATTCGCGCCTGACAGCACCGAACATCCTGCTTGTGCCGATGATGACATAACGCGGATCATCAATGGGTGCAAACAATTCACGCACCGCCCTAAGAAATACTTTTTTCTCACGCTCGGCAGCACCGTTCAGGCTGACGGCAACCGCATTGCCGTTTGTATTTCTTTGCACCTGCACTTTTATTTTTGATGAGGACTCAATTTCCTTTGCCTCCTGCAGGGCTTTCAGAACTGCATTCGCAAAGCCGCTGACCGTTTTTTCGGGAGAAGCATTCTTACTGACATAGCTTGCCTTTTTGAAACACAAATACAGTGACGGCAAAGCGATGACAATGCCGGTCACGGCTGCAAAGCCGGTCAGGCTGATGCACAGCACAATGCCGATGAGTGCAAGCACGGCAAATACAATGGCGAGGATTTTACTCTTTTTGACCGTATCCTTGGGATAAACCGACAGCGGCACTTCATCGGATTCGATTACCGAATAATGGCTGTTTTCGTTTACGGATGCGCTCCAGCGGGATGCGGCGGTGCTTCTGTCTGCCGCAAGACGCAGCATTTCACGGTTGATGCGGTCTATTCCCTGCGCATTGTAAGGCGGCTTTAAAATATCGATTCTGCCGATGCCGCTTTCAATGATATCCTTGTTATAGGCAGGTGCCTGAAAACAGGAAAAACGGCGCTTTACGGTGTCAAAATCGCTGCCTTCTATTTCATTTTCATTTTTCGACTCATCTTCGGGCAGCACTGTTACAAGATGCCAGATGTTCGACACCTTATCGGGATTGTTTTTATCAATACGGATGGCTCTGCCACGCATCTGATTGGACAGCATGAAGCTGCCGACAAAGCTTGCAAGAATCAGAGAATTGATGTTCGGGGAATCCCATCCTTCCCCGAGCAAGGACTTTGTGCCGACCAGAATGTTGATCTCCCCTGCGGCAAATATACGTGTTATGATGCCCACTTTATGCTTGTTCGAACCGCTGAAAACGACTTCGCTGTGGGCGGTGCCGTCAATGGACTTTACACTGCAGGTTGCACCCGATTTTTCGGCTTCCGTTTGTGCAAGTTTCACGGCACTGTCCGGCAGAATGACCAGCGACCCTGTCAGCATAGCTACCTTTGCTTTTGCTCCGACAGCGCGTCGGATCGCCTCAAACACGGGCACTGCACCCATGGTGTGAAGCTCTTCGCTTGTTCCGATGCTTTTTCTGACTTCCTTTTTGATAAAATCGGTCAGAACCAGCATACGCAGCGAATCGCCGAGATTTTTTACCTCGTGCAATGCGATGATTTCCATGGATTTCAGCTTTCCCATGGAGGATGCGAGCATTCTGTCGAGCTTATCGTTAGAAATGAGCTGCACCCTGCGCTTTTCGATGAGTGCATTTTCAGCAAGAATACCTTGCACTTCCTGCGAAAGCGCTTCAGAAAAAACTTCGGGCGTATCAATAACAAACTGAAAAGCCGACTGTGTGGTCGCCGGGGTATTTGCAGGAATCGGCTTTTTGCCGAACAGCTTCGTAATGACTGCCTGCGGTATTTTTGCCCCTTGGGCAACAGCCACCGTAATCAGTGCACAAAAGCCGTTGACGTGATCATACAGCACTTCATCGGCAATCCCTTTATCACCGAGAATGCCTGCGTTGCGCAAAGCCGCCGTCATATAGCCGTTGCTGAGAATATACTGCGTACATTCCTTTGCCTTCTGCTTGTAGTTTCTGATCATTTCCGCTTCGGCTTCAGTGGGATAGCTGAAATAAATATAGTCCTGGTGCGGACATAGCGTCTTTTGTTTGACAAGCTGCGGTACAAAAATCTCCTCATCAATCTCACCGCAAAGCTTCACATAGCGGTTCCATTCACCGCTTTCGGAATCATAAGGCGGTGTTGCAGTCAGGGAAATAACGGTTACATCCTTACCGATGAGGGTGATGAATTTTTCAAGCGCACGCTGCCATTCGCTTTTCAAGTGATGCGCCTCATCCAGACACAATGTGCGGATGCCTGCCATTTTTACGGTTTCAATCAGATCAAAGGAGGTGAAATCGTAAGCCGATTCGGATTCAAGGGTATCCTCCCCTGCTTCTGCCTCTGTCTGCAGTCTGTTGACGGCAGCATGCAATGCCTGATAAGTAATGCTTGTAAGGAGTTTCGGTTTTGTGAGATCGTATGAAACATAATCGTAGATCTTTTCAGATTCAGGCAGATAGCATTCTTCAAAACGCTCGCCCCATTGCTGCTTGATAGAAACCGACGGGGAAAGCACCAGCGCAGGTGCATTCAACCGACGGATCAACTCCAACCCAAGCACTGTTTTTCCGCTGCCGGGTGCGGCCACGATGTGGATTTTGCGGTCTTTTAAGTGTTTATCCGCATTGTCAAGCACCTTCTGCTGATAATCGCGGAAGGTCCACTTGAAGCGGACCTTGCTGAAATTATTCATATCCATCTCTCCTTCGGACTGTTCCGTTTTCAGTATAGCACACTCTGAGCGGCATTTCAAACAAAAAAAAACAGCACCCTTTTTGGGATGCTGTATGTGGTGACCCGGACGAGAATCGAACTCGTGTTACCGCCGTGAAAGGGCGGTGTCTTAACCGCTTGACCACCGGGCCGTTTATGAAGGCAGCTCGCTGTCTTGCTGCTGCCTTATTTGGTAGCGGCAGTGGGACTTGAACCTACGACACCACGGGTATGAACCGTGTGCTCTAGCCAACTGAGCTATGCCGCCATTTGTGCGTTGCACTTTTCGCAACAGGGGTTATTATACACGAATTATGTGCATTTGTCAAGCCCCCATTTTGATTATTTTTAAAATAATTTAAACAAAAAAAGACATCCGCTATTGCAGATGTCCTCTTGGTGACCCGGACGAGAATCGAACTCGTGTTACCGCCGTGAAAGGGCGGTGTCTTAACCGCTTGACCACCGGGCCGTTTATGAAGGCAGCGTCGCTACTTGCTGCTGCCTTATTTGGTAGCGGCAGTGGGACTTGAACCTACGACACCACGGGTATGAACCGTGTGCTCTAGCCAACTGAGCTATGCCGCCATTTGTATATTGCTCACACGCAACGGTGATGATTATACACAACTACACCGCGCTTGTCAAGTGTTTTTTTCAAAATTTTTCATTTTTTGCCGAATAATTTTGGAATGCCGCCTGACTTTGCACCGCATCCGACAAAATCTGATTGCGAAGTGCTTCCATGTCTTCAAATTTCACTTCCCCGCGCAGATAGGAAAGCAGATATACGGGAATATGATTTCCGTAAAGATCGCCTGAAAAGTTCATGATCCATGTTTCACTGCGCTCGCTTGTGCCGTTGAACGTGGGACGGATTCCGATGTTGGTCACGGCAGGATAACAAACACCGTCCACCGCCGCAAACGAAGCATAGACACCGCTTTTGGGAATGACAAAGCCCTGCGGGAAATATTGGTTGATGGTGGGAGTGCCCATGAGCCTTCCCCTTCTGTCGCCGCCAACAACTTCAAAATCGTAGGCAAAAGGTCTGCCGAGCATGGCATTTGCCTGTTCGATTTGTCCGTTTCGGATACATTCGCGAATACGGGTGGCACTGACAGGAGCATTTTCAAAATCCACTTCGTCAGCCACAAAACAGCCGAGATTATATTTACTTGCAAGTTCTTGCAAAGTTTGCGCTGTGCCGATTCCGTTTTTGCCGAATCGGAAATTAAAGCCGCAAGCAACAAAGCCTGCATGCAGACAGTCAATGAGCACATCTTTCACAAATTCTTCGGGAGAAAAATTGCAGACTGACAGAAAATCGAGCACGACCTCCTGTGTCTTATATGTTTTGAGCACCGCATTGCGTTCGCGGTCGGTCAGAATGCGGTCGGGTGAAATGCCTTGCAGAACTGCAACGGGGTGCGGCTCAAACCGCACGAGCACGGGCTGCAAGCCGTTTTCTTTTTGCGAACAAACAGCAGACAAGACCTGCAGATGTCCTTTGTGCAGGCCGTCAAAATTCCCCAGTGCGAGGGCTGTTCTGTTTTTGCAACAAAAATCAGTCATGCAGATAAACCCTTTTTACAAGTAATAATTCTTTGTCTTCAGACAATTCACCGAGTCCGATGAATGCGTTTTGGTGGTTATAAACACGGTACAAGCCGTCTGTTTCAATGCCGCGAACACGAAGGGCGAACAGCTCGCCGCCGTTAGAGAAACGGCTTGCCTGTGCTTCGGTCACATGGACTTCAGGATAAACCGAAAGTGCGGCATCCACTGCAATCAGTCCCGCTTGCGGGTCTTCGCGCAGTTCATTGAGGGTGCGTGCTTGTGCAATGGTGAACCCGTTGGACAAGGTGCGTTGCAGGGCGGTCATGACGGCACCGCTCCCCTGCTTACTTCCGATATCGGCAATCAGAGAACGGATGTATGTACCTTTTGAACAAGTGACGGCAATTTCAAATTCATCACCGTACACATCGGTCAGTTCAATGGAAGAAATTTCAATTTCGCGGGTCTTGCGTTCCACTTCAATGCCTTTGCGTGCCAGTTCATAAAGCCTGACACCGTTTTGCGACAGTGCTGAATACATCGGCGGCATCTGCTGTTGCACACCGAAAAAGGACGGCAGAATCTGCAAGACTTCTTCTTTGGTGACCGTCACTTCGGTTTTGCTTAAAAGTGTGCCCGTTACATCAAGTGTATCGGTGGTTTCACCGAAGCGAAATCGTGCAACATACGCTTTAGTGGAATCGGGCAGGAAGTCAATAAAACGGGTGGCTTTACCCAAAGCGACAGGCAGCACGCCCACCGCCAAAGGGTCGAGCGTGCCTGTGTGTCCGGTCTTTTTTTCATTGTAAATTTTGCGCAGACGACCTGCGGCAAAAGAAGAAGACATGCCTTCTTCCTTATTGAGAACAACAAAACCGTTCATGGGTATTTGTCCTTTTATAAAAGATTATAACTGTGCAAAGCCGCTTCGATTTCTTTGAGCAGGTCGGCTGTTGCCTTGCTGACGGTGCCGTACAAATCGCAACCTGCGGCAAGTTTGTGGCCGCCGCCGCCGAAAGTCTTCGCAATCGCGGAAACATCGACGGGCTCATTGGAACGAAGCGAAACACGGCACAGACCGTTGTCCTTTTCCTTGATGGTAGCGCCCACAAGAACGCCTTCGACCTGACGCGGAAGTCCTGCAATCATGTGGGTTTCGCTTTCGTCAAGGCCTGTTCGTGTGAACATATCCTTGGTCAGTGCCATCACGGCACACTTGCCGTCAAAGTGCATGCGCAGATTGCTCATAGCAAGCGCTTCAAACTGAATATAGGCTTTGCTTTTGGTTTCAAAAATACGGCGGTTAATGTCACCATTGTCGATGCCGATGCCGACAAGTTCTGCCGCGGTGTGCAAGGCTTCGGAGTTTGTGTTGCCATAGCGGAAACAGCCTGTATCGGTGGAAAGACCGATGTAAAGCTGTTCGGCAGAACGAACATCAATGGGAACATTCATTTCTTCGTACAGCGAATAGACCAACTGTGCAGCGGCCGCGGCTTTTGCATCGAGAAATGTTTCTTTTGCAAAAAACGTGTTCGAGCCGTGGTGGTCGATGTTCAGATCAATTTTTTCGCCGTAAACGGGTTGCAGTGCCTCGCCGAGCAGGGTTGCTTCGGCAAGGTCAACAGCAACAATAAATTTTTCTTCAAAATCTTCTGCTTCGCATTCAGCCGCAAACAGAAGATTTTCGGGCACTTTGCCGACCAACTGAAACTTTACGCGTTTGCCCAGTTTAGTAAGCAAGCGGTAGAGTGCCCACAGACTGCCCGCGGCATCCCCGTCGGGATTGCGGTGGGTCAGAAGAAGAATATCGTCCATTTCACGAAGCCGTGCTGCGGCTGTTTGCAGATCAATCTTCATCTTCTTCGTCCTTTTTTGCGGTCTGATTGAGTTTGCGGAACATTTCAATTCCCTTTTCAACGGAATCGTCCGCAATGAATTTCAGATCCGGCGCCTTGCGCAGACGCAGGCGTGCGGAAAGCTCGGTGCGGATATATCCCTTTGCACCCGTGTTGAGTGCCTTGACGGCATTTTTTGCACCTTCGATGCCGTCCAGAGAACTGATATAGACCTTGCCGAAGGAAAGATCATGTGCGATTTCAACACGCACAACCGTGAGCATGGTGGCGGTCACACGCGGATCCTTCAATTCGCGCAGGATCGCCGTGATTTCACGGCGGATATCTTCGGCAGAACGGTCTGCTTTATAACTCATAGTTTAATTCCTTTCAAAGAGGGTGATGCAATGAATCAGTCGCGGTATTCTTCAACAACATAGGCTTCGAGAATATCGCCTTCATGAATGTCATTGAACTTTGTAAGACCGATACCGCATTCATAACCTGCCATAACTTCCTTGGCATCGTTCTTTTCGCGCTTGAGGGAAGCGATGTCGTCTTCTGCGATAACGATACCGTCACGCACAACACGAACCTTACAGTTTCTTGTGACCTTACCGTCCTGCACATAGGAACCTGCGATGGTACCGACGGAAGACAGTTTGAAGACACGTCTGACGGAAATTCTTCCCATTTCGACATCTCTGTACTTGGGAGCAAGCATACCCTTCATAGCAGCTTCAACATCTTCGATGCAGTCATAAATGACGCGGTACATACGCATTTCGACGTGGTCACGTTCTGCGTGTGCAACGGCAGTGGGATCGGGACGGACATGGAAACCGACAATGATTGCATTGGATGCGGCGGCAAGCATGACGTCGGATTCTACAATAGCGCCGACACCGCCGTGGATGACCTTGACACGCACTTCATCATTGGACAGCTTTTCGAGGTTCTGGGTAATGGCTTCCACAGAGCCCTGCACGTCTGCCTTGACAACGATGTTGAGGTCTTTCTTTTCGCCGTCGGCAATGGTGGAAAACAGGGTATCGAGGGTAACGCGCTGAATAGCACTGAACTGTGCTTCCTTCTGCTTCTGCTTTCTTTCTTCAACAAGTTCACGGGCAAGTCTTTCATCGGAAACAGCGTCGAACTGGTCGCCTGCCTGCGGGGTTTCTGCAAGACCCATGACTTCAACGGGAACGGACGGGCCTGCGGACTTGACTTTTCTGCCCTTGTCGTCGGTCATGACACGGACACGGCCGACAGCGGTACCTGCAACGATGATGTCGCCGGATTTGAGGGTACCGTTCTGCACAAGCAGAGTTGCGATCGGGCCCTTGCCCTTGTCAAGTCTTGCTTCGATGACAACACCCTTGGCCGCACGGTTGGGATTGGCTTTGAGTTCGCGCATTTCGGCAATGAGAAGAATGGATTCAAGCAGGTTGTCGATACCCATGCCTGTTTTTGCGGAAACGGGAACACAGATGGTGTCGCCGCCCCATTCTTCGGGCACAAGGTTGTATTCGGTCAGTTGCTGCTTGATACGGTCGGGATTGGCTTCGGGTTTATCCATCTTGTTGATGGCAACAATGATGTTGACATCAGCGGCTTTTGCATGGTTGATGGCTTCGATGGTCTGCGGCATGATACCGTCATCGGAAGCAACAACAAGAACAGCAATATCGGTAGCCATGGCGCCTCTTGCACGCATGGCGGTGAAAGCAGCGTGACCGGGGGTGTCAAGGAAGGTGATATCGTTTCCGTCACAGCTGACACGATAAGCACCGATGTGCTGGGTGATACCGCCGGATTCGGTGGAGGTGACAGCGGTGTTACGGATGGCATCGAGAATACTGGTCTTACCGTGGTCAACGTGACCCATGACGCAGACAACGGGACTTCTGGTTTCCAGATTTTCATCCACGTCTTCACTGTCGTCAATAATGCGGTCTTCGATGGTGACAACGACTTCCTTTTCGACCTTTGCACCCAGTTCGCTTGCAACGATGGATGCGGTGTCAAAGTCGATATTTTCGTTGATGCCTGCCATGATGCCGTAAGAGAACAGCTTTTTGATGACTTCGGCGGCGGTCATCTTGAGTTTTGCGGCAAGGTCGCCGACGGTGATTTCTTCACCGACGGTGATGGTCAGCGAACGCTTTGCACGTTCGTCGGCAATTCTCTTGAGACGTTCAGCCTCGGTTTCGCGGTGATGCGCACGGGTGCCCTGTTTTTTATTGTACTGCTGGGATTTCTGCTTAATCTTCTGCTTACGGGTATCGGTATCACGCTGTGCGGCACTGCCGGGGGTGATGTTTTCGTAACGCTCGTTGTATTTATCGAGTTCAACTTCGCTGGCACGGGTGTTGACGGTTTTGCGTTCGCCCTTTGTTCTCGCCTGTATGGGAGCATCCTGCTGTTTGTTTTCCTTCTTCTTGAAGGGCTGGTTGTTGGCAGGTGCGGCAGGACGTTCAGGTTGCTTGTTCAGCGGCTGTGCACCGCTTTTGGGTTTTTCTGCCTTTTTGGGCTGTTCGGTTTTTTCCTGCTTGGGTTCTTCCTTCACTGCAGGTGCAGCGGGTTCTGCTGCTTTTTCTTCAACCGGTTCGGGTTTCTTTTCTTCCGGTTTTTTCATTGCAAAGTAAGCATCGAAATTTTCGACACTGTTTTTCTGTGTGAAATAATCAAACAGAATATCGAGTTCCCATTCTTCAAGAGATGTCTGGGACTTTTTCGGTGTATCCGAAAACTTTGCCAAAAGGTCAACAATCACATTGCTTTTGACATTAAAATCTTTAGCGGCTTCATGTACTTTATACTTAACCATTAAGTTGCCTCCTCTTCAAACTGCTTTTTTAGAGCTTTGGCAAATCCGTCATCCGTCACGGCAAGCACGCAGACTTTTTTGCCTATTGAATAAGACAATTCCTGCGATGTGATGGGCATGAGGACGATGTCTGCCGTTGTCTGTGCCGCTTCAAGCTCCCTCTTATGGCGGGGTGATGCGTCTTGTGTCAGCAGGCAGATTTTTGCACTTTTGCCACGGACTGCTTCCGCGACCGCATCATGGCCGAGTGCGAGTTTGCCTGCCCTGCGGCAAAGACCGAGATATGAAAGCGTTTTTTGTGTCATCCGTTCAGCTCCGTTTCCAGGCGGTCATAAATTTCCGCAGGGACACTGCATTCAAATGCCTTTTCAAGCCGTCTGCCTTTTTTGGCTTTTTGCAGACATTGCAGGTCGGGACAGATGTATGCACCTCTGCCGTTCATTTTGCCTGTGGAATCAAGATGAATTTCTCCTTCGGGAGAACGGACAATGCGCACCAGTTCTTTTTTTGGTTTCATTTCGCAACAACCGGTGCATTTGCGTAAAGGGATTTTTTTCTGTTGCACTGCAAACAACCCCTTTTTACAGTTGGATCATCGGCTTGTAGTCGCCGATGTAGGATTTGATGTCGATCTTCCAGCCTGTCAGTTTTACGGCAAGGCGGGCGTTCTGCCCCTTGTTGCCGATGGCAAGAGAAAGCTGATTTTCGGGAACGATGACCTGACAGCTCTTGTTTTCCATGTCCACAACTTCAACGGCAATAACTTCTGCGGGAGCGAGAGCCGCGCCGATGAATTCCTTGGGATTTTCGCTGTAGCGGACAATGTCGATTTTTTCGCCGTGCAGCTCGTTGATGATACCGTTAACACGCATACCACGCTGACCGATACAGGCACCGACGGGATCCACGTTTTCATCCTTGCTGTAAACAGCAATTTTGGTTCTGGAACCTGCTTCACGGGAAATGGACTTAATTTCAACCGTGCCGTCTTCGATTTCGGGAACACTTGCTTCAAACAGACGCTTGACAAAATCGGCATGGGTACGGGAGATCATGATCTTGGGCCCCTTTTCGGTATCTCTGACATCAACGATGTAGATTTTGACCATATCGCCGGCCTTGAATGATTCGCCGGGGATCTGTTCTTTCTTGGGAAGAAGAACGTCACCCTTGCCGAGTGCGAGGGTCAGGTCGCCGCTGGTGGGATCCACGGAGTTGATCTTTGCGGTAACAATATCCTGCTTTTTGCTCTGGAATTCTTCGAGCACCTGTTCAACTTCGATTTCGCGGATACCCTGACGGATAACGTGCTTAACAGTCTGGGCGGCAATTCTGCCGAGGTCCTTGACCTGCAGCGGAATGCGAAGCACATCGCCGAGCTTGGCTTCTGCATCATATTTGAGCGCTTCTTCGGGAAGAACGTCAATGGAAGGATCTTCAATTTCTTCCACAACGTTTTTGATCATATAAATGTTCATCTGTGCGGTTTCGGGGTCGAAGTCACAGAAGATGCCTTCCTTGACACCGAATTCGCGTCTTGCGGCAACCACAATTGCGTTGCAGACCTTTTCGATGAGTTTGTCGCCGGGGATGCCCTTTTCTTTTTCAAGCATTCTGATGGCATCAAAAAATTCTTTGTTCATTTTTTCGCTCAATCCTTTCTGTATATCAACTTTCTTTTTCACAAATTAAAAGCCTTCAAAATCGTCAAGCTGCACGCGGGTGTATTCTTTCTTTTCATAGGTGCGCTCGGTGCCGTCTTCGTATTCCACGGTCAGCGTACCTTTGTCATACCCCTTGAGAACACCCTTGCGAAGTTTCACGCCCGTTTCGTCTGCTTTGGGGAACTTAACCATGATGTCTGCCCCCATGAACATTTCAAAATGAAAGTCGCGCACAAGCTCGCGTTCAATGCCTGCACTGCAAACCTGTAAATTATAGCTTTGGTCGATGGGATCGGCTTCATCGAGAGGTGCATCCAGTGCATCGTTCATAGCAACGCAATCGTCAATGCCGATACCGTCTTCCTTGTCAATGATAATACGCAGATACCAGTTTGCGCCTTCTTTCTGAAAACGCACATCCCACAAAAGCAGTCCGAGCTGTTCGGCAAGCGGCTGTGCGATGCCCCAGACGATATCGACCGTATTTCCTTTTTTCTTCTCTGCCAAAGTTTCCACCTCCGAATATTTTCCCGTATCAACAAAAATGAGCGGGTCACCCCACTCATTTGTCAATACCTTATTACTGTATACAATATAACACGGTTTATACACATTTGTCAAGAGTTTTTTTGCTACTCAATCATCAACTACAACAGGCACTTTCACGGGCATATCCACAACAAGCTGTGCATTTTCTCGCACACCGCCCTCGTCCGTGTAGGACACAAGGGAAATATCCAAGTCGATCTCGTCTTTTGAAAGGACATGAAAACCGACCGGTATGCTGCAAATTGCATTTTCTCCGTAAACCTTTATCAGCAATTTTCCCGGCTCCTGTACGGTTACTTTTGCCCCGAGCTCAGGTGTGCCGTCATCATAAAGATAGAGCGGATCTGCAAAATATTCCACCTGCTGCGGGTCATACAAAACCTGCACAACACAGTCAACAAATCTTTTTTCATACGGTTGCACATTAACGCGCATGCTCATACCGTATTTATCCTTGCGATCACTGCGTTTTTTATAATAACTCGGTGTGTCGACATTTACGGTCACAACCGCATCGGTTTGCGTGTCCGGTTCAAATTTCAGCGTGTTCGAAGTACCCCCATATTCAGCACGGCAATCGAGTTCTTCTCCGGTTGCATTTTTACAGGAAATCAGTTCCACCTCAAAATCAGGATTCTCCGCAGTGAGCACCAAAAAGGAGAACATTTCGTAATGCAACCGTCCGTTTCTCTCTTTAAGTGGCTGCAAGCCGACCACACGCAGCAAGCCCGGTTCAATCTCGGTCACTTCAGTTGATGCAAAGGAGGCTTCGGGCGGAATATACGCATCCGGATACACACCGAATTGCACAACGGCAGGATTGTATTTCAACAACAATTCAAATGAAGCACAATCGGAGCGATCGATCACAATCGGTTCAATCAGATAGTAAGTGCCCGACTCACTTCCTGTTTGTGCGTTGCCGACCTGCGTATGCGTGTATCGCAGTGTCCGAATCTTCGGATCGGGGGTTCTGACATATTCAACATCCGATGCGGTTACAGTGCCTTGTGTGTTTTCTGTTGGCTGCTCGTTGGATATATTTATGCCTGTTTTTACCAAGTAAAAAAGAATGAACAAAATGCCAACCACCACGACAGCAAGACATGTTGCTTCAAAAATCTTTTTCTTCTTCAAGTTAATCACTCCCTATCTGTCAATCGCCAAGCCCAACCGAACGGCACAGTGCCTGACGAGCATCTGCGGCAATATCAATTCCATCACCATTCATATATTTATATGATACAGCATAAAAGCGATTATTGTCAACACATTTATTGTTTTTTCATTCACCTGTTTTTTATCCGTTATTATTGCAAAGTTTACAAAATTATGGTAAAATGAAAGGTAGCGAAAAACAAAAGGAGAAAAGTATTATGGTATACACATACAGACCCAAGGGAACCTGTTCGAGAATGATAGAAATTGAAGCCGATGACAATCTTGTGATTCAGAAGGTTGAGATCATGGGTGGCTGCAACGGCAACCTCAAGGGCATTGCGGCACTGCTCAAGGGCATGACCTGCAAGGATGCCGCTGACCGTATGGCAGGCATCAAGTGCGGATTCAAGCCCACATCCTGCCCCGATCAGATCAGCGTGGCACTTCGCGAAATGATCAAAAAAGTGGAGGGTTAAAGCATGAAAACCATTGGTCTTGTGATTGCAGACGAATACGAATATCTCCCCTTTCTGCGCATTGCCGCTACCTACGGTGCAGTCAAGGAAGGCACCTTCCGCACCCGTCCGTGCGCCGAAGTGACCGTAAACGAAAACCGTGTGGTTGCTGTTTCCTGCGGCATCGGCAAAGTTGCCGCCGCAACCGCCGCCGCTTTCCTGATTGCGGACGAAAAGGCTGATTGCATTTTCAATATCGGCCTTTCGGGCGCGGTGTCGGGCTTACATGAGGGGGAAATTGCCCTCGGTTCTTCTTTTGCGGAATGCGATTTTGACCTGACCGCAATCGGCAGAAAGCAGGGCGAAAATCCGTCCAAACCGTGGCAGCACGAAGCAGACAAAGACCTGCTCAATAAGGCTAAAACTGTGCTCGGAGTCAAATCTGCCGCGTTCGGTTGCGGAGATCTGTTCCTTGCCGACCCTGTGAAAAAAGATTTCTTCAAAGATACATTCAATATCAATGCTTTCGACATGGAAACGGGTGCGATCGCTTCCGTTTGCGGCAGTGCAGATGTGCCGTTTTTGAGCCTTCGTCAGATGTCCGACTCGGCTGACGACGCTTCGGCTGAAACCTACACCGCCGTCAACAACACCCAGCCCGAGGATCTTGCAAAAATGATTCTCAAATTCATTGAAACAATCTGAGGAACGACTATGTTTTATCTTGCTTCTCAATCACCTCGCAGAAAAGAACTGCTGACGCTGACAGGACTTTCCTTTGAAGTGCTCGTTTCGGGATGTGACGAAACCGTGCCCGAAGGTTTCACAGCAGAACAAACCGTACAGCACCTTGCAAACCTGAAAGCCGAAGCGGTGTTGCAGCTGTGCAAAGATGAAGACACCGTGCTTGCCGCCGATACGGTGGTCGTCATTGACGGCAATATTTTAGGCAAACCAAAAGACAAAGACGATGCTGTCAGTATGCTTCGCAGTCTTTCAGGCAGAACACACACGGTCATGACGGGTGTGTGCATTGCAAGCGGCACAAAGCGCCAAGAATTCGTCAGCAAAACAGAAGTCACTTTTTATGACCTGACGGATGAGGATATCAAGCATTATGTTGCAACGGGCGATCCGATGGATAAAGCAGGCGGTTACGGTATCCAGAGCAAAGGGGTTGTGCTGGTTGAAAAAATCAACGGCGACTATTCGAATGTAGTCGGACTTCCCCTTGCACAATGCGTGCGCGCATTGCGTGCATTCGGCATCCAATGATACAATTGCTGAAACACGCATTGTTTCCGTCGCGGTGCTGTGTCTGCGGACGGGTGTTGCAACCGAACGCGGAAATCTGTGACTACTGCACAAAATTTATTCTGCACGTACCGGAAAGCAAATTCTGCACGGGTTGCGGCAGACCGATGAAAGACTGCCTTTGCGTGCCCGAACCGTTTCTGACTTCCACCGTTGCACCGTTTTTATATGAAGGCACTGTGCGGGAACAGATTCAGAAATTCAAGTTCAACAATCTGCCGCACATGGCTGACACTTATGCCAAAATTGCCGCCAAATACGCAGACGACTGCGGTGTGACACAGGGTGCAGACCTGATCACATTCATCCCGATGACTGCAAAGGCGGTTAAAATCCGCACCTATAATCAGGCACAGGAATTCGCCATTGCACTCGGCAATATTTTGCAGATTCCCTGCGAAGAAACACTTATAAAACAACACGAAACACCCCGTCAGCACACGCTTTCCGCGGTTTTGCGGCACGGCAATCTGACCGGGGTTTACGATTTACCGGCAGACAAGGAAGCCCTCATCAAAAACAAGGTGATCTTACTTGCCGACGACATCACAACAACGGGAAGTACCTTGCACGAAGCGGCAAAAACACTGCTGATTTTCGGCGCAAAAGAAGTCAGAGGAATCTGCATTGCAAGATCTCCCGCAGAAAAACAGAGGATATTATGAAAGAAAAACTGAAAACAGCATTGGAATTGTTTTGGGTATTTTTGCGCGTCGGCGCCATGACATTCGGCGGCGGCTACGCAATGCTGCCCATTCTGCAACGTGAACTGGTTGAAAAACGACAGTGGGTCACGGACGAAGATCTGACCGACTACTATGCCATCGGGCAATGCACCCCCGGCATCATTGCGTTGAATGTGTCAACCTTTATCGGCAGAAGCAAGGCGGGGTTGCTTGGTGCAATCACTGCCGCTGTCGGCTTTGAACTTGTGCCGCTGATTATTATTCTGATTATCAGCCTGTTTCTGGAAGGCTTTTCGGACAACGAATATGTGCAACACGCCTTGGCGGGAATTAACGTTTGCGTGTGTGTTCTGATTCTCAACACACTTCTCAAACTTCGCAAAAGCACACTGAAAAATGCGTTCTCGCTTGTTATTTTCTTTATTGTGTTCCTGCTTGCGACTTTGGGTAAATTTTTACCGTTCTCAATTCCGTTACCTATACTTGTCATTTCCGCCGCATTGGCGGGCATCATCGCGGGACAAATCAAAGAACCAAAAAAAGCAAAAGGAGGCAATGCACAATGACCTATCTCCTTTTGTTTTATGAATTCTTCAAAACGGGGCTTCTTGCCGTGGGCGGCGGGCTTGCCACATTGCCGTTTTTAAACGAGATGGCAACCAAATACGGCTGGTTTACGGTGGAAGACGTGTCCACCATGATCGCGGTTGCGGAATCCACCCCCGGTGCGATCGGGGTCAATATGGCAACGTATGCGGGCTTTATTACGGGCGGTGTGCTCGGCAGCATTGTCGGTGTTGCCGCGCTGACAGCACCCGCAATTATCACTATCATGCTCGTTGCCAAGTTCATTGACAGATTCAAAACAAGCCCCCTGATGCAGAATGCCTTTACGGGCCTTCGCCCCGCCAGCATGGCACTGATTGCCATGGCAGGACTCGGGGTTGCCATTCCGACCTTTTTCAACACCGATGCCATGCTTGCAGGGGATTGGTCGGTCGCATTTTTGTGGAAGTCAATGCTGTTGGCGGTTGCCATCTTCCTCGGGCAGAAATACCTGAAAAAAATTCACCCGACGGTGTTCATTCTCATTGCCGCCGTTGCAGGGATTCTGCTGAAGCTGTAAATTGAATCAAACACAAAAAACGGAGTCTGCACAGATTCCGTTTTTTCTTCGGCAAATTGCGGTTTGTCGGGGAGTTTGATTTGCAGGAATTTTGGTTGATTGTCAATTTTTAAAAGTTTTGGTCAAGTTTTTTCAAAAACTTGCGGGGTCAAGGGGCAGCGCCCATTGTCGCCCGTCGCAACGGGCGAAACTCTTTATGCTTCAGAAAGCGCAGGAAAGTTGTTAAGAAAACCCTCGCCGGGGGTTTTCTTAAGTGCGAAGCACCATGGCAAACAAAGTGTTGTTTGAAGGTAAATTTATATACTGGCAACCGATAATATAAAATATTTATTGATATTTGCG
>JAFQCH010000003.1 GCA_017416485.1 Clostridia bacterium | reverse complement strand
TTCGCCCGTTGCGACGGGCGACAATGGGCGCTGCCCCTTGACCCCGCAAGTTTTTGAAAAAACTTGACCAAAACTTTTAATAATTGACAATCAACCAAAATTCCTGCAAATCAAACTCCCCGATAAACCGTAATTTGAAATTATTAAAAATTTTTCTTACATTTGCAACAAAAATCATTTTTCCTCACTCTTATAGTTGCAAGGGAACGGGAAAGAAAGGAAACACAGTTATGGAACAATCGGAAAAGAAGCTCATTTCTGCCGCCGTAAAAGGCGATACCGCGGCGTTTGCATCCCTGTATGCCGAATATGCCCCGCAACTTTATCGTTTTGCGGTGTGGTATATGAAAAATCCTGCCGATGCCGAAGACTGCGTGCAGGATGCGGTCATAAAGGCTTACCGCAACATGTCCTCTTTGCGCAAGGAGGACTCGTTCAGATCATGGCTGTTTAAAATACTTGCCAATGTGTGCAAACGCAAACTCATCGCAAACAAAAATGAATACGCCGATGATGCTGTGCA
Source organism: Clostridia bacterium (assembly GCA_017416485.1). Taxonomy (GTDB): domain Bacteria; phylum Bacillota; class Clostridia; order Oscillospirales; family Acutalibacteraceae; genus RUG806. The sequence continues at coordinate 56,526 of JAFQCH010000003.1, read as the reverse complement.
GGACAATCCCGACCTTTGCAATCAAGAGAGTCCCGCCTTTGACGAGGCAGACCGCCTGACCGTGCGCGAAGCCGTGGCCACCTTGCCGCCCGAAGACAGGCAGGTTGTGCTCTTGTCAGTGGTCGCAGGCTATAAAAGCGATGAGATCGCCAAAATGCTCGGCATGAACAGTGCCACCGTACGCAGTGTCAAATCCCGTTCTCTTGCCAAATTGAGAACCATACTCAGTGAGGAGTTTTACCATGGATAAAAATGAAAATATGTTCAACGAACTTGAAAACGCCGTTCTCAATGACGAACTGCCCCTTCCCGAAAGCCTTTCCGAAGAAAACATCAAAGCCCTGCTCGACAAACAGCCGAATCTGAAGGTTGTGAAAGCAAAAAAAAGAAACCGTATCCTTGCGCTGATTACTTCTGCGGCAGTGTTCTGCCTGTGCCTTGCCGGTGTCGCAACGCTTGTGCTTGAGCACAATGCATCCACCGAGCAACTGACGGATGTTCCCGCAAGCGGTGTCACGCAGAATGAAACCGTGCAGGATCTGCCCGAATTCGAATTCATGGCAGGCAATGTGAAATATGATGACATTCTGACCCTTGCCAAGGCTTATGCCGATAAGAATTCTTATGAATATACGTATCATCTTTATGCGCAAGACAGCGATTCCTCCGTCAAGGAGTTTTTCAGCGGCATTTTCAACGGTGGCATGAAGAATGAATCCGCAGATATGGCTGTTGCCGATACCACCGCAGCTGCTAATTCCATGGTTGTCCCCGAAATGGATGTTCCCGATGCCGCACCCATGGCACCTGTTGATGATGCTTATGTGGATGAAGAAGCAATGGAAGACGGCGAAACCACCGTTGGCACTGCCGCCGGCTCCGCAAAGCCGCAGTACGGCCAGACCAATGTGCAGGTCGAGGGGGTTGACGAAGCCGATATTCTCAAAAATGACGGTGAAAACCTGTATCTGCTCAAGGGTAACACCCTGCATGTCATCCGCGCATACCCTGCCGATAGCATGGCAGAGCTTGCAACCGTTGTTCTCAAGGAGCAGTTTGACGAAGAGAAGATTTCCTACTACTACGCAAACGAAATGTTCCTTTACAACAACTACCTCTGCGTGATGCTCACCTGCAATTATTCCGATTATTCGGAAAGCCGCACCATGGCTCTCATTTATGATATTTCCGACCCCGCCAACCCGACCTTTGTGCAGCGTTTTGCACAGGACGGACAGTATCTTTCCTCCCGCATTGCAGGCGGCAGACTGATTCTTGTGACCACCCACAGCGATTTTTACACCTATGATTACACCAAAAACGGACAGCAGTGCATCGTTCTGGAAGACAGAATGATTCCCAAGACCTATATCGGCACCGATGACGGTGTTTCCGTTCCCGAATCGAACTTAAGTGTTATGGACGAATCCGCACCCACCGCATTCACCGTGGTCAGCCTGTTCAATATGGACGATATCAGTCAGTCCGTCAGCACCCAGGCGGTGCTCGGCGGCGGCACGGATGTGTATTGCACCAACGAAAACCTCTTTGTGGCACGCAGAATTTATGAAGTCAAGGAATACCCCTCAGCAGACGGTCTGACTGTTTCCGCTTCTTCCTATGTTTCCACGCAGATTTATTCTTTCACCTTTGCAGACGGCACGGTACAGCGCCTTGCAACGGGCTGTGTCCCCGGCGAACCGCTGAATCAGTTCTCCATGGACGAACACAACGGCTATTTCCGCATTGCTGTCACCTTCGGCGGCGACAACGGATTGTATGTCCTCGACAGCAACCTCGTTATTGTCGGCGAAAGCGAACATTACGGCGAAAATGAACAGATCCGCAGTGTGCGTTTCATGGGTGACTGGGCTTATGTTGTCACTTTTGAGCAGACCGACCCGCTGTTTGTGTTCGACCTTTCCGACCCGACCAAACCTGTCATTACGGGTGAAGTCAAGCTGCCCGGCTTCTCGGCTTATTTGCATCCCATCGGCAACGGCCTGATTTTAGGCCTGGGCTTCGGCGGTACCGAATCGGGTCTTGACGGCTCTGCAAAGATTTCTCTGTTCGATGTGTCCGACCCGATGAACCCCAAAGAACTCGATGCCCTCGTGCATGAGAATGCAAATCTTTCCACCGACCACAAGGCTTTCTGCACGGTGTATGACGGCTCATTTATGATTCCGATGTATTCCTACGGCACAAGAACCGATGAATACGGCTATGAAATATGGATGCAGGAACACGGTGCTGTGCTTCATTTTGCGGTGGAAGACAACAAGCTTGTCATCCGCAACGAATACGAATGCAGTGAACTGTATTCCAACCCCGAACGCGTGACCTATATCGGCGATACAGCCTATGCCGTCACCTGTTATCATACCCCGAATGTCTATGCGTTTGATATGGCAAGCGGCAGCCTGCTCGGCACGGTTGCCTGCAGTGAAGTGCGTGTGCCTTATGAAACCTCGGGCTGGAAGCACTATGTGGAAACCGAAGCCGAAACCAAAGTCAAGGACGACGGCGAAATGATCGTGGTCATGACAACGCCTGCCTATAATCCGCAGGTCAACGGTGTTGTTGTCGGCACAACTGCTGCCCCCGCCTATGTTCCTGAAACGGCAGTCGAAGACACGGCTCTGCCTTATTCCTATGATTCTTCCGTTGAAGTTGCCGTCAGCGACCCCACCAAACCGATTGCATAAAAAGCAAAATAAGAACAGCGGCAGATTCGCTTCTGCCGCTGTTCTTATTTTGGTGTAAATTATTCCGCTGTTTTGCCTTCGGTCACGGTGCCGCTGACGGCGGCACGCACGGCATCCATGTCAATGTTGAAATTGCCGTCCGTGACTGCATTCCGCGCCGCCACGGGTTCTTCTGCAAACAGGTAATCCATGATGGTAGACAGTACGTTTTCGGGGGTTTCGGCCGTGAAAGAACTGATGGAGTATACCGTCTTTTTGTTGCCGTCTGCATCGGTATAATCAGCGGCAAAGAAATTGCTGGGTTCGCCGCTCATGAACACGGTCAGGCAGTACATCTTTGTCATTTCCGCACCTGGGAAAGCGGCTGCAAACTGTGCATAATATTTTGCGGCGGCGGTGTTGACTTTTTCCGCGATTTCGCGGATCTGATCGGCGGCTTGCTTTGCAGTGGCAACACTGTCCACCGGAGATGTATCACCGTCGGTCAGTTCATCCGAATCGAAATTGATCAGATCAATCACTGCATCCAGTTGCGCACCGGCGGCAGCCATGCCTGCAAGGTCAAAGAAACCGTCTGTGTTGTCGGCAGAGTTGACAAGGAGCAATTGTTTGTCCAGCGTTTCTTTGTATTCAACCAGTTTTGCGGCGGCTTCGTTGGCTTCTGCAATGAGTTCTTCCTGCGAACGGGTGGGTTCTTCTTCTGCTGTCTTGTCACCGCAGGCGGCAAAACAGAAAACGAATGCGAGTGCCATCAGAATGGCGAGTAATTTTTTCATTTTTTATACCTCCGTAATTTGTTTATTCGGCAACACCGGCAAGGATTCTGCCCATGTGTACACCCATGGCGGATGCCATCATAAGGCCTCTTGTCCATCCGCTGGAGTCACCAAGGCAATATAAGCCCTTAACGGATGTGTTGAGCTGCTTGTCCATACGGATGCGGTTGGAATAGAACTTGAGTTCGGGGGAATACAGAAGGGTTTCGTGCGATGCAAAACCGGGCACAACCTCGTCCATGGCATGAATAAAGTTGACGATGTTGGTCATGGAACGGTAGGGCATGGCGGCGGTGATGTCGCCTGCAACGGCATCGGGCAGGGTGGGTTTTACGTTGGACTGCGAAAGTTCCTTTTCCCACGTGCGCTTGCCGTCCAGAATATCGCCGAAACGCTGCACAAGAATGTGGCCGTTTGCGAGCATGTTGGTCAGTTCGCCGACCTTCTGTGCATATTCGATGGGCTGGTTGAACGGCACCGAGAAGTTGTGAGAGCACAGAATGGCAAGGTTGGTATTCTGACTCTTTTTTTCTTTGTAAGAGTGGCCGTTGACGACGGCAAGACCGTTGTCGTAGTTTTCCTGGCTGACAAAACCGCCCGGATTCTGGCAGAATGTGCGCACCTTGTTGCGGAACGGCTGCGGATAGCCGATGAGCTTGGATTCATACAGCACTTCGTTGACCGTTTCCATGACTTCATTGCGTACTTCTACGCGCACACCGATGTCAACCGTACCGGGCTGGTGGGCAATGTTGTGGCTTGCACAGATTTTTTCAAGCCAGTCCGCACCGCGTCTGCCTGCGGCAATCACGGTATGTTTTGCAAAAATATCAAATTCCTGTTTGCCGTCGGAAACACGCACACCTTTGCACACGGCATTTTCGTCGTCAAGCAGCAGTGTCACGCATTCATGCTGAAAATACATTTCAACGCCGTTTTCCTGCAGGTATTTTTCAATGTCATAATACAACTGTTGTGCCTTTTCCGTACCCAGATGGCGGATGGGGCAGTCAACGAGCTTTAAGCCTGCTTTGATGGCTCTTTTGCGGATTGTCTTCACCGCTTCGGGGTTGGAAACACCTTCAATGTGGGTGTCCGCACCGAAATCAAGATAAATGGTGTCGGTGTAGTCAATCAGATCCTGTGTAAAATCTTCACCCAACAGGCTCGGCAGGTCGCCGCCGACTTCGTAACTTAAGGAAAGTTTACCGTCCGAAAAAGCACCCGCACCCGAAAATCCCGTTGTAATGTGGCAGTTGGGTTTGCAGTTGACGCATTTTTTCGTTTTATCTTTAGGGCAGTGCCGTTTTTCGATGGGACTGCCTTTTTCAATCAATACAATTTTGTCTTTACAACCGTTGCGAAGCATTTCAATCGCCGTGAAAATACCGGCAGGGCCTGCACCGACGATTACTACATCTGTGTTCATAATATCCTCCTTATGGTGTTGCGGCATCATTTTCTGCAACCGATTTATTTTAACACGATTTCTTAAAAAAAGCAATAAGAGATTCCTTCGGTCACGTGACATAATGAGGTTGACATTTTCTTTAAAAAATGATAAATTAAATATATATATGCCTTTTACTTGGTAAAATCAAAACAACGGCATTTCTGTCGCAGGGGGAATTGTATGTTGCGCATCATCAGAAACGGTTTTTTCAGGGGTACGGTTGCCGCCGTGCTCGTGTTCAGCATTGTGCTGTGCAGCGGCTGTGTTTCTGTTGTCATCAGCGAAAAGCCGACCGAGGAAGCCCCTGCGGAACAGAATATTCCGACGCAGCCCCCTGTAATGGCGGATGCGGATCTGACCTTCCCCGATGAAATTCAGGGTTCCTACATCCCCGGCAGCACTCCCGTTACCGATGTCAACGGTGAGGTGGTGGAACCGGAAAAGGATATTGAAATCGACTGGGATACGAGAGTGGTTGTCGAAAAGGATCCCAACGAGCTGACAAAAGAGGAATTCGAACAGCTGGTTGAACAAAATCCGCAGATGGCGGACATTATGGAACTCATCGGGCCTTACGTCGATATTTTCGGCTTTGCCTATGACCCCGAGCAGGATATTTTTTATTCCACCCAATATCCCATACAACGCATTTTCGGTTTTAATTCCTTGTATGATGCGTTTTCTTCTCGATTCGGGCTTTATTACATCACGCAGCGTATCCGTTTTGAGTATGGCGGCAAATCGTGGATGATTCAGCTCTGGAAAGGGCAGTACGGCGTTACCGTCGGTGGGGAAGTGGGTATTTATTACCGCGATGCAAACAATTTTGTGCGCCACTTTGAAGCGGTAGCCGATGAAGACCTGGTTATGATGGGCTTCCAGCTGTGCAAAAACGGCAAGCCTTATCTTGAACGCGGTCCCGAAAAGCACTGGTGGCTGACAGGCTTCCGCATTCTCGATGTTGCCGTGCCGACACAGCTGAGTATGGTCATTTTCTTCGACTGGGAAAAAGAAGATATGGCAGATGCCTTTGAAAGCGGTCTGCACAACATGGTGCTGACCGACATCACCTTTGTCCGTGACTCAACCCGTTTTTGGCTTACCTGGACACTGTAAGAGGACAATATGGATAAGAAAGAGATTGCAAAACAAGCCGAAGCAGTGCTTGAAAATTTATACCCCGATGCCGTCTGTTCGCTGGAAGCAGAGGACCCGTTTCATCTGTTGGTTGCCGTGCGTCTTTCCGCACAGTGCACCGATGCGCGTGTCAACCTCGTCACCCCCGCCCTGTTTGCAAAATACCCCACCGTGCAGGACTTTGCAAATGCGGATGTGAAGGATGTGGAAAACTTGGTCCACTCCTGCGGATTTTACCGTCAGAAGGCAAGTGATATTGTGGGGATGGCACAGATCATCATCAACAAGCACAACGGCAAAGTGCCCGACACCATGGAAGCTCTTACGGCATTGCCCGGGGTCGGCAGAAAAACGGCGAATCTGATTATGGGCGATGTCTATGGCCAACCGTCCTATGTGTGCGACACCCACATGATCCGCATTGCAAACCGTTTAGGGCTTGTGAACACTAAAGACCCCTACAAGGTCGAGCTTGCCCTGCGCGAGCTGCTCACTCCCGAAACCAGCGGCGACTTCTGTCACCGTGCGGTGCTCTTCGGCAGGGATGTGTGCGATGCCCGCAAACCGAAATGTGAATCCTGCCCGATGCGTACATTTTGTGCTTTCTCGGAAAGCACAAAATAATGCAAAATGCAAGAATGCAAAATTATCGGAATGGCGTTGCCATTTATAGAAGATGTAAATTTTTATTTTGTGCGAATAACGGAATTTTGCAATAATTTTTATATAAATGAATTTAAAAATGAGGCTTTGTATTAAGATCAAAGGTTATTTTCGCTCTATAATCGGAGCGAAGCGACCCTTTAATTTTGCATTTTGCATTCTTGCATTTTGCATTTATTTTTCAGTTTTTGGGTTAAAATACTAAAATAAACATATACGCTTCTTGCGTAAAGCAGAAAGGACCATGCAAACATGTCTTTACTCAGCAAACTGTTCGGAGATTATTCTACGAAAGAAATCAAAAAAGTTAAAAAGATTCAGGAAAAAGTACTTTCCTATGAAGAAACATACGCCGCTTTGAGCGAAGAAGAACTCAAGGGCAAGACTGCCGAGTTCAAAACCCGCCTTGAAAACGGCGAAACCTTGGACGATATTCTTCCCGAAGCCTTTGCCGTTTGCCGCGAAGCCTCGTGGCGTGTTCTCAACATGAAGCATTACCCCGTGCAGGTATTGTGCGGTATCATTCTGTATCAGGGCAGAATTGCCGAAATGAAAACAGGTGAAGGCAAAACCCTTGTGGCAACGCTTCCCGCTTACCTTTGCGCGCTTGAAGGCAAGGGGGTGCACATCGTTACCGTCAACGATTATCTTGCCCGCCGTGACTCGGAATGGATGGGCAAGGTTTACCGTTACCTCGGTCTGACGGTCGGTCTGATTGTGCATGACCTTGACAACGAAGAACGCAAGACCGCCTATGCTGCCGACATCACCTACGGCACCAACAACGAAATGGGCTTCGACTATCTGCGTGACAACATGGTCATTTATGCTTCCCAGCGTGTGCAGAGAGGCCATCACTTCGCCATCGTGGACGAAGTGGACTCCATTCTCATTGACGAAGCCAGAACCCCGCTTATCATTTCCGGTCGCGGTGACAAGTCCTCCGACCTTTACAAGCTTGCCGACGAGTTCGCACGCAGACTCAAGGCACAGCGTATCACAGAAGTCGATTCCAAGACTGATATGGAAACCCTCATCGAAGAAGATACCGATTATGTGGTTGACGAAAAGGCAAAGACCGCAACGCTCACCAAGCACGGTATCCGCAAGGCAGAAGAACACTTCGGTGTCGAAAACCTCATGGATGGCGAAAACCTCGCTTTGCAGCACCACATCAACCAGGCAATCAAGGCACGCGGTGTTATGCGCAATGACGTTGAATACGTTGTTGAAAACGGCGAAGTCGTCATCGTTGACGAATTCACGGGCCGTAAAATGCCCGGCAGACGCTTCAATGAAGGTCTTCATCAGGCCATCGAAGCCAAGGAAGGGGTCAGCGTTCGTCAGGAATCCAAGACCCTTGCCACCATCACATTCCAGAACTATTTCCGCCTTTACAGCAAGCTGTCCGGCATGACGGGTACGGCCCTTACCGAAAAGGAAGAATTCGAAGAAATTTATTCTCTTGACGTTGTGGAAATCCCCACCAACCGTCCTCTTGCCCGTAAGGACTGGGACGATGTGATGTATAAGACCGAACAGGCAAAATTCAATGCCATCATCGATCAGATCCGCATCTGCCACGAAAAGGGGCAGCCCGTGCTTGTCGGTACTGTCAGCATCGAAAAGAGTGAACTGTTCAGCAAAGCCCTCAAACGTGCAGGCATCAAGCACGAAGTGCTCAACGCAAAGCAGCATGAACGCGAAGCCGAAATCGTGGCACAAGCAGGTCGCCTTGGCGCCGTCACCATTGCTACCAACATGGCAGGCCGCGGCACGGACATCATCCTCGGCGGTAATGCCGAATACATGGCAAAGGCCGAAATGCGCCGTATGCAGTACCCCGAAGAACTCATTTCCGAAGCCACGGGCTTTGCCGAAACCGACAATACGGACATTCTTGAAGCCCGCGAAATGTTCAAAAATCTTGAACAGAAATACAAAGAACAGCTTGCTCCCGAAGCCGAAGCCGTGCGCAAGGCAGGCGGGCTTTACATCATCGGTTCTGTCCGTCACGAGGCACGCCGTATCGACAACCAGCTTCGCGGCCGTGCAGGCCGTCAGGGCGACCCCGGTGAAAGCCGCTTCTACCTTTCTGCCGAAGACGATCTGCTTCGTATTTTCGCAGGTGACCGTATTCAGACTGTTATGGGTATGGTCAAGGACGACAGCATGGCACTCGAAGCCAAAATGTTCTCCAAAACCGTTGAAAGCGCACAGAAACGCGTGGAAGGCAACCACTTTGCTGCCCGCCGCAATGTGTTGCAGTATGACGATGTTATGAACAAACAGCGTGAGCTGATTTATACACAGCGTAATCAGGTGCTCGACGGTGTGGACATTGATGCCACCATCCGCAAGATGATCGCCGAAAGCATCTCGGACGCGGTTGCATTCTATTGCAGACCTGAAAACACCCCCGAAGAATGGAACCTTGTGGGCATGCAGACCAAATATGCCTGGCTCATCGGTGAAGACAGTCTGCCCGAAAAACGCAAGGTGGATGTGTATACCGAATGGCTGACCGAAAAAGCCCTCAACAGACTGGATACCATGGAACAGCAATACGGCCACGAGCTTGTGAAGAGCCTTGAACACAAGGTGCTCATCAACAATGTTGACATCCGTTGGATGGATCACATTGATGCTATGGATCAGCTTCGCCGCAGCATCGGCATGCAGGGCTATGCCCACCGCGATCCCGTTGTGCAGTTCCGCATGGAAAGCTATGACATGTTCGACGAAATGACCACAAGCATCCGTGAAGGCACCGTGCAGATGCTGCTGACCGCACAGATCCGTTCCGAAGCTGATGTGCAGCGCAGTCAGACCGTGAAGATCACGGGCACCTCCGGCGGCGGTGACGAAAGCGAAAAGAAACGTCCTGCCCGTGCAGGTGAAAAAATCGGCAGAAACGAACCCTGTCCCTGCGGTTCGGGCAAGAAGTACAAGATGTGCTGCGGCCGATAAACTATGCAAAGGAGAGTATACGGTGAACCAAAATCCCGCTTATACCGTTCATCAGCCCTTCAATCCCCGCAAACCCTATGCCGCTGAGCAGAAAAAGCAGTTTGCCACTGCCTGCATGCTCGGCGTGGGCTTGTTGCTGTATATTGCCGGCAACAGCATTGTGTCTTTGTTTCTGGCATCCGATGAAACACTTTATTACCGCTATCTGCATGACGGCACATTTTCGGTAGCATTGGGTATGTTGCACACAACCTGCAATGTCTTTCTGCCGTTTCTTATTGTTTTTATTCTGCTTCGAAAAAGCGGAAGACTTGCCGATCTGCCGTTGGGAAGAGCTTATGATTCCTACAATGCGGTCTTGTTGACCTTTATCGGACTCGGCGGCTGTTACCTTGCCAACACAATTACCTCTTATCTTACCATTTTTGCTTCTGCATTCGGCATTGAGTCTTTTACCATGAAGACCATGAGCGAGCTGTCAACTCAAAACCCCGCACCCGCCGTTCTGCAGATTTTGGGCTATGTTGTTTTTCCTGCTTTGTTCGAGGAATTCGCTTACCGCGGTGTGGTACTGCAATCCTTGCGCCGCTACGGCGACTGGTTTGCTATTCTTATCAGTGCTTTGCTGTTCGGGCTGTTGCACGGCAACATTGTGCAGATTCCGTTTGCATTTTTGGTCGGCATTCTGCTGGGCTGGTGTACCGTGGTGTCGGGCACCATGTGGGTCGGCATTGCCATTCATTTCGGAAACAATCTGCTGTCCTCTTTGCAAACCATTCTGCAAACCGCCTACGGCGAAACGGCGGCTTATGCAGCCACCGCCGCTATGATGCTTTGCCTGTTTGTGCTGGGCATCATCTGTTTTGTGGTCTATTCAAAAAACAATAAAAATATCTTCCGTCTGCGTCCGTCCAAGTTCCCTTATATGAAGCATTCCGCGGCGCGGGTGCTGTCTGCACCGACCATCGTAATCGCATGTGCGTATTTTCTGTATGCCATGCTGATGGATATTGACGGATTCTATGCCTGGTTTATGCAAGGTATCGGAAATCTTATTTCGTTTTCTGTTGCAGGATAACTATGAAAAAACGCCTTTTTGATTTGCGAAAAATGAGCTGTACCCGCCTGATTGCGGGTGGTTATGCGCTCATCATCTGCATCGGCACATTGCTTCTGATGTTGCCGGCATCTTCTGCCGACGGTGTCGGGGTGCCCGCTTTGCAAGCATTTTTCACCGCCGTTTCCGCAACCTGTGTGACGGGACTGATCGTGGCAGACACGGCAACTGCGTGGTCTGTGTTCGGGCAGGGAATCATCCTTACCCTCATTCAGATCGGTGGTTTGGGTTTCATGTCCTTTTTTGCACTGTTTACCATGGTCAGCGGCAAGCGCATGAGCCTTCGTGCAAGGGGGCTGCTGCGTGATAGTGTCAATGCCGCAAAACTCGGCGGTGTGCAGAAACTGTTCCGTGTGATTCTGCTGGGCACTCTGATCATTGAAGCGGTCGGCGCGGTGTTGCTCGGCTTTGCCTTTGTGCCGCAATTCGGTGCAAAGGGAATATGGATGGCTGTTTTTCATTCCGTTTCCGCATTCTGCAATGCGGGCTTTGACCTGATGGGAACTGCATTCGGCGAATATGCTTCCGTAACGGGGTATTATAACCATCCTTTTGTTTTACTGACCTTGTGTGTGTTGATTCTGCTCGGCGGGCTTGGATTCTTTGTCTGGCAGGATATTTATGAAAACAGAACCAATTTCAGACGCTATTCTCTGCACGCAAAAATCGCGCTCACCGCAAGTGCAGTGCTTGTGTTGGGCGGTGCTGTGTTGTTTCTTATCAGTGAACGCAATGCCGCGTTTCAGGATATGCACATCGGGCAAAGATTACTCAATGCTCTGTTCTGTTCGGTGTCCCCACGTACAGCGGGCATGAACAGTGTTGACCTTACAAAAATGTCCCCCGCAGGCATTCTGCTGACGGATGTTCTGATGCTTATCGGCGGCAATCCCGGCTCCACGGCGGGCGGTATCAAAACCGTGACCGTGGCGGTGCTGCTCATCAGTGCAAGAGCCTCGCTCACCAACACGGGCAGCCGCAATGTGTTCGGCAGAAGACTGCCTGAAGATACCGTCAAAAAAGCACTGACCGTGGTGCTTATTTATGTCAGCATCCTTCTTGTTTCCTTGTTTGCACTGTTGTGCATGCAGTCTGCTTTAAGCCTTTCGGACGGGCTGTTTACCGTCATTTCCGCCATTGCCACCGTGGGGCTTTCCACCGTCACCCTCGGCGAAGTGATGTTGCCCGCAAGTCAGATTCTGATCGCATTGCTGATGTTCTGCGGCAGAGTCGGCAGTATGTCGTTTGTGTTGCTGTTTACCGAAAAGAAAATGCCCTCCGCGGTCGTAAAGCCGGAAGAGGACGTTTTGGTAGGATAAGGAGTTATATATGAAATCAATACTTATTGCAGGCCTTGGCCGTTTCGGCACACAGCTTGCCAAGAAATTCCATGAGCTCGGTGACGAAGTTATGATCATCGACCGCAGTGAAGAATTTGTGCAGGCGGCATTGCCGTTTGCAGATGAAGCACAGGTCGGCGATTGCCGCAAGGAAGAAGTGCTTCGCTCGCTCGGTGTGGAGGATTTCGATGTTTGCTTCGTTTGCATGGGCGAAGAATTCCAGAGCAGTCTGGAAGTTACTCTGTTACTCAAAGAACTCGGCGCAAAATATGTTGTCAGCAAATGTTCGAGTGAAATTCAGGAAAAATTCCTGCTTCGCAACGGAGCTGATGAGGTGTGGAACCCCGAGCGCGAGCTTGCCGCAAAGCTTGCAGTGCGCTACTCTGCCAATAATCTGTATGACTATTTCAGCATCTGCGAGGATGCAGGTGTGTATGAAATGCCCATTCTTCGCACATGGGCAGGCAAGACCCTTGCCGAACTGGATATGCGCAATGTCTACGGACTCAATATCCTCGGAATCAAGGACATTGACGGCAGTGTGCAGACCATGCCGGGTGCTAAATATGTATTCAAAGAAAACGATCATATCATCGCTTTTGCCCGCCACGATGCGGCGCACAAGCTGTTGAAAAAGATATAATTTGTTTAATTTTTCATTCAAATAAAAGGAGAAAACCCATGCGCAGAACCAAAATTGTATGTACCCTCGGCCCCGCAAGCAACAACGAAGCCGTTATGGAAGCCATGCTCAAAAACGGCATGAACGTTGCAAGACTCAACTTTTCCCATGGTACACATGAACAGCATGCAGAAACCATCGACCGTTTCCGCAAAGTGCGCGACAGTCTGAATGTGCCTGCCGCCGTTATGCTTGACACAAGAGGCCCCGAAATCCGCATTCGCCTGATGAAAGACGGTGGTGCAATGCTCACCAACGGTGCCCCCTTTGTGCTGACCACCCGTGACATCGAAGGCACAAGTGCCATTGCTTCCGTAACATATGAAGCCTTACCCAAGCAGATGCAACCGGGTTACCGTATTCTTATTGATGACGGTAAAATCCAGCTGCGTGTGGACAGTGTGGAAGACACCGAAATCAATTGCACCGTTCTGGCGGGCGGCGATCTTCGTTCCAGAAAGAGCATCAATGTGCCCATGGTATCGCTCGACATGCCCTACATCAGCGAACAGGACAAAAAGGATATCCTTTTTGGTATCGAAAAGGATGTGGACTTCATTGCCGCTTCGTTTGTGCGCCGTGCAGATGATGTGATTGCCCTGCGTAAACTGCTCGACTACCACGGCGGTCATGATATCCGCATCATTGCCAAAATTGAGAACATAGAGGGTGTCAATAATTTTGACGAAATCCTGCACGAAGCTGACGGTATCATGGTTGCACGCGGCGATATGGGTGTTGAGGTTGATTTTGAAAAGCTCCCCGGCATTCAGAAGCGATTCATCCGCAAGTGCTATCAATCGGGCAAAATGGTCATCACCGCAACCCAGATGCTTGAATCCATGATCGAAAGCCCCATGCCCACCCGTGCCGAAATCAGCGACGTTGCAAATGCCGTGTTTGACGGCACGTCTGCCGTTATGCTGTCGGGCGAAACAGCAATGGGTGTCGACCCCGCACATGTGGTCAATTATATGGCAAAAATCGTCCGTCAGGCAGACAAGGAAGCCGTTGAACTCAACGCATTCCGGGGCATCAAACATGAGATTGATTTTACCGACATTTCCAACGCCATCTGTGATGCTGCCTGCACCACGGCAAAGGATATGAATGCAAGTGCCATTCTGGTGGTCACCAAAACGGGCAGAACCGCCCGCCGTGTTTCCAAATTCCGTCCTGCGGAGGTCATTGTTGCCGCCACCCCCGAAAACAAAACGTTCCATCAGCTTGCACTGTCCTGGGGTGTTGAACCCGTGCTTGCTCTGAATCAGGTGGACAATGACCGCCTGTTCCAGCATGCCATCGACTGCGCAAAGCAGAACGATCTTGTTACAAAAGGCGACCGCGTTGTTATTGTGGCAGGTATGCCCATCACCGAGCACACAAACTCCCTGCGCGTTTTCAATATCTGACAAAAAACCGCCTGCGGGCGGTTTTTTAACGGTATAAATTACGGTTTATCTGCCACAATTGCATCGTCATATGTTATGATGCTCGTAATACTCAACGGGGTCGAGAAAAAGGTGAACGAATACCGTCCCTTTTTGGCTGTGCCTGTGTGGTCGGAAAATAAAGCATCCGCACCTGTTAATCCTGCTTCCTCTGTCATGGCGGCGGCTTCGTATTCGTTCACACTGCAGAAAACTTCAATCAGCAATTGCGCAAATGCAAGGAAATCGTCCGCCGGGGCGGTTTCCTTTTCTGCTGTCAGCAGCAGCTGTGTCAGTTGTCCTTTTTCGTCCTCTTTGCAACTCAGCAACAAGTCTTCTCCCTGCACAAGCGAAAAGGGGATGTGATAATATTCATTATACAGTGTCACCCCGTCCAGTGAAAACGCATATCGCTCGTTTTTTTCTTCCAAGCGCCGCGATAATTCCTGCATGCCGAAACGGCTCGGCGCACTGCACCCCGCGCACAGTACAAGAGTGATTGCAAGAAAAAGAGAACAGAATCTTTTAATTTTCATTTGGATCTCTCCTTTGGTTTGTCTTTCAATATGATTATGATTTTGTGTATAAAAAAAGACCGATGCGGTGACAATTCCTGCATCGGTCTTCTGCAAATTTTATTCATGTGTGAGCTGTTTGATCCATTTGAATCGGTTGACCTTGACCACCGCAACGGCGCATTTTGTGATCTGGTCGCTTTTTAAAAGAAAGAATGTGACGGGAATCGGCCATTGGAATACAAATGCGGAAAGAAACGACAACGGCAGAACAATGCCCCACATGAAAATCAGATCATTTTTGAGCACGAATTTGGTATCGCCGCCGCCCGAAACAATGCCGCACAGGCAAGGCGCTTCATACGAGGAGCCGATGACCGTAACAGACAAAATGATGAGGAAGGTGTTTGCCAGTGCCGCGGTCTGCGGTGAAACATCGTAAAACGACAGAATCAATCCCTTGCTTGCAAGCAGAATCGCGCACGAGATGCCGCCGATGGCAAGGAACATCCATTGCAGTGTTTTTGCATATTTTTTAACACGGTCCGTATCTCCCTCGCCGACCGTCTTTCCGATGATGACCCCTGCCGCATTGGACGAGGACGAATACAACACGCTGATAACCTGATAGATCGGTGCCGAAATGGCATTCGCCCCGATGGCGGCTTCACCGAGTCTGCCGATGATGGCGGTTTGCACCGTCATGGCAATGCCCCACGAACTGCCGGACAAAATAATGGGCACTCCCGTCTTTATGTAGTCGCGCATATACACTTTTTCCACACTGAAAAAGTCTTTCGGGCGCAGTTTTAGTTTTTTGTCAATGAACAGCACATAAATAAGCACCGTCAGCAGTTCTGCAATCCTTGCCGTGATGGTTGCGTATGCCGCACCCTTGATGCCCAACTGCGGAAAACCGAAATGGCCGAAAATCAGGCAGTAGTTGAGGAAAATGTTTACCACAAGTGCTACCAACGACACCACAAAGCCGATTTTCACACTTTCCACCGACCGCATCAGGGCAATCAGCAGGTTTGTGATTGCAAAAATAACATACGAAAAGCCCATGATGCGCAAATACACAGCCCCTGCTTCCACAATGGCGGTTTCGTTGGACAGCAGATACAGCACCTGCTGCGGGAATGCGCTCACGATGAGTCCTAACAGCAGGCTCAAGCCTGAAGCCAGCAGAAAACCTGCGGAAAAAATCTTCGGAATCGGTTCGGTCTGCCGCTTTCCCCAATACTGTGATGCAATCACAGCCACCCCGTTTGCAGCCCCGTTTACAAGCATCTGCAACAAAAACTGAATCTGATTGGCAAGGCTGACCCCACTCATGGCAACTTCCGAAAAACTGCCGAGCATGATGTTGTCTGCAAGGTTAACACTGAACACAATAATATTCTGCAACGCCATAATGCCCGCAAGGCTGAAAAAGGTTTTGTAAAAGGAAGACTTTGTGTGTTTCATCTTTTATTCCCTCTTTTTTTCTTCGAAAATCAGTTCCATTTTAGCATATATTCGGAAAAAGAAAAAGAAAAAATGCAAAAAAATTTCATTTGTTTTCAAAAAAAAGGAGAAATCACCAAAAGAATATTTGACAAAAGCAGATTTTTCGTTTATAATGAAAACGAACATACTATGAAAGGAGCCTGAAACCATGTATAACGAAATGATGAATGCAATCCCCGATTTTGTCCATGTTCTTCTTTCCTGGTTGGAAGTAATTTTCGCAACTTTGCTTGAAGGTCTCGGAATTGTTGACGTTCCTTCTCACGAAGGCACTGATGTCGGCGGCGGAACCGAAAACGAATAATCAAAAAATTGATAAAAACAGCACGGCTAGCCCGTGTTGTTTTTTTTGTCATTTTGAATGAGAAACGCAGTCAATGTATGGCAATAATGTGCAAGTTTTTTCTTGTTGTTGCAATATTTATTCTTTTGTGTTATTATTTAAATATATATGCAAAAAAACGGAGGGATACACCATGGTTGAACAGATCGAAAATCGTCAGTATACCGATGAACAACTCGGTTATGTGTATGAAAACAGACGTTACGTCGGCATGAAGGAAACCGTCGGATTCATCGTCTGGGATGCAACGCAGAGCTTCAACATCAATGCCTATACCAACCGCTTTATCACCAACATCGTCAAGATCGATCTTGGCTATCAGACCCTTGCAAAAACCATCAACAGTGTTTGGGATATTGTCAATGATGTTTTCACTGCCGCCATTGTGGAAAAGACCCGTACCCGTTGGGGCAAATTCCGCCCTTATCTGTTGGGGTTGGCACTGCCGGGCTGCCTTGTGACTTTGCTTTATTGGTTCATGCCGATGCTTTTTGCGGGCAAGTCCTCGCTGTCAATCAGCAAATTTGTGTTCTATCTGCTTCTCGAAATCATGCGTGAAGCCGTCACCACCTTCCAGAACATTGCAAGAACGGGTCTGATGGCGACCATTACTCCGCACCCTGTGGACAGGACGAGGCTGATTACCATTGCCAATTTTGCTTCGGGCTTTTTCGGTGAAAACCTGCCCGCACAGATCATGACCATTCTGCTTGACCTGATCGACAACAAGACATTCAAGAGCAAGATGTCTGTTGATGCACAGTTGAGTGGTGCATTTATGGGCATGGGTGCCGCCACCACCATCATCGCAAGCGGCATGTCGTTCTGGTTCTTCTCCATGTCCAAGGAACGTGTTATGCAATCCATCTCCACCCCCAGCATCAAGGACTCGCTTCGTTCCGTCATCAACAACAAGCCCATTCTTTTGCTGACATTGTCCGAATTCCTTGCAGGCTTCGGCATTTCGGGCAGCGAAACGGATTACTACATAGATGTTCTGCATTTTGCATCCATGGTTCTGCTGGCAGGCATCCCCGCCGCACCCATCACGCCCATTTCCTATTCTTTTGTACCATGGTTCAGACGCAGATTTTCCAGCCGTCTGCTGTATATCGTAGGCAAGAACATCGGTAACATTCTTTATATTTTCGTGTTCCTGTTCGGCTGCATCGGCTTCAATCCCAAAACCTACAAAGGCGGTCTGTATCGCAAAAAACTGCCCATGTTCTTTGCAATGGCGCTGTGGGAAATGATTTTCTGCCTGTTCTACGGCCTTCGTTCCGTTATCAGCACCGAACTTTACAACGAATCCATGGACTACTGCGAATGGAAAAACGGCTACCGTACCGAAGCCATGACCAGTGTTGCCAAGGGGCTTGCCGCCAAGGTTTCCACTTCGGTCAGCGGCATCGTCACCACGGCACTCAAAAAACTGGTCGGCTACGATCAGAGCGCATGGGCAGACGACAGAGAACAGACCGACAAGGTCAAATTCTTCATCTTTGCCATGTTCACCATCATTCCCGTGCTTACGGGCTCGTTCGGCATCATTCCGATGCTGTTCTATGACCTGGGCGGCAAAAAGAAAGAAATGATGTATGCCGAGCTTCTTGCACGCAGAAAAGAAGCCAGCATTTCCGCTTCCGAGGGTGACCTCGATTCCATCCGCGAAATGGAAGAAAAACTCAAAGCCGCACGTGACAATAAATAATTTTACTGCGGGAGGAAGAGAATATGAGTAACACAAAGGGAAAAGCAATTGCCCCCATTGTTTTTGTAACCGGCATCGGGCAAACATGGTCGTCCTTAAAAAGTGACCCCGATCACCGCTGGAATCTGTTTCCGGGAGACACGGAAGTGCTGTTTCATGATTTTCCCAAGGGTGGCAAGCGCCGTATTGCAGGTTTTGCCTTGCAGGCGCTGCGCACCGCACTGACGGGATCTGACTGTGTAAAAGAAAAGCATATCGACGGTGTGCTCAAAGATGTTCTTCGTTGGTGCATTGTGGATAATGACGGCAATCTGCCCGCAGAAGTGGATGTGCGCATTTATGGTGCTCGCTCGTTTGCCGAACTGCAACACGTTGATTTTGCCACGGGTGAATACACCGATGACGAGGGCAAGAGCTTGCTTCGCCGTGTTTATACGGACGTGCCCTGCAAGGATCTTGCCGCTGTTTACGGTGCAGAAAATATGTATTGCTTCAATTATTCCACCTTTTCCGATCTTTACACGGATGCAGATAAACTGCACGAAATGATCAAGGGAGTTATTGAAGACCAAAAAAACAAAACAGGTGCAAAGCAGGTCATACTCATTCCCATGAGTATGGGAGCTACCGTGGTCAGCGCCTATCTTGACAAATATTACACCGACGAAGGCAGCATCGGCGAAAACCTTGTTTCCAAGGTTATTTCCATTGTCGGTGCATGGGACGGCAGCCACGGCATGGCGGATCTGCTCGAATGCAACGGCGGCAAGGACTGGAACGAAAAGTTCTATGATACCTTCCTGCGTGATGCCGTGGATAATGACAGTCTTTTTAAATGCCTGAACCTGATAAACAGGGAAGCCGTCAACAAATTGCTCGTAAAACTCGTGGATGGGCTGCTTGATAATCTGCTTCTCAACACAAGCGCATTCATGGCGCTGATTCCGAAAGGTCGTTTCGACAAGCTTGCTCCCAAACTGTTCAGCGAAGCACGCATGGCAAAGGTGCCGCGGCTTGCTGTTGTCAAGGCAGAAGCCGAACGCTATCATGCCGCACAGTGCAATCTGCAAAACCGCATGAAAGCCCTGCATGAAAAATGCGGCATCGGTTTTTATTTCCTGGCAGGCTATAATATGCCTTTCGGTGGCATTCAGTCTGATTTTGAATTCCTCGGTCTTCTCGGCAGTGCAAAAACTGCCAACACCGACACTGTTATTCAGGTGGAATCCACCGTGCCCGGCACCACGAGTGTTCCGTTTGGTCAGAAACTGACGGCAAATGAAAACAGCATTCTTTCTCCTGACGGCAGTGTGGATGCCGCCACCGCATGGTTTGCAGACACAAGCTGGTATTTTGAAGATCAGGAGCATGAACTGGGCACCAATAACACCGCCCTGAAACTGGCGGTGGATATTGCACTCGGTGAAGTCGAAAACACACAGAACCAAAAATACCCGCAGTTCAACGAATCGCGTGATATCCGCAAAGCGGTCAAATATCTCCGCGAAGCCGCGGAAGAACTCGAAGAAAAAGACCTTCCCGCTGAAAAACGCGAACAGATTCTTGCCGCTGTCAAGGACGTGGAAGATATGCTTGCACGCACGCACAACAACCGCAAAGCAGATGATGCGTTGGTTGAAAAACTGAAAGAACTTGTAGACTAATCCTGAGGATGATTTCTTACATGAAAAAAGCATTGCACACTCTTTTGAGCTTAATAATTTGTGTGGCATTGGTTGCCTGCGTTTTGCCGTTGCGTGCGCAGGCGTATGAACCGACCTATCCCGTGCCGAATCTGACGGGCAACAAGGCAATCGACATGGTTTCAGTTGCAAAAAGTCAGATCGGATACGGCGAAGATGCCAACGGCGGTACGGCCTACGGGGCATGGATGACTGAACAGTCTATGCTCATCGGGCAGTATTATGATTTTACATACAAGGACTGGTGCTCAGCATTTTTCTGCTGGGTTGCCGATCATGCAGGCATTGCAAGGGGTATTGTTTTCAGCACCCTTTCCGCTTCGGTCAATGTGCTGTTCGGTGCCATGGTGCTTGCGGGCGCAACGGTTCACTATGAAACCAACTACACCCCGCAGTGCGGTGACTTCGTTTTCTATTCCTACAACGGCTACGAAATGGGGCACTGTGCCATCACCGACGGCAGCGGAAACTATATCCATGCCAATGTCGCCAACACCGTTGTGGAACGCACGGACAATTCCGTTTATCACATGTCTCTCGGGGCTTATTTCTATCCCGTTTGCTATGTCACCCCCAACTACGGCGGCACGGGCAATGTCAGTGTCCTGTACGACAGAGACGTGCCGACCATCGTGGATTACGGCGTGTCTATGCTTACCAACGCGGGGTTTACCGTGTATGTCACCGCGGTAGACAACATGGCAATCGCAAGAGCCTCCTTTGAGGTGTGGAGCAAGGAAAACGGCAAGGATGATGTAAAGACCTACGCGGGCACTCCCAGCGGAACCAATTTCAGTTGTACCGTCAACCCTGCAGAACACGGCGGTTCGTGGGGTGAATATCTGATGAATGTAACCGTGTATGACCCCATGGGCAACAATACCATGCTCAGTGAATATGCTGTGTATGTGCCCCCCAATGAAACCAATCCGCCAACCATCAGCAATGTCATTGTCAGCGATGTCACAAGCGACGGATTCACCATCACCTGCGTGGTGGCGGATGACACCGCAGTGCGCCGTGTGCGCGTACCCGCATGGACACAAGAGGGCGGCACAAATGACCTTTATTGGCACGAAGCCGCCATCAACGGCAACACGGCAAGTGTTACCATCCCCACTTCGGCTTACAACGGTGCCGCCGGCACCTACCTTGCGCAAATCTATGCCTATGACGGTGCCGAGAATATGTCTTATTACGACAACATTTCCGTCAACGTGCCCGGAAAAGCAGGTATGGGGCCAACCATTGAAAATGTCACCGTGCTCCCCGCTGCACAGGGATTTACCGTCAACGCAAACGTGTCAACAAACTGCACGGGCGGCAACTTGCAGGTCATTGAAAACGGTGTGAATGTGTATCAATTTACCCCCGTTCTCAACGGCACCATGCTGACCTGCTCTCCCACCCTTAACGCCGCACAGAGCAATGTGTTTTACTCCTTTGTGCTCACCGCGTTTGACGCAAACGGCAATTCCACCGAATATGTCGGCGACTATATCCCCTCTGCTGTTACTTTGCTCAAGGCTGATCTTGACGGCGACGGCAGAACCACCGACAGCGATGCGTTTCTTGCCTTGCAGGCAGCCGCAGGGAAGATGCAGCTGACCGATGCACAGATTCTTGCCGCCGATATGGATAACAACGGTGTCATCACCCCCATGGATGCGCGCCTGATGTACCGCAAAGCCGCAGGGCTGGATGCCTGAAACAAAAAAAACCTGCAAAAAAGCACTCTTACCAACCGCGGTAAGGGTGCTTGGGTTTTTATATTGCATTGCGCGGGTATTTATGATATAGTAACCGTATATGAAAAAATCCGATGATTTCGGAGGACAAGTATGGCTAAAACAAAAACACAGAACAAATTCTGGTTCAAGCTCGACAATGCCGGCAAGGTGTTTCCCGGGCAGAATACGAGCCGTTGGTCGAACATTTTCCGATCAACGCTTGTGATGGAAGAAAAAATCGACCCTGCGGTGCTCGAACAGGCAGTCAAGGATGTGCTGCCGCGTTTTCCCTGCTTTGATGTGTGCATCAAAAGCGGGTTTTTCTGGTTTTATCTCGAAAAAAATCCCCACGATGCACCGCCGGTGTGTGAGGACATCAACAACCCCTGCTACCGTGTTAAATTCAACGAAAACAACCGTTTTCTGTTCCGCGTTTTTTACCGTGAAAACCACATCGCCGTGGAGTTTTTCCATGCGCTGACCGACGGTGCGGGCGCAACCACCTTTTTGTGCACCCTTGCGGCACAGTATCTGCGGCTTTGCGGGCATGAAATCGGTGTCGGGGGCAATGTGCTCAACATCAACGAACCCGCGCCCGAATCGGAGTTGACAGACCCGTTTTATGATTACGAAGGCAAGCACGGCAGATCGGGGCGAAGCACCCGCAAGGTCTATCATTATCGCGGAACCCCCTTGCCGCCGCACACGGTCGGCATCATCACGGGCATCATGCCCACCGATGTGGTGCTGAAAAAGGCAAAGGAATACGGTGCCACGGCAACGGAATATCTGTCCGCAGTGCTTCTTTACTGCTTCTATGAACAGCAGAAAAAGGAAACCCGCCGCGAAAATGACCTGAGTGTGCAGATCCCTGTCAGCCTGCGCAAGCCCTTTAACCGCAAAACCCTGCGCAATTTCACACTGACCTATTCCATCCGTATCGACCCGTCGCTTGGTGAATACACACTCGAAGAATTCATCCGTCAGATCATGCTCAATCTGCGCCTTGTCAACAACACCAAAAACCTGCAGGCTATGGTTGCATCCAATCTCAAACTCGAAAAGGGTGCCATGCGCTATCTTCCTCTGTTTATCAAGAATTTAGGCATCAACATTTCGTTCCGCCTGACGGGTGAGCATTCCACCACGGTGCTGTTTTCCAATGTCGGCAAGCTGAACATTCCGCCCGAAATGGAGTCGCATGTGCAACGCCTTGACTTTCTTGCAGGTCCCGGCAAAATCAACGGTGTGCGTGTCGGTTGCGGCAGCATCAAAAATGTGCTGACGGTATCTTTCCTTGATATCTGCAAGGAAACCGAAATTGAACGCAGATTCTTTACCACTCTTGTCAAAGCGGGCATTCCCGTTAAAATCGTAAGTAACCGATAAAGGAGATTTGTCTATGTCCTATTGTGTCAATTGCGGTGTCGAACTTGATGCCAGCGCCAAAAAGTGCGTTCTTTGCGACACCCCTGTTTATAACCCCAAACAGCAGAATGAGGATGCACCTACCCCCTATTCCGACAGGGTAGTGCTTCCCCCCAAAGTACGCAGACGTTTTTCGGCATTCCTGTTTTCGGTGATTTTGCTGCTGCCGAACATCGTCTGTCTGCTCATTGATTTGCTTGTTTCCAAAGAAAACGGCTTGTATTGGGCGCATTTTGTCAACACGGCTTCGCTGATGCTGTGGATTCTTTTCGTGTTGCCGTTTCTTTTTCAAAAAGCACGCACCTTTGTGCTGATTCTGGTTGACTCGCTTGCCATTCTCGGCTATGTTTATTTCTTCTATCATCTGTTTGCCACCCGCGAGTGGTTCTGGTCGATGGCACTGCCTCTGGTTGTGGTGCTCGGCGTGTTTGCTTGCGTGACGGTGGAAGTCTTTGAACGCAAAAAGCCCGACTGGCCCGTGCAGGCGGCGGTCATCTGTTTTCAGATTGCCGTTTATGCCGCCGTGTGTGCGGTTGCACTGTATCTTTATTTCGGCACACCACTGTCGCTTGCCATCCCCGTTGTTATCGGGGCTTGCAGTCTGCCTGTCGGCGGATTCTTCATCTATGTCAAAAACAGCCGTCGTATGCGTGCGTGGCTGTCCAGACGATTCTTTGTGTGAGGTAAATTATGGGAAAAACACTTGTTCTGACCGAAAAGCCCTCCGTTGCGAGGGACATTGCCCGCGTGCTCGGCTGTAAGGGCAAAGGCGAAGGCTGTATCATGGGGCAGCAATATATTATCACATGGGCTTTGGGGCATCTTGTCACCCTTGCCGATCCCGAAGCCTACGATGACCGCTACAAAAGATGGGATATGAAAGACCTGCCCATGCTCCCCGAAAAAATGAAACTCGTCATCATCAAGCAGTCCGCAAAGCAGTTCCGCAACGTGCACGTACTGATGAAGCGCGACGATGTTGACAATATTGTCATTGCCACCGACGCGGGCCGCGAGGGTGAACTTGTTGCCCGTTGGATCATGGCAAAAGCCGCATGCAAAAAGCCCGCAAAGCGCTTGTGGATTTCCTCGCAGACCGACAAAGCCATCCGCGAGGGGTTTCAGAATCTGCGTCCTGCTGCGGAATATGACAATCTGTACTATTCTGCACAGGCTCGTGCCGAAGCGGACTGGTTGGTCGGTATCAATGTCACCCGTGCATTGACCTGCAAGTTCAATGCACAGCTTTCCGCAGGCCGTGTGCAGACTCCCACCCTCGCCCTCATCGTGAAAAGGGAAGAGGAAATCGAAAAATTCATCCCGAAGGATTACTATTCCGTCAGAGCTTACTTTGACGGCTTTTCGGGCATTTACCGCGACCCCAAGGGCAATACCCGTTTTTCCGATCCTAACTTTGCCGACAAAATTCTCGGCGAAACCAAGGGCAGCAAGGGTACGATTGTGTCTTTGCAGAAGGACTTCAAGCACAAAGCACCGCCTGCCGCCTATGACCTGACCGAACTGCAGAGGGATGCCAACAAAAAATACGGCTATTCCGCAAAGCAGACCCTGTCGATCATGCAGAGTCTGTATGAATATCATAAGGTGCTGACCTATCCGCGTACCGATTCGAGATACATTCCGCAGGATGTCGTGCCGACCCTCAACGAGCGCCTGAAGGCCGTTGCATTCGGCCCTTACCGTGAAGCCGCATGGAAGTTGCTTCGCGGTACCGTCAACACAAAATACATCGTCAACGATGCCAAGGTCACCGATCACCATGCCATCATCCCGACCGAAGAATCGCCCGATGAGCAAAAGATGAGCCGCGATGAGAAGAATATTTATGACCTTGTTGTTCGCCGTTTTCTTGCGGTTCTCAGCGAGCCGTACGAATACGATGAAGTCAAGCTCACCGTGCGCGTGGGCAAGCATGATTTTTATGCAAGGGGCACGTCCGTGCGCTCCCCCGGTTGGAAGGCACTGTATCAGAATTTCACCGAAGATGATGAAGACGATAACCCCGACGACACTGCGCAGAATCTGCCCAACCTGCAACAGGGGCAGACCGTGAATGTGCGTGATGTGCGTGTGCTGAACGGCAAAACAAGACCCCCTGCACGCTATACCGAGGCAACACTCCTGACTGCCATGGAAAATCCAACGGGACAGGTTGAAGACAAGGCGCTTCGTGCCGTGCTTGCAAGCACATCGGGTCTCGGCACCCCCGCCACAAGAGCGGATATCATCGAAAAACTGTTCGACAATTTCTCCATTGAGCGCAACGGAAAAGAGATTCGTCCCACCGCCAAGGGCAGACAGCTTATCCGCATCGTGCCCGAAGAACTGCGCAGTGCAGAGCTGACCGCCAAATGGGAACAGCGTTTGCAGAACATAAGCCAAGGCAAAGAAAACAAGCAGAAATTCATCGGCGAAATGCGCACCTATGCCACCAAACTCGTCGGTGAGGTTGCCAAAAGCGAGGCGGTGTATCACCACGAAAACGCAACCAAGGAAAAATGCCCCGACTGCGGCAAATTCCTGCTGGAAGTCAACGGCAAAAAGGGCAAAATGCTCGTCTGTCCCGACCGTGAATGCGGCTATCGTAAAGGCCTTTCGCAGACTACCAATGCCCGTTGCCCCAATTGCATGAAGCGCATGGAGCTGCGCGGCGAAGGCGACAAAAAACTCTTTGTCTGCAAGTGCGGTTACCGCGAAAAGCTGTCTGACTTCAACAAACGCCATGAAGACGCGGGCGCAGGCAAATACGATGTTGCAAATTACATGAAGAAGCAAGAAAAAGAGCAAAAAAGCGACGCTTACAATCCCTTTGCAGACCTGCTGAAAAAGTGGAACGAATAAAAAGAGGAACAAGATATGCTTTTATACATTATCCGCCACGGAGAGCCGGGACATGACGGCGCCTTGACCGAATTGGGGCAAAAACAAGCCCTTGCTGTCGGTGAACGCATGGGAAAATGCGGCATTGACCGTATTTTCTCCTCGCCGCTTCTTCGTGCAAAACAGACTGCACAGCCCGCCTGTGACAAACTCGGACTTGAAATGACCATTGAGGAGTGGGCAGCGGAAATCGGGGACGGCAGATTGACCACCCTGCCCGACGGCAGCAAAAAATCCGTCTCCCTGCTTCAGAACACATTGTTTTTAACGGGCGAGAATGCAAATCTGCCGTTCAGCCGTGCTTACGAATGTGATTTTTTCAACACGTCAGGTATGCAGGAGGCCGTGTCTTTCATTGAAGAAAACGGCAACGCGTTTTTAGAGAAACTGGGCTACAAAAAAGAGGGCAATGTGTATCGCATTGTAAAACCGAGCGATGAAAAAGTGGCTCTGTTCTGTCATGCCGCATTTTCCCGGGCTTGGATCTCGGTGTTGTTGCACATTCCCGTGCATATCATGTGGGCAGGCTTCGACTATGAGCATAGCGGTGTGACGGTGTTGGAATTTGAAAACAACGAAAACGGCATTACAGCTCCCACCTGTCTGCGTTATTCGGACACAAGCCATCTTTATGCTGCCGAACTTGAACCGCTGGTCCACATAAAAAAAGAAATGTGAACACAGCGATAAACCCGACATATATTGAAAAATGTAATTGCAATTCGCAAAAGTGTATGCTATAATTTCCCATATTCTTTTTTTTGGTAGGTTTTTTATGATTTGCGACAATATTCTGCAAGCGCTCGGCAATACACCCGTTATCCGACTGAACCACATGGCAGATGCCGACAGTGCCGAAATTCTTGTTAAATTTGAAGGTCTGAATGTCGGCGGTTCCATCAAGACCCGCACGGCTTATAACATGATCCTTGATGCCGAAAACAAAGGTTTACTCAATGAAAATACCATCATTGTCGAACCCACTTCGGGCAATCAGGGCATTGGTCTTGCTCTGGTCGGTGCGGTCAGAGGATATAAGGTAAAAATCATCATGCCCGACTCCGTCAGCGAGGAGCGCAGAAAACTCGTGCAGCAGTACGGTGCAGAGGTCATTCTGGTGCATGATGCCGGTAACATCGGCCTTTGCATCGAAGAATGCCTGAACCTTGCACTGAAAATGAAAGCCGAAGACAGCAATGTCTTTGTTCCCCAGCAGTTCGAAAATCCTGCCAACCCCGCCGTGCAACGCGAGGGAACGGCAAGAGAAATCATTGAACAGGTCGGCAAGCCCATCCACGGCTTCTGCTCGGGCATCGGCACGGGCGGCACCATCACGGGCATCGGCGAAGTGCTCAAAGAACACAATCCCGATATGACCATCTGGGCAGTTGAACCCGAAAATGCCGCCATTCTTTCGGGCGGTTCCATCGGCACTCATGTGCAGATGGGCATTGGGGACGGTCTGATTCCCGCCATTCTCAATACAAAAATTTATGACGATGTGTGCATCGTCAAAGACGAAGAAGCCTTACAGACCTCCAAGGACCTTGCAAGCAAGGAAGGCATTCTGTGCGGCATCAGCAGCGGCACCAACGTTGCCGCGGCACTGCGCCTTGCCAAACAGCTTGGCAAAGGCAAAACAGTGGTCACGGTGTTGCCCGACACGGCAGAGCGTTATTTCTCCACCCCGCTGTTTGAATAATAACGAAAGGATTGTTGTTCCGATGAGAATGACAATCCTTTTTTTATTAAAATGCTTGCGTTTATTCACTATATATGATAAAATAATTATGTATGTGTTTTTGCACTTTTTTGTGCATAGGTGTACAGAAAAAGGCAGATTTTACTGCACCTGCTTTTAAGGAAGATTATAAGATAAATCTGCTATAATACACATGCAAAAATTTCTCTCTTTTTTTGTTGACAAGAGCATGCAAAGGGCATATAATACACTTGAACAGCCATTCAATTGAAAGGAGATTCAAGTATGCCGGACCTTTGTTCTGACCCCCACGCTGCACGGCACGAACAAGCCGTGCAAACCGCGCAAAACCATGCGCTGTCGGCAGACACGCTGAACAAGCTGACCTGCTTTTTCAAGGTCATCGGTGACGGAACACGGATGCGTATTCTGGCATCCCTGACCGATACCGAGCTTTGTGTCTGTGCGGTTGCGCAGTTGCTGGGCATGGAATTGAGTGCGGTGTCGCATCAGTTGCGCGTGCTCAAACAAGCCGACCTTGTGCGCTCACGCCGCGAGGGCAAAACCGTTTATTATTCACTGGCCGACGACCATGTGCGTGCCATCATCCGCATGGGAATCGACCATATCAACGAAGAAAGAGGGAACAACAATGCGTAAAACAATCAGAATGGAAGACCTTGACTGCGCAAACTGCGCGGCAAAAATGGAAGAAGCCATCCGCAAAATTGAAGGTGTCAGCTATGTTTCCATCAGCTTTATGGCACAGAAAATGATTATCGAAGCCGACGACAACCGTTTTGATGATATTATGAAGCAAGTTGTCAAAGCCGTTAAAAAAGTGGACAGAAACTGCGAAGTTCTGCTGTGAGGGGTTCTTCTATGACCAAAAAACAGAAAAAAGCGGCACTGTGCATTGTTCTTTCCGCCGTTTTGCTGGCAACGGTTGCCGTTGTTTCGCATTTTCTGCACCTGCCGCCATGGGTTACTTTGCTTTTATTTATGGTGCCTTATTTTACGGCAGGGTATAATGTGTTGCTGGATGCCGTGCGCAATATTGCCCGCGGTCAGGTGTTTGACGAAAAATTCCTGATGGCGCTTGCCACAATCGGTGCGTTTTTTGTGGGCGAATACCACGAAGCCGCGCTGGTGATGATCTTTTTTCAGATCGGCGAACTGTTTGAAAGCATTGCCGTCGGCAAATCCCGTCGTTCCATTGCTGCGCTGATGGATATCCGTCCCGACACGGCGCGCGTTATCAAGGACGGTGTGACCGAGGAAGTGTTTCCCGAAGAAGTGCAAACGGGAATGCACATCCTTATTCAGCCCGGGGAGCGCATTCCGCTGGACGGTGTTGTGGTCAGCGGGGCTGCCGCGCTGGACACCGCCGCGCTGACCGGGGAAAGTTTGCCGCATGAAGTGAATGTCGGTGATACGGTGGTCAGCGGTTGCATCAACACCAACGGCCTGCTGACGGTGCAAGTCAGCAAGCCCTATGAGGAATCCACCGTTGCACGCATTTTGGAACTTGTTGAAAACGCGGGGATGCACAAAGCAAAAAGCGAAAAATTCATCACCCGTTTTGCAAAATATTACACCCCCTGTGTGGTCATTGCCGCTGTTTTGGTGGCGGTTATGCCGCCGCTTGTTACGGGGAGCTATAGTGATTGGGCGGTGTGGTCGGAATGGATCCGCCGTGCCATGGTATTTCTTGTCATTTCCTGTCCCTGTGCGCTTGTCATCTCTGTTCCGCTGTCTTATTTCGGCGGCATCGGCGGTGCGGCGGCAAAAGGGATTCTCATAAAAGGGTCAGACAGTTTAGAACAGCTTTCTGCATGCCAAACGGTCGTGTTCGACAAAACGGGCACTCTCACCGACGGTGTGTTCACTGTGATGCAGGTCTGTCCCGCGGATGATGTGCGCGAAGAGGATTTGCTCTTTTTTGCCGCATCTGCCGAAATGCACTCGGCGCACCCGCTGGCAAAAGCCGTTTGTGCGGCATCCGCACGCGCGCAAGAGCCGCAACAGGTGCATGAAAAAGCCGGCTTTGGCGTGTCTGCCGTTGTGGACGGAAAACTTGTTTTGGCAGGTTCCGCCAAGTTGCTGAACGAAAACAACATTCCCGTTCCCGTGTCTTCGGAAAAACAGACCGCTGTGTTTGTTGCCGCAGACGGAAACTATATAGGCTGCATTCTTTTGGCAGATCAGCCCAAAGCCAATGCAAAAACTGCCATCGAAAACCTGCGCAAAGCGGGAGTGGGCAGAATTTGCATGCTCACGGGTGACCGCAGGGAAACGGCACAAAAAATTGCCGCTGAACTGGGTATTGATGAGGTTTATTCCGAACTTCTGCCCGCAGACAAAGTTGAAATTGCGCAAAAAATAAAAGCCGCCTGCAAGCAGGGTGAACGCTTTGCATTTGTAGGAGACGGCATCAACGATGCCCCCGTGCTCGCTTCGGCAGATATCGGTGTTGCCATGGGTGCCTTTGGTTCGGATGCGGCTGTGGAAGCCGCCGATGTGGTGCTGATGAAGGATGCCCCCGCCGATATTGCCCTTTGCATGGGAATTTCCCGCAAGACCCGCCGCATCGTCATGCAGAACATTGTGTTCTCGCTCGGTGTCAAATTCGGCGTTTTGCTGTTGTCGGCATTCGGATTTGCAGGCATGGGCATCGGTATTTTTGCCGATGTCGGTGTGTGTGTCATCGCAATATGCAATGCCATGCGCGCAAGAAAAGTATAAAAAATTCCCGCCGCAAGGAGGATAAAAATAATGAAAAAATCCATTCTCTGTATCCTGAGTGTCCTGGTGATGCTCTTCTGTCTGCCGATGTTTTCTGCATCTGCGGCTGAAGAACCGCAGGTCGGTATCAACGGAAATCAGATCGACATGACCGAGGGCTATGCTTCGGGATACGGTTGGGAAATGGTCTTCAACCGCCGTGATGAAATATATACCCTGACCCTCAAGCAGGGCAATTTTGACATCATCACAGCCTACGGAGACCTGTGCATCAACATTCCCGCCGGGGCTTCCGTTACCATCGGTAAGGACTCCAATTCCTATGCTTTGGGTGTGCAGGACGGTACCCTGACCCTCAACGGCACGGGTAATTTGAGCCTCATCGGTAAAAACGGTCTTATCTCCCTCAACGGCGACATCATTGTGAACGGACCCACCATTTCCGCTTCTGCCACCAACCGCGCGGTGTTCTGCTCGGGTGGTTCGCTGACCATCAACGGCGGTACCATCAATGCCACAGGTGTCAATGCGGGTGTGGAAACCACAAAAGGACTTTATGTCAACGGCGGTACGTTGCGTGCAAGTGCCACCGCAACCACGGACACAGCCGCAGGTCTTAATATGAAGGACTGCTATTTCAAAATGGCAGGCGGCTCGGTTACCCTCAACGGCACAAACGGTATTTTTGCTCTGCAAAGCAATATCATCGTTTCCGGCGGCACACTTACCGCTTACGGTAATTCTTACGGTGTATACACAGGCCCCGCTGCCACGGGATCCACTGCATCGGGCAAAACCGTGATGCAGATCTCGGACGGAACCTGCCTTTTTGCAGGTGCAAAAACAGGTGTTTACCTTTGCAACAACAGTGCTTTCAAAATGACCGGCGGTTCGGTTGAAGCCAAGGTCACCGTCGGCACGGACACGTCTTATACATACGGCATGCAGATCGATAAATCCGACCTGCACATCTCCGGCGGTATTCTGAAAACCTCGGGCTATCAGGGCATCAGCGTCAACGGGCTGTCTGCAAGTGCCGACAGAGGCGATTGCAAAGCCTTTGAAGTCAGCGGCGGTTCTGTTACAGCCGTCGGTACGGATGCAGGCCTTCGTTGCTATGATGCCTCCGCATTGGTCACGGGCGGTGTCATCAATGCTTCCGCTTCGGTCAATTCCGGCGTTTATCTTTATTATACAGACCTTCTTATGAGTGGCGGCACACTCATCGCAGACGGCGGTGCCTACGGCATCAACAGCCATGCTGCACATCCCGTCATTTCGGGCGGTCAGATCATTGCAGACGGCGACAATTACGGCTTCTTCTGCATGGGGCAGATCACCATTGAAGACGGCTCTGTCACAGCCATCGGCGGCAATACGGGTCTTGCCGCATCCACCAAACTGCTCACGGTCGGTTCTTCGGCGGCAAGCCGTGCTTCTCTCACGGCAGTCGGTGGTTCGTTCGCAGTTTCGGGTTCACCCGTCATGCTGTTCGGCAGAACCTATAACTATGCAACCGATCTTAACTATAAAATGCTTTGCTTTGTGGACGGTGCGGAAAGTTATCGCTCCGACTCCGCTTGTTCTTTGAAAATCAACGGCTCGCCCGTGGATATTGCGGCAGACATGCTCGCCAACGGTGTTAATGTTTCTTACAACGAGGGCGGTTCTGCGGCGAATTACAAATGGATGCTGCAAAAGAGTGTCAGCGGCCGCTACACCCTGACTCTCAACGGCGCAACCCTTGCAGGTATGGAAATCACGGGCGCGGTGGATATCATCCTGCGCGAAGCCGCTTCGTCCCTGACAGGCGAATGGAAAATGACCAATGCCTATGTGCGCCTGAACGGCAACGCAAGCAGCCTTTCTGTAACCAATGTAGGCGGCAATGCCGTCAATATGCTCAACAGTGTGCTTGTGCACAACGGAGGCACGCTGGACCTTCGTTCCCCTATGTATGTTTATGCCTCCGATTTTGTGGGAATGGGTGTGCTTTACGGCAACCACCGCAACGATACCCTTTCGCTTGCAAGCAGTGATGCCGTTCTGCTCGGTGCCACTGTGCAGAACACGGACTCCGCGGCTTTGTTTGCCCTGAATAATGCCTCTTTGCAGGCTTACGGCAGTGAATTCGTTGCCAACGGCGTCACAGGCACAGCGTTCAACGCAGCCGACAGCCGCTTGTTCTTTGAAAAATGCAATATCACCACCAACGGCGGTGCCGGTATTGCCGCCAAAAAACTCACAGCCAATGACAGCACCTTCTTGGTAACGGGCTGTATCGGCAGAGGTATTGCGGTCGGCACAGAGGGTGTGCGTTTCGACAATTGCTCTGTCACTGTCGCTGCCCAGGAAGAAGCTCTGTTCACACAGGGCGATGCCGATTTTATCAGCACCAACCTGCGTGCAGACAGTGCAGACGGTGTCAAAGCGGTTCTTCTTTCCGCTGCACCCGATTCCCCCGCACGCATTGCCGTGTCGGGTCATTGCCTCATTAAATCCGGCAAGGAGCCTGTTCGCATTGCCGATGAGAACGGTGTCGCCTCTTACTTCGCAAACGAAGATGTGGCTCTTTCAAGCGTGTTTATTTCCAATGAACACAACTACAGTCAGTCTGCGGCTTACATTTACTGCAACACGGTCGGCATGGCTGTTATGGCTTGCACCTACACCGATTGCACATGCACGCTGACCAAGGTCATGCCCGAAATTGCCCACGATTTCAGTGTTTATGTTCCCAACGGCGATGCCACCTGCTCTGCGGACGGCACCAAAACGGCAACCTGCCCGATCTGCTTTGCCAAAAATACGGTGGTGGACATCGATTCCACAACCGATCATACCTTTGTGGATTACAAAACCAACTCTGATGCCGACTGTTTGACTGACGGCACCAAAACCGCCAAGTGCGAATACTGCGATGCAACGGAAACTCTGCCCGACATCGGCTCTGCACTCGGCCATGATTATGAAGTCGTTGTGGTTTCGGGTGACTGCGAAAGCACGGTCTGGACCAAAATGGTCTGCAAGCGCTGTGCTTTTGAAACCGAACCGCAGGATACGGGCAATATCGGTGACCACAAGTGGGACGAAACAAAGGATTGCAATACCATTCGTTTCTGCACGGTCTGCGGATATTCGGACGGCAGATTGCTGAACCATAAGTATTCCGAATTTGTTGTTGATAAGAGTGCAACCTGCGTTGCGGCAGGAACTCTTTCTGCCACTTGCGAACGCTGCGGCGAAAAGCAGACGGTGGATAATCCCGATGCCCCCGCAACGGGTCACGATCCCAAGGGCTGGATCACCATCATGGAGCCCACTGCATACTCCACGGGTACAAAGGCACTGCTGTGCAACAAATGCCCCATGCAGATCGAAACACAAATTCTTGCCATCACGGTTGTGCCCGTTGCGCAAACAGGTATCCGTGTGGATTATGAAAATAACCTTGTCATCCTTGATCAGACAGGACTCACGGTCGGCGCATTGCGCGGGATGCTCGACAATAGCAGCAATGTAATTATCATGACCGACGCAGGTGTTCGTATTGAAGATGATGCAATTGTACAAACCGGCACAGGTATCAAAGTGACCAACAACGGTCAGCTCTTCAAACTCGCGGTCATCGGCGATCTGGACGGCAATGGTATTCTGGATTCGGGTGACGCAAGAGTTGCATTGCGCATTTCCGTCGGTCTGGATGCGGCTGATCCCGAAAAGGTCTGCGCAGGTGATACAGACGGCGACGGTAAGTTGACTGCAGGCGATGCACGCACCCTGTTGCGCAGATCTGTAGGTCTGGAATAAAGAATATAAAATAAATCCTCCCGTTTGCTGAAAACGAGAGGATTTTTTATCGGATAAAACTTGTTACGAGCGAAGCGAGTAACAAGGTTCTGAAATGCAAGGCATTTCAGGTTCTTATTTAAGAGCTTCAGCAACTGCAACAGCGCAAGCAACCGTAGCGCCGACCATGGGGTTGTTGCCCATGCCGAGCAGACCCATCATTTCGTTGAGATTATCCATTTAGGCCTTATAAACCGCGCTGTATAGGGCTTTCACCCCATCACTTTTATTATTAACCGCACCCATCATACCATAAATTTACAGTATTTGTCGTTTCTTCTACAACTTCACTAACATTAGTTTCTACTGTATTTTCCATATTTACCTCCATAAGTTATTACCCTCTGGTAATCCCTTGTAATAATATTTAGTTGTTTGTTTAATGTCTAACCCCTATAAAAGACAAGCAAACCACTACTGTTTATAAGTGGTTTGCCTTATTTGCTCTATTAAATTAATCATTAAAATAATATTTTTACACTTTTCTTAGTTATCTAATCTATTTTTTATTATTTCCATTACTTCATAGTAAGCTTGCCAATAACCGCTATAATATTCATCTTTAACATTATCATTTAACTTGTCTTTTGCTTCTTTGTAACGGCTATTTATCTCATCTATTATGCTATCTATAGCAAATTCTGAATACTTTGTATTCATTTCTTTTTCCTCCTCTATTTTAGCAATTTTTCAGCAGCCTTAATATTATTTTCAAAAGCTAATAATTCTTTCTCCCAGTGAAGAATTGTACCCTATTTTGCTTTTTCGCTTAATTTTTCCCAACCCTCCAAAAGCTCTGGATGTTGTAATTTTTTCTGATGCTCTTCTATCTTTTTTTGCCAAGATTTAATACCTTTTTCTAATTCCTTATTTGTTTGCTTATACATTCCTTGCGGTATTTTGATATTATCATCTTCTAATTTAATTGTCAATGATTTTCCCTAATTAGCAGAAAGAGCATTATATTTTTTAATCTATTTCTACAAAGTTTTATTTTGGTTTTCTTCCTTTGTGACATTATCAATCACAGGCACAATACAACATCTACAATTAGGGTGTGCTGGTAATCCCTTGTAATAATATTTAGTTGTTTTGTTTATCGTCTAAATCACTATAAAAGACAAGCAAACCACTACTGTTTATAAGTGGTTTGCCTTATTGCTCTATTAAATTAGTAAATTTCTTCACCTTTTTTATATGCTTCTTTTGCTTCGTTTAAGCTCATTTGATTAGCACCGCCTTTATAGTCAGGTATTTTATTCTGTACTAAATCATATTGCCAACCACATACAGAACAAATACCATAAAATGTTACCTCAATTAGTCCACAACAAGCGCAGATACTTTTAGGTATTTCTATCTTTCTACAATTGTTTGAGTTCTCCATTCTTTATTACCTCCCAATATTTCTATTTATCAATAGGTTTAAATCTGGTAAAAATAATACCATCTTTTCCGATAGCAAAATCATTATTTTCTTTATCATACCTATATGTTGCTCCAGCATTATTTTCAAATCCGTCTATGCTACCTCCAACTGGTTTAGAAAGAAGTATTCTTGCGCCCTTAACATAATCATCAAAAGTAATCTCACCATATTCTGAAAGGTGTTTTTTATGTTTTCTACCTTATCTGGAGCAAAATTGGCATTCTCCCACTCTGGAGCTATTTTTGTTTCTGAAGTTTTTGTTGTTGAATTCGTAATGTCTACTGGACTACTTACAGTAGATTTATCAATTGCTTTTTTGTTATTATACACTATTTTCTTGCTATTTTCAACATTTTCTATAACTGGAATAATACAACACCTACAATTAGGGTGCCTTAAATTGCGCTTGCGGCAAACGTCTGAATACAAGTTACAACCATCTTCAAAAGTGATCGTAGTAGTAGGGTGCATTTTGATTTTTTTTTCATTGTTAAACCTCCTGAAATATAAAAAAAATGAGCGCACACATCATTGGTTAAAATCTAAAAATGATGTGTGCGCCTATGATTATTAAATTTTAGTGCGGTTTTATCGCTTTAACACACTACCAAGAGCCGCGAAGCCTTTATTTCAGAGCTTCAGCAACTGCAACTGCGCAAGCAACGGTTGCACCGACCATGGGGTTGTTGCCCATGCCCAGAAGGCCCATCATTTCGACGTGTGCCGGAACGGAGGAGGAGCCTGCGAACTGAGCATCGGAGTGCATACGACCCATGGTGTCGGTCATGCCGTAGGAAGCAGGGCCTGCAGCCATGTTGTCGGGATGCAGGGTACGACCGGTGCCGCCGCCGGAAGCGACGGAGAAGTATTTGCGGTCGTTTTCATAGCACCATTTTTTGTAGGTACCTGCAACGGGATGCTGGAAGCGAGTGGGGTTGGTGGAGTTGCCGGTGATGGATGCATCAACACCTTCGCTGATCATGATGGCAACGCCTTCGTTGACATCGTCAGCACCGTAGCAACGGACCTGACCGCGTTCGCCTTCGGAATAAGCGACTTCCTTGACGACCTTGAGTTCGCCGGTGAAGTAGTCATATTCTGTCTGAACATAAGTAAAGCCGTTGATGCGGGAGATGATCATAGCTGCATCTTTGCCCAGACCGTTGAGGATAACGCGAAGGGGAGTGGTACGGACCTTGTTGGCGGTCTTTGCGATAGCGATAGCACCTTCAGCAGCTGCGAAAGATTCGTGACCTGCCAGGAAAGCGAAGCACTTGGTGCCGTCGTCAAGCAGTCTTGCACCGAGGTTGCCGTGGCCAAGACCGACCTTTCTCTGGTCAGCAACGCTGCCGGGTACGCAGAAAGCCTGCAGACCGATACCGATTGCAGCAGCAGCTTCGGAAGCGGTGGAAACATTCTTCTGGATGGCAACAGCTGTGCCGAGAGTGTATGCCCAGACAGCATTTTCGAATGCGATGGGCTGTGCGCCTCTGACGATGGTGTCAACGTCAATTCCCTTAGCGGTGCAGAGGTCGCGGGCTGCTTCAAGACTTTCAAGACCGTATTCAGCCAGGCACTTTTCGATACCGGGCATTCTTCTGTCTTTGCCTTCAAATACTACATTATTAGCCATTTTTGCGTCCTCCTTATTCTTCTCTGGGGTCAATGGTCTTTACGGCATCAGCAAAGCGGCCGTAAGTGCCGGTGAACTTCTTGAGGGCGGCCTGGATGTCTTCACCCTTGCGGATAGCGGAAAGCAGGGGGCCGACCTTTATGTATTCGTAACCGATAACCTGATCGTCTGCATCAAGAGCCATTTTGGTGATGTAACCGTCAGTCAGCTGCAGGTAACGCACACCCTTTGCCTTGGTGCTGAAGCAGGTGCCGACCTGAGAGCACAGGCCTTTACCGAGGTCTTCAAGGGATGCACCGATGGACAGACCGTCTTCGGAGAAAGCGGACTGGGTACGGCCGTAAACGATCTGCAGGAACAGTTCGCGCATGGCGGTGTTAATAGCATCGCAAACGAGGTCGGTGTTCAGAGCTTCAAGAATGGTTTTGCCGGGAAGAATTTCGGCAGCCATAGCTGCGGAATGGGTCATACCGGTGCAACCGAGAGTTTCAACAAGTGCTTCTTCGATGATGCCTTCTTTTACGTTGAGGGTCAGCTTGCAAGCGCCCTGCTGGGGTGCACACCAGCCCACACCGTGTGTGAAACCGCTGATGTCTTTGATTTCAGTGGACTTTACCCAACGGCCTTCTTCGGGAATGGGTGCGGGACCGTGCTTGGGGCCTTTGGCGACCGGGCACATTTTTTCTACTTCATGCGTGTAGGTCATTGTTTGTTTGCTCCTTTCATTTCGTAACCCTGGGGCTTGTACAACACAGTACAGCCCAAAATATACAATTATATTATACTGCAATTTTCAGCAAATGCAAGAAAAAATTTTCTGCAAATTATGTATTTTTATATATTTACAAAATCAATCGGATGTGGTATGATGTTATTAGTCATATTATGCAGACTTTATTATTCCAAATCAAGAAACAGGGGTTTTTTAAATGAAAAAAATGTTCAGAATCATTTCTGCCGTTGTTTGCATTGCCATGCTGCTCGGTGCGGTGTCTGTGCAGTCCTTTGCCGCAGATGAAGTGCGCAACAACACCAATCAGAAAATCCGTCTTTACGGCGATATGGACGGTGACGGTGTGGTTGAACAGGCTGACTTCGAACAGTTGCTTGCCATCGTTTCGGGCGAAGTTGCAATGCCTGCAATCGGTTCTCCCGAATACTATGCCGCCGACATTATGGGCGCCGGCATCACCATGGAAGATGCACGCCGTTGCTATCGCTTCATGAAAGGGCTTGACTCCATTGAAACCTACAGCCCGGATGAACGCGAACTGCAATTGTTCAATGACCTTGTCAACATCATCAAAGACAAAGTTTTTTTCAAAGACAAAGTTCATTATTATGCTTATGAATATGAATTCATGGAAACCAAGAATCTTGAATTCGGCATTTATACCGGGCTTATTGAAGATGCCATGCGTGGAGAAGACGGCGCAAGCGAACGGTATACGGCATTAAACAAAAGCAAATCCGCCGCAGGCTACAATTTCCCCGGGCCGACATCAAATATTGTCAGTGCCCTTAAACTTGAAAACATTCAGGACATGAGCATCAAAATCGGTGTTCCCTGCACATTCTCTGCTGATGTCAATGTACCTGCAACGCATGCTGCTTCCCGTTTCAAAAACCAGGAAGACGCTTATACGGACTGCATCAAGGTGACCATTACCATCAAAAACGAGTCTTATAACAGCGTTCCCGCTGATATCAAAGCACTTGCCAAAAAGCAGCTTGCCGAAGATTATGTGATGGCTGAAGGCGAAGAGTTTTATCTTGACAAATACCAGACAGCGCTGTATAACATGCAAGGCACGGACATTATTGAATTGGGCTCCGCTTATCCGCTTGATCAGAGTGAGGAAACCGAAGGTATCAAAACCGGCATCAAAGCCTTCTTGGGCGATATCAAAACCGCAGGCTCGATGATCTTCTATTTCGACCGCGCAACTCTCAATCCCATCGCCGCATCCTACAATGTGGAAACCGACATCGACCAGAGAGTAGAAATGGAAATGTCTATGGCCGGTTTCGAAATTGAAGGTTCCATGGAACCGCGTAACCTGATGATCGTGCAGACCAACTACTGGTTCGACGGCTATTTTGATTGATAACAAATACATGAGGAGCTGTAGCAATACGGCTCCTTTTTTTTGTTTTATATTGCAATGTGAATAAAAAACATATATACTGTTATGTAACAAACCAATCCGAAAAATTAAGGAGTGTATAAAAATGTCTCATTTTGAAATTGATACCGTCCGTTATGAAGGACCTTCCACAAAAAATCCCTTTGCATTCCGCTATTATGATGCCGACCGTGTGATTCTCGGCAAGAAAATGAGCGAACATCTTCCTTTTGCCATGGCATGGTGGCACAACCTGTGCGCAACGGGTACGGATATGTTCGGTGTCGGAACGGCAGACAAGAGCTTCGGTGCAGTCCCCGGCACCATGGAACACGCATTTGCAAAGGTCGATGCAGGCTTTGAATTCATGCAGAAGCTCGGCATCCGCTATTTCTGTTTCCATGACGTTGACCTCGTTCCCGCTGCGGAAGACATCAACGAAACAAACCGCCGTCTTGACGAAATTACCGATTATATTCTTGAAAAAATGAACGAAACAGGCATCAAGTGCCTGTGGGGTACTGCCAACCTGTTTGGCGATCCCCGTTTCTGCAACGGTGCAGGTTCTTCCAACAGCGCAGAAGTTTACTGCTTTGCCGCCGCACAGATCAAAAAGGCAATTGAACTGACTGTTAAACTCGGCGGTCAGGGGTATGTATTCTGGGGCGGTCGTGAAGGCTACGAAACGTTGCTCAACACTGACATGAAACTCGAGCAGGAAAACATTGCAAACCTCATGCAGAAAGCAGTTGACTATGCCCGTTCCATCGGATTTACGGGTGACTTCTATATTGAACCCAAGCCCAAAGAACCCATGAAGCATCAGTATGACTTCGATGCTGCAACGGCAATCGGTTTTTTGCGTCAGTACGGTCTTGACAAGGACTTCAAAATGAACATTGAAGCCAACCACGCAACCCTTGCAGGCCACACCTTCCGCCATGAACTGCGTGTTTCCGCCATCAACGGTATGCTCGGTTCCATCGACGCAAATCAGGGCGACCTGTTCCTTGGTTGGGATACCGACGAGTTTCCCTATGACATTTACGAAACCACCATGTGCATGCTTGAAATCCTCAAATACGGTGGTCTTACCAACGGCGGCTTCAACTTCGATGCCAAAAACCGCAGACCCAGCTACACCAAGGAAGATATGTTCCATGCGTTCATTCTCGGTATGGATGCCTATGCACTCGGTCTTATCAAAGCCGCAAAGCTGATTGAAGACGGCAGACTCGACGACTTCATTGCCGAGCGCTATGCTTCTTACAACGAAGGCATCGGCGCACGCATCCGCAGCGGTGAAGCAGACCTCACTGAGCTTGCGGAATATGCTCTCAAGCTCAAAAAGCCTGCTGCTCCGGGAAGCGGCAGACAGGAATATCTTGAAAGCGTTGTCAACAGCGTGCTGTTTGGTGAATAAAGATGAAATATTGTATCGGTATAGACATCGGCACATCGGGAACCAAGACGGTTCTTTTTGATTCTCTCGGCAATGCCGTCTGCTCGCAAAGTGCTGAATATCCGCTTTCACAGCCGAAAAACGGCTGGGCAGAGCAGGATCCTGTTGATTGGAAAAATGCCGTTCTGGAAACCCTGACGGCAGTTGTGAAAAACAGCGGGATTGCCGCAGAAGATATTGTCGGCATCGGTCTTTCGGGGCAGATGCACGGCCTTGTTATGCTCGATGAAGACGGCAATGTGCTTCGTCCGTCCATCATCTGGTGCGATCAGCGCACGGGTGCCGAATGCGAAGACATTGAACGCCTTGTCGGCAGAGAAAGACTCATTGAAATCACGGCAAACCCAGCCCTGACGGGTTTTACCGCAAGCAAAATCATGTGGGTCAAAAAGCATGAGCCCGAAATTTTTGCAAAATGTGCCCACATTCTGTTACCCAAAGATTATATCCGCTACATCCTTTGCGGCGTGTTCGCGACCGAAGTGAGCGATGCCGCAGGCATGCAGCTTTTGGATGTTCCCAATCGCGACTGGTCGGACGAGGTGCTCGAAAAACTCGGCATCGACCGCAAACTGCTCGGAAAAGTGTATGAATCGCCCGACATCACGGGTTACCTGACCGAGGAAATTGCAGGCCTTACAGGTCTTACCGCTGCTGTTCCCGTTGTGGGCGGTGCGGGCGACAATGCCGCTGCGGCTGTCGGCACGGGTGTTGTCAAGGACGGTGCGGCTTTCACCACCATCGGAACAAGCGGTGTTGTTTTTTTACACACCGACAAGCCCGTTATTGACCCCAAAGGCAGAATCCACACTTTCTGCTGTGCAGTACCCGGTTGTTGGCACGTGATGGGTGTTACGCAGGCGGCAGGGCTTTCGCTTCGCTGGACGAGAGACACCTTCTGCGAAACCGAAATCGCGCTTGCAAAAGAACAGAATTGCGATCCTTATGAAGT
The DNA here is from genome assembly GCA_017416485.1 of Clostridia bacterium. Lineage (GTDB taxonomy): Bacteria > Bacillota > Clostridia > Oscillospirales > Acutalibacteraceae > RUG806. The sequence continues at coordinate 14,509 of JAFQCH010000003.1, read as the reverse complement.
AATGACTGCCCTTGCAGACAAATCCCCCATCGGTGCAAACCGACTGCTGTTTTTGCCCTATCTGATGGGTGAACGCACCCCGCACCTTGACCCCGATTGCCGCGGTGTGTTCTTCGGCCTTTCTGCTATGCACACCAAGGGCGACATCATCCGTGCGGTCATGGAAGGTGTCAGCTATTCGCTGTGCGATTGCCTTTCCGTTTTCCGTGAACTGAACATGGAAGTCAACACCATGGCCGTTTGCGGCGGCGGGGCAAGAAGTGCATTCTGGCGCAAGATGCTGGCTGATTTGTATGCAAGACCTGTCTGCCGCACGCAGAACACCGAGGGTGCCGCATTGGGTGCTGCCATTCTTGCCATGGTCGGTGCGGGACTTTACAGCTCTGTTCCCGAAGCCTGCGAAAAGATCATCCATATCGCCGACGAAACCGCCCCCGAAATTGAAAACACAGACACCTATGCGCCGTATTATTCACTTTATAAACAGATGTATGCTCCTTTGAAAACGGCTTATAAAGAGTTATCAAAAATACAATAATAAGGCAAAGAGGATTCCCGCATGGAGAATCCTCTTTGCTTTTTATTCACCTTTGTATTGCCACAGTTGCAGATAGCCTTGTTCAAGAATCAATTCGTATGGGTTGTTGGCAATGAATTCATACATGCGGTCGTTGTATTTGTTGCCGTCCTGTCGGGTGTCCACCACATAGTAGTCTGTGCAGAACAGTGCGCTGTAATGATTTGGCACGGTGTACAGTTCTTTTTGGTCATACAAATGCGGCACAACATAATCCCTTGCGGTAACGGTTGCATCGTCGGGAATTGTGTCAAGCAGTTCTTCCGACAGGCGGATTTCTTCTGCATGGTTGGCGGCGTTGCGGGTGTAGTATCCGAATTTTTGCACCGTTGCGCCGGTGCCGAACACCATGCACAGCACAAGCGAAGCGGTGATGCAGAATCGTCGTGTTTCTTCCTTCATCTGTGAGAAAACAAAAATACACGAAAACAGCACAAGCGTTGCGGGCCCGTAGGTGTATTGATAAAAAATATCGTACTGTGAAGCCAGTGTCGGCATGAGGTTGATGACCAGCATCGGAACCATTAACAGCAAAGTCCACACATTTTTCGTTAAAAACGGGCCAAACAGAACAGGTAGCAACATCCACAAAAGGAACTCGAGCCGTTCTTGTGTCATAATCATTTTCAGCAGATACCCGATGTTCACAACAACGGTTTTGATGATGCCGATCCATGAGCCTTCTGCATCGGAATAATAGTCACTGAAGCGGGTGACCATCGGTTCGCCGCCGAAATATTCGATCATGCCCGTTGCAAACACAAACCACGCAAGCGCCATGGCAATGAGAATAAAGCCCGTTCTTTTTTCTTTTTTTGCAAACAGGCAGTAAAGCCCGATGCAGACGATATAAACCGCCGCATCCTCCTTGACCGACAACGACAAAAGAGCAAAAATGAGCACACCGATGCGTTTGTTTTCGGTGATCATCACGAGCAACCAAAACAGCATCAGCGGCAAAAACTTGTTTTCGTGGAAGTCATTGCAGCAGCCAAGAGCTACGCTGGGATAAAACAGCCATACAAACCCTGCGGCAGTGCTTGCAAGGGGAGAAAAACCCATATTTTTGCAAAGACGGCGGATGGGAAATACGCAAAGAGCGAGTGCCAAAGCCTGCATCACCAGCAGATAAGACGGATGGCTCCATACCATGTAGCCCGGCACAAGCAAATAGAAAACGGGTGAAAAATGCACAGCAAAATGGCTCACAAGTCCGTCGCGCTCAACCGTGGTGTATGGCACACCCGTGGTGCGCATGTATTCAAACATCTGCGTGAAAATGCCGAGGTCAAATGTTGCACCGCCGAAGTTGGTGTAGCGCAGAATTGTGAATCCGCCCACAAACAGGGTAAACAGCACACAGGCAACCGTCAGGCAGACGGTGCTGTTTTTCCACGAAAATCGCGAGTCGGACAGTGACAATTTGTCTTCATTGTTCAGGTAGCGTATTACAATGAACACAACAATCCCCACAGCAATGCACAAATAAAGGTCAAGGCTCTTTTTTCCTGCAAGCAGACACGCATACAGGCAAGTCAGCACAAACATCGTCCAATGGCCGATTTTTTGCGATTTTATGAAAATTGACATGCCTGCCGTCAACGCACTCACACAGGCAAAAATTATGCAATACAGCGGCAGAAACACACTTTGCGTGAATTCCTTCGTGCCGAAGCCGGCACCCATAAACAGAGCCGCAAGCGAAGCCGCAAGAAAACCGCAGAATGCAATCACAATCAGATACCCCGGAGTGATTGCATATTTCGCGAGCAGTTTTTTCAATTTCTCCAAAAAAGAAAACAAACGGCCGAGCCGCCGTTTTTGCGGCAGCCCGACCTCTTTTGCGGATGTTTTGATTTTTTGTTTTTCAAAAAAAGATTTGAAATTTTTCATAACAACCGATTTGTGTTATTTTTCTTCCGTCGGAAGATTTGTTTTGACGGTGGCAAGATGGCGGATGATGGTGCTGCGTTTAATAATGCCGATAAACACACCTCTGTCGTCCACCACGGGAACAAAATTCTGTGTGATGGCTTTATTGAAAACGGCATCAATGGTCACATTTGCCGTCACACAGGGGTTGTAATCGGGACGGATGATGTCCTTTAATGGCAGTTTTTCAAGCTCCGCGCGCTTGGGGTTGTCATCATCATAAAGAGCCCACAGAAAATCACCCAATGTGACCGAGCCGAAGTAATGTCCTTTTTCGTCGATCACGGGAATTTCCGCATAGTTGTGGTATTTCATTTTTTCAAGCCCCTGGCGAAGCGTGAAGTTGCTTTCAAGATATTCCACTTCCGCTTTCGGGGTCAGAAATCGCATAATATTCAAAATCAATCACCTGTTAAAATATACCATTGCTTCCTGCAATTATACTGAAAGACCGAAATAAGCGGCAGCATTGCCGAACGAAATGGCTTTCACCATGGCTTCAAGGGTTTCCATGTCGGCGGGGTATTGGCCGCTTTCCACAAGATTTCCCAAAAATTCGCAGACGATGCGTCTGAAATATTCGTGCCTGGGGTAAGACAGGAAGGAACGCGAGTCTGTTACCATGCCGATGAATTTGCCGATGACTCCGAGGTTGCCGAGGGCTTTGATCTGTTCGCGCATGCCGTCAATGTTGTCATTAAACCACCATGCCGTGCCGAACTGCACTTTGGAACCGATTTCATCGGACTGGAAGTTGCCGAGCATCGAGCCGAGCACATAGTTGTCTTTCGGGTTGAGGGTGAACAGCACTGTTTTCGGCAGACAGCCGTCGGTTTCAAGGGAGTCGAGCAAACGCGACAGATTTTCGGCAATGTTGTAGTCGTCAATGGAATCGTAACCCGTGTCGGGGCCGAGGGTTCTGAACTTCGGGGTATTGTTGTTGCGCATGGCACCGATGTGGATTTCGCAACCCCATCCGCGGGCATGATATTCTTTTGCAAGGAAGCGGAACAGCTCGGTGCGGTAAGCATCCGACTGTTGTCTTGTCAGCGTTTCGCCGTTGATCGCCGCGGCAAAAATGCCTTCAAGCGTTTCTTCGTTTGCACGTTCAAAGGGAACCCAAGTGAAGGCATGGTCGGTAGCACGGCAGCCGCACTCTGCAAACACTTCAATACGGGAAAGCAGCACTTCTTTGAGTTTTGCATAGGTTTTTATTTCTGTTCCTGCGGTCTTTTCGAGAGAAGCCAGCCAAGGCAGGAATGCGGGCAGGTCGATGCCCAGTGCTTTGTCGGGACGGAATGCGGGAAGCACCTTGCACTTGAAGGTTTCGTCAGCCGCAATCAAGCGGTGGTATTCGAGTGTATCTGCGGGGTCGTCTGTGGTGCAAACGCAGGCGACATTGCTCTTTTCGATGAGCTCACGCGGGGTGAAACCGCCCGCGGCAATCTGTGCGTTGCAGTTTTCCCAGATCGCATCCGCTGTTTTGGGGCTTAAAGTTTCGGTGATGCCGAAATAGCGCTGCAGTTCAAGGTGGGTCCAGTGGTAAAGGGGGTTGCCGGGCATCTGCGGCAGTGCCGAAGCATAAGCCTTGAATTTTTCGTAAGCCGAAGCATCACCTGTGATATATTTTTCACTGATGCCGCATCCGCGCATACCGCGCCATTTGTAATGGTCGCCGCCCAACCACAGTTCGGTGATGTGGGAAGGGGTTTTGTTTTCGTAAATTTCTTTGGGTTGCAGGTGGCAGTGCCAGTCAAAAATGGGTTCATCCTTGCAAGCGGCAAACAGTGCCTTTGCAGTGGGGGTGGAAAGCAAAAAGTCAGCATCCATAAAAGGTTTCATAGTTTATTTCCTCCGCAATATTTTTGGGTTCAGGTTTTATGATACATGCCTGCACGGGGATGATTCCGATTACTCCCGTCGGGCAGTTTTTTTCTTTGCGCATGATGTTACTTTCTTGTTTATTTCAATATTTTCCGGCTCAGTTCGTCATAAATTTCCGCTTTGAACCAGCCTGTTTTTTGCATGCTCACATTTTTGGCAGAAAGAATGCTGAAGCCGATACGGCCAAAGTTGCCTTTTTGCATCAGAACATTGGTGTGAAGCCTTGCTTCCTGTATGTCGCGGTATAAAAATCTGCCTGTTTTTTTGTTCAAGATGCCGCTTGAACAGCAAATCAAGTTTTCTTCAAGGCTTATTGTGCGGGTTTTCTGCGACAGCGCCCCCGACACGATGCCGAGCACAAGTACTGCACCTGACAGAATATAACCGTACGGCGGGAATCCCCATGTAAAGGCAAACACAACAGCCGTTGCAAGTGCGGTGAGTAAAAATGCGGGGATGAGTGCCGCTTTTTCGGACACAATCGCTTTCTTTTTGCTCGTGTATGCGGGCAGCAGTTCGTCAATCAGTCGCTGCGCACGGTCTTTTTTTACAAGCAGGCACAAACGGGGCGATTCGTTCTTTTCGTTGCCCAAGCCCACAACGGCCAGTTCCACACTGCAAAAGCCAAACAGCCTTGCAAGCAGACTTTGTTTGAGGAACACGGCTTTGACTCTTGTTTTTTCAAACGCATAATTCTGTGTGCGCAGTTTGCCGTGGGAAATGAAAATGCGTTTGCCGTCCGTTTCCAGTCGGAAATCGGCAAGATTGAGCACACCGAACACCAACGAGCCCGCATACATCACTGCTGAAACGGCAAGGGCAGTCAGTGCATCCTTAAGCACAGCCGTTTCACCGACAAACATCGGTAAAAACACGGCAATCGCGGTCGCGATCTGCACCAAGGGGATGCTCAACAACTGATGTCGCAGTGCATCCGCGGTCGAAAAGGATGCAAGCATGGTGTGGGGCAGGTCTTGTTGCACTTCTTTTTTATTTTGTGCCGACAGCAGTGCATCCTTGAACTGCTGGGCGGTTGAAAGTTTAAGAATAAAAACAAAATCGGATTTGTCGGCGGTGGCGGCAGAGTTGATGTCGATTTTCACCTTTGCCGTGCCGACGATCTTTTCAAAAAGATTCTGCGAAATATTGACGGTGGTGATGCTGTTGACGGGCAGTTTGGAGGTTTTTTTCAGCATTGTCCTGCGCTCGGAAAACAGCAGTTCATCTTCAATGTGAAAAAAGGTGCGGCTCCAGCGAAGTGCACTTACACAGATAACAACAAACAGAAAAATCATGATGCCCGCAGAGCCTAAAAGCACTGAAAAATTCCCGCTGAGCACCTGCGAAAAAATCATTTTCCAATAGTGCAGTGAAAAAAGGTCTGCCATGTTCTGCGTGTTTGCGGTCAGCATATTGCCCGCAAGCAGTGCAAGGAACAAAAAGGAGGCACCGATTTTTTCGAGTATATACGTCGGGTGATTGCGAAGCGGTTTATTGAACATCGTCGTCACCCTTTTGGCTGCGCAGTTTCAGCGTGATGATACGGTTGAGCATTTCGCTGATTTCTTCCGCTTTTTCGAATTCTAAAAAACGCATGGTCGCCTTGGCACCCGCCGTGGTCACGGTCACTTTGGCAACGCCGAAACGATTATCAACGGGACCGCGTGTGATGTCGATCTGATGAATGCGGTCAATGGGCACGATGGTGCGGCGGATGTAAAAAATACCTTCCACGATTTCAATTCTGTCATCCGCAAGCAGGTATTTATAGCGGCGAAAACGCACCGTCGGGGTAATAATCGCCCACAAAACGGCAAGCACAAGCACGATTGCCGTGGCGATCAGGCGGATGATGTTCATATTTCCCATGCCGTAAATCGGAATGCCCCATACAGCACCGCAACAGACCCCTGCAAACACAAGAGCCTGTATGGCGGCGGTGATCATCAAAACGGGTTTTGCTTTTTTTGAAAGAGGATTGTATTGCATCAATCGTTGTTTCCTTTTAAGAAGTTGAGAATCATTTCCTTGTTGACCGTGCCTGCAAAGAAGGAGGTCGTGCCGAACAGACGGGTAAAGGGGTTCGGATCCCATTCCTTGGGCTGCGCGGCTTCAATCCCCATATCAGACAGCACGGGCAGAAGGGCAATCATTCTTTCTTTGAAATCGTTGTAATTCTTGTTCTGCGGTTTTGTCCAGCCTGTTTCGCTGACGGCGGCAAAACGCGGCCATGTCATGTAGCAAAGGCGGGCAAAATCACGCACATGCTCGGTCCAGATGGGGGCTTCCACACCCAAGGTGTTTTCTTTTGCTTTCTGCCCCTTGATAACAGGATTTGCGTTGTAGGTTTTGGCCACGGGAGTCATGTCGTAGGGGTAGTCGGTGTAGTAGTGGTAATAATCGGAATAAATCAGTCTGCCGCCCTTGTTTGCAAACGAGGGGCATTTTTTCTTTTTGTCCATCCAGTTCTGAATCACAAGGTCTTTGGGCAACACATCGCTTGCAAGCGTTTCGTTCCAGCAAATGACATTTCTTCCCTTTGCCTTGAGGTAGTCGGCAATGCGGCAGGTCATGTAGCCCTGCAACTGTTCTTCGTCGGTGAAACCGAGTTCCGCTTTGCGTTTCTGACAGTGCGGGCAGGTCTTCCAGTATTTTTTCGGGGCTTCGTCACCGCCGATGTGAATGTATTGGTCGGGGAACACCTCGCATACTTCGTCAAAGAGTTTAAACAGAAAATCGAAAACTTCTTGCTTGCCTGCGCACAGAATGTCGGGGAAAATACCCGCTGTGGTTTTGATGGCAACAGGTTCACCCTTGCACGAAAGTTCGGGCTTTGCGTGCAACACGGCACTCATGTGACCGGGCAGGTCAAATTCGGGAATGACGGTGATAAAACGCTCGTGGCAGAAATCCACGATTTCCTTCATCTGTTCTTTGGTGTAATATCCGCCGTAAGGGGTGTTGTCGTGCACCTTGCCGAAATCCGAAGACGGACGCACGGAGGATTCTTTTATGAGTTCGGGGAACACTTCGCTTTCAAAGCGGAATCCCTGGTCGTCACTCAGATGCCAATGAAAAACATTGAACTTGAACATGGCGGCGGCATCGATGATTTTTTTAAGCTCCTGCACACTCTGCATATGGCGCACGGAATCCACCATAATGCCTCTGTAAGGATAAGCAGGTGCATCCTTGATAACAAGGCAAGGGACATTGCTGCCATGCACGGCTTGCAGTTGCCGCATGGTCTGTTTTGCATAGAAGAGTCCCTGCTCGTCAGCGGCTTTGATTGTGCTTTCCGTTGCGGTAAGATTCATTTCATACGCGCCGTTTTTCGGCATGGCAGGGTCGGTCTGTTCGGTGAGATTATACAGATTTGCAAAAACAGCTGCATCGGTCACAACGCAGACATTCGGTTTAGGTACAATGTTGGCAACTGCCATGATGACATCCCCTTGGTATATAAAATACTGTTGAATTGCTCACAAAATTACGAGCATAATTACCTAATAAATCATTATACACTTTTATTTTTATTTAGTAAAGACAAAAAGCAAAAAAGAAATATTTATTTCTCTTCCAATGCTTTTCGGATGGCATTCAGCACCCGCTTTTTGTCGGCACTCCACATGGGGGCTATGAGTTGCTTTTTGTCACCGTCGCCCGTCATGCGGTGCACGCTGACTTCTTTGGGAATCATCGGCAACAGCACCGTCAACAGGCGGATGTATTCTTCCATGGTGAGTGCTTCAAATTTTCCTGCAAGGAAATCGTTTGCAAGGTCGGTGTCTTTTAAAATGTGAAGAAGTTGCAGTTTCACCGCATCCGTGCCCGCGTCGAGAGCGAATTGCAGGCTGTTTTTCATGTCTTCTTCCGTTTCGTGCGGAAGCCCTAAGATCAGGTGTGTTACGCAGTAAATCCCTCGTTTTTTTAAGTTTTGCACCGCTTGCAGATATACTTCGTTTTCATACCCTCTTCGGATGTATGTTACGGATTCTTCCTTGCTTGTCTGCAATCCCAGTTCCACCCACACGGGCTTGATTTTGTTGAGTTCTTCCAGTAAATCCAACACATCTTCGCCCAAACAATCGGGGCGGGTGGCAATGTCAAGCACCTGCACATCGGGGAATCGGATGGCACACAAAAAACGCTCCCGCAGAACATCTACCGGAGCGTATGTGTTGGTGAAAGCCTGAAAATAGGCAATATACCCCTGCGGTTTTTTGGAAGCAATGCGGGATATTGCATTTTCGAGCTGCTGTGTAATATTTTTTCCTTTCTCGGCAAAGGCACCCGAGCCGTCTGCGGAACAGAACACACAGCCCTTTGTGCCGCATGTGCCGTCACGGTTTGGGCAGGTAAAGCCGCCGTCCACAGTCAGTTTATACAGTTTTTTGCCGAAATTCGACAAACAATAATCGTTTAAAGAAGTGTAGGTAATCATGTTATTTCAACAAGCTTGCCAACAGCCCTAAAATCAACAGATGCGCAGGGTAGTAGGCATAGAAAAAGTATTTGTTGATGCGCAAATTTCCGCGTTCGCCGTTGTAGCGGCAAATCAGGTACAATGCGGGCAGACTGCCGAACAACTGCATGCAGGAATTGTCGATGCAGGCAAATGCGAAATCGTTTTGGATGATCTGCCACGGTCTTGCAATCAAAAGCAGTCCCACCAGCAAAACGGGAATCCGCACGGCATTTTTTTGTTCCTGTGTTACGGCGCACAGCCAGATCAGCAGCACCCCGTACCACGAATAGTCCGTCGAAAGGAAATAGGCACTCGCACACAGCAAAGCCGCAACGGGCGCCGACCACAGAATGTGCTTGCCGTTTTCTTTTAACAAACGCACCACATAGCACGCGGCAAGCCCTAAAAACAGCGTGAAATACACATTCTGTGCACTGCTGTCAAGCACTGTACCGTTTCCTGCAATGTTGAACGGAATTTCGGAAACCGCGGCAAAAATTGCCAACAGAGCAAAATATTTTTTTATATTTTTTGTGTGCCGACAACCTTCAGCAATCATGAACGCATACAGCGGGAATGCAATTCTGCCCACAAAACGAAGCAGGGTATACAAAAGAGCGAATGCAGGGGAGGCACTCATCATCGGGATATAAAACACATGTCCGATGTGGTCAAGGGTCATGCACACAAGTGCAATAATTTTTAATTTTGCCGAAGTAACGGCCTTTTTTTCAGTCTGCATTACGCGTTTTCCTGTTCTGCTTTTTCAAGTCTTGCCTGCTTTGCGGCGGTCACTTTGGCGGTGATGTCTTCCATGTAGGGGCCGTGCAGCCTGAACTTCGTCGAGAACACGAGCAGCGATGCAATCATGAACATAAAGGGAAGAATCAGCATCATCACGCTGAATGCGGTTTTGACGGCGGGTGCATTCGCACCGTGCAGGTCACCGTTATAGCCTGTGATACTCATGCCGAGATACATGATGAGAGTCTGGATGGTGTATGCCATTTTCTGCAGGAATCCCTTCATGGAGAAAGTGACGGATTCCGCACGGAAGCCCATTTTTACTTCGCCGTAGTCGACAATGTCGGCAAGGAACACGGTCTGCGAAACGAACATGGCGGCGGTGCCGATCTGTGCGATGAGGTTGAATATGTACATCACGATGAGTTTTTCGGCAAACAGCTTGAACGAAGCGAACATGCCGATGAAACCTGCGGCGGCAAGCGACAGCGAGAACTGATAGGTGCGTCTGCGGGTGGTGAACTTCATGCCGATCGGGATTACGGCAAGGCCGAGAATGGAGCCGACCGCACCGAGGGTATTGAACAGGCTCTGCTTGCCCGCATCGCCCACAACAACGTCGAAGAAGTAAACGCCCACGCCCGAAATCATGTAGTGTGCGGTGTTTGAAAGCATTGCAAAGAGCATGAATGTAAGCAACTGATCATTGCCTTTTGCGATCTGAATCACTTTTCCGAAAGTGAATTTTTCTTCTTGTTTAATGACAACGTTTTCTTTGGTTTTAAGCATTGCCATGCAGGCAAAGAACACAAGGCCGACCGAACAGATGATGGAAATGAACGAAAAACTTCTTTCATCCCACACGGGTGTGCCGTCGCCGGACTGTGTGGTGCTGAACACCTTCATGAGAATCGGTGCACCGATGGAAACAAGTCCCTGACCCAATCCCGAGAAGGTGCGGGCAATGGTGGCAATCATGGAGCGTTCTTTGGGGTCGCTTGTGAAGGAAGGCACCATCGACCAGTAGGGAATGTCGGCAAGTGTGTTGGACATGCCCCAGCCGACATATAAAATGGAGATATACACATAGATCCATGCGGAATTGGAGGGAATGCCGGGGTTGTTGAACAAAAATGCAAGCACAATTGCATTCAGCAGTGAACCGCGCAACACCCACGGGCGGTATTTGCCCATTTTGGTGTTTGTGTTGTCAACAATGGTGCCCATCATCGGGTCGTTGATGCCGTCCCAGATACGGGCAATGGGTGTGAGAATGGTCAGAAAGTTGGATTTGAGTTTAAGCACGTCTGTCAGGTATTTGTTCAAAAAACTGTAGAACATGCCGTAGCTTAAGTCAAGGCCGATCGCACCCGAGCCGTACCACAGCTTCGAGCCGAAAGAAAGTTTGTCGTTCACTTTCATAAAAACCTCCCGCAAAGGAAATAATATTCTATTTTATCTTACCCCATTATACCATAATTTTTATTTTATTTCAAGACTTGTGTTTGTTTGATTTGGGTGTATAATGATGAGTATAATGGCGCAGGTCGCCCGAAAATCAGGGTACATATCTGCCGTTTTTTAAGAGGTGTCGGATGGACAAGCAGGAACTGAATTATTTTCACAGTGTGCAGGCGTTTATTGATGCACAGATGCAGTATCTGTCGCAATTAAAAACCGAACAGCTTGCGCAAGCCCGTGCCGAGGGTGCCCAATTCTCGTTGGACAATCCTTACGGTGCGGTCTATGGGCATGCCTTTGACCTGCAGGAATCCATCGGCAAAAAAATGCAGACGGTCAATGATTGCATTGCAACCCGCTATATTCTTGAAAAGATGCGTGTTTCTCCTTATTTCGGCAGGGTCGATTTTCAGGAAAACGGCTACGCAGCAGAACAGATTTATGTCGGTCTTCGCACGCTGATGGACTCCGACTCTCTGTTCGTGCATGTTTATGACTGGCGCACCCCCGTTTGTTCGCTGTTCTACACAGGCGAAACAGGCAAAGCCTCTTACACCGCCCCGATGGGACTCATCGAAGGTGAAATTCAGAAAATTCGCCAATATCAGTTCAAGGACGGCGAACTGGTTGCTTGCTGGGATGCCGATCTTCGCATTGACGATACGGTTTTGCGCAATGTGCTTTCGGGGGCATCGAGCGACCGACTGAAGGTTATTGTTTGTTCCATTCAGCGTGAACAGAACCGCTGTATCCGTTTTGACACAAAAAAAAGCCTTGCCGTGTTCGGTCCCGCGGGGTGCGGAAAAACAAGCATCGGCATGCACCGCCTCGCATGGCTGTTGTATGAACTGCGTACAAGCCTGATTTCAAAAGATATTCTTCTGTTTACAAATAATGTGGCATTTCTGCACTATGTGTCGGGTGTTCTGCCCGACCTCGGTGAAGAGGAAGTTCGCTCTTGCCTGTTCTCATCTTTGCTCGAGCAATATCTGCCCGAATACACCGTGACCGACTATTATGAACTGGCCGAAGCGGTGCTGGAAGGCAATGAACACCGCACAAGAACGGTCAATGCCGTGTATGACCCCGATTTTCTTGCCTATGTGGATCGCTGTCTTGACCTCATGCACTGTCGTTTCTTTGATATCCGCGTGTTCGGCGATGTTGCACTGTCTGCCGAAACCATGAAAAAGAAGTACGAAGCATTTTCGGTCAATCTGTCCGTGCATGCCCGTTTGCAATTGTTGCTGGAATGGGCACGCGACGAAATTGAAGATTATTTCATCATCAATCGCCTTGATCTGACAACAAAACTGCTCGAAAAACACGAAAGCCATGAGCCTCTGCAGAAACTCATGGAAAACTTAAAAAACAGTGCCCTCGGCAACCTCGAAATGATGATCAACGGTGCCGTGGCACAGGACACCGTGCCGCTTTACTACCGCTTTTTCCGTGCATGGTGCAAGGAAAAGGATCTTGTGGACAATCTTGCCCACCGCATGGGAAATCGTCTTCTCAATTTTGAAGATGCCGTGATGGCATTGTATATTGCCGCGAAGCTCGGCAACTGCGAGCAGGACGAGCCGCCTGCACACATCCTGCTTGACGAAGCGCAGGATTACTCTGTTTTGCAGCACAAAATTCTGCGTTTGCTGTATCCCAAAGCCGTGTTCACCTTGCTTGCAGACACCAATCAGGCACTTGTTCCCCAGCTGAACACCACAAGCGAAGCACAGCTTTGCGAAATTTACGGTGCATCCGTGATGAAACTCGGCAAAAGCTACCGTGCCACCAAACAGCTCAGCGAATTTTCCAAACAATTCCTTGACGGTGCGGATTATGATGTTTTTGACCGTGAAGGACAAGCACCTTTCGTGTATCACACAAAAAAAGAAGCCAAACAAGCCGCCGAAATCGCAAAAAATGTGCCTGCGGACTACAATTCCGTCTGCATTCTCACCGACACTGCGGCCACCGCGGCAAAATTCCATAAAGAAATCAAAAAATATCTGCCCGATTGCGAACTGGTCAACACCGCCTACTCGCGCATGAGCAGTAAAGTTATTGTTATGCCCGTCACATTGAGCAAAGGGCTTGAATTCGATGCAGTTATTATCCCGCATGCCGAAGATCTTGAAAAAAACAGACGTGTGGCTTATATGATGACCACACGTGCCCTGCACGAACTGCATCTGCTTTACAAAAAGGAAAACTGACATGGAATGCACCCTGTGCCCCCGCAATTGCAAAATTGACCGCAGTCAGCACAAAGGATTTTGCGGTCAGAAAGAAGCCCTTGTTCTTGCAAGGGCGGCTTTGCATTTCTGGGAAGAGCCGTGTGTCAGCGGTTCGGGCGGCAGCGGAACGGTGTTTTTCAGCGGATGCAACCTGCGTTGCGTGTTCTGTCAGAATAAACAAATCAGCGCGGACGGGTTCGGTGAAGCAGTCACGGTACCGCGTCTGCGAGAGATTTTTGAAGAACTCGTGTGGCAGGGTGCGGACAATATCAATCTTGTCACCCCGACCCATTTTGCCGCACAGATTGCCGAAGCGCTCGACGGCTTTTCGCATGAAGTGCCCGTCATCTGGAATTCGGGCGGCTATGACAGCGTGCAGACGCTGAAAATGCTTGAAGGCAAAATCGATATTTATATGCCCGACCTCAAATACAGTGCCGTTGCCCCCGCCAAAAAATATTCTGCCGCGGCGGATTATCCGTTCCGTGTGCGGTCGGCACTCAAAGAAATGTACCGTCAGGTGGGCGATGTGCAGCTCGATGATTTCGGGATGTTGCAAAAAGGAATTCTTGTGCGACATCTTGTTCTGCCGGGTGAACTTGAAAATACATACGGTGTCATCGACCTGTTTTCGTCCTTGTTCGCACCGGGGCAGGCTTTGTTCTCCCTCATGGGACAGTACACGCCTCCCGCAACCCCGCTTGCGTTTGAAAACTTAAACCGTAAACTCACCCAAGAAGAATACGAAAAAGCGGTGGATTATCTGTATCTGTGTGGCATCGAAGACGGCTTTGTGCAGGAGCTGACCAGTGCCGAAGCGCAATACATCCCGCCGTTTGACCTCACAGGTGTCAAAAACGCAGAAATTGAGAAGTGAAATAAATTGCGGTTTATCTGCTTCGCAGAAATGCAAAATTGAAAATGCAAAATGCAAAATTATCGGAATGGCGTGGTAAGGTCAGCACATCGGTAAGCCAATAGTGTCAGCACATCGGTAAGCCGGAGGTAAGTGCATTATGTATAGAGTCAAGGTGGAGATTGAAAGAATTTCGGTAGGAACGCAGGCGGAAATTGTTTCAATACGACCTTGACGCCGGCAGCCAGATATAATGGGAAAAAGGCGTAAGCACAACAGGGCTTACCGCCCATAATTGTAAATCAATTAGATTTTAACTCATCAAGAGGGTAAAAACAACAGGAATTCAT
>JAFQCH010000016.1 GCA_017416485.1 Clostridia bacterium | reverse complement strand
ATGCTGGTATGTGGCTCACATTATTCAATTCGGCAACTAAAACAAATGCGGAATTTATGGGAATGAAAATGTTGTCACTTTTTCAAAATGGTAAAGCATTGGCATATAACGTATTGAGTCATAGCACATACACACAAGGTAATTGAATATTGAGAATATGTGATTACAGGAACAATGAATTCAATATTATTTAAATATGAATCAGATGAATCTGTGTTAATATCAGATTCATTTTGTTTGGTGGTTATCGTTATCAATTCGTTATTATCAGTCGGGGTTGTAGCAACATCAGTTAATGCAGAATCTTCAAAGTTTGTAGGTTCTTCAAAACTTGCACTCTCTTCTGTGATCGCAGATGTCTCACTTGAATTACGATAATATAATACAATACCACAACAAACAACAAACAAAATCAATAAAAGAGCTCCTATCTTTTTCACAGCCTCTTTGTTCTGAGTGCTACCGACAATTGACATAATCAATCCGATTATTGTTCCGATAATAGAAATAATTAATGAATATTCTTGTTGAAAAAAAGTCGATACTCTCATTGTTACAAACCTCACTAAAAATAGCTATTTTTAACTGTATAAAAATATTTTACTTAATTAATAAATCGCAAAAAGTTTAAATTGTAACACCTTTTTCATAAAGAATACATTTTTCTACATTTTAAACAAATTTCATTTAAAATATTTGTAGATATAACCAATATATTTTCATATTTAAAATGATGTTCACAAGATATTATATTTAAAATCAATGTGTTTTGATCAAAAAAAATATAAGAAACCTTTCAGGCCAAAAATTGAAAGGTTTCTTATTTATATTCCATATAGAGATTCTCTTAAGCTATATCATTCTTTTATCTGCGTTTTATACTCGCGTAACCGCATCGGCGGCAAAGCGGTTCGGTGATGTTACGTTGTTCAAAGGATTGCTTGAGGGCTTTGGCACGGGAACTGTTGAGAATGGTTTTAATATCCGATTCAAAGATATTGCCTAAATTGATATCCCCTTCCGCATCCAGACAGCACGGTACGACCGTGCCGTCGCACAGCACACCGACCTGATCGCGAAGCCCGTAGCAGGAATGATTTGCACCGTAATCAGGTGCATCCATGTCGGGCCATTCAAACAGATCGCCCCATTCCAGAAAAGCCTTGTCTTTAAGTTGAAACCCCGAATGCAGTTGCTTCCATTCACCGCCGAAGGCAGTGTGCATTTTATCAAGAATATAATCATTCAGACTGTCTGCACCGCCGTTGTTCCACAATCGCATAACGGCGATTTTGCCCTGATCGGAAAATGCTTTGCAGAATGAAAAACATTGGTTAAGATAATCATCCAACGAAATGCCGAGGCTATTGGCTTCGTAGCAGTGCAGAGAAATACTCACCTTTCGCAAGGACTTTGCCTGCAACAGAATTTCTCCTTTTTCGGCAAGCAGTGTACCGTTGGTTGTCAGCATGGACTGAAAACCGAGGTCAGCGGCAACGGCAAGAAATTCCCCTAATTGCGGATGCAACAGCGGCTCGCCGAGCAAATGATAATACAGATAATCCGCAAAGGGGCGTAATCTTGTTGCGGCAAGGGTAAATTCCTCTTTTGTCATAAAACGCCCTTCCCTTTTCGTACCGTGGCAGAACGAGCAGGACAGGTTACAGACATTTGTGATTTCAAGAAAGGCTTTATTCGGCATAAATAACAATCACCTTTTCGTTTATTGTTTTTTATTGTAACACAATGCGGACAAAAAGTAAACGCAATACCGTTGTGAAATTATGCAAAATCCACTCTTGCAAGATATATTATTTTCCTGTATACTCTTTCTTTGGAAATAACAGACGGAGTATTGTAAAAATGATAAAGAATAAAAAGAAAAAGGAAAAACAGAAAGCGCATATTCTGAAAAACACTGCTTTTATGCTCGGCAGTGCATTCAAATGTGCACCGTTTTCGCTGTTGATTATTTATCTTGCGTATATCTCGGAAAATGTGTATTATTCGGTGGTCATCAATGTTATGTTCCTTGAAACGGCACTGTCGATCATCGAAGGCAACGGAACGTTCAAAGAATTTGCAATCAGGATGATTCTTATTGTCGTCGGCAAACTGCTCATAGATCTGCTCGCCTATATTGATGTTTACACCGTAAGAATCAAATTTGAAATCAAGTGCGAAAGTTATCTCAACAACCTCATTTTCAAAAAAGCACAGGAAGTGGAACTCGGCTGTTACGAAGACCCCGATTTCTTTGACAAATACAACCGTGCCACCTGGGTCGTGGACAAGGGTGGTTTCAAACGCATCATCGAAGGCTCGGCTTGGACCATCGGCTCGTTGGTCAGTTTTGTGCTGCTTGTCAATTACCTGATTTCCATTGACCCGTTTTTGCTCGTCTTTATTCTTTGTCCCGTCATCGTGATTGCACTTCGCGTGAAGAAAAACGAAGTGGAATTGGAAAAAGACAAGGCAATGACCCCTTATGAACGGCAGAAAGATTACATCCGCCGTACCATTCTGCTGAAAGACTTTGCAAAGGAAATCAAAACAACAGACATTTTCACCGTCGTCAAACGCAGATTTCAGTCTGCTATCGACAAAAATATCGGCGTGATCAAAGAATACGGCTGGCGGGTTGCTTTATTGGAAATCGTGTCTGACTTCTTCGGAGAAATTGTTCCCGTTGCAGGCGGCTTCGGCTACGGCTGTTACAGACTGATCGTCTTGCAGAATTTGCCCATTGCGGAGTTTTCCGTACTCATTTCCGCTATCACCACGGCAAGAAACAAGCTCAACCACCTTGCGCACTATTTTGCCATGCAGCAAAAGCACTGCCTGTGGGTGCAGAATATGCGTGAATTTTTGGAATATGAGCCAAAAATCAAAGGCGGGGAACGCATTCCCGAAGACTTCCAAAGTCTTGAATTCAAGAATGTTTCTTTCCGTTACAAGGAAAAGGACGACTACACCCTTGAAAATATTTCATTCACCGTCAACAAGGGTGAGACCGTTGCCGTGGTCGGCCACAACGGTGCAGGCAAGACCACCCTTTCCAAGCTCATCATGCGTCTTTACGATGTGACCGAAGGCGAGATTCTGTACAACGGTGTGAACATCAAAGAATATGACCTGCTGAAATACCGCGAAAAATTTGCAAGCGTTTTCCAGGATTACCGCATTTTTGCCATGACGGTTGCCGAAAATGTTCTGACCGAAGAAGTAACCGAAGAAAACGCAGCCCTTGCCAGAAAAGCCCTTGAAATGGGTGGTGTGTACGATAAAATTGACACATTACCGCAGAAAGAAAACACCATTCTCACCCGCGAATTTGACGATGAAGGTGCCCTGCTTTCGGGCGGTCAGGCGCAGAAAGTGTCGATTTCACGTCTGTTTGCAAGGGATTTTGACATTGCCGTGTTGGACGAACCGTCCTCGGCACTCGACCCCGTTGCAGAAAGCCGTATGTATGACAGCCTGATGGAAGGCACCAAAGGTAAGACCGTGCTTTATATTTCGCACCGCCTTTCGAGTGCCACCCGTTCGGACAAGATTCTTGTTTTTGCAGGCGGCAAACTGATTGAATCGGGCACACATGAAGAACTGATGCAGGCAAACGGAGAATATTGCGAAATGTTCACCCTGCAGGCATCGGGTTACAAGGAGGAGGCTGTTTATGAGTAAGCAAAAAAAGACAAAAGAAAAATCAAACAGCCTGCGCAACTATCTGTTCATGCTCGGCTTCATCTGCAAACACACCCCGTTTTACCTCATCGGTTACCTTGTGTTTGATGTGGTTGCCAACATTCCGTGGATTCTGACGAATGTTGTTCTGCTTAAATACATCATTGATGTTGTGACTTCGGGTGTTGATCTTTACAGAGCAGCTGTCGCGTGTGTGGCTTTTGCGGTGTTCATTATCATCGGCAACCTGTTGAACACCGTTTTTTATGAAATTTATTTGCCGAAAGAACGCGAAAAGCTCTATTTTAAGATGTATTCCGTTATCTATGAAAAAGCGGCAAAAATGGACTACGAAGCCTATGATAATCCCGCCTATTACAATGACCTTGTGCTTGCCATGACTTCCATGAGCGAGCGCGCACAGCAGGTGCTGTCAAACACACAGGATATTTTAACAAACATTGTTTCGGTTCTGACCATCGGCACAGTCATTGTCACCATCGACCCGATGTGCCTTGTGTTCGTATTTTTGTGCGTGGCGTTTATGGTGCCCGTGGGTCGTCTGATTGCAAAGGTCAACGTGCAACGCACTGAAGCCATGACCCCCTATGACCGCAAAAACTTATATTTCAGCCGTGTGTTCTATTTGCAGGATTACGCAAAAGAGCTGCGACTCAGCCGTGCAGGCGCGATGATTGAGCGCAGATATCAACAGAACATCCATGACCGAATTGCCACCATTTCGCCTTATCTTGCAAAGCAATGGAAACTCTATTTCTGCCAGGAATCCATGCCGCTGACACTGCTCATTTATCTCGGCATCACCCTGTTTATGGGCTACAAAGCCATTGTGACAAAGGAAATTTCAATGGGTGACTTTGCCGCCACTTTCAACGGAGCCACCGCCATCAGCAACAGTGTCTTTGCCATCACAAGCTGGTTTGCCATCAGCTTCCGCGAAAACGGATTGTATGTTGAAAAATTCAAACGCTTTATGAATGCCGAAGAAAAAATCATCGGCGGCAACAACAAGACCGTTCACGAAAAGCCCGTCACCATCCGTTTTGAGAATGTGTCCTTCACCTATCCCGGTACGGACAAAGCGGTGCTCAAAAACATCAATCTCGAAATCAAGCCTTATCAGAAAATTGCATTGGTCGGCTACAACGGCGCAGGCAAGACCACGCTTACAAACCTGCTTCTTCGTCTGTATGACGTGACCGAAGGCAGAATCACTGTGGACGGCGTTGACATCCGCGAATGGGATATTCCGACCTACCACCGCAATTTTGCCGCCGTATTTCAGGATTTTTCACTGTTCGGTGCAACGGTCGGCGAAAATGTTGCCATGAATGGCCACCCCGAGACGGAAAAGGTGAAAAAAGCACTTGCAAGCGGCAATTTCCAAAAAGACCTACCCGAAGACACGGACACTATTTTGCTTCGCGAATTTGACGAAAGCGGACTTTCGCTGTCGGGCGGTGAAGCACAAAAAGTCGCCATTGCCCGTGCGTTCTACAAAGATTGCCCCTTTGCCGTACTCGACGAGCCGAGTGCAAACCTTGACCCCGTTGCCGAATACACACTCAATCAGGCAATGACCAAAGCCGCCGAAAACAAAACCGTTATCTTCATCTCGCACCGACTTTCTACCACTGTCATGGCAGACTGTATTTATATGCTTGAAAACGGCGAAATCGTCGAAAGCGGCTCGCACGATGAACTCATGCAAAAGAACGGCAAATATGCCTATATGTTCAACCTGCAGGCAGACAAATACAAAGAGCAGAATTAAGAAAAGAAATCCCCCTTTTCACTACAGAAATAATACAGAGCCAAGTACAGTCTTTTCTGCACTTGGCTCTGATTGTTTATATAATTGACATTATGGGAGGCGCAAGACGGAAAGGTAGCCGCGGTATTGCAATACATTCCTGCTCCTTTTATCCGAAAATCTCAAGCATTTCTTTCAGTTCATTATAGTGTTTGGTACAGTAATATTCTGTTTTTCCTGAAAAACCAATAATTGAGTGGGTTCCTTCGTTACTGCATTCTTCGCAGGTATGCTTGCTTGCACTGCCTTGACCAACATCGGATTCCATCATATCAATGATATCCATAATTTCATTGTAGTGAGTTATACAATAGTATTCTGTTTGACCAAAGAGATTTACAGCTTTGGTAGCAGTTTTTCCGCATTCCTCGCACTTTTTACTGTTGGTAGATGTGGTGTTGTCAGTTATAGTTATAGCTTCGCCTTGTGTAATGCTATTAAATTTCTCTGCAATATTAACAATTTCTTCGCTCACAACTACAAACTCGTCACGCGCTCCAATGATCACTTCTTCCATTTCAGCAGCATCATAATATCCGTCAAGATTCGCATCCAAGGTAGCATTCATAAAAAGGATACTTCCTATCTTCATTAACCGTTCTGCAAACCCAGCCCATTCGACTTCTACTTCTTTAGGTGGTATTTTCACTAAAAGCATATTGGCTAATTGATATGCATCGTTAGATAATGCAATCCATTGATTTTCGTACTCATCAATTTCTTCAATCGAAGTGAAAGTATTTTCATTACAATAATCGAGCAATCCAGAAAAATCGTCAATTAAGGTATTATATTCTTCAAATACATTTTCAAAGATGATTCGAGCTTCCGCCAAATTGATGGATTCTTTTTCCGTTGTTTCATTAGGAGATGTTGAGGGACTGGATTCTGGTTCTTTATTTGAGGCTGATTCAGTTTCATTTTCAGAAGTGCGTACGGCATCTATTTCATCCTCATATGTTGCCACTATTTGTATCTCAATAATATTATTGCCCTTGTACCATATGTTGAGATTATTGCCATTAACATCATCAGCATAATAGTAATCTTCGCCTTTTTGGTAATCAATGTCAAATCCGTTTTCTGCACACATCTGAACATATAAATCAAAATCGTATTCTGTCATATTACCAACATACGCACTAAAGCTATTGTCATCATCCCATTTTATTTCACCCATATTTGAACTGGGCATTGGCAATAATGAGCCTACGCCTTGCATTGGAAATTGAATTTTCATTAGGGACTTAGGTTGTCCCTGTGTTTTGCCACAATGATAGCAGGTCTGTGGCTTAAGTACAGATGCATCAGAATAACTATGCTTCAAACAAATTGTATGAGTTAGTATTAAAATTGCAAATACAATTATAACTCCGACAATAAAAGCTGCCGAAAGAAATATCTTTGTTCTTTTTGCATCCACACCATTTTTCTTTTTATGCTTCTGGGAATATTCTGCATTTAATAAAGGACATCCGCAATGAGGACAAGTAGCTGCTTTATCTGAAATGTCTTTTCCACATTCTGAGCATTTTATTAGTGCCATGGGTTGCTCTCCTTTATTTCTTTTCTTTCTCACTTAGATACTTTTCGTACCATCTTGTTGCATCATCAGGCATCGCGTACATAACTTTATATCTTTCATCATAAATGGCAAAAAAATCATTTTGATTATCATTTTCATCACAAATGACCATGAGGGCTCTTGCCATTTCTTTGCCACGAATTTCTTTCCATTCGATATTTTTTATGAAATAGTATATTGTGTTTCCGTTGTATTGGATACTTTTCTTATCATTTGACATTCTTTTTCTCCTCTCCATGTATTTTTAGTCATCGATCAATTTTCAAAATTGCAATTTAATTATTTTTGGAAACCAAGCAACCAATCCGCAATATCGACAATTCTGACTCCCTCATACTGGTACTCATCGTGGCGGGTTCGGGCAATCACAATTTTAGGATAGGCATCCTTGATTTGAAGCAATGGCGAAACCTCTCGCTCAAATGTCTTTTCATCGCTGATATTATCCGAAACCTGTATATAAATCTTTTCATTTCGTTTGATGGCAACAAAGTCAATTTCTTTCTTGTAAAGCACACCGACATAGACCTCATAGCCACGGCGAAGCAGCTCAATTGCAACCACATTTTCAAGAATTCTGCCGTAGTCCATGTTTTTTGTGCCGAGCTTGGCATAACGGAATGTATGGTCACTCAGATAATACTTGTCATTGGTTGTAAGATACTTTTTACCCTTGATGTCGTATCTGCGGATTTTGTAGAATGCAAATGCATTGCACAGATACTGCATATAGGTGCTGACGGTAATATGATTCACCTTTTCTTTTGTACTGCTGAATGCGTTTGTGATACTTCTTGCAGAGGTCAGATTGGAGATATTATCCATCAGGAAATCCACAAGTCTGTCCATTAACTGCATATTGCGGATTTTATATTTTTTACGGATGTCACGCACTATTAACGTATTGAAAACATCAGCGAGGTAATCATACTTCGATTCTCTGTCCTTATAAAGATAAGAGCCTGCCATGCCACCCTCAAGCACATATTGATCCACTGCTGCATATTTGTCGCTATAGCCGAAATACTGCATATATTCGCTGAATGAAAACGGAAACACTTTGATTTCAAATGTTCTTCCCGTAAACAGCGTAGCAAGGTCGGAACTCAACAGGAATGCGTTTGAACCGGTGATATAAATATCAAACTTTTCGGATGCGTGCAATCCGTTGATTGCTTTTTCAAAGTCGGCACACATCTGGACTTCATCAATCAAAACAAAATTCTCTTTGCCTGCAATATACTGCGAATTGATATAATCATACAAAGGTCTGTATGCAAGCAAATGGTCATACTCCGGCAAATTGAAGTTGATCTGAATGATATTGTGGTCGGGGACATTCTGTTCAACATAATCCCTGAATGCTTCAAGCAGCTTGGATTTTCCGCTGCGGCGAACACCTGTAATAACTTTGATATCCGGCGTTCCGATTACATTGATAAGTTTTTCCAAATATTGATTTCGGGTAATAAGTTTCACGCACATCACCTCTCAAATGTTATTATACCTCATCTATTTACCAAAATCAACATATTTTCAAAATTGGTAAACAGGAATCCGCAAAAAAACACAACCGTCGCTTCTTCGATGAAGTGACGGTTGTATCATTTTAAAACGATTATCTGTTGAGGATGAGTTTGGTCAGTTCAACGGGATCGACGATGGTGCCGTCCTTGTAAACGCGCATATTGCCGGAAGCGATTTCGTCGATGAGGATGACTTCGTCATTGTTGTAGCCGAATTCGAACTTGATATCCCACAGGTCAAGACCGATGCTCTTGAGGTCGTCAGCGACAACCTTGGTGATCTTGAGGGTCTGTTCCTTCATGGATTCAAACATTTCAAGGCTCATAACGCCGAGTGCTGCAAGGCCTTCGCCTGTGACAAGCGGATCGCCCTTTGCGTCATTCTTGAATGTGCATTCAACATAGCCGCCTTCAAGAACGGTGCCGTCAGCGATGTATTCGCCGTATCTGCGGATGAAGCTGCCGGTTGCAACCAGACGGCAGATGACTTCCAGACCGTGGCCGAATACCTTACCGGGAAGAACTTCCATGGTGGCATTGTCGATGTCTGCGGAAACGTAGTGGGTCTTGATGCCTGCTGCTTTGAGCAGTTCAAAATAGTGGATGGAGGTCTGCAGGTTTGCTTTGCCGATGCCTTCAATGGTAAGTCCTACCGTGTTTTCACCGGGATCGAAAACGCCGTCTTTGCCTGTGCAATCGTCCTTGAACTTGAGCATGACATTGCCGTTGTCAAGAGCGTACACATCTTTGGTTTTGCCTTCGTAAATCTTTTTCATTTTCTCTGCACTCCTTATTTTTCTTTTACCTTTCTTTTTTACCACTATTTTGACCGTTTGTACAGTGTTTTTTTTAATTTTTTTATACTTTTGTTTAATGTCCTATTTTTCGCTTCAAAATAAAAGCGTTTTATATTCATTTTAGCAAGAAACCGCTTTCCGTCTTTTGTAAAAATACAACAACAGTCTGATTCCCTGTGCCAGAACAAGCGTTGCAAACACGGGCTCAAGGATGGTCAGCACCGAGTTGACAGAGCTGACACCGTAAACAAAAGAGGATGAAAGCGAGTCGCTTTCTGCCAGCTGCATGTAATAAGCTCCGATCATTCTGCCAATGATCAGATCGGCAAGCAGATACACCGCACCGACAACACACAGCGCAATCGGTTTTCCGATTTTTTCAACAGGTCGTTTAGCAAATTTAATAACACTCCACGCCATGATTCCGAGCATGGCAGCAAACCATACCCACGCAATGATGATAATGGCAGGATTACCGTTGTAGGGTTCCTGAAAGGTATAGCGAATAACTTTCCAGCTTGACACAGCCGTGGCGAAGGACAAAAAGCCCGTCACAAGCAGATAAACAAGCCACGCGCAATAAAACGGCGCCTCCTTTTTGCAGACAAAGCAGACCGCCCCGCACAAAAGCACCGGCAGAGCATAAATACAGCCCAAGCCCGTCAACAGCAGAAGCAACAAAAACGCAAGGCCGCCGAGACTCAAAAGAATAATGCCTGCGATTTCGCGTTTTTCAAAACGGTTTTTCTGAATGACCTGCACCACGGTCGGGGTGGGTTCCTGCGGTGCTTCTTCTTTTGGCGGTTGTGCATTTTCTTTCACAATCTCGTCCACCGTCACACCGAAAATCTCACTCATACGGATAATTTTGTCAAGCTCGGGCACAGCGGAATTATTCTCCCATTTTGAAACGGATTGACGGGAAACATTGAGTTTTTCCGCCAAATCCCCCTGTGAAAGGTTTTTCTGCGTACGCAGTGTAAAAAGTCTTTCTCCTAAATTCATAAAAAAGCCCCCTTTCATGCTTTGAGTATAGCAAAATTACAGTATAAAATCTACATACGCAACTTGAAAATTTAGCAACCGACGGTTGCATGTGTGTTTTTTGTGACTTTGTCACGGAAAAAGGAAACAAAAATGTGCATAATAGAGTCAACAAAGAAAATTTACGGAGGTAAATAAAATGGCACTCAATATCAACAAAAACAATTTCGAACAAGAAGTACTCAACAGCGACAAACCCGTTCTGCTCGATTTCTGGGCATCCTGGTGCGGTCCGTGCAGAATGATCGCTCCGTTCATCGACGAAATCGCAAACGAAAGAAATGACATCAAGGTTGCAAAAATCAATATTGACGAAGAACCCGAACTCGCCGTCAAATATCAGGTCATGAGCATCCCCTCACTGCTCGTTATCAAGGACGGCAAAGTGGTCAATCAGGCAGTCGGCGCCATGCCGAAAGACAAAATCCTGAGTCTGCTGTAAGGGTAAAAAATTATGCAATACGCAATATCCTTTTTAGAGGGCATCATCACTTTTGTTTCCCCTTGTCTTCTGCCGATGTTGCCCGTTTACATTTCTTACTTTGCCGGCGGCGGTGAACGCAACACCAAAACCACCCTCAAAAATGCACTCGGTTTTGTGCTCGGTTTTACCCTTGTGTTCAGTGCCATGGGTGCACTGGCAGGCACGGTTGGCGGTTTTTTGAGTAAATACCAGACGGCTGTGAACATCGTGTCGGGTCTGATCGTTATTTTCTTCGGTCTGCACTATTTAGGCGTATTTAAGTTCAATCTCTTCAAGGGTGCAAAGTATACGGCAAAAACAGAAAATCTCGGCTTCTTCTCATCCCTTGCATTCGGTGTGGTCTTTTCGGTCGGCTGGACACCCTGCGTGGGTACATTCCTCGGCTCAGCACTGATGATGGCTTCGCAACAGGGACAGGTGCTGACGGGTGTGCTGATGCTTTTGGTGTATTCCCTCGGGCTCGGCGTTCCGTTTGTGCTCAGCGCGGTGCTCATTGACCGCTTCAAATCGACCTTTGACTTCATCAAAAAACACTACAAGATCATCAACACCGTCAGCGGCATTTTGCTGATTCTCATCGGCATTCTGCTTGCAACGGGCATGATCGGCAAACTGATTGCAATCTTTAATTAAAGAGGTTCACACCATGAAAAATAAAAAAACAACCATTATTCTTGTTATTCTTACGGTGCTGGTCGTCGCCGGTGCGGCGGTGCTGTATAACGCATTCTCCGACAAAGTCGCGCAGGATCTGAATACCCCGATCGCAGGCACACAAACCGCAAACACAGCCCCCGATTTTACCGTCTATGATGCCGACGGGAATGCACACAAACTGTCTGCCTACAAAGGCAAGCCTGTGGTCGTCAACTTCTGGGCAAGCTGGTGCAGTCCGTGCAAACTTGAACTCCCCGCTTTTCAGGACAAATGGGAAGAATACGGCGATCAGGTAGAATTCTTAATGGTTAACCTTGTAGATAACGCAAGCGAAACACTCACAAGTGCACAAGATTTCCTTGCCACCACCGACTACACCTTCCCCGTCTATTTTGACACCGAACAGAGCGCGGCTTACACCTACTCTATTTATTCCATCCCCACCACCATTTTTGTGGATGCCGACGGCAACCTCGTCAACACAGCCAAAGGCATGCTTTCGCATACGACACTCGACCAATATATTCAGCAGCTGCTGTGAATAAGGTGAATATTTTTTGAAATACTAAAAATAGCGATTTTGCCGCATTGACAAAATCGCTATTTTGGCATATAATGATATTGTAATCTTGTAAAAAGAAAGGAGTAACCACCATGACCACAGCCACCGCAACCGAAGTGCAGAACAATTTCGGCAAATTTTTGAGGATGGTGCAGGACGGACAGGAAATCGTGATTATGAAAAACGGCAATGAAGTCGCTCGACTGATCTCCAAAAATCAGACGGTTTCCTTTCTTTCCGACAGCCTTGTCGGCGTACTTTCTTCCGATGCAGATGAAAAAAGCGCACGGGCAGAAAGGATGATGCGCTATGAAAATTCTGATTGATACGAATGTTTTGCTCGATGTGCTTTGCAACCGTGCGGATTTTGTGCAGGATGCGCTGAAAATTTTCAAGCTCTGCGAGGTCAACCGCATAAAGGGATGCATTTCGGTGCTGTCCGTTCCGAATATCGTTTACATCATGCGCAAGGAACTCGACAGCGAGCGCATCAAGGAGATTATAAAAACCATCACATCCATTTTTGCCGTTGCATCTTTGCGTGAATCGGATCTGTTGAATGCGGCAAACGCACCGTTTTCGGATTATGAAGATGCACTGCAGGCTGTTTGCGCCGAACGGATCAGGGCAGATTATATTGTGACAAGAAATGTAAAGGACTTCAAAAACAGCCCTGTGCCCGCCATCACCCCGGCAGAGTTTTTAGAACAGTTTCAGTTTTAAAAAAATCAGGACAACGGAAAAACCGTTATCCTGATTTTTTTATCGGTAAATTCCCTCTTCCCACCATATTTTATTCATCAGCTCATAGCGTTCAAGGGGTAAGCCTGTATAAGCACAGTTGGAGGTGCAGAACACAAAGCCCCAGCCGTCCATACCGTCACGAAGACAACGGCGCACATCGGCAACCACTTCCGTCTCCGTGCCCGTCTGCAGCAGTCCGCAGTTGACATTACCGCAAAGGGCAACTTTATCACCGTACATCTTTTTGACCCTTGCAAGATCGACACCGCCCTGCGGGTCAAGCGAATGCAGTGCATCGGGCTTGCATTGCACCATCTGATCGAGAATGGGCATAATATTCCCGTCTGTGTGTTTGATGGAATAGAAACCTGCATCACGGTAGCCTTTGCAAAGCGCGGCAAGATAAGGTGTTATGTAAGTTTCAAACATGGATGGCGAAAAGAAAGGATTGACATTGAAGCAGTAATCCGAACACAGCGCAAAGCCGTCGAGCAGGTCTTTGTATACTGCCATTTTTTCCGCATAGCGCAGTTTGTCATCCAAACGGCGCTGTGCTTCTTTTTTCAAGCCTTCCTCATCTTCATACATCCGTTCACTGAATGCAAGCATATTATCCCCGTTGGGGATTTCAAATGTGCAGTCACCGTGCATCATCAGAAAATACTTGTCCCCTGTTTTTTCACGGATGCAGGACAAAAGCCGCAGTGTGTTTTCAAAATCACCCGGGTTTGGATGCACGAAAATGGCACTGTGGTGGTATTTTTCGGCAACTTCTATATAACTGTCTGCCATATATTCCATATGCAGCTGCTGCTCGGTTTTGCTCATCTGCTTCCATTGGTCAAACCGTTGCTGCGAGGGATGAATTTTGCCGATGGCTTCCAGAGTCAGGTAAAAAACGAGTTCAAAGGTCGGGCAATGGCCTTCGATGGGTTCTCGTCTGAGTGTTTTTATAAATCGTTCACGTTCTGTCATAATCACCCCTCCGGGATAATGTTATACTCCGTTTTCATCTTCTCCCGAAAGCATTGCAATTTCACGCAATTTTTCTTCCAGGATTTTCTTGTCCGGTAATTGCAAGGTATAATCTGCAATCATGGCAGGTGAAAGACTACTGCTCAACGCATATTCGACGACCGCATCATCCTTGTTTGCACAAAGAATAAGTCCGACACTCGGATTTTCATTCGTTTTTTTGACATCTCTGTTCAGTGCTTCCAAATAAAAATTAAGTTGCCCGAGGTGTTCCGGTTTAAATTTTCCGACTTTTAATTCAACAGCCACAAGACAAGCAAGCGCACGGTTATAAAACAAAAGATCGATAAAAAAATCGGTATTACCGACTTGCACACGGTATTCTTCACCCATAAAAGTAAAGTCTTTGCCAAATTCCAGAATAAAATTTTTCAAATTTGCAATAATGGATTTGCGCAAATCTTTTTCCTTATATTCTTCCGGCATTGCTAAAAATTCAAGCACGTAGGAATCCCGCAATGCTCCGACAACAGGGTTGCGTTCAATTAACTCTTTATTTTTGGCAGTCGAGAGCATGGTTCTTTCAAACAGCATGCTGTCTATCTGTCTTTCAAGTTCGCGTTTGCCGTAATGATTGGCAGCACACAGTTTCAGATAAAATTCTCTGGATTCATCCGTTTTACATCCTGCCATAATCAGAAGATTATTTGACCATGTAATTTCTCTCACCAGTGGTGAGAGTTTTTCACTGTCCTTATATGTTTCATAAAATTGTTTCATCCGCCATATATTCTGCGCCGAAAAACCGCTTACAGCCGGGTAAGTTTGCTTAAGAAACTGTGCAAAATCCTGCACAACACTTTTGCCCCAACCTTCTTGTTCTGCCTTTTCGCTGATATATCTGCCAATCTGCCAATACATTTCAATCATTTCTGTATTAACGGCTTTAATGGCTCGCATTTTTGATTGCTCAATAATTGCTATGATTTTTTCAAAATCATGATTATAATTAACAATATCTGCCATTTTTTCCTCCTGGTTGCTCATTATTCAACAAACATCATATTTTCAATAAACATCTGCGAAAATGCAGGGTCGGTTGCAAGGTCGGTGTAGATTGCTTTCTTGACGATTTCCTCAAGATCATTCTGCTCGCAGGCATAGCGCACCGTGCCGAGCAAACTGCTGTTGTGCAAGACTGCACATTTATCTTTGAGTTCTGCGGGCAACAAACCGCAGAATACGGCATTTTCAATGTTGATTTTGGCGGAGAAACCGCCCGAAATATAGAGTTTTTCCACATCCGCAGGTCGGATTTTTTTTTGTTGCAACAAAGCCATGATTGCCGAATAAACCGCGGATTTTGCAAGCTGAAACTGCCGCACATCAGCTTGCTCCAGAAACACATCGGGGGCAACTTCAAAACTTTCGTCTTCCATGTAGCCTGATTCATCAATATCGCCATGCTTTAAAAGTTCTGCTACAATGTCGATAAGACCGGTACCGCAGATGCCCTTGGCAGGTGCGCCGTTGACGGTCTGCACTTTCGGAATTCCGTCGTCAAGCGAAAAGGCGGTGATTGCCCCTGCGGTAGCGCTCATTCCCTGCGAGATGTTTGCTCCTTCAAAGCAGGGTCCTGCTGCGGCGGCTGTGCAAAGAATTGACGTTTTTGAAAACAAAATCACTTCCGCATTGGTGCCCAGATCCACAAGAAGACTGTATTTACCGTCGGCAGGTTCTGCGACAAGGTTCAGCCCTGCCACAAGGTCAGCTCCCACAAAAGCGGAAATATTCGGCAATGTAATAATTTCCGCAACACCGTTTATGCCGAGATTTTCTGCCTTTACACACTGCCTTGCAAGAAATGTCGGAGTGTAAGGATGTGTTCCCATAGTGGTGCAATCGGTGTTTAAAAGCAGATGCAGCATTGTGGTGTTACCGGCAACAAACATTCTTTTTGCCGTCGGAACAGATAAGGCTTTTATCATACTGTTGATTTCTTGGATGAGTACATCAAAAAGCGGCTGTGCGGTGTGCTTTCGGCAATAGTCGATGCGTGAAATCACATCCGCACCAAAGGCAGTTTGCGGATTTGTGCGGGTGATGACCTGCTGTATTTTATGTGCATCCAAATCCACCGGTGCCAGTGCAAGGGTGGTTGTGCCGATGTCCAACGCAAGGCAGATGTTGTCCGATTTTGAATCGGTAAGTGTTGCCCCTGTGGCAGATTCAATGTCCGTGTGTTCAGGCAAAATCACTTCTATATCACCATGCACACGGTATTGGCAGCAAAGCTCTTGTTTGCCGTTGAGCGTGACCGTGCATTTTTTGCACGTGCCCCTGCCACCACACGGGTGAGAAACGAAAAGCCCGGCACGAAGCAACACATCCGACAGTTTTTCACCGTCAGATGCGTGCAGTATCTGATTACCGAGCGTGATTTTATACATAAAATTCTCCAACCGTTTTAAAGTATGCGTCCAAATTTTCCCACTTTGCATCGGCAGGAATGTCACATCCCGATGAAAGCATGAAGTTTTCAAAGCAACTGCATTCTTCCAGAACGGCTTTTGTTTGTTTTTGGATTTCTTCTGCCGTGCCGGTTCTGAACAGCACGGGATCGACATTGCCCATCACAACCGTGTTTTCGGGAAACGCGGGGAGAATGTCGGCCAATTTCACGGCGTTGCCGAAATGGAACACATCGGCAGGCAGATTGCTAAGATTTTCTTTCATATTTGCCACCGCATTGCCGCAGTTGTGATACACCGTCACAAAAGTTTCATCTTGGACAGCATCGAAAATCCGTGTTACAAAGGGATCGGAAAACTGCTTTGCAAGGTTGGGTGAAAGCATCCCCGCAACAGGTTCTGCCAGCACAACGCCGTCTGCACCCGCCGCTTTGAATGCCTTTATGTAAGAGATAATAAACTGCGTTGCTTTTTCGAGCAACAACAATGTGTTTTCTTCATCATCAAAGCAGGCATACATGAGTTCTGTCATGTCAAACAGTCTGCTTGCCAGCGAATACGGGCCGATGCACCCGCAAAAAACGGGAATATCCGTGATTTGTTTTTTTGCTTCGCACACGGCTTGTACATACAACGCCGTTCTGCCCGTGCCGATTGCGGGTACGACAATATCTGCCACCTGCTCAATATCATCTATAATGCCCTTGGTGACAACGGGGACTTCATCTTCAAAAAAACGGACTTCTGTGCCGAAGGCTTCCGCTTCCGCGGACAAGTCCATCATGCTCACGCTTGCAGAGATCGGACAGCGTTCTTTGACAGCAAGCATTCCCTTTGCCTGCATTTCGGGCGAAGACAGAAGTTCACTGACACTGACTCCTAAAAGCTGTGCCGACGGAAATGACAGGATCGGCATGGTTTTTGCCTTGTCTGCAAGCATATTTTTTATGATCTGTTTCATTTATTTACACAACTCCACAGCCGAATCGGCGGCGGACGCGGCATCGGCACAGTAGCAATCCGCACCGATTTTCTGACAGTATTCCGCACTCAGCGGTGCCCCGCCGACCATGATCTTCACTTTATTCCGAACACCTGCATCTTCCGCTTGCTTTACAACTTCCGCCATCGCTTCCATTGTCGTTGTCAGCAATGCCGAACAGCAAATCACCTGACAATTTTGTTCGATTGCCGTCTGTACAAAGGTTTCGGGTGCAACGTCCGTGCCGAGGTCAACGACTTCAAGTCCTTTGCCTTCCATCATCATTTTTACGAGGTTTTTACCGATGTCGTGCATATCGCCCTGCACCGTCCCGAGGCAAACCTTACCCTTTGCAGAAGTACCTTCTTCGGTCAGAAGCGGCTTTAAGATCTGCACCCCTGCGTTCATGGCACGGGCGGCAACCAGCACTTCGGGCACATACACTTCGCCCGTTTTGAATTTTTCACCGATGAGGTTCATGCCTTCCGATAAGCCTTTGTTGAGAATTTCCACAGCGGGAACATTCTGTTCAAGGGCTGTATTCACAAGTTCTTTGACGGCTTTCATTCTGCCGTTTTGGACATTTTCGGAAATTTCAATCAAAATACTCATATTTTTATCTCCTGTCAGATCTTGATTTTTTTGATTTCGTCCGCATAGTATTGCACAAGTTCAAACTTGGTACCGGGCATCAGACGGTGATCGGGGCACGGAATAAAACCGCCCATACAGGCAAGTCTTTTCAAGCGTTCTATCTCTTTATCAACCGCCGCTTTGTCTTTTCGCAGTGCCGTTTTGTCCATACCGCCGACACCGAGCATGCCTTTTCCGTATTTCTGCCTTGCGGGTTCAAACTGATCGCCCCAGACGCCGATTTCGATGGGGAACATGGTATTGACTCCGTTATTGAACCATGTCGGCAAGAGTTTTTCGGTCACGCCGTCGCAGTCCAAAGAAATAACATCAATGCCGTATTGCCGGCACAGATCATTCCTCTTTTTATAGTGTTTTGCACACAGTTCATCAAAGATTTCGGGTGACAGCAACGGTCCGTTTTTGAAGCAGATATCCTCCCAATAATGGGCAAAATCGAATTTCGCCCCCGTCTGCAGAACGGCTTCGACACATTTATATTGCATTTCGGCAAAGGTGTCGACAATATCCGCAAACAGGTCTTCGTCTTCGTCATACATCAGATAGCTCATACCCACAACGCTTGTCATGTTGCGGATACTGCCCAAAACACTGCCGAGATTCAATCCGATGGGGCTGCTCTGATCGCGGGTTTCGTTGAAGGTTTTAAAATAATCAACATTCACACGGTCGGAGCTGAACTGCATTTTCGGACGGTACAATGTTTCAAATGCTTCTCGGTCCTTGAGCAGATAATCATCCTCGGACGGGATGGAGGTTGCACCCGGCTTGATTCGTTCAATCAGCCCGTCACCATTCTGCACACGGCGGCTTCCGTCGGCAAGCACTTTGATCTCTTTGTGTTCAAAAGACGGTTTTAAACCCATGTGTGCCCCTGTGGTGCACGACCAGTTGAAGTCCCAGCCAATCAGTTGGTCGAGTTCTCTGTCTTTTGCACTGCCGTCATAGTTACCGTCGGCAAGGTGTGCGGGGATTTTCCCCTGTTCTGCCCATTCCGTGAGCAATTCACCCCAATATCCGAAATGCACGGCAGGCAGCCGGTCTGCATCTTTATAATGCAGAATATTCATAGCTCGCTCACGGTTGGTCACAAATACAGCCCCCTGTCTCTCCTATATTACTTCCACTATAACATAACACGCTTTCTCGTGCAAGAAAAAAGTGTCTTTGCTGCAACACAAAAACACTTTTCCGTTCATAATTCTTTTTTTATTTTTTCAAGCAGTCTTTCACAGCCGTTTTTTATATCACGATAGCAGGTCACAAAATCTCTTGTAAACCACGGATCGGACACATCACCGGGACGGTCGGTGAAATCCATCAGTTTGCAAAGTTTGTTCTGCGGGTCTGCACCGATGATATACATGGCATTGCGGATATTGTTGCCGTCCATGCAGATGAGTAAATCATATTTGTTATAATCGCTTTTCTGCAGTTGAACACTGCGTTTTCCGTCGCAGAAAATGCCGTGACGGCTAAGTTCTTTTGCCGCGGGGGGATAGACAGGCTCGCCCCGCCCGTGCCATATCGTTTCCGTGCTTGTGGCACATGAAGACACAAACACACGGTCGGAAAGTCCGTTTTCGGAAAGCATTTTCTTAAATATAAACTCTGCCATCGGAGAACGACAGATGTTGCCGTGGCAGATGAACATTATTCTTTTCATTTTTTCTCCGTATAAAAACAAATATTGCATTTATTATACCAAAAGCCTGCCACAAGTCAATGCTATTGAAAATTTTTGCAACTTTTGCACTGTTTTTTCAATAGAATCCAAAACGAACAGCCGCATCCTATATGGGGTGCGGCTGTAATTTTATCTGCTGTTTATTCTGCAAAATAGTTTTTTAAGTATGCGACCTGCTGTTCAACGGAGGAAGTACCTGCGCAGCCTTCGGACACACGGATGTCGATGCAATGTTGCATATCAACCGAAGCATAGATATCTTCATCGAAATCGGCGCAGAATTCCTTGTATTCGGGCATGGAAAGGGTTTCGAGCGTTTTGCCGTTGGCAATGCAGTAAGCAACGATCTGCCCCGTGATTTTGTAAGCGGTGCGGAACGGAAGCCCCTTTCTTGTAAGGTAATCCGCACATTCGGTGGCATTGATGAAACCGTTTGCGGCGGCTTTGCGCATATTATCGGGCAGCACACGCATGGTGGCAAGCATGGGAGCAAACACGGCAAGACAGTCCTTAACAGTGTCGATGCTGTCGAAAATGAGTTCCTTGTCTTCCTGCATATCCTTGTTGTAAGCAAGCGGCAGTCCTTTGAGCATGGTCAGCAGTGCCATGAGGTTGCCGTAAACGCGCCCCGACTTGCCGCGGACGAGTTCCGCAATATCGGGATTCTTTTTCTGCGGCATGATGCTCGAGCCGGTGGAGAATGCATCGTCGAGTTCAATGAATTTGAATTCCCACGATGCCCAGAGAATGACTTCTTCGGAGAAGCGGGACAGATGGGTCATAATCAGAGCACAGGCATTGGCAAGTTCCACGCAGAAATCGCGGTCGGAAACGCCGTCCATGCTGTTAAGTGTGATGCCGTCAAAGCCGAGCAAGGCAGCTTCCATGCGGCGGTTTGTCGGATACCCCGTACCTGCAAGTGCACAAGAACCCAAGGGAGATACATTCATTCTGCGCACGGCATCAACCACACGCTCATAGTCACGCACAAACATCATCGCATAAGCGGCAAGATGATGGCCGAATGCAATGGGCTGTGCTCTCTGCAGATGGGTGTAGCCGGGCGCAATGACGCTTTTATTTTCTTCGGAAAGGTCGGCAAGAACCAGAATGAGATTCTTAAGCAATTCCTTGATTTCTTCGGCTTCGTCACGCAGATACAGACGCACATCGACTGCCACCTGATCGTTACGGCTTCTTGCGGTGTGCAGTCTTTTGCCCGTGTCCCCCAGACGGCGGGTCAGTTCGTTTTCAACAAACATATGCACATCTTCTGCGGTCATGTCGATGGGAAGCGAGCCGTTGTCGATGTCGGCAAGAATACCCTGTAAGCCTTCGACGATCATATCCACTTCCGACTGCGGCAGAATGTCCGTTGCGCCGAGCATGGTAGCATGGGCAATAGAGCCTTTGATGTCCTGACGGACCATGCGGCTGTCCACACGGATGGAGGAATTGAAATCGTTTGCACGGCTGTCTAATTCTTTGGCAAAACGGCCTGCCCAGAGTTTATCCATAAAAAAGTCTCCTTTTTCTCAAAAAAGACGGCGAAGCAAATCGCCGTCTTGCTTGTATATGTATTTTATTTGTTGTTGCGCTTGGCTTCAAGTTTTGCACGGACGGAAATGGGAAGTCCGAACAGATTGATGAAGCCTGCGGAGTCAGCCTGATTGTAAACTTCGTCTGCATCGAAGGTAGCAACTTCGGGATCATACAGGGTGTAGGGAGAAGTTACACCTGCATTGATGATATTGCCCTTGTAGAGCTTCAGCTTGACATCGCCCGTAACGGTTTCCTGAGTCTTGTCAACAAAAGCGGAAAGAGCTTCGCGAAGCGGGGTGAACCACTGACCGAAGTAAACGAGCTCTGCAAAACGGTTTGCAATGATTTCCTTGTAGTGCTGGGTATCACGGTCAAGGGTGATGGTTTCAAGAACCTGATGTGCTCTGTAAAGGATGGTGCCGCCGGGAGTTTCATAAACGCCGCGGGACTTCATGCCGACAAGACGGTTTTCAACAAGGTCTGCAAGGCCGATGCCGTTGTCGCCGCCGAGCTTGTTGAGGGTTTCAACGATTTCAACGCCGCCCATCTTTTTGCCGTCAATTGCAACGGGAACACCCTTTTCAAAAGAAATGGTGACATAGGTGGGAACATCGGGAGCCTGTTCGGGAGAAACGCCCATTTCAAGGAAGCCTTCCTTGTTGTACTGCGGTTCGTTTGCGGGATCTTCAAGGTCAAGACCTTCGTGGGAAAGATGCCAGATGTTCTTGTCTTTGGAGTAGTTGGTTTCACGGCTGATTTTCAGAGGCACGTTGTGTGCTTCGGCATAGTCGATTTCTTCGTCACGGGACTTGATATCCCATACACGCCAGGGTGCAATGATAGCCATATCGGGGCAAAATGCCTTGATGGTCAGTTCAAAACGAACCTGGTCGTTGCCCTTGCCGGTGCAGCCGTGGCAGATGGCATCTGCGCCTTCCTTCATGGCGATTTCGGCAATGCCCTTTGCGATGACAGGACGTGCAAAAGAGGTGCCCAGCAGATAGTCGCCTTCATAAACAGCGCCTGCCTTAAGGGTCGGGAATACATAATCTTCAACAAATTCTTTCTTGAGGTCAAGAACATACAGCTTGTCAGCGCCGGTCTTCTTTGCTTTTTCTTCAAGGCCGTCGAGTTCGGTGCCCTGTCCGACGTCGCCGGAAACAGCGATGACGGAGCATCCGGGATAATTTTCTTTCAACCACGGAATGATGATGGATGTATCAAGTCCGCCGGAATAAGCGAGAACGATTTTTTTGATTTCCTTTGCCATTTTCAAGAATCTCCTTAGGTTTCATATTTCAGTATAATTATACATACTTTTCCGTGTTTGTCAACACCAATATACACAGAATTACAATTTATTTTTTAAATTCTGAATTTTACCGTAAAGGTTGTTCCCTTTTCGGCGGTGCTTTCCACAAGAATATCGGCTTCATGCACTTCGCAAATGGACTTTGCGATGGCAAGGCCGAGGCCGTAACCGCTGCCTGCACTGCGTGCGCGGTCACTTCTGTAGAAGCGTTCATAGATATGCGGCAGGTCTTCGGCGGGAATGGGCTTGCCTGTGTTGTGAACGCATAAACGTGCATAATTTTGCAATTTTGTTTTTCCGATTGTATATTTTTCCAATGACCAATCAACCTGTCCGCCGACCCCTGCATACTTGATTGCATTGTCAAGCAGGATGTGAATGAGCTGATTGAGCTGTGTGCGGTCGCCGATGGTAACAAGGCCGTTCTGAATATTCCCCTCAAACTGCACCCCGCGTTCAAATGCCACGGGATCAAACTGCAACATATTGCTCCATGCAAGCTCGCTGAGGTCTACAGGTTCGCGGGGAATATCATTCTTTGCGGCATCCGATTTTGCAAGGAACAGCAGTTCGTCCACCAGTTTTTTCATATGTTCCGCTTCCGCCTGGGTACTTTCAACCCACTTGCGTTGCTCTGCAATGGTGGTATCGTCATGCGACAGCAGAATGTTGTTGTTTGCAAGAATAACCGTAAGCGGGGTTTTGAGTTCATGCGAAGCATCTGCAAGGAAATGCTGTTGCTGTTCCCATGCTTTTTCGGCAGGCTTGAAAGCCATGGATGCCAGGAAATTGGAAATAAAGAAAAAGACCACAAAAACAATAATGCAGATGCTTCCGAGGTTAATAAAGCCTGTTTTTATGGATTCCACAAAACCTGTTGAATCCGCAAACGCAATACGGGTGGAATCAAAATACTGTGCAGTGCGATACATCAGGCTCATATCATCCAGCCATCCCTCGAAAGTGCCTGCCGCCATAACGCGGCTGATTGCTGTTGTGAGCACATCGTCCGCCATGGTGACATGGTTATTGACGGATTTAAAAATCACATATCCCTCTTCTTCACTTCCCGGAACAGGTGTAACACTGACCACATACACATCCCTTGTGCGGTCATCCATCGGTTGTTCATGGGGGTGATCGCCGATAAAAAAGACATCGGGAATGTCTATTTCATTTTGCAGAGCATCTTCCATGGCTTCGTTGATTTCATTGTAGTTGCTCACCACATTGATGGCAAGCACAATGATAAACAACGCCGCAAGAATAATGCCAACCAGCAACATATTGATAAAGATGAAGCGGTTGCGAAGTTTATTCAGCACTTTTTTTCACCTCAAGCCGATAGCCAATCTTGCGCAGTGCCGTGATTTCCACGCAAGAGCCGATGAATTCCAGTTTCTTGCGCAAAAAGGAAATATACACTTCCACATTGTTATCTACCGCGTTGGAATCATATCCCCATACTTTAACGATGAGATCTTCTTTGGTGACGACTGCCGCGGGATTCGACATCAGAATACGCAGAATTTCAAATTCCTTGAAATTCAGGTGCACACTTTTGTCTTTGCAGGTGATGTTATAGGCAGACAGGCTCAGTGTGAGGTCTTCAAAAGAAATCTCATCCAGTACCACTTCGCCTTGTCTTCTTGTCATGGCACGGATGCGCGCAAGCAGCTCATCGGGAGAAAATGGCTTGGTCATGTAGTCATCTGCACCCGAGTCAAGCCCCTTGACTTTATCGGCAACGGTGTCTTTTGCCGTGAGCATAAGGATGGGGGTTGCAATGTGCTCCTTGCGCAGGTCGCTTGCAACCTGATAGCCGTCCTTGATGGGCAGCATCACATCGAGAATAATGCAGTCGTAAGCACCGCTGACAGCAAGGTCATAACCGTCCCTGCCATCGTTGGCTATATCGACCATGTATTTTTTTTCTTTCAGAATCTGTGCAATTGCTTCAGCAAGACGGGGTTCATCTTCAACAACAAGTATCTGCATAGGGCCTCCGTTTCCGCCGTAAACAGGCAAAATTATAATTGTATTTTATTTTTATTATTTACAACTATATTATCCGAATACAATCTTTAATAAGGCTGAAAGCATTCTGTTTTTTTATTCGCCTTTGCGCCAGACCATGCGGTTGACGATGCCTGTGTAGCTGCGGATGAACTTAACAACCTTGACAGACACGTTTTCGTCCACATAATTGGGCACGGGCAGACCAATGTCGCCATTTTCATTCATGCGCACTGCTGTTTCAACCGCACCGAGCACTTCGTCGGTGGAAATGCCGGCAATGATGAAATTACCCTTGTCCATCGCTTCGGGACGTTCCGTGGAAGTACGCACACAAACAGCCGGGAACGGTTTGCCGTGGGCAGCAAAGTAAGCGGATTCTTCGGGCAATGTACCCGAGTCGGACACAACGCAGAATGCACCCAATTGCAGTGCATTATAGTCACTGAACGAAAACGGTTTCATACTGTGCACGTTTTTATGGAAAACAAAGTTTCTTTTTTCAATGAACTTTGCAGAACGCGGATGGGTGGAATAAATGACGGGCATATCATAGCGTTCCGCCATGGCATTGACCGCATTCATCAGCGAGAAGAAATTCTTTTCGATGTCGATATTTTCTTCACGGTGTGCGGAAAGAAGAATATATTTACCCTTTTCAAGTCCGAGTTCTTCCAAAGCGTGACTTGCCTCTATTTTTTCAATGTTTGCAGACAGCACCTCCGCCATGGGTGAGCCCGTCACATAGGTGCGTTCGGGGGCTGTGCCTTCACGGTTGAGATAGCGTCTTGCGTGTTCGGAATAACAAAGGTTGACATCGGAAATATGGTCCACAATACGTCTGTTGGTTTCTTCGGGCAGGTTTTCGTCAAAACAACGGTTTCCCGCTTCCATGTGAAACACGGGAATTTTAAGTCTTTTTGCGGAAATGGTGGCAAGGCAGGAATTTGTGTCGCCTAAAATCAGCAGTGCATCGGGCTTGACTTCACACATGAGTGCATAACTTTTTGCAATGATATTACCAATGGTTTCGCCAAGGTGTGCACCGACTGCATCTAAATAATAATCGGGATTGCGAAGCCCGAGATCTTCAAAGAAAACCTGATTAAGAGTATAGTCATAATTCTGCCCCGTATGAACAAGGATATGATCAAAATAAAGGTCGCATTTTTTGATGACTTCGGACAGACGGATGATTTCGGGTCTTGTGCCGAGCACCGTCATGAGTTTGATTCGTTCAGCCATGTCACACCTCCAAAAAATAAGTATCGGGTTTGGTCGGGTCAAAGCATTCGTTGCACCACATGAATGTGACCATGTCGGTGTCGCCCAAATTTTCAATGTTGTGGGTGAAGCCGATGGGAATATCCACAACTTCTAATTTTTCACCGCTGACATAATAAGAATACACTTCTTCGCTGTCGGGTTTGCGGAAGCGGATGACGCCCTTGCCGGACACCACAAGGAATTTTTCATTTTTGGTATTGTGCCAGTGGTTGCCTTTGGTGATACCGGGTTTGGAAATATTGACAGAAAACTGTCCGCGGTCGGGGGTACGGATGATTTCCGTAAAGCTGCCTCTTGCATCGCAGTTCATTTTCAAGGGATAAGAAAAAGCATTGCAAGGCAGATAGGACAAATAGGTTGCATGCAGTTTTTTGACAAACGGGTCGGAGAGATCGGGTACGGACAGTGTTTTTCGGCTGTCACGGAACGAATAAAGCAGTTCTGCAAGGTGTCCGAGTGTGACTTCATGCACGGGATTCACAATGCCGAATTCCCCGTCCGTGGTCGCATTACCGCAAAGGGCATTGATCAATTCACTGACCACATCGTCAATATAAATGAGTTTCAGAAGAACATTTTCGTCGTTGATCTGAATGGGCAGGTCATTTGCGATATTGTGGCAGAAGGTTGCCACAACGGAATTGTAATTCGGTCTGCACCATTTGCCGAACACATTGGTAAAACGGTAAATAACCACCCTTGCACCTGTTTCATCCGCATAGGCACGTAGCAGGTCCTCGCCTGCTTTTTTACTTTGTCCGTAGGGGTTGTCCAATGCCGCCTGCGTGGAAGACGAAACAAAAATCGGACAGGTGTTGCCGTATTTTTTGAGCGTTTCAAGCAACGTGTTTGTAAAATCACGATTACCCTGCATGAATTCTTCTTGTGTTTGCGGGCGGTTGACTCCTGCAAGATGCACAACTGCATCGGCATGTTTGCAGTAACCGTCCAGCAGATCGGCAGGTGTGTCGATATCAAAAGCAAAAATGTTGATATTGTCGGTCAGTGCCGTGGTCTTGTCCTTGCCGTCGCGGATGTTTTCAAGTGCCGCAACAAGGTTTTTGCCGACAAATCCCTTTGCACCCGTTATGAGAATATTCATTTACTTGCCTCCCAGGCCGCAAGCTCGTCACGGACATATTCAAGGGTGAGCAGTTTGTTCATAATTTCTTCGACGGTGAGAATATTTGTATTGTCACTGTTGAATGTTTCAAGCGGATTGCGCTCGGTATCGCCTTCAACATAGAATTTGTCATAATTGAGATCTCTGCGGTCGCAGGGCACACGGAAGAAGTCGCCCATGTCGACAGCATTGACACATTCTTCGCTGGTAAGCAGCGTTTCGCTCATCTTTTCGCCGTGGCGGATACCGATTTTCTTGATTTCCACATCGGCGTTAAAGAGTCGGCGCACGGCTTCGGCAAGGTCGCCGACGGTGCTTGCGGGTGCTTTCTGCACAAAAATGTCGCCGTTTTCACCGTTTGCAAATGCAAACAGAACAAGGTCAACCGCTTCGTCCAGGGACATGATGAAACGGGTCATGGCAGGCTCGGTGACGGTCATGGGCTTGCCTGCCTTGATCTGTTCAATGAACAGCGGAATGACCGAGCCGCGGCTGCACATGACATTGCCGTAACGGGTACAGCAGATAACAGTCTTATCGGGACTGACGGTGCGGCTTTTTGCCACAACCACCTTTTCCATCATGGCTTTGCTGGTACCCATGGCATTGACGGGATAAGCGGCTTTATCGGTAGACAGGCAGATGATACGCTTGACTCCTGCATCAATAGCGGCAGTAAGCACATTGTCGGTGCCCAGCACATTGGTCTTGACCGCTTCCACGGGGAAGAATTCGCACGAAGGAACCTGCTTGAGTGCGGCGGCATGGAAAATATAGTCCACACCGTTCATGCAGTTGCGAAGGCTTGCAAGGTCGCGCACATCGCCGATGTAGAATTTGATTTTTTTG
Organism: Clostridia bacterium; assembly: GCA_017416485.1. Classification (GTDB taxonomy): domain Bacteria; phylum Bacillota; class Clostridia; order Oscillospirales; family Acutalibacteraceae; genus RUG806. The sequence continues at coordinate 284,338 of JAFQCH010000016.1, read as the reverse complement.
AATGCTTCGGGATAGCGGCTCTGGTATTCATGGCGCATATCGTCCTGCTTTTTCTCATCGCGGGAGAAAATGCGGATTTCCCCGATGTCGGTTTCCAGAAAACGGTTGAGCACGGCATTGCCGAACGAGCCCGTGCCGCCCGTGATTAAAAGTGTTTTATTGGCAAAAATAGACATGATCCATTCCTCTTTTCTGCAAAGATCATTTTAATTTTGATTTTAATTTACCCAAGAATGTAAACAATATCGGATCCCGCAAAAGGAACGACATTGCAAAATATACAACTGCACCTGCACTGATCTGCAATACCAAGGCAAGAAGCATCGGCAATTGCAAAAGCGATACCGCAAATGCGGCACCGAAGCAAGCGGCGGCACTGAGCATCGGCTTCCACAGGTCTTTTAAAAGCATTGCGAATGTATAGCCGACATACTTTGCACTGCACACACAATAAGCCGCAAAGAACAGGTAGTTGCCTGCAAGGCAACCGATTGCAATCCACAGTGCACCGTAGCGAAGGGTAATGAGCAACAGCACAAGGTCTGCCGCAAAACGGAAAACAGTCAGCCGCAGGGTGATATCACTTCGGTTGACGGCATAAAACAGGGTCTGCATGACCATATTCAGCGGTTGCACAAGTTGTGCAAAGCAAAACACGGTCAGAAACGGCACAGCCTGCAACCATTTGTCACCGAGCAGAACAGCAACAAACGATTCCGAAACCCCTGCAAGGCCCGTCATCAGCGGGAAATAAATGAATGCAGTCAGCGACATATAATGACTGAACTGCTTGAGCAGTGCTTCACGGTCATTCTGCAAGGGGGCAAGAATGGGAAGAAGTGCCGCATTCATGGCACTCGAAAAGCCCTGTCCGAACAATTTCGGGAACGATTGCCCGCGGTCATAATAAGCAAGCGAATCCGTGCTGTACTGTTTGCCGATGAGCAGTGTGCGGATTTCGGTGGAAAGGTTTGCAATCAGCGATTGTGCCAGCACACGGATGCTGAATCCGAACAGCCCACGAATGCGGGTTACGGAAAACTTAAGAAGCGGTTTCCAACGCACACGCAGGCACGTGATGATGCAATACAAAACGGATTTGAGCAGATACTGCAATATCAGTGCCCACAAGCCCCATCCGCACTTTGCGGCAATTACGGCGGCAACCCCCGAAACGAGGGTTGCAATGGTGCTTCGGAAAAAGATTTCGCGAAATCGCAACTGCTTGGTCAGCATGGTGTTCTGCACATAGGTCAGCGCATCTGCAAACAGCATCAGCGACAGCACACGCAATGTATTCTGCAACAAGGGTGCGGCATAAAAACGGGAGATGGCAGGTGCGGCAAAAAACAGAACCGCATAAAACAGTGCCGACAGACCGATGTTGCAATAAAAAACGGAAGAATAATCAAGGTCATCCGCATCCTGCTTGCGAATCAGAGCCGCGGAAAAGCCGTTCTGCGCAAAGGTGGTGGCAAGATTGACAAAAACAATCAGCACCGCAAGATTGCCGAATTCTTCCGCCGACAAAATGCGGGCAAGAATAAACTGAAAAATAACGCTGAAAACCTGCGCACCCGTTTTTTCAAAGATGCTCCAGAACAACGCCGCAAGGTTTTTTCCTCCCGCAGATTCTTTTGTCCCCATCACTGCGCCTCCGTTGTGTCAGCCGTTTTTTTCCTTTTTAGTTTCGGGAACATACCGTTTTCGACCGCAGGGGGTGAAACGGCGGCAACAGCAGCAAACAGCCATACAAGCCAGAATGTTTTGTTGTTGGCATAGCAACTGCCGAACAGCGAATACGCCTGCAAGGCAAGGAACACGCACAGCATGGCGCGGTTCTTTTTGGCAAAGGTGACAGCAACCATAACAAGCATGGCAACGTAAACCAGCAGACCGAAAATGCCCGTGTCCACAAGCAACTGCAAGAACTGGTTGTGCATTGCCATTTTGGAAAAGTTGACACCGTTGGCACCCCAGCCGAAAATCTTGCGCACGGGGGAAGCCTGCGCAAAGGCATCGAGTGCACTTTCCCAGATTTCCACACGGTTGCTGCCGCCACTGGCCACGGCACTCTGAATAGTCAGACGGTTGCTGACACTGTCAGGCAGGAAGAACAAATAAACAACAATGATGACAGCCAACAGTACCGCACCCATGGCAAAGGAAATCAGAAATGATTTTTTCGAGCCGAAAGCATGGAACAAAAGCACGAAGAAAATGCCGATGGCAAGCGACAACAGCCCTGCACGCGAACCGGTCAACAGAACAAGGGCGCACAACACAGCCGTTAATGCAAAGCCAAGCACACGAAGCCACACGGGGCGGTCGGAATAAGTAAACCACAAAAGCATAACTGCGGGGAACAGCATGCAACAGGACAACTGATTGCTGTTTGCGGTGGCATCGGCAAACACAAGGCTCATACGCTGTTCACCGACCTGTTCGCCGAAGATGACAAACAAAAGAATCATAATGCCCGCAAAAACAAATGCGGCATTTTCAATAATGCGCATGCGTTTTGCGTCATAAGGCAGTGCCGCACACAAGGCGGAAACCGCAAGCACCAAAGCCATGGCAAAGGCAACGGAAAAGCCCTTGGACGGCGTTTCATGCCACAAACAGCCTGCAAACAAGAAGACCGTAAATCCGAACCAAACCCATGTAATGGGAGCGATACGGATTTTAGGAAGCACGGGAAGCACAACAAGTGCCCCTGCGAGGGCTACAACAATACCGATGTATTTCTGCACCGAGCCGAATTGGGCAATGGGAACCAGCGACAGCGGAATGGTTGCAAAATACGCAAACAGACACCAAGAGAGGCGTGTTGTCGCCTTTTCGAGGGCTTGCGGTGTCACATTTTCTTTCTTTAGTTGAATCATACCTTTTCTCCTTTACAAAGGCCGATCCATTTGTTTACAACCGTTTCGGCGGCAAACAGGCTCTGTGCCTTTTCGGCAGATTTCTCTCCCATACAGGTAAGCATACGGCGGTCTGTGCGCAAAAACTGCGACAACGCATCGGCAATCGACTGCGCGGTCATATCGGCACACAGAAAACCGTTTTCATCGGAAATGAGTGTATTATAATCGGAAACGGGGGTCATCATAACAGCCCTTCCGATGGTCATGGCTTCGCAAATGACATTGGGCAAGCCTTCAAAGTGGCTGAACAGCCCCACGCAATCCGCATTTGCCATATATTTAAAAATTTCATTCGTTTCGGGGTGCAAAAGCAGTGTGTCCTGCAAACCGTTCTCCTGCACAAAAGCGGCGGTCTGCTTGTAGACACTGTCGTCCCCGTTGGCAGCCACGAGCCTGCCGAACCAGTCAATCTGCAACTGTGCTCTTTGTTCATCAGTCAGCAAGGCAACTGCCTGCGCAACCGACAAAGAGTTTTTGACGGTCTGAAAACTTGCGGCAACCGTCATTTTGTATTTGCCCATGCGGTCTGTTTGTGCAGGAGTAAATACGGCATTGGGATTGACCGCATTGTAAATGCAGGTCATTTTCTTTTTCAGGTGCGGGCAGTTTTCTTTCCACATCTGCACCGCTTTTTCGGAATTGCAGACGATGAAATCCGCAAACACGGACAGCATCCTGTAAACCATGCCTTTTACACCGCCGAACACACGCGCATCGCAACTGCGTTCACTGATGATGAGTTTCCATTTCTTTTTACCGATGGCGGAAAGACAGGCAATGATGTTGGGCACGGTCATAAAGGAAATGACGGTATCAGCCCCGCTGTTGCGCAATGTTTTTCGCACCTGCAAAATGCGGTCAACATAGCTTCCTGCATTCACCTTGTGCACCGGGATTTCCGCTTGCTGCAAGGTGGGCAGAAAGAAATCTGCATCCGAATACACAACAAACGAAACATCAATACCCTGTTTTTTTATCAGGCACGCAATGTTTGTCATCTGGCGTTGTGCACCGCCCGAGCCGAGGCTGTCTATCAAAAAAACTACTTTCATTTCTTCTTGCCCCTTTGTTCAAAAACATAACCCCATGGGTCTTTCTTTTCGGGCAGTGTGATTTTTTCACCGAACACGGTGTCCGTTTCATCGGGGTTGAATTCTCCCCTGCCGCCACCGTGGAAAAAGGTCAGTTCCCCGAAATACACTTTGCCGTCCACTTCATAGAAGTCAACACGCACAAAGGGGAAATCTTTTGCAAGCGTGCGGGCATATTCTTTCATTTTTTCAAAGTTCTGCGGACGGGGGGCAACCATATCCGCATTCGGATAATGCCATCGGAAGTCCTGTTTTTTCCAGTCCATGTCGTAAAAATCGGCTTTGACGCTGTTTTTACGGTCACTGCAAAAGAAAACATATTCCGGCTCCCCGTTGAAGCAGAAAAACTTGTAGTCATACAAATCGTCGTTGCGGCTGTCTTCTAAAAAACGCTCGCAGACGATATACGGTTTGTTGGTAAAATAGGGCCATTCGCCCGAAATGAAGCAATACTCGTTTTTCAACCACCATCGCATCTTGAAGAGTGCAAGTTTTTTGTTGAGTTGTGCTTTGTCTTTGACTAAAATCAGATGCCCCGAATCGTGCGAAGATTTGAGCACAAAGTGATCGGGCAGTGCATCAAAGTCAATGTCGGCAGGGTCTTCCCACACGCCGTAGAGTTCATTGAGAAGATGCCCCAATCCTTTGCTTTCCACAAATTGGCGCACCTCAAACTTATCAGCCGCCGACAGCGCACGGTCATCAAACCAATTGATTTTCAGCCAGTTGAGTTTTTCGTTGAAGGTCTTCGGATTTTCAAGGTCTGCTTTTTTGTGCAGTCCCTTTTCGTACAAATCGCCCACAAAACGTTCGGGATCTTTTTGCAGCATCCGTTTACCGCAAAAAGACTGCCATTTCATGACAAAAAAGCAGTATATTTCAAAAAGATACGGCAATTTTGTTTTCAAAATCTTTTTCAGATTCATTTTTTTGTTCCTCACAGATTGCATTTGTACCAATCAATGGCTTCTTTCAAACCTGTTTTGAAATCATAGTCGGGATCATATCCGAGCAAACGCTTTGCCTTGGAAATATCGGCATTGGAATGCTTGATATCCCCTTTTCTGTCGGGGCCGAAGTTGGGTTCAAGATCGACTTCGAGTGCTTCGCAAAGGGCATAATAAATGTCAATGAGATATTCTCTGCCGCCGTAGGCAACGTTGAAGGCTTCGCCGTTGGCATCGTCACCCGAAAGGCAGGCTTTGAGGTTGGCTTCGATAACATTTTCGATGTAAGTAAAGTCGCGACTCTGCTTACCGTCGCCGTTGATGGTAGGCGTTTCACCGTTCAAAAGCATTTTGATGAACTTCGGAATAACAGCGGCATAGGCTCCGTCGGGTGTCTGACGGCGGCCGAAGACGTTGAAATAACGAAGTCCCACCGTGGGCAAACCGTAGCAACGGGTGTAGAGTGCACCGTAAAGCTCATCAACGGCTTTGGTCAGTGCATAGGGGGAAAGCAGATTGCCTTCCCTGCCTTCGGTTTTGGGCAGATTTGGTTCATCGCCGTAAACGGAAGAAGAAGAAGCATACACAAACTTTTTCACACCGCACTGACGGGCAGCTTCCATCATGTTAAGGGTACCGCCGATGTTGTTCTTTTCATAAAACAGCGGCATTTCAAGACTTCTCGGCACACTGCCCCATGCCGCCTGATTGAGGACATAATCCACTCCCTCGCAGGCTTTAAGACACGTGTCGTAGTCTTTGATATCGCCCTTGATAAAAGTATAGTTTTCATTATCGGCAAACATATCCACATTCTTCTGAAAACCTGTGGAAAGGTCGTCAAGACAGCGGACCTTGTAACCCATGTTCAGAATGGCTTCGCAAAGGTTGGAGCCGATGAAGCCTGCGCCGCCCGTGACAAGAAACACGGAATCGGCAGGAAATTGAAGATGTTTGTATCCCATTTTTTTACAGCCTCCAGTACTGATAGCCTGCTTCTTCGCAAGCAGTTCTGTCAAGAAGTCCCTTGACATCCACAAGCACCTTGCAGTCCTTGTCGGAGAATAGTTTTTTAAGAGAATCGGGCGTGAAAGACTTGAATTCTTCGTGAGCAACAGCCAGAATGACCGCATCGCAACCGCTGACGGAGTTGATGTCAACAAAGTCAAGTCCGTATTCGTGCTTGGCTTCATCCGCATCGGCAACGGGGTCCGCAATCACGGGGGTGATGCCGTATTCCTGTAGCTCGTTGTAAATGTCGATCACACGGGTATTTCTTGTATCGGGGCAGTTTTCTTTGAAGGTGAAGCCGAGAATGGCAACCTTTGCGCCCTTGACAGCGGCACCCGTTTTCAGAATGCACTTGACGGTGTTTTCGGCAACATATTTGCCCATATCGTCATTGATGCGTCTGCCGGCAAGAATAACCTGGCTGTGGTAGCCGAGCTGTTCGGCACGGTAGGTCAGATAGTAGGGGTCTACACCGATGCAGTGACCGCCGACAAGACCGGGGAAGAATTTAAGGAAATTCCACTTGGTGCCTGCGGCTTCCAGAACAGCCTTGGTGTCGATGCCCATTTTATTGAAAATAACGGACAGTTCGTTCATGAAAGCGATGTTGATATCGCGCTGGCTGTTTTCGATGACCTTTGCGGCTTCTGCAACCTTGATGGACGGTGCACAATGCACACCGACCTTGACAACAAGACGATACACATCGGCAACAACGGCAAGGGTTTCTTCGTCCATACCCGACACGATTTTCACGATATTTTCAAGGCGGTGCTCCTTGTCGCCGGGGTTGATGCGTTCGGGTGAATAAGCAACCTTGAAATCCACACCGCATGTAAGACCCGATTCCTTTTCGAGGATGGGCACGCAGATTTCTTCCGTCACACCGGGATAAACGGTGGATTCGTAAACAACGATACTGCCCTTGACAAGGTTTCTGCCGACGATGGTGCTGGCACCTTCAACAGGGGTCAGGTCAGGGGTATGGTCGGCACGCACGGGGGTGGGCACAGCCACGATGTGGAACTTAGCTTCGCGCAGTTTGGTTTCGTCTGCGGTAAAATCGACCTTGCAGGCGGCAATGCCTTCGTCACCGATTTCATGGGTGGGGTCAATGCCCTGCTTGTAGAGTTCGATTTTCTTTTCATTCAGGTCAAAACCGACCACATCCACATGTTCGGCAAAGGCAACAGCGATGGGCATACCGACATAGCCGAGCCCCACCAAAGACAGTTTTTCTTCTCTTTTTAAAAGTTTTTCGTAAAGATTCATAAACTTATTTCACTCCACATTTCCTTATATTTTTCAACCACTTTTTCAAGTGCGTATTGGTCTTGCGTTTTCTGCTTTGCATTTTGTGCAAAAAGGGTCATTTTTTCTTCATTTTCAAAAGCAAATTGCAGTGCATCATACACCGCCTGCTCTGACTTTGCGTCAAACACGATACCGCAGTCATCCGAGAGCATTTCAGCGATTGCGCCGACATCACTGCCTGCAACGGCTGTGCCGAGTGCCATGGCTTCCACGACGGCATTGGGAAAGCCTTCCGTGTAGCTCGGAAGCACAAAAAGACCGCTTTTTGCAACTTCCTCCAGCACCTCATCGTGCGGCATTTCGCCTGCAAAAGTGAGATTTTTCACATCCTTGCATTGCAGGGATTCTATGTATTCGTCCTTGTAAGGACCGATGATTTTCAGTTTTTTGTCAGGATATTCGTTGCACAGTTTCTTCCATGCGCCGACGAGTTCCCCGATGCCTTTGGTGGGCACGACCCAGCCGACAAACACGGCAGTGTTTGCCTGCGTTTTTTCGCGGCTGACCCCTTGCACCTTTGCCATGTTGAACGGATTCGGCAGTTGGAGGCTGTGAACCCCAGGCAATGCCGCTTTAATGGTTTCGGCAGTTGCTTTGTCGAGGCTTATGACACACGATGCAAGCTTCATGGCTTTTGCAAGCAGTTTCCATTCCCAATTCTGCGCTTTGCACAATTCGGGGATTCTGCCGAAGTGTAGGTGGTAAGCCACGGGGATTTTTTTCTGTTTGGCCAGTTGTAAGATCATCAGGTCACGCATAACGGCAAGTGAGCCGCTTGTGACAAGGTGAATGCAGTCGATTTTTTCCGTTTTAAGGATTTTTGCAACCGCGGCACGGTGGGTGAACATGGAAGTTCCGCCCTCGACAATGCGTTCAAGCATTCCTCTGCCCTCGGTCGCTCTGCGCTTGGGTGCGGTGTTAACAAGATGCAAATTCACACCCACAGCAGGGTCTTTCATGTATCCGACGATCATTTTCGTCCAGTTGGCAATGCCGCCATAAGGGGGCGGATAAGGAGAAACGAGCAATATGTTCTGCATCAGCTTTCCTCCTTTTCAACCAGTGCCTTCAGTTCATTCGTCAGACGATTCATGAACACTTCGCTTGTGAAGTTTTCGCTGAAATATATTTTTGCGTTTTCACCGCAAGCGGAGAATTGTGCGGGGTTGTCAAGATATTCTTTCATCAAATCTGCCAGTCCTTCGCTGTCGCCTGCGGGAACGCTTTTGCCGCAATCTGCATCTGCGAGCACATTGACGGCGGCTCCGTTGATGGCGGCAAGAATGGGTTTGCCGACGGTCATGTAGGTCTGCAATTTTCCGGGCAGAGTATCGCCCACGGCACTGTCCCCTGCCAGGGTCAGCAGAAGCACATCTGCCTTTTTGTATTGTTCGCCCATTTCTTCGGGCTTGAATCTGCCGGGGAAGATGATTTTATCTTCCAGAGCCGCATCCTTGGTTTTTTGCTTTAAGTTCTGCAATTCGGAGCCGTCACCGACAAGATGAATCTGAAAATCGGTGCGCTCTTTAAGCAACACGGCGGCATCAATGACTGTATCAAGCGATTGTGCCTTGCCGAGATTGCCCGCAAACATGAAGATTTTCTGTTGTTCTTCCTCACTTGTCAGGTCAGATTCCAGCAAACTGCCGTTTGCATGTTGCGGGATGTAAACAAGTTTTTCTGTCGGCACCTTGCAAACGGTGTGCAGATAGTCAACAAACGGTTCGCTTGTGACGGCAATTTTGTCCGCTTGTGCATAAAGATACTGCGACAATTTCGCCGCACCCTTGTAAATCGGATTGCCTTCGCCGACGACCGTGAGTGCCGAAGCGGGCCACAGGTCAAGGCAATAAAGGAACATGGGAACTTTTTTGCGTTTTTTGTAAATCACCGCGGGCAGAGCCATAGTGATGGGCGACAACTGATAAGACAAAACAAGGTCAAACTTTTCACGCATAAACAAGGCTTTGAGGGAAGACGAAAGTGCAAAGGATGCGTAGTTGAGCATCAGTGTCAGTGCACCGTTTCCTCTGCCGATTTCAAAACAGCGTTTCACTTTTACACCGTTGATTTCTTCTTTTCGGCGGCGCAGAAAGCGGTATTCTTTCGGCACCTTGCCCTGCGGATAATTCGGCAGTCCTGTCAGCACGCTCACATCGTGCCCTGCGTTTACAAGCATGGGAGCAATTTCGTTAATAAGGAAATTTTCGGGAAAATAATTCTGACAAACCACAAGAATTTTCATGTTGTTCCCTCTCTTTTACCAAGTGAATGTCCAGGTTTCGGTGAGATAGCCCGTCAGCTTTGCGGTGGCGGAAATGCCCAGTGAACCTGAGCCGACCCCTGTCATGGGAAGATATTCGCGGAACACAAGCGGCATACCCTGTGCATCGACGGTGATATCGATTTGTCCTTCGTGGTAGGTGACCGTGCCGGAATCGATTTTCACACCTTGCAGGTCAAATTGTTCGAGTTTGAGATATCCCATGCAGGTGGAATGATAAGGCGGGTGTTCTTCAAGATCGCAGGTTTCTTCACGAATGCGCACGGTGTAGGTAACACTGCCGTCTGCATTCTTTTTGGCACCATATGCCGTAACACCTGCGGGATTGATATTGAAAACCGTACCCGACGGCGGGATCACATCAAACGGAGTAACAACTTCCTTGGTTTGCGGGTCGGTTGCAGTTCCGTTGACAAATTTGTAGGTCAGGGGCTTGATGCTGTCAATAATCGCCTGAATGATTGCTTCACCGGGAGCACGAAGCCAGCCGATGCTCAGTTCCAGAATCTCGGCATTGCCCGTCTGTTCTTTCAGAGCTGTAAAGTTTTTTGCACTCTTGACATAGGTAATAGCATTGTTCATAGCGGTGATGACCTGTTCAAGGGAATAAGTGGCGGGGTCAGCCGATGTGGTCGGCATTTCCGTTGCGTTCATATCCTGCGTGGGTTGTTCCCCATTCACCCCCGTGGGTTGCACTGCGGTGGGGTTGGTCACGCTCGGCAGGGTGGGAATAATACTCTGCGGGTTATAGGGGCTGCCGAGTGTGCTGTTTTCAACAGGATTTGTAGTTTGTGTATTGTTGTAAGGGTTATAAAGGCTGATTGCACTGTCGGCATCATACGGCACGGTGGGCTGTTGGGCTTGCTGTTTGAACAGCAATGAACCGATGTAAATCACATCGGCGCACAGCACAACGGTAATGACCGCCAGTACCACAACCAAAACTTTTTTAACCATGATTTTTCCTCATTCAAGCATTTTTTTCAGGAATCTGCCCGTATGGCTTGCGGGCACAAGGGCAACCTCTTCGGGGGTGCCGACTGCAACGATCTGACCGCCGCGGTTGCCTCCTTCGGGGCCGAGGTCAATGACGTGGTCTGCGCATTTGATAACATCCAGATTGTGTTCAATGACGACCACGGTGTTGCCTTCGTCTGCAAGGCGTTGCAGAACTGTGATGAGCCTGTGCACGTCTGCGGTGTGAAGCCCCGTTGTGGGTTCATCCAGAATATACATCGTTTTACCTGTTGCTCGTTTCTGCAACTCGGTAGACAGTTTGACCCTTTGCGCCTCACCGCCCGAAAGCTGTGTGGCAGGCTGGCCGATCTTGACATAACCGATACCGACATCATACAGCGTTTGCAGTTTACGGCGGATGGGCGGCAGGTTTTCAAAGAATTTAAGCCCTTCTTCAATCGTCATATCCAGCACATCTGCAATGCTCTTGCCTTTGTATTTCACATCGAGTGTTTCGCGGTTGTAACGCGCACCTTTGCACACTTCGCAGGGCACATACACATCCGCCAAAAAGTGCATTTCGATTTTAACAATACCGTCACCCTGACAGGCTTCGCATCTTCCGCCCGAAACATTGAACGAGAACCGTCCCGGGGCATAGCCGCGGATTTTGGCATCCTGCGTTTCGCTGAACAGCTTGCGGATGTCATTGAACACACCCGTGTAGGTTGCGGGATTGGAACGCGGGGTTCTGCCGATGGGCGACTGGTCTATATCTATGACCTTGTCAAGATGTTCAATTCCTTCCATACCCGCATGACGGCCGGGGATTTTTTTTGCATTGTTGAGTTCGTTTGCAAGGCGTTTATAAAGAATTTCGTTGATGAGCGAGGATTTGCCCGAGCCCGAAACACCCGTCACGCAGATGAGTTTGCCGAGGGGGAACTCCACATCCACATTCTGCAGATTGTTTTCGGCAGCGCCGCGGATAACCAGGCTGTTTCCGTTGCCGGGTCTGCGTTTTTCGGGCACGGGAACTTTTTTCTTGCCCGAAAGATACTGCCCCGTAATGGAATCCTTGCAGGCGATGATGTCTTTGGGTTTTCCTGCACACACAATTTCGCCGCCGTGAATACCCGCACCGGGGCCGATATCCACCACAAAGTCGGCATTGAGCATGGTGTCTTCATCGTGTTCAACCACAATGAGTGTGTTGCCGATATCGCGAAGGCGTTTGAGGGTGGCAAGCAGTTTTTCATTATCGCGCTGATGAAGCCCGATGCTCGGTTCATCCAGCACATACAGCACACCCGTCAAGGATGACCCGATTTGCGTGGCAAGGCGGATTCGCTGTGCTTCACCGCCCGAGAGAGTGCCCGCATTGCGGTTGAGGGTGAGGTAATCCAGCCCGACACTGCTTAAAAACGTGAGCCGTTCACGAATTTCTTTGACAATTCGGTCTGCAATGAACGCATCACGTTCGGACAGGTGCAGATTTTCAAAAAACTGTTCTTCTTCCGTTACGCTCATTTTGCAAAGGGTGTCGATGTTGACATCGCCTACCGTGACACACAGACTTTCCTTGCGCAGTCTTGCACCGCCGCATTCGGGGCACGAACACGAGCGCATGACCTGCTCGATTTCCCAACGCGACCAGTCGCTGCCCGTTTCGCGGTAACGGCGTTCGAGGTTGTTGATGATACCCTCAAAATCGGTCTGATAGGTGCCCGAGCCGTATTCCATTTCACGGTGCAGAGTCATCTTCTCTCCGTTTGTGCCGTAAAGCAGGGCATGCAAGCCGTCGGCGGGAATGTCTTTCACAGGGGTGTCAAGAGTAAAACCGTATTTGTCGGCAATGCCTTTGAAATACATGTAAGCAATGGTGCTGCCTTCGGCTTTGCTCCAGCCCGTTGCCTTGATGGCACCGTCGGTGATGGACAGCGACTTGTCGGGAATGACAAGGTCGGGGTCAACGGAAAGGAAAAATCCCAGCCCCGTACACTTGGGACATGCACCGAACGGATTGTTGAAAGAGAACATGCGCGGTGCGAGTTCTTCCATGCTGAAGCCGTGGTCGGGGCAGGAATAGTTCTGCGAAAACAAGGTTTCTTCGCCGTCGATGACACTGCAAAGCACCAATCCTTCGGCAAGTCGCTGTGCGGCTTCCACGGAATCGGCAACACGCGATGCGATACCGGGTTTGGCAATCAGACGGTCAACGATGATTTCAATATTGTGTTTGTTGTTTTTATTGAGCTTGATTTCTTCGGACAGATCGTACATATTTCCGTCCACACGGGCACGCACATAGCCCGAACGGCGTGCGGCTTCAAAAATTTTGATGTGCTCGCCTTTTTTGCCGCGTACAACGGGGGCAAGAATCATAAACTTGGTGCCCTCGGGCAGAAGCATGATCTTGTCTACGATCTGGTCGGTGGTCTGCTGTTTGATTTCCCTGCCGCAGACGGGGCAATGTGCCACACCCACACGGGCAAAAAGCAGACGCATATAGTCATAAATTTCCGTTACCGTGCCGACGGTGGAACGGGGGTTTTTGGAGGTTGTTTTCTGGTCAATGGATATGGCGGGCGACAGACCTTCGATGGAATCAACATCGGGTTTGTCCATCTGCCCTAAAAACTGACGGGCATAGGAAGACAGCGATTCCACATAGCGGCGCTGCCCCTCGGCATAGATGGTGTCAAAGGCAAGGGTGGTTTTGCCCGAGCCCGACAGTCCCGTAAACACAACGAGGGAATCGCGCGGAATCTGCAGATCCACATTTTTCAGATTGTGTTCTCTTGCACCTTTGACGGTGAGGTATTTCTGTTGCAAATTTATTTTCCTCCGTTTTTACGGCTGTTTTTTGGTAAAAAAGACTTGGTGTGCGCATTACGCAGTTTTTCGATGCGGTCACGCAGGTATGCCGCATGCTCAAATTCAAGCAGCTTTGCGGCAGAACGCATTTCCTTGGTAAGGCGTTCAATGAGCGCTTCGCGTTCTTTGGCAGACAGCTTGCTGTCGTCCTTTTTGTCGTTTTTGTGGGTGGAGATTTCAAGCACCTCACGCACGCCCTTGTTGATGGTGGTGGGGGTGATGCCGTGCTGTTTGTTGTAAGCATCCTGCTTTTCGCGGCGGCGCACGGTTTCGCGGATGGCGCGTTCCATACTGGGAGTAACCGAGTCGGCATACATAATGACCTCGCCCGATGCGTTTCTTGCGGCCCTGCCGATGGTCTGAATCAGGCTCGTTTCGCTTCGCAGGAAACCTTCCTTATCGGCATCTAAAATGGCAACGAGCGACACCTCGGGGATGTCCAACCCTTCACGAAGCAGGTTGATACCGACCAGCACATCAAATTCACCCAGACGCAGATCGCGGATAATCTCCATGCGTTCAATGGTGTCGATATCATAGTGCATATAGCGCACGCGGATGCCGTAATCGGTCAGATAATCGGTCAGGGCTTCCGCCATTTTTTTTGTAAGCGTGGTCACAAGCACACGCTCTTTGCGTTCAATGCGGATGTTGATTTCGGAAATCAGGTCATCAATCTGCCCGTCGGTAGGCCGAACGGAAATATCGGGGTCAAGCAGTCCCGTGGGGCGAATGAGTTGTTCCGCCGTGCGCAGGGAGAGGTCTTTTTCGTAAGCACCGGGAGTGGCACTGACAAAAATCTTCTGCCCGACCTTGTCATAAAATTCATCGAAGGTCAGCGGACGGTTGTCGTATGCCGAGGGCAGACGGAAGCCGAATTCAACAAGCGAATCCTTACGGGATTTGTCGCCGCCGTACATGCCGCGCACCTGCGGCAAGGTAACGTGGCTTTCATCCACAAACAGAATGAAGTCTTCGGGGAAATAGTCAAGCAGCGTGAACGGGGCTTCACCGGGGGCTCTGCCCGACATAATGCGCGAATAGTTTTCAATGCCCTTGCAGAAGCCTGTTTCAAGCAACATTTCCATGTCATATTCGGTTCGTTGCTGAATGCGCTGTGCTTCAATGAGCTTACCCTGCGAAGTGAACCATGCGGCGCGTTCGGCGGCCTCGGCTTTGATTTCTTCAATGGCTTTTTCGAGTTTTTCCTGCGACACAACATAGTGCGATGCGGGATAAATCGCCACATGAGAAAGCACGTTTTTGGTTTCACCCGTCAGGGGATTGATTTCGGAAATGCGGTCCACTTCATCCCCGAAAAACTCAATGCGCAGTGCATTTTCGGTGGTGTAAACGGGAAAAATTTCCACCACATCACCGTGGCAACGGAATTTATTGCGGATAAAATTGACATCATTGCGTTCATACTGAATGTCAACGAGTTTTTTGAGCAACTCGTCACGTTGCAGTTCCATTCCCTGTCGGACGGAAATGACCATTTCGCGGTAGTCAATCGGGTCACCCAACGAATAAATGCAAGAAACACTTGCCACAATAATAACATCCCGGCGTTCGGAGAGTGCACAGGTTGCGGAATGGCGCAGGCGGTCGATTTCGTCATTGATGGCGGAATCCTTTTCAATGTAGGTGTCGGTGGTGGCGATGTAGGCTTCGGGCTGATAGTAGTCGTAATAAGAAACAAAATATTCAACCGCGTTTTCGGGGAAGAATTCGCGGAATTCACTGCAAAGCTGGGCCGCAAGGGTTTTGTTGTGCGCAAGCACAAGCGTGGGGCGGTTGAGTTCGGCAATCACATTCGCCATGGTGAAGGTTTTTCCCGAGCCGGTTACACCGAGCAGGGTCTGTTCTTGATAGCCCTTGCGCACGCCGTCGCAAAGTTCTGCAATCGCCTGCGGCTGATCGCCTGTGGGTTTGTATTCGGATACAAGATTGAACTTTTCCATACCGTCCCTCCCTGCTGTTGAAATTCACAATATACCAATGATACAGTATACCACATTATTTAAAAAAATAAAAGAGTTTATATATAATAATTTTAAATATTTATTACTTTTTTGGCGATTATTGCATTTTACCGCCGTTGAGTGAAAAATACTTTTCGGGATAAACTAAAAAACAAAAGGAGTGAAAAGAAATGATTGAACCAGATACCATAAAACTGCTTCGCGAGTGCGATGCGGGGATTCAGATGGGCATTGCATCCATTGAAGATGTGCTGGACGATGTAAAAAGCGACAAAATGCGCAACTACCTGCACACAAGCAAAGAAAAGCACGAAGACCTGCAACACGAGGTGCAGGCATTGCTTGAATCCTACCACGATGACGGCAAAGAGCCAAACCCCATTGCGCAAACCATGTCTACCCTGAAAACGGGCATGAAACTTGCCATGAAGGATTCCGACAAAACCATTGCCGACCTGATGCTGGACGGCTGCGACATGGGTGTAAAATCTTTGAGCAAATACCTTAACCAGTATGCCGCGGCGGATGAACAGTCCAAAAATATCACAAAACGCTTAATCAAAATTGAAGAAGACCTCGGCAGACAGATGAGAGAATTTCTGTAACAAAAAACAGCCGCAAAGGATTTTTGCATCCCTTGCGGCTGTTTTTTGAAAAAAAATTGCAAGCTGAACACAACCTGACAGTTTGTGTTGCGCACAAGAATTCAGGCTTTGTCCATAATACGGTTGATCGCCAGTTCGATTGTTTCGTAGTCTGAACGGATTTTTTCGTAATATTCCCATCCCGCTTTTTCAAGGTGGTAATATTTGCGGGTGCGGCGCACACCGACCTTTTTGGTGTAGTCGCTGATATACCCGGCTTCGCACAGGCGGTAAAGCACAGGATAAAGCGAGCCTTCCAAAATGGTGTAAACCCCTTGGCTTTTTTCTTCAAAAGCCTGCGAGATCTGATACCCGTACAGATCTTCTTTTGTCAACAGATACAAAACAAGCAGTTCTGCGGTTCCTCTTTTAAAATTGTCTTGATTCTGATTCGAATTTGTCGGCATTTTGTTGCCCCTTCTGTTAATATCTTATTTATTATAACACAAGGGAATCTTTTTGTGAAGTCTTTTTTTATATTCAGCTAATCACACCCGTGCTGCTGCAAGTGATGGAAACATAATCAGTCTTGGTATTGACCAAAATACCAGACACATATTGTTTAGCTGAATAATATACATGTCCTGTTCTGCCGCTGATAATTGTGCTGGTTGTAACTGTCCATGAAGTATCAGACACACTTTTGGATGCAGACACAGAGGTGCAGCTTGAGCTGGAGCCGGTGTAGGTGAATGTTGAAGTGTTGGTTACGGAAAAAAGCATTGCTCCGCTGTTGCTATAAACGGTTTTTGTTTTTTTTGCGGTTTTTGTGTTGGTGGCTCTGGATTCAGCAATAATTTCCAGAGTTACAACTGTGATACTGCCGTCTTCGTGATATTCAATATCCTTTATTGAATCTGCGGAAACTTCCTGCAAAAAATCCGGCAACATATTTTTTTCGGTTGCAAAAACAGGCAGTATGCAGGTGCAAAGCATAGATAAAATGAGTGCTAAAATAATGGCTTTTTTCATTGTGATAAAATCCTTTCATTCATTATTCATTTTGGTTTTGGGGTAAAGATTCAGTGTTGTTATGTCGTTCATCCTCGACCAATTTATCTTCATAAACAACATTGCTGTCAATTTCAAAGTTTTCCACTGTATAGAGATGTGTTCTATCATAAACATACCACACTTGATAACCATAGTACGCTAATACAGCAAAAATACAAGTCACAACAACGGCTACAACAATACGCCGAATCAGAATCTTTTGCTTGATCTCTTTTATGTTTGCAGTTGCAAAAAAATCCTTTGCCACCTGCTCGGGAGTTCCGAAGTGCGTAACAATATCCTCATAATTTGCAACTTTTCCATCGGCAATACGAGCGCGGATGTCATTTTTTAAATCATCAAACAACTTTCGTTTTTGCTCATGTGTGGCAATGATTTCTTTGTTAACCTCACGAACATATTGCGCAATTATTTTTTGTTCGGTTTTTGCAGAAATACAGACGGCTTGATTCATATCACAAAATCCCTCTCATTACTTCCCTTTATTGAGCATCCGGCAAAGGAGCTTCCATTTCGCAACAGGTGACATTGATAATTCCGTCAGCATAAGTGGAAGCAGTAGTTTCCCCCTCAAAAAAACGGTGAACGGCACCGAAAGCGCCGATTTGCAAAAATGAATAATAAGCAGTGCAAACAAGAAGACACAAAACAACCGCAGAAACAACAATCCGTCGGATCATCAGCCTTTTTTTGATTTCCTTTATGTTGGCTGTTGCAAAGAAGTCTTTTGCCACTTGCTCGGGGGTGCCGAAATGGGCAATAACGTCTTCGTAGCTTGCAATTTTGCCGTCGGCAATGCGTTCGTGGATATCGCTCCTTAAATCGCCAAACAGTTTGCGCTTTTGCTTGGGTGTGGCGATGATTTCTTTGTTGACTTCACGAACGTATTGTGCAACGATGCTGCGTTCGGTTTTTGGGGGAATGCCGTCCGTTTTGTTCATCCGTAGAACTCCTTTTTGTTTTTTGTTGACAATTATATAATAGCACACAATATTTATGGATGTAAATCCCTTTTCTGAAAAAGTATATTAAGCGCGATGTTTGTTTTTTTTACTATAAAAATGTCGAAAAGGCGTGCAACAGGTGCAGCAGAATAAAAGCGTATATCAATCCTTTTTTTAAACAAAAAAACAACTTCTTCCACTTAAAATGCCAAACACCGCTATGGATTTCCACAGCGGTGTTTTTGGTTACTGTTTTCAGCGGATGCCGAAGTTTTCAAGCACATAGTCCATGTCCTTGTCGCCTCTGCCGGAGAGGTTGATGAGGATGGAACCGTGATCCATGGTTTTTGCAAGTTTCATACCGAATGCAACGGCATGGGAGCTTTCAATGGCGGGGATGATGCCTTCCAGGCGGGCAAGTTTGTAGAATGCGTCGATGGTTTCTTCATCATCGATAACATCATATTTAACTCTGCCGATTTCCTGCAGGAATGCGTGTTCGGGGCCCGAGGACGGATAGTCCAGGCCGCTTGCAACCGAGTAAACGGGTGCGGGGTCGCCGTTTTCGTCCTTGAGCATGATGCTGTTGAAGCCGTGCATGATGCCTTCGGTGCCGTATTTCAGGCTTGCGGCATGGTCGCCGAGTTTGGGGCCCCTGCCGAGCGGTTCAATGCCGTAAATATCCACAGGGTCATTCAAAAATCCTGCAAACAGACCGGCCGCATTGGAGCCGCCGCCCACGCAAGCAACAATGGATGTGGGCAGATGACCCGTCATATCAACAAACTGTTCTCTTGCTTCAATACCCACAACGCTCTGGAAGTCGCGCACCATCATCGGGAAGGGATGCGGGCCGAGAACGGAACCGATGCAGTAAATAGAATCCTGATATTCCTTGCTGTAGGCATCAAATGCGGCATCAACAGCCTCTTTGAGGGTCTGCAAACCGTGGGTGACTTCCACAACATTGGCACCCAGAATTTTCATTCTTGCCACGTTGGGAGCCTGCTTTTTGATGTCCACCGTGCCCATGTAAATGTCGCATTCAAGGCCGAAATAAGCCGCTGCCGTGGCAAGGGCAACACCGTGCTGCCCTGCGCCTGTTTCGGCAATGACCTTCTTTTTGCCCATGTATTTTGCAAGCAGGGCTTCGCCCATGCAGTGGTTGAGCTTGTGTGCGCCGGAATGGTTGAGGTCTTCGCGTTTGGCATACAGCTGCACCTTGCCGCCCAAGGAATCAGACAGTCTTTCAAGATGGGTCACGGGTGTGGGTCTGCCCTGAAATTCCTTGCGGATGCGGCGCAGTTCTGCAATAAATTTACGGGACTGGCAGATGGAAAAATAGGCCTCGGTGATTTCCGCCATGGCGTTTTTGAGTTTTTCGTCAATGTAAACCCCGCCGTATTTGCCGAAATAGCCGTCTTTATCGGGATAATTGTTAAAATAAGTGTCAAAGTTAATGCCGTTGTAAATCATGGTAAATCCTCCGTTTTATGTCAATATGAAAGTGTTGTTTTTATTCAGCACCGCCATCGTTTGGTTAAAAGAAACATTTGCATTCACTCCGAAAAAAAATAAAATCCCCGACAGAAAAGTGTTTTCTGTCAAGGACGAATAAAATTTATCCGCGGTGCCACCTTGCTTCACGGCAAAAAACCGTGCCCTTTGCGGGATACAACCATACCCCCGGCAACTGACGTATGCCCTACGTTGCAGAATACTCGGCTTGCGCCTTTGACTGCACCCTCAGCGGCCCATTTGATGATCTGTTTTTCGCCCGACTCGCAGCACCACGGACTCTCTGTAGAAGCATAATCACCTTTACTTCCGCCTCAACGGTTTGATTCAATTGAGAATTATCAGAAATCATTATAACACCCGATTTTTCGGCTGTCAATAGATTTTTTTGTTTACGCGGGTGTAAATTTTGTCAGTTCATCTCCATTGTCGGATTTTTGGGAACCGTTCTGTAGGCATCGCCGAAAAACGGCAAAAAGCGGGAATCCTCGGAAAGAGCCGCAAAACGCCCGTCTGCGAACACAAAATGTTCAACCAGCGGAATATCAACCGCGTTCAACGCATTGGCAATGTGTGCGGTGGCGGCATAGTCGGCATTGGAGGCCTTTGCCTTTCCGCCGGGATGATTGTGCGCAAGTACCACGCCCACGCATTCGGAAAGAATTGCTTCGCTCACAATGCGGCGCGCCTGCATGGCAACCTGCGTGGTTGTGCCTTCTGCAATTTCTATACATCTGCCGATGGCGTTGCCGGCTTGCAAACAGACCATATACAGCACTTCCCTTTTTTGTCCCACAAAAAAAGGCAGAAGCACCTGCGCAACTTCTTCCACTTTTTCCATTTTTCGTGGAGAATCTGTTCTGTCTTTCAAATAAACACGAAAAACATCCGGCAGCATATGCAAAAAATGCGCCGTTTCTGCACCAACACCATGCACACGCATCAAATCGGTACAGGAGGCATCCAGCACTGCCGAAAACGAGCCGAATGTATCAAGCAAACGGTGGGCTGTGTCGTTGGTATCTGCACGGGGAATGGTATAAAACATCAACAATTCCAGCAGATTATGCGGTTCAAAATGAGCAATGCCTTCCGCAGCGGCTCTATTACGCAGCCTGTTTCTGTGCCCGCGATGATCCACAGCGGCGGCTTGTTTTTCATTGCGCGAAGTTTTCATAGTTCTCCTTGTGCAAGACTTGCTTTTTTCCGTAAAAAGGTGTATTTTATATAGAAGGGTGATCTGAATGAAAACTTTTACCGTCGGCAACAATGACGCAGGACAGCGGTTTGACAAATTCATTACCAAAACCGTGCCGCGGCTTCCGCAATCGTTGCTTTACAAATACCTGCGCACCAAGCGCATTAAGCTCAACGGCAAAAAAGCAGAAATATCGACCCGCATTCAGGCGGGTGATGTGGTTGAAATGTATATCAATGACGAGTTCTTTGAGCCCGTAGAGGAAAAATATTCCTTTTTGTCGGCCGGCAAACAGCTTGATATTTTGTATGAAGATGAAAACATACTGATGCTCGATAAAAAGGTAGGGCTGTTGTCGCACCCTGACGAGGGGGAATACAACGACACGCTCATTACCCGTGTGCAACGCTATCTGTACGAAAAAGGCGCATACGACCCGAAAGCCGAAAACTCCTTTGCACCTGCCCTTGCCAACCGCATCGACCGCAACACGGGCGGCATTGTGATGGCAGCAAAAAATGCCGAGGCACTGCGCATTCTCAACCAAAAAATCAAGGATCGTGAAATCAAAAAACTGTATCTTTGCATTCTCATCGGTTGCCCGAAAAAGAAAGAAGACACCATGACGGGCTACATCACCAAGGATGAAAAAAAGAACATGGTCACGGTGTTCAACAGCCCTCAACCCGGCGGCAGAAGCATCCGCACAAAATACAAGGTGCTCGACAGCAAGGGCGGGCTTTCGCTCGCGGAAGTGGACTTGCTGACCGGCAGAACACACCAGATCCGCGCACACTTTGCATCCATCGGCTGTCCGTTGTTGGGTGACGGCAAATACGGCACCAACGAGCAGAACAAACGCTTCGGCGGCTACAAAAAGCAGTGCCTGTATTCTTACAAAACCGTGTTTGAATTCACAACGGATGCGGGGATTCTGAATTATCTTAACGGCAAAGCCGTCACCGCGCCCGATGTGTGGTTCCGCACCGCCTTTTATGACGGCACACTGATTCAGAATAAAAAATAATGCAGACCGGGGGAATTATTCCTCCGGTTTTATCATTTCGCGAAATTCGGCTTCGCTGATCACGCGCACACCGAGGTCGTTGGCTTTTTTCAGTTTGCTGCCCGCCGCTTCCCCCGCAAGCACCACGCTTGTTTTTTTGGAAACGGAAGACGAAACCTTTCCGCCGAGATCTTCAATGATGGAAGAAGCCTCATCGCGGGTGAATTCGGTCAATGTGCCTGTGAGCACAAAGGTCATTCCTGCAAAACGGGTGTCGGTTACTTCTTTTGTGGAGGTCATATTGACACCGAGAGATTGCAAATCGAAAATCAGCTTGCGGGCAGATTCATTTGCAAAATAATCAACAACCGCCTGCGCCATAATTTCACCGAATCCGTCGATGGTGCAAAGGGACTGCACATCGGCATTCATAATGCTTTCCATGTTGCCGAAGCGGGTGGAAAGCAGTTTGGCGGCTTTGGATCCGATGTGGCGGATGCCCAATGCAAACAGCAGCCGGGCAAGGTCATTTTGTTTTGATTTTTCGGCAGCGGCAAGGAAATTGGCGGCCGACTTTTTGCCGAGGCCTTCCATTTGTGCAATTTCATCTGCATTCAGGCGATACAAATCTGCCGCGGTACGGATCATGCCATTTTCAACAAAAGCAGCAAGATTGGCTTCGCCGAGGCCTTCAATATCCATGGCATCGCGCGAGCAGAAATGGATGATATTGCGAAGCAACTGTGCGGGACAATCGGGGTTAACACAGCGCACCGCCGCTTCGCCGTCTTCTCTTGTCACGGTAGCCCCGCAGGACGGGCAGACTGCGGGCATGGCAAACGGTTGCGCATTTTCGCCGCGCTTGGTCACACGGATGACTTCGGGGATGATGTCCCCTGCCTTGCTGACAAGGATGGTGTCGCCTATGCGCACATCCTTTTCGCGGATATAATCTTCATTGTGCAAACTTGCTCTTGCAACGGTGGAGCCGGCAAGCAAAACGGGATCAAACACCGCCGTCGGGGTCAACACACCCGTTCTGCCGACGGTGATTTCAATATTGCGCACAATGCTTTCTTTTTCTTCGGGCGGGTATTTGAATGCCACCGCCCATTTCGGAAATTTCGCGGTGCTGCCGAGTTGTGCGCGCTGTGCAAAGTCGTCCACTTTGATAACAGCGCCGTCAATGTCAAACGGCAGTGCGTTTCTTTGTGCACCGATGTTGCGGATTTTTTCAATGGCACCGCCGATGCTTTCCACACGTTCATACATCGGCACGGTCACAAAACCGAGTTCGCCCAAAAA
The DNA here is from genome assembly GCA_017416485.1 of Clostridia bacterium. GTDB lineage: Bacteria > Bacillota > Clostridia > Oscillospirales > Acutalibacteraceae > RUG806. The sequence continues at coordinate 261,316 of JAFQCH010000016.1, read as the reverse complement.
GTCCAATGACTGTTTATGCGAGGTCAGGGTCACCCCTTCAACCTGCTGAATATTAAAAACAAAAATATCAAGTTTTCGCTGTGCGGTGACGGCGGGATTTTTCTGCCGCAAACTGCCGGCCGCCGCGTTGCGCGGATTTTTAAAGGGCTTGCCGCCGATTTGCTCTTGTTCTTCACAAAGTTCGGCAAACACGGCACGGGACATATACACCTCGCCCCTGACTTCAACAAACGGAATATCCTTTTTCAGTTTCAGCGGAATGCTTTTTACGGTGCGCAAATTGGCTGTCACATCTTCGCCCACATCCCCGTCGCCGCGGGTGGAACCGCGCACAAAAACACCGTTTTCATATTCAAGAGAAACCGACAATCCGTCGATTTTTGGTTCCACAACAAACGCCGCACCGCTGACCGATTCGCTGACACGGCGCGAAAAATCAAGCAGCTCGTCTTCCGAAAACGCATCCTGCAAACTTTCCATGCGCACACGGTGCTCCACGGGAGTAAACAATGTGTCTGCACTGCCGCCGACACGGTGTGTGGGGGAATCAGCTGTGAGCAGTTCGGGGTGTTGCGTTTCAATATCCTTCAATTCACGCATGAGCATATCATACTCATAGTCGGAAATGTCATTCTCATTCTCAACATAATAGCGGTGAATGTGGTAGTTAAGCGTATTACGAAGTTCTTGTGCTCGTTGGTGTAATTTTTCGTAATCGGTCATTCTGATTCTCCGTTTCCGCTTTATTCAGTTCAAAATTATAGCATAACATTTTATTTTTGTACAGAGGATTCTTGAAAATGTATAATAAAAATGCTAAAATGTAGGTATTATTTTTTGGAGATGAGCGTATGCTGCTTCTTTCACCGCAACAAATAAGGCTTGCAGAGCATGATGCAAACCAAAAAGGACTTTCATTTGCCGACATGATGGAAAACGCCGGCAGAGGCTGTGCGCAATATATTGAGGCAAATATAACGCCTTGCAGAACCGCCATTCTTTGCGGCGGCGGCAAGAACGGCGGCGACGGCTATGTCATCGCCCGTCACCTTGCGCAACACGGCTTTTGCGTGACCGTTCACAACCTCGGCAACGGCAATGATGCACTTTCCGCTTCCATGCGTGCAAAAATGCCCGATACGATACAAGAAGATCCTGCCGAAGGATTCACAGATGCAAAACTCATCATTGATGCCGTGTTCGGCATCGGTTTTCACGGGCAGTTGCCCGAAAACATAAAAAATACACTCGTTCTTGCCAACGAGTGTGAAGCCGTGCGCATCGCGGTTGACATTCCCAGCGGCCTGAGCGAAGAATATCAAGATGGCGAACCGTATTTTCATGCAGACGAAACACTGACCATGCTTTGCTACAAGCCTGTGCACGCATACAAACCTTTCAGCGAAAAATGCGGCAAAATCACGGTCATTCCCATCGGTTTTAACACAGATGATATTGATTCTTCTTTAAAAAAACAATATGTTTCTACCCCGCAGGAAATTGCCGCGCAACTTCCCGAAAAACCTTACAATGCGCACAAGGGCACAAACGGAACCCCCCTGCTTGTGATGGGATGCCAAAAAATGCCCGGTGCGGCGGTGATGGCATCACGGGGTGCATTGCATGCGGGTGCGGGGCTTGTGTCGCTTGCATTCCCCGATGCCGCGTATGCCGCCATTGCACCGCAGCTGCCTGAATGTCTGTTGGTTCCCTTAAGAAGTGATGAATACGGTTGTTTTGATGCAGCAAACAAAAATTATTTTGCCAAAAACTGCAATGCCTTCAAAAGCATTGCCTTCGGCTGCGGTACTGCGCAGGAAAAGGGTGCAGAAGAAATTTTGCTTACCATTTTTGAAACTTATGAAGGCAAACTTCTGATTGATGCCGACGGCATAAATATTTTGTCGCGACATATAGATGTATTGAACCGCACAAATGCACAGATTCTGCTGACACCGCATCCCGGAGAAATGAGCAGGCTGACAGGAAAAAGCATTGCCGAAGTCAACGCAAACCGCGAAGAAACGGCAAGGGAATTTGCCGTCAAGCACCATTGCACGGTGCTTCTGAAAGGTGCAAACACGGTGATTGCAACACCCGACGGAACAACGCACATCAACCCCACAGGGAATCCCGGTATGGCACGCGGCGGCAGCGGCGATCTGCTGACCGGCATCATTGCAGCATTGCTTGCACAGGGACTTTGTGTTGCTGATGCCGCCCGCACAGGCGCCTACCTGCACGGACTCTGCGGTGACATTGCCGCACAGCGGTATTCCGTATTTTCCTGCACTGTTGAAAAAATGACTGCTTGCCTTTCCGAAGCATTTTTACGGTTACTTCAATGCAAGGATTGATTTTTTGCGTATTTTCGCCGTTTTTCTGCTTTTTGTGAGTTTATGTGCCTGTTCGGCAAACCGCCCTGCACAAATCAGATGCGAACCCGCCACTTCGTTTTCCTGCACTGTGGAGTGCACACAAAATGAAACTGCATTCACATTCGATCTGACTGTTGCGCCCGACGGCAATTTTTCGCTGTATGTGCAGCAACCTACCCTGTTGCAAGGGGTCGGATTTTTATACAACAACGGCAATTACACAGTGGATGCAAACGGCATGGCAGACACTTTCCCTGAAAGAGCATTCACGGCGAAATCGCCCGTCAGACTGCTGTTTTGTGCCTTGCGGGAATTTTTATTCACGGGCACGGAAACACTCGTTACCCGTTCCGACGGCACTTTTGTTTCGCAAAAAACAATTGATAACACGCCCGTTTCTGCCGTGCTGACAAAAGACGGCACCCTGACACAAATACAATGCCCTGCAACCAACACAATATTTTTATTTACTTACAAGGATATGCCCCAATGAAAAAAGAACACACAAAAAAAGCCCTGCTGGCACATTGCGCAAAATATCCGCTTTTGCAGGTGCAGGATGTTTTCAAATTCATCCACCAGAGCGCCTTCGGCTGTGAACATTTGCTGACCGATTTTCAGTCGGTGTTACAGCGCATTTGCACCGAAGCGGCTGAAAACAGAACAAAAATGCAGCCCCCCATCGAAATGCTCGACGGGGATTTTTGCCGTGTGCATCTGTCTGTTCTGCAAAGCGGCTTGCAGGCCGAAACACTTGCAAAACTATTCATGCTGTCGGCACAGCCTGTTGAAAATGCAATGGCAGATACAAAAGAAAAATTGCAGGTTTTCTTGTCGCTTTGCGAAAACAAAGAACTCCCCTTTGCTGCGCAGGAAGTGCAAAAACAGATGGACGAATGGCAAAAAACCGGCCTTTGCGCCTGCCGCCATTCCGACACATTCCGCACGGCATACAAACCGTCTTACCGCGTTATCAGAAAAGATTATGCCTTGTTTTTGCCGTTGTTGAGCCGAATTGACACGATGCTGCAAAACGGCAAATTACACATCGCCATAGACGGCGGGGCGGCAAGCGGCAAAACCACGCTCGCCGCGCTGTTGAAACAATTATATGACTGCACTGTTTTTCACATGGATGATTTCTTTTTGCGCCCCGAACAGCGCACGGCAGAACGCTTTGCCGAAATCGGCGGCAATGTGGACAGAGAACGCTTTTTGCAAGAGGTGCTGCTCCCCTTGAAAAACGGACAAACTGTGCAATACAGCCGTTTTGACTGCCGCACATTTACATTACAGGAGCCGATCACCATTACTCCGAAAAAACTGTGCATCACGGAAGGGTCTTACAGTTGCCATCCAGCACTTTCTCCTTTTTATGACCTGACCGTTTTTCTTACTGTGGATCCCGATTTGCAAAAACAGCGCATTCTTGCACGCAACGGCAAAGAATGGGGACAACGCTTTTTTGATGAATGGATTCCGATGGAAAACACCTATTTCGACAAAACCGACATCCGAACCCGCAGTGACATCATAATTGAAGCATAATTTAAAAAAAGGCTGTATCCGAAGATACAGCCTTTCTTGTTTGCTTTTAGAATGTGCCGGTTTTGATGTAGGAAATAAGCAGTTCGGGAAGCATTTTGATGAAGATCACAATCCATTCCGTCAGCGTGTACAAAGCAAGACTTGCAAAGCTCACACCAATACCCATACCGTAAATATAATCGGGGGTGGAATTGTTTCCGTCATACGTGGGAACATTGAGCCCCTGTTCTTTGGTAAGGGTCATGGTGTCGATGCACTTGACTTCGTTTGTTGCATCGCTTACAACATAAGAGTTGAGTGTCAGATTGCCGCCGTCAACGGAAATATGGTTGAAGACACCGCCGATGTTGGCTTCGTCAACGGAATTGAAATCCGTGCCGTTGAAATAGTTGCCGTAACCGTCCTTCTGCACAACGCAGGCTTCAATATAATCAAGGGGCATGAAGTTGTCAACCAGGAATTCGCGGATTTCATAGCGCTTTGCACCTGCTGTGCCTGCCAGAACAAAGACAGTGCCGTCTTCGTCAAGTTCATCATTGGTAAGGGGCTTTGTGCGCAGATACTGGTGGTCGTGGCCGGACAAAACAAGGTCTACATTGCATTCGTCAAGAATGGGGCCGAGTGCGCTTTTCAGATAGAGCGCATCGGGCCATTTTGCATCTTTACCGAGCGAATAGGGAGATTTGTGCATGAGAACCACTTTCCAGTCGCAAGCGGTGGAATTCATGTCGTTTTTCAGCCAACTCAACTGTGCGGTACTGATGCTCAGCAGGTCATTGGTGTTGAGCACTGCAAAGTGAATATTGCCGTAATCAAAAGAATAGTTGACACCATTGAGGTTCTGAACGCTGTCGGAAGTGTCAAGATTGAACATGGTTTCAAACCAGTCCCAAACGCCCAGACCGTCATGGTTCCCCGCAACGGGAGCAAGGGTAACATTGCGGTTGATTTTGCCCATGGCTTCGTCATAGAAGTCCCATTCTTCGTTGGTGGAATCATCGGTGAAGTCGCCGAGGTTGGCAACGAAATCGGCATCGGGATACATTTCGAGCGCCGTATTGACAACATTGGCACCCTTTTCGAAGTTTTCAAGGTTGCTTGCCTGAATGTCGGCAAAAACAACGAATTCAGCCTTGTCGTCACCGTTGTCGGTGGTGAAGGTGCCTTCTTCACTCCAAACAGTGCCGTTGCCGACCTTGTAGGTATAGGTGGTGCCGGGGGTAAGGTTCTTGAGCAGAACCTTGTGCACAAAGTTGCCTTCCCATGCGGAAGAGGTGCCTTCGGCGGTGTATTCGTTGACACCATCCGTGTAACTTACAACCGTTGCGCAGTCCACATTGGTGAACCATGTAAGACCTCTTTGGGTTTCGGTGTTGCCGTTGACAACACAGGAAATGCGGAACGGATCATTTTCCGCAGCTGCGGCAAAAGGAATGCAGGCTGCAAAAAGCAACACTGCCAGCAGAATGCTGAGCACTTTTTTGGTCATTTTCATAGTAATTCCTCCGTTTCAAAAATCAAGGAGATATAAATTCAATTTATTTTAACACATAAATTTACATTTTACAAGTGCAAATTTCAAATCAAACTCCATTGACAAACAAAGGCGGAAAGTGTATACTTATTTAGATTATAAAATAAATTTTTCTTTTTATAAGTAGAAAGGATATCATCATTATGCAATGGACAGGTCTTAACGAGATCAGAGAAAAATACCTGCACTTTTTTGAAACCAAAGAGCATCTGCGTTTGCCCAGTTTCCCCCTGATTCCGCAGGGCGACAAGAGCATTCTGCTTATCAACGCAGGTATGACCCCCATGAAAAAATACTTTACAGGTGAAATCACCCCGCCCGCAAAGCGCGTGACCACCTGCCAGAAGTGCATCCGCACTCCCGACATTGAAAGCGTCGGCATCACCGCCCGCCACGGCACTTATTTTGAAATGCTCGGCAACTTCTCGTTCGGTGATTATTTCAAGCGTGAAGCCACCGCATGGGCAAAGGAATTCTTTACCGAAGTCATGGAAATGCCGCTGGACAGACTCTACTTCACCGTTTATGAAGAAGACGACGAAGCATGGGATATCTGGACCAAGGAACACGGCATTGCCGAAGACCACATGCTGCGCCTCGGCAAAAAAGACAACTTCTGGGAGCATGGCGCAGGCCCCTGCGGTCCTTGCTCGGAAATCCACTTTGACCGCGGCGAAAAATACGGCTGCGGCAAACCCGACTGCGGCGTTGAATGCGAATGCGACCGCTGGGTTGAAATCTGGAACCTTGTTTTCACACAGTTTGAAAACGACGGCAACGGCAATTACACAAGACTTGCACATCCCAACATCGACACAGGTATGGGGCTTGAAAGACTTGCTTGCGTGATGCAGGATGTTGACAATATTTTTGAAGTCGACACCATCCGCAAAATCATGGAACACGTGATGCAGATTTCGGGTGTTACCTACCACACCGACCCCAAGAAAGATATGTCGCTTCGTGTTGTGACCGACCACATCCGTTCCACCACCATGATGATCAGCGACGGTGTTCTGCCCTCCAATGAAGGCAGAGGCTATGTGCTTCGCAGACTTCTTCGCAGAGCCGCAAGACACGGCAGACTGCTGGGCATTGAAAGACCGTTCCTGACCGAAGTGTGCGAAACCGTGATCACCGAAAATGAAGGTGCCTACCCCGTGCTTCGTGAAAAGCATGACTATATCATCAAAATCATTGCCACGGAGGAAGAAAGTTTCTCGCGCACCATCGACTCGGGTATGAAAATGCTGGACGAAATGATTGCAAACGGCGACGGCAAAACCCTTTCGGGCGAAGATGCTTTCCGCCTTTCCGATACCTATGGCTTCCCCATCGACCTGACCAAGGAAATCCTTGCAGAAAAGAACATTGCGGTGGATGAAGAAGCATTCCGCGCTCTTGTCAAAAAGCAGCGCGAAACCGCACGTGCCGCACGTAAGGATGCAGGTGCAGACGCATGGAAAAACGCAGGTGTTGCACTCAACGACATCCCTGCAACCGTGTTCACAGGCTACACCGCAACCGAAGACGAAGGCAAGGTGCTCGGCATTGTCATAAACGGTGAAAGAGCCGATTCGGCAGAAGCCGACAGCGAAGCAGTTCTTGTTCTTGACAGCACTTCCTTCTATGCCGAAAGCGGCGGACAGGTCGGCGACACAGGTGTGATCACCGGCGACGGTTTTGAATTCGTTGTCACCAACACCACCAAGACCCCGACAGGCATTTTCCTGCATGCAGGTTTTGTGCAGGAAGGCACCGTTGCCGCAAATGCTGCTGCAAAAACCGTTGTTGATGCCGAAAAGCGTGCAGCAACCGAACGCAATCACACATCTGCGCACCTGTTGCAGTATGCACTGCGCAGTGTGCTCGGCACCCATGTTGAGCAGGCAGGCTCTTATGTTTCCCCCGACGAAGTCCGTTTTGACTTCACCCATTTCTCAGCCCTGACCGCTGAAGAAATCGCAAAGGTCGAGCAGCTCGTCAATGCACAGATTCTTGCTGCAAAAGCGGTTCTGACCGACGAAATGAGCATTGAAGATGCCAAAAAGATCGGTGCCATGGCTCTGTTCGGCGAAAAATACGGCGACACCGTGCGCGTTGTGAGAGCAGGGGAATCCACCGAACTTTGCGGCGGTACGCATGTAAAGAACACAGGCAACATCGGTCTGTTCAAGATCGTCAGCGAATCCTCCGTCGCTTCGGGTGTGCGCAGAATCACGGGTGTGACGGGCTTCAACACCTATGCTTACCTCAACCGCACCCTCGAAACCGTACACGCAGCAGCCGCAGCCCTCAAGCTCGGTAATGCAAATGACCTTGTTAACAAGGTGACTGCCGTTGCGGCTGACCTCAAGAATAAAGAACGTGAAATCGACAAGCTCAAAGCTGACCTTGCCCAGGCAAAAGCTGCTGATATTTTCACCGTTGCGGGTGAAGTAAACGGCATCAAGGTCGTGACCGCAAACCTCGGTGAAACGGATGTAAATACTCTTCGCACCATGCTTGACTCCGCAAAGAATGACGACTGCGTTGCCGTTCTTGCGGGCATCAACAGCGAAAAGGGTTCCGTTTCCTTCGCTTGCGCCGCAGGCAAGAATGCCGTGGCAAAAGGCGCACACGCAGGCAACATCGTGCGTGCAGTAGCCCAGATTGCAGGCGGTGCCGGCGGCGGCAAGCCCGACAGTGCCATGGCCGGCGGTAAGGACATTACCAAAACAGACGAAGCGCTTGCAGCCGTTTTGGGCATTGCACAGGGCATGATCAAATAAAAAACAAAAGGAGAACCACCATGGACGGCTGCATTTTCTGCAAAATCGCCGCGGGTGAAATTCCGTCAAGAAAAGCATACGAAGACGACCGTGTTCTTGCTTTTTATGACCTGGAACCGCAGGCACCGACCCACATTTTAGTTATTCCCAAACAGCATATCGCTTGGGCAAATGACATCAATTCCGAAAACAGTGCCGATATTGCGCACATTTTTGAAGTGATTCCGCAGATTGCAAAAAATCTCGGCTTCACCGATTACCGCATTGTCAACAACTGCGGCGATCAGGCAGGACAGAGTGTGAAGCACCTGCATTTCCATGTGCTTTCGGGCAGAGATTTCACCTGGCCTCCCGGCTAAAAGATGAAACGTCCGTTTCTGACCGTCGGACTTACCATGCTGTGTACAATGTTCCTTTTGTTTACAATCGGAACATTGTACACAGTGATTCTTGTCGCAATTGTTCTTGCGGTCAGCACTGTTTTCGTTTTTCTGCGACACCGTGAAGCCACTGTTGCCATGCTTGTAGGAATGGCGGCGTTGATTGCGGTGTTTTCTTTTTCTTTCATGCAGAACAACGCGGTCAATGCTGCGCTTTTGTACTGCGGAGAAAACATTTCCGTCTGCGGCACACTGGCAGACTACCCTGCCGAAATCGGCGGTCGCTATGTTTACCGCCTTAAAAACTGCACGCTTGGCAACGAGCCGACATCATTTTCGCTTCATTTAAGCGATGAGGGCTATTATAATTGCGCCCCCGGGGATGTGCTGGAGTTTACGGCACGCAAAATTTATCCGAGTGCAGAAAAAGACAGCGAATTCTATTATTCCACCATGTCCGGCAGAGTGTATCTGCGTGCGTATACCGATCAGGTCACCGTTTTGCAGGCCGAAACCCATTCTCTGCGCTATCTGCACTGTGAAATACGCCACGCCATGCTGTGCGTCATCAAGGATCGACTGCAAAGCACGCGCGCCGCCGTGCTCAGCGGGCTGATGCTCGGCAACACCGATTCACTGAACACACAGACCGCGCTGTATTTCAGCGCAAGCGGCATTTCGCACCTGTTTGCCGTGTCGGGTTTTCATGTTTCATTCTGGACGGGTGTGTTGCTGCACTTATTCGGAAAAAGAAACAGACACATACTGCCTTCTCTTTCTGCGTGTGTCTTTTTGTTTTTCTTTATGGCATTGACGGGATTTTCCGTTTCTGTCTGCCGTTCGGGATTGATGGCAGGGGTTGTTTTTTGCGGCAATATGTTCCGCAAAGAAGCCGACAGTCTGAATTCTTTGGGGCTTGCCGTGACGGTACTTTTAACGCTCAACCCGTTTTCGGCGGCAGATGCTTCCCTTTTGCTGTCTGCGGCGGCAACGGCGGCGATTATTCTGTCAAGCCGCCCTATTGAAGAATACATCACCACCCCGCTGACACAGAAAATCAAATACAAATCCCTGCGCAAACTTTTGCATTATATTTCAAATCTGTTGTGCCTGAGTGCCGCGGTGACACTGGCCTTGATGCCGCTGACAAGCTATTTATTCGGCTCGTTTTCCATGATGACACCGCTTGCCAACATTCTTTGTATTCCGAACGCACAAGGGGCGATGGTGATTGGCATGGCAGCACAGGTTTTTAACCGCATTCCGTATTTTTCGGACTTTCTGTTTCATCTGGCGGGAATTCTGCTGGACTTGCTGTTGTTCTTTGCAAAAGAGCTTTCGGAAATCCCCGTTGCAATGGTCATTCTGAACACCACATTCACGGTTGTATGGACGGCGGTTTCGTTACTGTTGATCGGGCTTGTTTACAAAAAATACAACCGCCTGCCGCGCAGGGCATTTTTCACGGCAATCTGCTGTGCCCTGTCGTTGATGGTCATGTTCAATGCGTTTTGTTACACCAACAAAGACGAAACCGTGCTGACTGTTTACGACACGGGCAATGCAACCTGCATCACCCTTTGCGACCGCAACGGCAATGCCGCCATCATCGGTTGCGGCGGGGATGAATACCTTGTTGAATCCCTTGCACAAAAATTGCGCACAAGCGGGGTGGCAAGCCCGCGGCTGCTTCTGATTCCCGACACAAGAGAAACCGAAAGCGCCAATGCGTGGTCACTCAACCGCACCCTTTCCCCAGACTGCGTGATTACAAAACAATGGGATACGGTTGCAGAAGATAATATAATTATTACTAACAAAGCAAATATTCAGCTTTGGAAAAACACAGAACTGCATTTTGAATCCGTGCAGGATTTCCGTGCGGTGCACATAAAAACCAACGGACAGGATATTGTGATCTGTGCGTATCCGTCCTCCGACTTTACGGATGCGGAGTCTGTTTACAAAAGCGGTGATATTCTCATCTGCCGCCAATCCATTCCCGCAACGATCAACACAGACCGTTTTAAACAAATCCTCCTTTCTTCCGACAAGAAGAAGGAATTGTATTATTTTGATGAGACAATTGCAAAGAAAATCACCACCACTGCCGACGAGGGCAGTATCAGCATATTGATAAAATAAGGAGCGCAACATGGCACTGCTCAACGAAGACGGCTTTCGCAAAAAATTAAAAACGGATGCCCCGCACGGTGTGTTCTGCATTTTCGGTGAAGACACGTATCTGAAGGATTTTTATTTAAAAAAACTCATCGATGCGGCGGTGGACCCTGCGCTTGCGGCTTTCAATCTGCGCACCTTCACGCGGGATGAACGCGAGCTTATTGACATTTACGAAGCCATGGAAGCACTTCCCATGATGAGTGAATACCAATGCGTTCTTGTGCGCGATTATCCGCTTGGTGACATCAAAAAGGATGATTATGAAGTGTTTGAAAAAGCGGTGCAAAACCTGCCCGAAACCACGCTTCTCATCTTCTTTTTCGGCGACCCCGAGATGGAATACAATCCCCGCAAACCCGACAAATACACAAAATATTTTGACCTTTTCAACAAGTGCGGCACCCTTGTCAACCTTTCGCACCGAACGCAGAGCACCATTGTGAAAACCCTTGTCAACGGCGCAAAAGAACGCGGCACAAGCATTGATGCCGACACCGCGCAATATCTGATTGACCGTGCGGGCACGGATTTGCAGACTCTGCTGAATGAATTCAACAAGCTGTGTGCTTTTGCCGACGGTGAGCCCGTCAGCCGAGAAATGGTGGACGAATGTGTGCAACAATCCGTGGAAGCGAGTGTGTTTGACATCTGCCATGCCCTGCTGTCGCAAAATGCAGACCGTGCGTTTGCCATTCTGCATGAACTGATGCGCCGCCGCATTGATGCACAGACACTGGTGGGCGGTATGGCGTTTAACTGGATCGACCTCTACCGCGCCAAAGCAGCTTTAGCGGCAGACAAACGCATGACCGATTACGCGGAAAGTTTCAATTACCGCAAAAAGCCCTCCTCCGCATTGCAACAAACCATGCAGGATGCAAAAAAATGCACCCGCAAACAAATCACGACCGCACTGGATATTTTAGCGGATGCCGACGCACAGCTCAAAAGCCGATCGGTCAATTCCGCCTTGCTGTTGGAAGAAACCTTGGTACGTCTTGCGGGGGCTTGTAAAAAAGATGCTTAAAACCGACATGGCCGTCATTGTGGAGGGCAAATACGACAAAATAAAACTGGCTTCCCTGTTGGATGCACTCATTGTGTCCACCGAGGGCTTCGGTGTGTTTTCAGACAAGGAGTTGCAACACTTTCTGCGCAAACTTGCCCAAACCAAAGGCATTCTTGTGATTACAGACAGCGATGCCGCAGGATTTCGCATCCGTTCATTCATCCACAGCATTGCCGCAAAGGGTACGGTTGTGGATGCCTATATACCCGATATTCCCGGCAAGGAATCGCGCAAGGATGCACCGTCCAAAGAGGGGAAACTCGGTGTGGAAGGCATTCCCGCAGAACTGATTCTGCAAGCCGTTGAACGCGCAGGTGTGGGAAAAGAAGTCACAGAAAATGAAAGACGCACCATCACCAATGCCGATCTTTACGAACACGGCTTCACGGGCACGCAGAATGCCTCCGACCGCAGACGGATTCTCCTCAAAAAAGCCGGACTGCCCGCAAGGCTGTGCGGCAGTAATCTGCTGAAAACACTCAACGCATTTATGAACTATGAGGATTTTCTGGCACTGGCGGCAACAATCGACGGTTGACACGCACCGTATTTTTATATTACAATAAAAGAAAAAAGGATACAGGCTATGAACATCGGCAAAAAGACACGATTCTTTATATCTCTCTTTCTGGTTCTGCTCATCGCAGGGCTTTCGGCGGGTGCGTTTGCCGTTGCCGATGCAAACAAACCTGTTGCCCCCAGCCTGACGGCAGAGCCCTTCGACAGAACATACATCGACCGCATGGATCTGCATATCGATGCCACGCAGTTTGTTTTTATGATTGACGAAAGCGGAAAATACAAACTGCAATTCACATTCACCGCCGAAAAAACCGAAGCCGATTTTTATGCCGTGTTGGACGATTTTTATATTTTCGGCATGCCGTATACGGAAATGACCGTCACCGCGGCTTCTGCCAACGGCGACGTGGTTGCCATTCCCGGTGCAGAATTGCCCGCCGATTATTACGGCAACACCACCCCCTTGCAATGGACAATTGAAATGCAGTTTGAAACAGCCGAGCCCGTGCACTACACACCGACCCTGCAACTGACCTACACCAGCGGCACAAAATATGATTTAAGCGAAACTTACCGCCTTGAAATCCCCATGGTTGTCAAGGTCAGCGACTTAAGTCCCCTGCCGCAGATCATGGAAGATGCTGAAGTTTATTTTACACTCGGTATTTACACCGAAGATTCGCTTGCCGTGCTGCGCAATAAGCTCGATGAAATTGAACTTGCCCTGCGCAGTCCCGAAAACTTCAACGATGCACAGAAAAACATCTGGTTGCAGGAAATCGCAGATTGCATCAATGCACTCATGCCGCTATAACAAATAAATAGAATATCTCCCTCTTTGCCGACATATTTATGTAGTGTCTGCCGTGCCGCAAGACACGGTATATCCGGCAAGGGGGTTTATTTTTTTTGAAAACTGTTGTCGAAGAAAGAGCCATTGAACTCGGTGAATATATCGTTGAACACAACGCGACCGTGCGTGCCGCGGCAAAGGAATTCGGAATCAGCAAATCGACCGTGCACATGGATGTGTCCGACAGATTGAAAAAAGCAGATCCTTCCCTGTATACGCAGGTACGGCGGGTGCTGGATGTCAACAAGCAGGAACGGCACATCCGCGGCGGGCTTGCAACCCGCGAAAAATACAAAACAAGCAAAAGATAACGGCCCTGCATTGACAGGCTTGCAAAAATAGAGTATACTAATAAAAAGCAAAACAACAGGAGAAAAAAACTGTGTTCGATAAGTTAAAGAAAAAAAGAGAAAAGAAAAAACAGCAAAAAAACAAAAAAACCGAGCGCTTCTTGTCCCTGACTGCAAACGGGGTAGAAGCGCCGATCATCAATTTTGAAATTATGAAGGATGAAAACGAAGAAGTCATTCTTCGCATTCACACCAAAGGCGAGGTTGAGCAGCTGCATTATCAGACCATTGATTTTGAACTGAAAACGGACAAAAAGATGATCCGTGTCAAATCCGCGTTCAAGAGTGCGGCAAACCTGAAGAACGATTACAAAGAATACCGATTTACGGTGGAAGATTATCAGCAGTTTTTTATTTGATTTTTGATAACAACAAACGGGTCTGTTCACACAGACCCGTTTGTTATTACTTCTTCTTGAAATATTTCATCATAAACAACAGTAAAAATACACCCAATGCCGGGAACACAGCGGTGCAAAGCATGGCAACTTTCATACCGACCTCGTCGGGTGTCATGGCAAAACGGGTGCTCATATCTGCGGCAAAGTTGCTGACTGCCACTTTATCCACAACAATACCCATTGCCTGCGGTGCTACGGATGCGCCGAAATCACCGCCTGCCGCCATCAACGCATAAGCGGCAACCCCGGGATTGGGGAATTTTTCTTCCATCAGAATCAGCGTGCCGGGCCACAGCATCGATGTGCAGATACCCGTAAGAACACACGCAATCAAAGACAACATCGCATTCGGCGAAAGACCTGCCGTGAGGTAACACACAACCGCACCTGCCATGCTGACAAGAAGCACCTTTGTGATGTTCTTTCCGTACTTCGCATAAAGAGTTCTGCCCAACCCGAGCAGCACTGCAAACAGAGCAAGGCCGAGAATATCGCCGACGGTTTTCGGCAGGTGCAAAGCGGTTTCAAGGTAACCCGAGATCCAGTTTGTCATGGTGTTTTCTGCCGCACTGCCGAGGAAAATGCACAGTACACACAAAAGCATGCCGAAGCCCCACTTGCGTTTTGTACCACTCTCACCCTGCGAAAGATCCATATCGGGCAAAGGTGAGGTGCAAAACAATGTGAACGCAACCAGGGGCAGAAATGCCCAGAACAAGGTCAGATACATCCAGTTCTGTGTGCCGAAAATTTTGAGAAAAACGGTGCTGACAGTCACCACAAGCAACACACCGTAAGCATACAGCGAATGCAATCTGCTCATGTCGCGGTCGGGGTTGTCCGACGGTAATGCCGCCACAAGGGGACTTAAAAGCACTTCGCAAAGCCCTGCCGCAACGGAGAAAATGACCGTACCGACAACAAGACCGACATAGGCTTTGTCGGGGAAGAAGGTCGGTACCAGGGCATAGATAAGCATCCCGGCCGAGGTTAAAAGGGGCATGACTCTGATGGTCCTATGTATATTGAAATACTTGGTGAAGAAGGTAAAAATCAGGTCAACAATCAGCTGCGTGCAGAAATTGGTAAGCACCAATGTGCCGAGCAGGGTGTAAGAAATGCCGTACATTTCACGAAAAGTCACAAACAAAAGCGGAGGCAGACTGAAGCTTGCCGCCATGGCAATATTTGCAAAATAACAGGTGTATTTTGTTTTCTTAAAATTCTTTGATTTCACTTTCATATCCGTATCCTTTTAAAAAAGGAGAGATGCGGTTTTATCTCTCCCTTGTTTTCAGTTAAAATATTTTCATTTTGACAACATCAACAAGTTCTTCGTCGCTGTTTTCAAGATAATGGATCATGGCATCGTCATCGTCAAACACCTTGTAAAGGTCGAGTGTTACTTCACGCATAAAGTTTTCTTTTACACTCTTATTGAGCATCGCAAGCATGGCATCGTAATAGCCGTTGACATTGTAAATTGCAATGGGCTTTGCGTGTCTGCCCAATTGTTTGAGGGTCAGAATTTCAAAAAATTCTTCAAACGTGCCGATGCCGCCGGGTGCAATAATAAATCCGTCTGCACTGTCTTCCATGATCTGTTTTCTTTCACGCATGGTTTCGGTGGGCACAAATTCGGTGCAATGTTCAAACAATATACCGTCCACATTAAAAAAGGTCGGGGCAACGCCTTTGATGTTGCCGCCTGCTTTATGAAACCCTCTTGCGGCGGCACCCATAACACCTTTTGCGCCTGCGCCGAACACAAGCCCGTGCCCGCGTTTAGCAAGGTTTTCGCCGAGAACTTCCACCCGTTTGAGATAAACGGGGTCGATTGCATCGCTGGATGCACCGTAAATACAAATATTCATACAATCACTCCGATTCGGGATTTAAAATTGGATGGACATAACGTCCCCTCTTTTTGGTTTTGTCACCGTACTGAATATTGTGCACGGGACAGCGGTTGATACACGCTGTGCAATGCACGCATTCTGCCTTTACCCAGACAGGTTTATAGTCAACCATTTCGATGGCATTCACGGGGCAGACCTTTTCGCACAGTCCGCAACCGATGCAATCGTTATCCACCTTGAAAGAGGCGGTTTTTCGCATCATTCTGTAGGCAACCTGCATACCCGCGGTCATCACGGTATCCATCATGGTGTGGGGAATGCCGGGATTTTTGCGGTCGTTGATTTGCATAACTGCATAAACAAGGTCTGCCTCAGCCGCACCGAGCACATCGCGTGCTTTTTCTTCGGTTGCGGGGTCATACATGCAAACATAATTGTCGGGCATTTTGACACCGAATGCCGCTGTCAGTGTGACATATCTTCTGTCCAAGGCACTCTGAAAAGCCTGCACACTGCCGCCCGCTTTGCCGCCGTAGGTGACAAGGGTATACACATAAGGCACTTCGTCGCTTTGCAGACGGAATTTGCCCACAAACTCGGCGACCACACTCGGCATACCGCCGAAATAAACAGGAAACACAAAGCCGATTTTTTCGCCGGGTTGCTGCATATATTCAAACTTTTTCTCACGCACGGCATCTGCCATGTTAATCAGAACATTTTCCCCCGTGTGTTCAGCCAGATATTTTGCGGCATACAGGGAGTTTCCGGTTCCTGAAAAATAAAAAATCATACCATGCGCCTCCGTTTTTCATCTTGAGAGTATATTTTATCACAGAAATTTGAAAATTGCAACAACTCCTTTTGGGTTCGGGCGGTTGACTTTTTGGCGGAAATACGATAAAATTGTAGAAAAGAATAATATAAGAGGAACAAAAAAATGATTAAAGCCGTTGTTTTTGACATGGACCACACCCTGTTTGACCGTTATGCCACCATCCGTGCCGTCATGCCCGCATTCTGCGAGGCATTTGACGTTGCATTATCGGTGGACGAAGCTGCCGACCTGCTGATCAAGTACGACAAGAAACTCAACATTTTCGGCTGGCCGATGGTGTTCAACAAACTCAAATCCAAAGGCATGTTCAACGCAGCTCCGCATTTTGCGCAGTATGCGGCATTCCTGTATGAACATTTTTCGCAAACAAGTGTGGATTATCCGTTCACCATTCCGACCTTGCAAAAACTGCGCGAAGACGGCTACAAGGTTGCCATGATCACCAACGGCGACAACGAAATTCAGGCGGCAAAAATCGACAATCTCGGCTACACTCCCTATTTCGATGAAATTCTCATCAGCGGTGACTGCGATTTCGAAAAGCCCGAACCTGAAATTTTCATCGAAATGGCAAAACGTCTTGGGATTCAACCGCAGGAAATGGTGTATGTCGGCGATCATCCCGTCAACGATGTAGACGGCGCAAGAAATGCAGGTTGTATTCCTGTTTGGGTCAAAACCTATGGGGTTTGGATTGAAGACATTGAACCTGCCGCATACGAAGTGGAGGACATTTCGCAAATTCCCGAATTACTTAAAACATTGGGGTGAATAAAATGAAGTTTACCGTTCTTTCCGATATTCATTACATATCCCGCCGCAGAATCCTGCCCGGCTCGCCGGAAGATGTTTTTATGCACCCCGCCGCAACCGAAACCGCATTGCGTATGGCTTCGGAAGTGGAAGACACGGACATCATCCTCATCACGGGCGACCTGACTGATGACGGCGACATCTGGAGCCACGAAGACCTCATTGCAATTCTCAAAGATCTGCAAAACAAGGGCAAGCGTGTGTTTGTGACCACCGCAACCCACGATTTCCACCACCATCGCGCCTACACCCGTTGCTACAACGACACAAAAGTGCAATATAAATCCGAGCCGTGGCACACGCCGTATTTTGATCCCGCCACTGCCGACTACCGCAAGCTTGTCAAAGATGAGTATGCCTGGTTGGATGACAAATCCATTACGCCACAGTTGGTTCGCTGTGCAACTCCCGCTGAATTGTGGGATCTGTATGCGGATTTCGGCAGGAACCAGGCATTTTCCGTCTGCGATGAAGCATATTCTTATTGTGTGGAACTGGACGAGCAGACCTGGTGCATTATGCTCAACGACAATTTCCGCAACATTGAAGCACGGCACAATGAATCCGTCACCTACCCTGCATCCTGCCTGCGCTGGATCCGCGAACTGGTTGTGCAAGCAGAAGCGGAAGGCAAGTTTGTTTTTGCATGCACCCATCACCCGTTGGTTCCCCCTGTCCCTGCATACCGCATCGGCGCCGACAACCGCAACATGCGTGAATCGCAAGTCGGCCATCTGCTTGCAGACCTCGGCATTCAGCTTGTTTTTTCGGGGCACACCCATTTTGCGGATGTTGGTTTTATGGAATCCGACAGCGGCAATCTGCTGTGTGACATCACCACCCCTTCCGTATGGCATTATCCGCCGCAGTTCAATGTGGTCACATTGGACGGACAAAATCACACCGTGGCATTCGACAGTGTGGAACTGAAAACCGTGGACGGCTTTGACCTTGGTGAGAAAACATTCAAGGCATATATCCGCGAAAACTTTGAAGCAGATTACCGCAACAAATTCAAAAATATCCCCTCACCGCTGAACAAAATCATTCTCGCGGCACAGGTAAAACACTTATATCCCTTGTTCAAGCTCAACTGCAAACTGACCAAAGAAGAATACAAGCAGATCGAGCACCGCTATCTCTTTGATATTATTATGGATCTTGTTCATAATATGCTCGGCGGTGACGGAAGTTACACACCCGACACCCCGATGTATAAATTTATGATGAGCGCCTGCGCTTCCCTTGACAGCATCATCAACACACAACCGTTCAAAAACATCAAAAAAGATTTGCTGAAAGGTTACTCAGTCAGCGAAGTAATTGAGCCGATGCTGTTCAACAACTTTATCCCCGACAACAATGCGTCTGCTTTTGATTTCACCAAAAAGCCGACTGCACGGGTGCAGCCCCCTGTTTACAAGTCCCACGCGGGAGAAATCCTGATGGTGCTGTTGTGCATTCTGATTCTGCCGTTGGCAAAGCTGATGCCCTTTGCCGCAGTTGCCGCGCTCCCGGCAATGACAATCCGCAAAAAAATGCAACAAAAAAAGCACACAGTATTGCCGGAACGTTATTGATAATCGTGAACAATTTGTAAACTTTTATATTTTTTACTATATTTTTGCTTTATTTGGCAATATATTATCCTTCTTTCTGTGATTCGCAGAAAATTAACTCTTGTATTTTTTTACAGAACATGCTATAATTGTTAAAGATAATACTGCGGTATTGTCTGACTTACTTCACATTTGACGATCAAACGCTATAAAAACGACAACGGCAGAGGCTTTGTCCCCTGCCGCTGTCGTTTTACTATATTAAAAAAACCGAAGCACTTTTCAGCGCTTCGGTCAAAATGATAGAATTTAGATGAGCTCGATGATGCACATCTCTGCTGCGTCACCGCGGCGGGGGCCGGTCTTGGTGATGCGGCAATAGCCACCGTTTCTGCCATCGTATTTGGGTGCGATTTCGTCAAACAACTTCTTGACAACGTCTTCCTTGGTGATGTAAGCCATAGCCTGACGTTTGTTATGAAGTGTATTCTCCTTGCCGAGGGTAATCATTTTCTCGGTCATGGAGCGGACTTCCTTCGCTCTTGTTACGGTGGTTTCAATTCTGCCGTTTTCCAAAAGGTAAGTTACCATAGCTCTCATCATCGCTCTGCGGTGATCAGTAGGTCTGCCGAGCTTTCTGGTTCCGGGCATTTAAAATCACTCCTTACATTAACTGATAAATGATAGTCGGCTTATTCGTCTTCTTTGCGAAGAGCAAGACCGTAGGAAGCGAGTTTTGCGATGACTTCGTCCAGGGATTTGCGTCCGAGGTTACGAACTTTCATCATTTCGTCTTCGGTCTTTTCAATCAGGTCGCCGACCTTGTGGATGTTCGCTCTCTTCAGACAGTTGAAGGAACGAACCGAAAGGTCAAGCTCCTCAACAGTCATCTCAAGGGTCTGTTTGTTGCCGGTTTCGTCCTTAACAACCATAATCTCTGCGTTGCTTGCCTCGTCGGACAGGTTGACGAAGAGATTGAGATGTTCGTTGAGAATCTTGGCTGCGAACGATACTGCATCTTTTGCAGAAATAGTTCCGTTTGTCCACACTTCGAGAGAAAGTTTGTCATAGTCGGTGATGTTGCCGACACGGGTATTCTCGACAATGTAGTTAACACGCTGCACGGGAGTGTAGATGGAGTCGATTGCGATCACGCCGATGGGCGTTTCAAGCAAAGCCTTGTTGCGGTCGGCAGAAACATAACCTCTGCCGGCATCAGCAGTCAGCTCCATGCGCACATGTGCGTCGCTGTTGAGAGTAGCAATATGCTGTTCGGGATTGAGGATTTCAACCTCGGAATCAGCTTGAATATCGCCTGCCTTGATTTCGCCTGCGCCGTTGCAATCAATATACATGGTCTTGGGACCGTTGCCGTAAATCTTCAGGATAACGCCCTTCAGATTCAGCACGATTTCCGTCATGTCTTCCTTAACGCCTTCGATGGTGCTGAATTCGTGCAGCACACCGTCAACCTTAACGGAAGTGATTGCGTAGCCCTGCAAAGACGAAAGCAATACGCGACGAAGACTGTTGCCCAGTGTTGTGCCGTAGCCTCTTTCCAGGGGTTCAAGTACAAACTTGCCGTAAACGCCGTCTGCACTCAGATCAACAGTTTCAATTTTGGGCTTCTCAATACCTATCATTCAAAACCCTCCTAAAAGTAATCAGGCAAAAGCCTGTGGGAAATACATGAGGTGTATTTCCCGGCAAAGGTGTGTCAAATCTTACTTCGAATAGAATTCAACGATCAGGTGCTCTTCAACGGGGCACAGGATCTGTTCGCGTTCAGGAAGATTGATAACTTTTGCGGAACGATTTTCGCCGTCAGTTTCCAACCATGCGGGAACGGGACGGGAAGCATTTGCTTCGAAAATAGCAACAAACTTGTCGCTTTCAAGGCTCTTGTTACGAACGGAAATAACTTCGCCTGCTCTGCAAAGGTAGGACGGAATGTCCACACGCTTGCCGTTGACGCAGAAATGACCATGGGTAACGAGCTGTCTGGCTTCTGCACGGGAGTTTGCCCAACCGAGCAGATAAACGACGTTGTCAAGACGGCTTTCGCAAACCTTGAGAAGGTTTTCACCGGTCATGCCGGGCATCTTAACTGCCATTTCATAATATTTGCTGAACTGCACCTCGTTGATGCCGTAGTATCTTCTTGCAGTCTGCTTTGCACGAAGCTGGGTGCCGTATTCGGACTGCTTTTTGCGGCTCTGACCGTGCTGGCCGGGAGCGTATGCACGGCGTTCGATGGCGCACTTATTGGTGTAGCATCTGTCGCCCTTCAAAAAGAGCTTCTTGCCTTCGCGGCGGCACAATTTACATACCGCGCCGGTATATCTTGCCATATCTGTGACACCTCCTGATTATACACGTCTTCTTTTGGGAGGACGGCAGCCGTTGTGGGGGATGGGTGTAACATCCTTGATCATGCTGACGTCGAGGCCTGCAGTCTGAAGTGCTCTGATAGCAGCTTCACGACCCTGGCCGGGGCCCTTGACATAAACTTCAACAGTCTTCATACCGTGCTCAATAGCAGCCTTTGCAGCGGTTTCAGCAGCGGTCTGTGCAGCGAAGGGAGTGCTCTTTC
Source organism: Clostridia bacterium (assembly GCA_017416485.1). GTDB lineage: Bacteria > Bacillota > Clostridia > Oscillospirales > Acutalibacteraceae > RUG806. The sequence continues at coordinate 239,664 of JAFQCH010000016.1, read as the reverse complement.
TGGAGCCTCTGAAGCCCATTTCGCCTGCGCTTGCCCAAGAAACAGCGTTGCCCTGGGTATCGGTAATGGTGACGATGGTGTTGTTGAAGGTGGATTGAATATGAGCTGCACCACGGTCAATATTCTTGCGCTCGCGGCGTTTGCGGGTTGCGCCTTTTTTGGCGACGGCTTTGGTAGCCATACTATATCCTCCTTATTTCTTCTTGTTAGCGATTGTCTTCTTCGGGCCCTTGCGGGTACGGGCATTCGTCTTGGAACGCTGACCTCTTACGGGCAGGCCTTTACGGTGACGGACACCGCGATAGCAGCCGATTTCGATCAATCTCTTGATTTCGAGTGCGGTTTCTCTGCGAAGATCACCTTCGACCTTAACGTTGTGGTCGATGTATTCACGCAGTTTGGAAACGTCGTCTTCGGTAAGATCACGAACTCTGATGTCGGGATCTACTCCGGTTTCTTTAAGAATGTCGCTTGCGGTTTTACGACCGATGCCATAGATGTAAGTGAGACCGATTTCGATTCTCTTATCTCTGGGAAGGTCTACGCCTGAAATACGCGCCATTTGTCAGTTGCACCTCCATTTAGGTTTTTACACAGGGTCTTAGTTTTAGCCCTGGCGCTGCTTATGCTTGGGGTTTTCACAGATAACCATGATTTTGCCCTTGCGCTTGATAACTTTGCACTTCTCGCACATTTTCTTGACAGAAGGTCTGACTTTCATTGTGTTACCTCCTAATTTTTCCTTATTTGGAACGCCATGTAATGCGGCCTCTGGTAAGGTCGTAGGGCGATAACTCGACCGTTACCTTATCACCGGGAAGAATGCGGATGTAGTTCATGCGCAGTTTGCCGGAGATATGGGCCAAAATCTGCTTACCGTTTTCCAGTTCAACCTGGAAGGTAGCATTCGGGAGAGCTTCTACTACGATCCCTTCAATTTCAATGTTATCCTGCTTAGACATTCACTTTACCTCCAATTTATTATGGGTTGCGAGCGATACCTTTGTCGGCGTCACGGCTGTGTCAGAATCAGACAGTCGCCTTTTGTGACAGCGACGGTATGTTCAAAGTGAGCAGACAGTTTACCGTCTGCGGTAACGACCGTCCAGTCGTTATCCAGAACTTTTACGTCATGCGTTCCCTCGTTGATCATCGGTTCGATCGCTAAAGTCATGCCGGGGAACAGGCGGGCACCGCGGTTGGGTGCACCGTAATTGGGGACCGACGGGTCTTCATGGAGCTTAGTGCCGATGCCGTGTCCCGTATAGGAACGAACAACACCGTAGCCTCTTGCCGCACAGTACTCATAGATTGCAGAGCCGATATCACCGAGTCTGCCGCCAGCAACACACTTTGTAAGCCCTATGTAAAGTGCTTCTCTTGTGGTGTCGCACAGCCGCTGCGCTTCGGGAGAGATTTTCCCGCAAGCGAAAGTGGCAGCATTGTCGCCGTGATAGCCCTGATAAACAGCACCAAGGTCTATGCTGACGATATCGCCTTCGCGAATGATGTGTTTTCTGTCCGGAATGCCGTGAATGACCTCATTATTGATGGAAATGCAGCAGGTTGCAGGGAAACCGTTATAATTCAGAAAATTCGGTTTCGCGTTCTGACTGATAATGTAGTCATAAGCGATCTTGTCGATTTCTGCGGTTGTGATACCGGGTTGGACGGCCTCCCCCGCGATTTTGAGTGCCGTGGCGGAAATTCTTCCTGCCTCACGCATAAGTTCAATTTCTTTTTGCGATTTCAGCACAATACCCATTGCTTATTCCTCCACCGCTTTCAGGGTCAGGGCAGTTGTATCAGCAACTTCTTCCTGTCCCTCTACTATGCGAAGGATACCCTTGTTTGCATAGTAATCCTTGAGTGGTTCTGTTTCGGCGTGGTAGATCTTCAATCTCTCAAGAACTGTTTCGGGCTCGTCGTCCTTACGGATGATAAGAGCTTCCGAACAGTTGTTGCATACGCCGTCCACAGCGGGTTTCTTGTACTCGGTGTGGTAGGTAGCGCCGCACTTGGGGCAGACACGTCTGCCGGACATACGGGCAACGATGCGTTCGTCTGCAACTTCGATGTCGATCACCTTGTCGATTGCGATGCCCATTTCGTCAAGCGCTGCGGCCTGCGGAATGGTTCTCGGAAAACCGTCAAGAATGAAACCGTTTGCGCAGTCGTCTGCTGCGAGCCTGTCGCGGATGATACCGATGACGACTTCATCAGGAACGAGCTGACCGGCTTCGATAAAAGATTTCGCCTTGAGCCCCATGGGGGTCCCGGTGCGAAGAGCCTCACGGATGATGTTGCCCGTGGAGATGGTCGGAATCGCAAGCTTTTCAGCTACGATCTCAGCCTGTGTGCCTTTGCCTGCACCGGGGGCGCCGAGGAAAATTATTTTCATACGCGTCTCCTTAATCAAGGAAGCCCTTGTAGTGACGCATCATCATCTGGCTTTCGAGCTGTCTTACGGTTTCAAGAGCAACACCGACAAGAATGATGATCGAAGTACCGCCGATGGATACGTTGACCGGGAATTCTACCAAAGTGGTGATGTCTGTGAAGAGAACCGGGTAAAGAGCTACGACACTGAGAAGCAGTGCACCCAGAAGGATGAGTTTGGAAAGAACCTTGGCGATGTAGTCCGCTGTGGGACGGCCGGTACGGATACCGGGGATAACGCCGCTGTTCTTTGCCAGGTTGTTAGCCATTTCAATCGGATTGTACTGAATCGATGCATAGAAGTATGCAAAGAAGATGATCAACAGGAAGTAGATCACTGCGTACACCGGAGAAGTGTTATGGAACCAACCGAAGAAGGTCTGACCGAAGCCGCCGTCCTTGAGTTTGCTTTCAACAAACATTTCAATTGTGGGAGGCAGGGACAGAATAGAGCTTGCGAAGATGACCGGAAGAACACCGGAAAGGTTAACCTTCAGCGGAATATTCGAGCTCTGGCCGCCGTACATCTTACGGCCGACAACTCTCTTGGCATACTGAATGGGAATTCTGCGTTCTGCGCCGTCCATCCAGCAGATGAAAACGATCATGCCAAGCAGAGAGATGAATGCGATCGGAACGATCAGATAGTACCACGAACCCTGCTGATAAGCAGTCATGATCAACTGATAGAGGATCGTGGGGATGCGGGATACGATGCCTGCGAACAAAATCAGGGAGATACCGTTGCCGATACCTTTGTTGTTGATCTGTTCGCCGAGCCACATGACGACGGTGCTGCCGGCGGTCAGTGTCAGAATAACGACAAGACCCTGGAAGACAGCGGCAAAACCTGTGTAGGGATTGCCTGCGTGGTCAGTGGTAAGCATTGTGCCGGAACTCCAGATGTATACGAAGAAAGCGATACTCTGGAGAAGAGCAAGACCGACGGTGACATAACGAGTGATGACACCCATCTTCTTGCGGCCTTCTTCACCCTCTTTGGCAAGATTGCCGAGAGCTGGAATGGCAACGGTGAGAAGCTCAATAATAATGGAAGCGTTGATGTAGGGTGTGATACCCAGAGCAAACAAGCGACCATAGTTAAAAGCATCACCGGTCAGCATGGTAAGGTAGCTGATGAAAGTACCTTCTGCGCCCGCTGCAAGTCCTTCGGTAATATCGACGAACGGAACGGGAACCGCACAACCGAGTCTGAACAGGAAGAGAATGAAAATCGTGTAGACAATCTTCTTACGCAGATCCGGGATCTTCCATGCGTTGATAACTGTTTTTAACATAGTTGACACGCTCCTTCCTTTTCCGTTTAGAATTCAAGATTGAGATGCAATCAGATAACTTCGGCAGTGCCGCCTGCTGCTTCAATCTTTTCCTTTGCGGATTTGGAGAATGCGTTGGCCTTAACAGTGAACTTCTTGGTCAGTTCGCCGTGGCCAAGAACTTTGATACCGTCAAGTTCTTTCTTGACAAGACCGCTGCTCAGGAGAGCCTCAGTGTCGATGACGGCGCCGTTTTCGAAAGCTTCTTCAAGAGCAGACAGGTTAACAATTGCGATTTCCTTAGCGAAAATATTGTTGAAACCTCTCTTGGGAAGTCTTCTCTGGAGGGGCATCTGGCCGCCTTCGAAGCCGGGATTCATACCGCGGCCGGCTCTTGCCTTCTGACCCTTATGACCCTTACCGGCGGTTTTGCCCTGACCGGATGCGGGACCTCTGCCTATACGCTTTACCGGAACGTTGGAACCGGGAGCAGGCGATAACTCGTGCAATTTCATAATAAGTCGTCCTTTCTGCTCTTACGCTTCAGTAACCTCGAGAAGGAAACCGATCTTATGAATTTTACCTCTGGTCTGTGCATTGTCGGGCTGAACGGTGACGTCGCCGATTTTGCGAAGACCGAGAGAGTTAGCGGTGGCAATCTGGTCCTTTTTAGTGCCGATCAGGCTCTTTGCGAGCTTAATTTTGATTTCTGCCATGACTGCACACTCCTTAACCTAAAATTTCGCTTACGGACTTGCCTCTGGTAGCTGCAACATCTTCTGCGTTGCGAAGCTGCATAAGTCCGTTGAGGGTTGCTCTGACGACGTTGCAGGGATTGTTCGAACGAAGAGCTTTCGTACGGATATCCTTGATACCAACGGTCTCAACAACTGCACGAACCGGGCCGCCGGCGATAACACCGGTACCGGGGGCAGCGGGCTTCATAAGAACGACGCCTGCGCCGAACTTGCCGATGACTTCGTGCGGGATGGTTGTACCCTTGAGTGCAACCTTAGTAAGATTCTTCTTTGCATCTTCGATGCCCTTGCGGATAGCATCCGGAACTTCGTTGGATTTACCGAGACCGAAGCCGATGGTGCCTTTGCCGTCGCCTACGACTACGAGAGCCGAGAACTTCATGACACGGCCGCCCTTAACGGTTTTGGAAACACGGTTGATCGCGACAACTCTTTCGATGTATTCGCTGTTGTTTTCTCTGTTCTGAGAATCAAATCTGGCCAAAATTGTTTCCTCCTTCTCGTTAGAACTTCAGGCCGCCCTCACGGGCGCCTTCTGCCAAGCCTTGTACACGGCCGTGATAGATGTAACCGCCGCGGTCAAATACGCATTCTTCAATGCCATTTGCAACGGCTCTTTCTGCAAGCAGTTTGCCAACCTTCTTGGCGGCATCGATGTTTCCGCCGTATTCAGCGAAATCCTTCTCGACTGTGGAAGCAGCGGCGAGAGTGACACCCTTATCATCATCGATGAGCTGAGCGTAGATGTGCTTCAGGGAGCGGAAAACATTCAGACGGGGACAAGCAGCTGTGCCGTGGATCTTGCCACGAACTCTCTTATGGCGCTGCTGTCTTGCCTTAGCAGTATTAGGTCTGTTTACCATATTCGTTCACTCCTTATCTTATTTGCCGCCCTTACCGGACTTGCCTTCCTTGCGACGTACGACTTCATCAGCATACTTGATGCCTTTGCCCTTGTAGGGTTCGGGCGGGCGAACCGCACGAATCTCACAAGCGAACTGTCCTACGACCTGCTTGTCAGCACCGGAAACGACGATCTTGTTCGGAGCGGGTACTTCGATGGTCACACCTTCGGGCGGATCCATCTTCACCGGGTGGGAATAGCCGATGGTAAGAACAACGCTCTTGCCTTCCATTGCGGCACGGTAACCGACACCGACAATTTCAAGTTCCTTTTTGAAGCCGTTGCTTACGCCTTCGACCATGTTGCTGATGAGGGTACGAGTGAGGCCGTGCAGAGCTCTGTTTTCCTTTTCATCGTTGGGACGGGAAACAGTGATAACGCCGGCATCAAGCTCGATGCTCATGTTGCTGTTGAATGTTCCGGAAAGAGTACCCTTGGGACCTTTAACGGTGACTGCATTGCCGTCGATGGTGACGTCAACACCTGCCGGAACTGTAATGGGCTTTCTGCCAATACGAGACATCCCTTTGTACCTCCTTACCAGACATATGCAAGGACTTCGCCGCCGATGTTGGCTTTGCGAGCGTCCTTATCGGTCATAATACCCTTGGATGTGGAGAGAATTGCAATGCCGAGACCTTTCATGACTTTCGGCATATTCTCTACATCGGAATAAATACGCAGGCCGGGCTTGGAAACTCTGCGTATACCCATGAGAACCTGGGATTTGTTGGGACCGTACTTGAGAGCGATTTCGATAACGCCCTGCTTACCGTCGTCAACAACTTTAAAACTCTTAATGTATCCCTCGTCAACAAGAATCTGGGCGATAGCCTTCTTCATATTGGATGCGGGGACGGACACCGTGTCGTGCTTAGCAGAATTTGCGTTTCTGATTCTGGTAAGCATATCAGCGATGGGATCGGTAATCTGCATGCCGTAAACCTCCTTTACTTAAAGCTATAATTACCAGCTTGCTTTCTTAACACCGGGAATCTGGCCGGCGTGTGCCAGTTCTCTGAAGCAGATACGGCATACACCATACTTACGAAGGTAAGCGTGGGGTCTTCCGCAGATCTTGCATCTGTTGTAAGCTCTTGTTGAAAACTTCGCGGGTCTTGCCTGACTGACTTTCTTAGATGTCTTTGCCATTATCTTTCCCCTCCTTATTTAGCAAACGGAGCGCCCATGAGAGCAAGAAGTTCTCTGGCTTCTTCGTCTGTCTGTGCGGTAGTGACGATGCAGATGTCCATACCGCGGACTTTGTCGATCTTATCGTAGTCGATTTCGGGGAAAATCAGCTGTTCCTTGATACCGACAGCGTAGTTGCCTCTGCCGTCGAAGGAGTTGGGGTTGATACCTCTGAAGTCACGCACTCTCGGAAGAGCGAGGTTAAAGAATCTGTCGAGGAACTCGTACATCTTTTCGCCTCTGAGCGTAACCTTAACACCGTTGGGCATACCTTCACGAAGCTTGAAATTAGCGACGGACTTCTTTGCCAGGCAGACAACGGGTTTCTGACCGGTGATCTGTGCGATATCGCCGCAGATGGCATCGAGAGCCTTCGGATTTTCACGGGCTTCGCCGCAGCCGACGTTGACAACGACCTTGTCAATCTTCGGAATCTGCATAACGCTCTTGTAGTTGAATTTCTTCATGAGAGCCGGAGCGACGTCGGCTTTGTACATTTCTTTAAGTCTTGCCATTAGAATCGTCCTCCCTCATTAAAACTGTGCGCCGCAATCTTTATTTTTGCAGACGCGAACTTTGTTGCCCTTGGAATCGATCTGGTGACCGACTCTGACAGCCTTGCCGCACTTGGGGCAAACAAGCTGAACCTTGTCTGCGTAGAGAGCGCTTTCAGCCTCGATACGGCCGCCGGCCTCACCCATTCTGCGGGGCTTCACATGCTTGGTGACAATGTTGATACCTTCAACAATGACCTTGCCTTCGGAGGGGCTGACCTGCAGAACCTTGCCGGTCTTGCCTCTGTCTTTGCCGTTGATAACCATAACGGTATCGCCGGTCTTAACATGAACTTTATTACTCATTGCGCACCTCCGAATTAAAGTACTTCGGGAGCGAGGGAGAGAATCTTGGTGTATTCATGGTCACGAAGTTCTCTTGCCACAGGCCCAAAAATACGGGTACCCTTGGGGTTCTTGTCAGCCTGGATAATAACGGCTGCATTTTCATCAAAGCGGATATAGGTTCCGTCGTCTCTGCGGACACCCTTTGCGGAGCGAACGATGACTGCCTTCACGACATCACCCTTTTTCACAACGCCGCCGGGAGTAGCCTTTTTAACAGAAGCGACTACAACGTCACCGATATTGGCATATTTTCTGCCGGTACCGCCGAGTACGCGGATGCACATAAGCTCCTTAGCACCGGTGTTATCGGCGACTTTGAGTAAAGTCTGTTGCTGAATCATAATGTGCCTCCTTCTTATTTAGCTTTTTCGATGATTTCAACCACACGCCATCTCTTATCTTTGGAGAGGGGTCTGGTTTCCATCAGAAGAACACGGTCACCGATACCGCATTCGTTGTTTTCGTCGTGTGCCTTAAGATTGATGGTACGGTTAACGATCTTCTTGTAAAGAGGATGGCGAACCTTATCCTGAACAGCGACAACAACTGTCTTGTCCATTTTGTCGCTCTTAACAATACCGACGCGGGTTTTTCTCAAATTACGTTCCATTTATGCTTCCTCCCTTGACTCAGGCATCCTTGCCGTGCAGTTCGATGTCGCGCTTAACCGTAAGGATACGGGCGATATCTTTCTTGACGGCGCTGATGCGCATCGGGTTGTCAAGCTGGTTGATGGCTTGCTGGAAGCGCAGATTGAAAAGCTCTTCCTTGAGTTTAAGGAGTTCAGCGTCCATCGCTTCGATGGTCATTGCTCTGATTTCACTGGCTTTCATTCTTGCTCACCACCCTGTTCTTCCTTGGTCAATACTTTACACTTGATAGGCAGTTTAGCTGCTGCAAGACGCAGAGCTTCACGAGCCTGAGCTTCCTCAACACCGGCGATTTCAAACATGACTCTGCCGGGCTTTACAACTGCTACCCAGTATTCCGGAGAACCTTTACCGGAACCCATTCGGGTTTCAGCAGGCTTTTCGGTGATGGGCTTATCGGGGAAGATTTTAATCCAAACCTGACCGCCACGCTTAATGGATCTGGTCATGGCAATACGGGCTGCTTCGATCTGGTTGGAGGTGATCCATGCGGGCTCGCAAGCCACAAGACCAAAATCGCCGTAGTTAACCTTATTGCCGCGATGTGCTTCGCCCTTAAGGCGACCTCTTTGCTGTCTGCGGTATTTTACACGCTTAGGCAATAACATCTTTACGCCCTCCTGTCTCTTCTCTGATTGTTGTTTCTTCTCTGGTTGTTGTTGCGGGCACGGCCTTCGTGAAGGACTTCGCCGCTGTACAGCCAAACTTTAACGCCGATACGACCGTAAGTGGTCTTGGCTTCTGTTACACCGTAGTCGATGTCAGCTCTGATGGTCTGAAGCGGGATCGTACCTTCTTTGTAGGTTTCGGTACGAGCAATTTCAGCGCCGCCGAGTCTGCCTGCGACCTGGATCTTGATACCTCTTGCGCCGAGTCTCATGGTGCTGCCGATAGCCTGCTTGACTGCACGACGGAAGGATACACGCTTTTCGAGCTGCAGAGCGATCTTTTCTGCTACGAGCTGAGCATTGAGGTCGGGCTGCTTGATTTCGATGATGTTGATGTAAACTTCCTTGTCGCCGCCGAGCATCTTCTTGCAGGTTGCCTTGATCTTTTCGATTTCAGCACCGCCTCTGCCGATAACCATGCCGGGCTTTGCGCAGTGGATGTTGATGCGGACTCTCTTGGGGTCGCGCTCAATTTCGATTTTCGGAACACCTGCGGACTCGAGGGACTTGAGGAGGTATTCACGAACGTTGTAATCTGCTACGAGGGTGTCGCCGAAGGTAGCCTTGTTTGCATACCAGCGGGATTCCCAATCCTTGATGACACCGATTCTCAAACCGGTAGGATTAATTTTCTGACCCATTGTTTATTCCTCCTCCCCGCTTATTCCTCAATTTCCTTGAGTACAAGGGTGATGTGCGACGTCTTCTTGTTGATTCTGAACGCACGGCCGTGTGCTCTCGGTCTGATTCTCTTGAGGGTGGGACCCTGACATACGCTGCATTCTGCAACATAAAGTCTGTCGGTATCCATATTGTAGTTATGTTCCGCATTTGCGATTGCGGACTTAAGAAGCTTTGCAAGCGGTTCACACGCGGCCTTGGGCGTGAAATTCAGGATTGCCATAGCTTCATCTGCGGGCTTGTTGCGGATCAGGTCCAGAACGATCTGCACCTTTCTGGGAGCGATACGCACAAAAGTCGCTTTTGCTCTTGATTCCATAATTTACACTCCTTTCGACCGATTATTTACCGTTGTTGGAAGTTTTGCTGCCGGCGTGACCTCTGAAGGTTCTGGTCGGAGCAAATTCGCCGAGTTTGTGACCTACCATGTCTTCGGTAACATATACCGGAACATGCTTGCGTCCGTCGTGAACGGCAAAGGTGTGACCAACAAATTCGGGGAAGATCGTAGAGCTGCGGCTCCACGTCTTGAGGACGATCTTTTCGCCATTCTGATTCATTTTTTCGACTCTTTCAAGCAGTTTGGGCTGCACAAAAGGTCCTTTTTTAACGCTTCTACCCATTATTTATTGTCTCCTTTCCGCTTATTTCGCATTGCGGCGCTTGACAATCAGCTTGTCGGAACGCTTATGCTTTGCACGAGTCTTGTAGCCAAGTGCGGGCTTGCCCCAGGGAGTAACAGGGCCGGGACGGCCGATGGGGGACTTGCCTTCACCACCACCGTGGGGGTGGTCACAGGGGTTCATAACAGAACCGCGGACTGTGGGACGGATTCCCATGTGACGGGTACGACCTGCTTTACCGATCTTAACGTTGATGTGATCAGCGTTGCTGACGGTGCCGATGGTAGCCATGCACTGTGCGGGAACGTTTCTCTGTTCACCGGAGGGAAGACGAAGAAGAGCATAAACGCCTTCTTTAGCCATGAGCTGTGCTGCGTTACCTGCTGCTCTTGCAAGCTGGCCGCCGCGGCCGGGATACAGTTCAACGTTGTGTACGAAAGTACCTACGGGGATGTTTGCAAGGGGAAGAGCGTTACCGACTTTGATGTCAACGCCTGCACCTGCTTCAACAACATCGTTGACCTTCAGGCCTTCGGGAGCAAGAATGTAGCTCTTGGTGCCGTCTTCGTACTGAACGAGAGCGATGTGTGCGGAACGGTTGGGATCGTATTCAAGGGTAAGAACGGTAGCAGCACCTGCCTTGGTTCTCTTGAAGTCGATGATACGATATTTTTTGCGGTTGCCGCCGCCGTGATGGCGAACGGTGATTCTGCCGTAGCTGTTGCGGCCGGAAGTTTTCTTGAGGGGTTCAAGAAGGCTCTTCTCGGGAGCGACCTTTGACAGATGAGAGTAATCTGTAACCGACATGTTACGACGAGCGTTGGTAGTCGGTTTGTAGACTTTAATAGCCATTTTCAGTCACACGCCTTTCATAATTTTGAAATAAGTGTTCATATCCGGGAGGTTTAGCGGACGGCTATTTCCATACATCGCCTGCCCGGACGGTCTTGATTAGAACATTCCGTCAAAGAACTCGATGGTCTTGGAATCGGCTGTCAAAGTCACAATAGCCTTTTTCCAGGAGGGCTTGTAGCCTTCGAAACGACCATAGCGACGAAGATGACCGCGAACATTGATGGTATTAACCTTTTCGACCTTAACGCCGAAGATAGCTTCAACAGCGTCTGCGATCTGATACTTGTTAGCATCTTTAGCAACTGCGAAAGTGTATTTCTTTTCAGCAGTGTTGAGCATGCTTTCCTCTGTTACGATGGGACGGAGGATGATATCCTGTGCGTATTTCATTTTGCATAGACCTCCTCGATCTTGGCAACAGCGTCCTTGAGAACGATGAGAGTATCGCAATTGAGAATGTCGTAGGTGTTGATGGTGTTCACGGGAGAAACCTTAACGCCTGCGATGTTTCTTGCACTGCGGTAAACAACGTCATCCTTTTCGGGAAGAACGATGAGTGCCTTTTTGCCTGCCTTCAGAGCAGAGAGAACCTTGACGATCTCTTTGGTCTTGATGGCTTCAAGGGTCAGGTTTTCGAGAACGACGAGTTCGTTAGCGAGAACCTTGGAAGAAAGAGCAGACTTGATAGCAAGCTGTCTGACTTTCTTGTTGATGGTGAAGTTGTAGGAACGGGGCTTCGGGCCGAGTGCGATACCGCCGTGATACCACTGGGGAGCACGGGTGGAACCCTGTCTTGCGCGGCCTGTTCCCTTCTGACGCCAGGGCTTCTTTCCGCCGCCGCTGACTTCAGCTCTCGTAAGGGTGGACTGTGTACCCTGACGCTGATTTGCAAGATAGTTGATGACAGCCATGTGCATGACCGAGGTGTTGGGCTCAACTGCAAATACGCTTTCGTTGAGAGCAAGCTCGGATACCTTTTCGCCTGCCATGTTGAATACTGCTACGTTAGGCATCGTTCATTCCTCCTTACGCTTTCTTAACGGCGTTGGTGATCACAACAGTGCCGCCCTTGGGGCCGGGGATGGCGCCCTTGATAGCGATGATGTTGTTTTCAGCGTCAACCGTTACGACATCCAGATTCTGGATGGTGACCTTTTCGCTGCCGAGATGACCGGACATTTTCTTTCCCTTGAAAACTCTGGAGGGGTCGGAGCAGGCGCCGATAGAGCCGCCGTGTCTGCCGACAGGACCCGTACCGTGGGTTTCCTTGAGTCTTGCCATGTTCCATCTCTTGATGACGCCTGCGGTACCCTTACCTTTGCTGGTGCCGGAAACGTCTACTTTGTCGCCCGCTGCGAATACGTCAGCTTTCAGGATATCACCTGTGTTGAATGCTGCGCAATCGTCGAATCTGAATTCCTTCAGAACCTTCTTGGGAGCCACGTCAAGTTTTGCGAAGTGACCCTTCATGGGCTTGTTGACACGGGATGCCTTGACATCGCCGTAGCCGAGCTGAACAGCTTCGTAGCCGTCCTTCTCGTTTGTCTTCTTCTGAACAACCGCGCAAGGACCTGCGATGATGACGGTTACGGGAACAACGTTTCCGCTTGCGTCGAAAATCTGGGTCATGCCGACTTTCGTTCCGATAAGACCTTTGTTCATCTGTTTTTTCCTCCTGTCAGATTATTGGTTGACTGCATGTCAACTTGACCTGCGGTGACCTATTTATATAGGGCATCGACACCTTTAGTTAGATTTTGATGTCAATGTCAACACCGGCGGGAAGCTCAAGACCTGTCAGAGCCTCAACAGTCTTGCTGGTGGGTCTGATGATGTCAATGAGTCTTTTGTGGGTACGCTGTTCAAACTGTTCGCGGGAGTCCTTGTACTTGTGAACAGCACGAAGGATAGTAACAACTTCCTTCTCGGTGGGAAGCGGAACGGGGCCGGATACCTGTGCGCCCGTGCGCTTTGCGGTTTCGACGATACGCTCTGCTGCTTTGTCAACGAGGTTGTGGTCGTAACCTTTGAGTCTGATTCTGATCTTTTCCTTAACTGCCATGTGATTTGCCTCCTTGTTGTTTGGCGACAGCCGATTCGGATTTTCTGCAACGGAGCCGGGTGTTTCATCCTTCCCCGTTTTAAAACTCCGGAAAAATATTTCCGGAGCTGACAGCAGAATTGTGCCTTGGTGGGAAAAATCCGGTTAAGGCGCGGATATCCCCCTTGGCATCGGCTTGTTTCGCCCGGTTTGAAAATCGGACATACTCCGCGGGAGTTCCCTGCATCGGTGTGCAGCCACATCCCACATCATCGCACATCTGCCTGAAAATCTCAAGGCATAATATGCCCATCCATTCCAAGCACGGGTATTATAGCATACCATTATGCAAATTGCAAGAACTTTTTTAAAAAAGTTTAGTGATTTTGCAGATTTTTTTTGATTTTTTTTGTAGTTCTCGCCAAAGAATCCAAAATTATTTCTCCGTTCCTGCGAATCACACTCGCATTGACAGCAAAAATGTCATTTTCGACCTCTGCAAGCATAATTGCATCAGTAAAATACCCGCCCATTTCGGTCAGACAGTTGTTGTGCATGATGCGTCCGTCACTTGAAAGGTTGATATGCACCGTTGTGTCACCGCATTGCACATGAAATCCGTAGTCTTCTTCGGTCATAGTCGGATTCAGACCGTCATGCAGGGACAGCACAGATATAAACTTTGCCCTGCCGCCCTCGTCCGTAGGTTGGTCATAAGACAGATAGGTACAATCATTCACATCATGTCCGATATAGCCGTGCGGTTCGGAAACGGCACACGGAGTCAGCATTCTGAAACAGTTATTTTCTTCGGCATGCAACAGGAACGAAACCGTGCCGGGTTCATAGCTCTGTATATCATCATATATAAGGATAAAATCTTTCAGCCACACAAAATGGCGAAGGTGTTTCCTGAACCATCTGCCCATCGGGCCCGTGGCATCGGCAACAACATAACGAAATCCGGGCTCGTCCGTAAAGTGATATAATCTTCCGCGCATACGGATATGATCATGATGATCTCTCCAATCCTGGCCTTTGCCGTTGAACAGCACCACATTGTGCGAATAGGACTGCACATAGTAATCGCGGTAAATCTCATTGGCATAACTGCAACAAGCGGAATCAAAAATTTCATACTTTCCGTTGCGGTACAGAATAAAATGACCTGCATCGTTGTGCGAATGATTCCAGCTGTCACCGCACTTGACGGCAAGCATGGTGCTGTCTTTTGCAAAGCTGTCGCGGAAGATTGCCCAACCGTTGTTTTCATAGCAAACAGACAACTGTGACGGCATCTGCACGGGAAGCGAATATATATTATTATAATGTAATAGACGAAAAACGGCAGAATCGGTGGTGTGTTTCGTTCTGTTCTGCACATACCACCGCAAAGTTGCCGATGCGGGGAATCGGGCAAGCAGATACAGAACACAGTCCGAAAAACCGTTGCCGTCGCAATCACCGAAACCGACAAAGTAATCATCCTGCGAAGACGGATAGGCTGTGTTCACAAAGAAATCAGCCGCGGCAGACATGACAGCACGGTCATCAAAAGGAGCCTTGCCTCTGATTTTTTCGTATGCGTATGCGAATTGCAGGTATTCGTTCAATGTATAATTGTAATAACCGACCCCTTCATAGAAAGCGCCGTTATCAATGCTTGCAAGTTTATTATTGACAGGATTTCCCTTGTATGCAAACCATTGCGCAAGACCGTTGGCGGCAAGGTCGGCAAGATGCTCTGCATCAGGCAGTGCATCACACATGATGATGGCGGCAAAAGCACCGTCACTGACACAAACCGGCCACCAGTTATGCCCCATGGTGTCAAACGCATGGATTTTTGTACCGGGCAACAGCCAGTCTTCCAGCAACGGCAGAATGCCGAGTTTGTATGTACCCTGCACAATGATTTCACGTTCTGCATCCGTCAGCAGACTGCCGAAACAGGCATAGCCGTATGCCATACCCACGCAAAAATGCCCCGTATTCAGTTCACTGCGTCCTTTAAACCCCTTTCCGTGCCATTTTTCATATTGTGCGTAAGCCAGCATGAGTTCTTTTGCTTTTTCAAAATAAGCCGCATCCTGCGTATAATAATATCCGAATGCAAGGTTGAGCATATTGCCGCAGAAGGGGCCACAGGCATCGCCGTAATTTTCGTGCTGCACAACATAGCCCTCGCCGTTGACCTGCACAGCCGATTCGGCAACCACTTTCAATCGCAGTGCATTTTCAGCCGCCGCAAGCGCTGTTGCACATAATTTACGAACAATCGGGTCTTCACTGTTTTTCCACAATGTAACAATTGCCGAAGAAAAATACAGACATTCCATGCAAAACAACTCCTCTATATTATAATGGTATAGCAAAAAACAAAAGCCACCGCAGAGCGATGGCGCAAAAAAGCAAATTATGCCCCTGTCAGGGAAAAAACAACAGCCGTTGTGTTGCTGTTTGCAAGCACATCAACAACACTTGCCAGCAACGCTGCCAACAGATTGGTGATATCAATCTCATTCAGCACCGAGGTGCTTGCAGCCAAAAAAGAGAATATTCCGAACATGTTTTCCTCCGGTTAAAACAACATTAAGTTTATGAAGTGCCGTCAGCCGTGTCTTCCTCTTGCACTTCCTCCGAAGCGGGTACCTCGACAACATCCGCTTTCTTCCTGGTCGGATTAAACAAGTGAATAATACCGGCTTTGTTCATCTCATTGACAATGGTAACCAGAAACGGCATAATTAAAAAGCCGAACACACCCAACACCTTTGTACCGACATACATGGATGTGATGGTAACAATGGGCGGTAAGCCGATCTGGCCGGAAACCAGTTTGGGTTCCAGCACCTGACGGATAACAAGCACCACGGCATAGGTGATGAGCAAACCGATACCAAGTCCGATTTTTCCGGTCAGCAAAGAAACAACTCCCCAAGGAATGAGAACGGTACCTGTACCGAGCACGGGGATGATATCCACAAGGGCAATCAGAATTGCAATTATAAACAGATAATCTGACTTATACACCCCGATGAGTTTCAGCACAGAAAGGGCAATGGTCATTTCAAATGCCGTGATCAAAAAGATCAAACCGTAGGCTTTGACCATTTTGAACATACTGGAAACAGCAAGTTGCTTGGCGTGCTGCAATTTTCTGCCGTTTTCTTCACTCATCTGCGAAAGAATAAAATCACGGATATGCTCATAATCCGCACAAACAAAAACGGAAGAAATAACGGTAATCACAAAGCTGATTACCATGGAAGGAAACTGACCGACGGTGTTGATAAGAATATCACTGCCTGTGGAAAGAACGGAAGTCCAGTTGAAAGAATCGGTTTTTACATTCAGCCCTGCCAGTCCGTTTTCGGCAAGGTTATCCAGAAAATCGGCAACGGTCACGCTCAGATCTGCCGTAAAACTTTCGGGCAGGTTCGCAAGCACACCCAACAACCAATTCTTGAACGCCAGAATCAACTGCGGCAGATCGTTGATGCGGCTGTATACATAAGTAAAGAATCCTTTGATTTCAGGAGCCACCTCAAAGCCGAGCAGCACCAGCAATCCCACGCCGATTCCGAGCACGGATAAAACAAGAATCACACTGATAAGCCCGCGTTTAAGCGGTGTCTTTTTGTCGATGTACGCAATCGGTCTTTTCAGAATCATTGCAACAACGAATGCAACCAGCAGCGGCAGGAACAAACTCAGGCAACGGTCAAACAAAAAATAGGCAAGCCCGAGGATGATCACAAAGTAAGCTGTATTGACAATGAAATTCCATCTTTTATCGGTTTTTGCTCTATCGAACAGTTCCATAATTAACTCCTTTGCACTGATCTGTTTATATATTACATTTTTTTAACGGATAATGCAAGTATTGTCTTGTTTTTTTAATTTAAGTTTAAAAAAATTATTTTTTTGGTATTTTTGCCCACAAAAAGAATAAATTTATTTTTGGTCTTGACATAGAGCAATTATTTAGGTATAATTAGTCCTTGCGAAGTGAGGGAAAGCCTATTCCCGTTCTTCTTTAGCAGCCAAAACCTATAAATACCGGTCAGAATGGAGGTTTTACCGTGAAAAGAACATACCAGCCCAAAAAGCGTCATCGCAAGATGGAACATGGCTTCCGCAAGAGAATGTCGGACAGAAACGGCCGCAAGGTACTTGCTCGCCGCAGAGCAAAGGGCAGAAAGCAGCTCAGCTACTAATCTGCTTACACGGCGTAAGATCCGGTGAATCACATCCGAAAGGATTCGGTAAACAACTTTGCCCGGATTTGAAACACTAAAATCCAACACTGATTTCCGCCGTGCCTACGGCCGCGGAAAAGCATACACAAATCCTGCGTTGGTTACTTATGTAAGCAAGAACCGCGCGGGAATTTGTCGTGTTGGCATCACAACAAGTAAAAAGATCGGCAACGCCGTACAAAGAAACCGCGCCCGTCGAGTCATTCGCGCGGCATTTGCACCGTTGGCAAACCAAACCAGTCCCGGTTACGATATAGTATTCGTGGCCAGGACTAAAACTGTATACAAAAAAAGTACGGAAATTACGGAGATTATGCGTCAGCAACTTGCACAGGCAGGGCTTCTGCGATGAAGGATTTTCTTCTGAAAGCTATCCGCTTTTATCAGCGGCATATCTCTCCCCTTTTTCCGCCCATGTGCCGGTATTATCCAACCTGCTCGCAATATGCCGTGCAGGCGATTGAAAAATACGGCGCACTTCGCGGCGGTTTTCTTGCAGCAAAACGGCTGCTTCGCTGCAATCAACTCTTTCCCGGGGGTGTGGACCCGATTCCCGAGCTGTCCGGGAAAAGAAAATCAAGGAAGAGGAAATAAACGGAGGAATTTATTATGCAAGGTCTCTACAGTGCAATCGCAGTACCGTTTGGTATCGCACTTTATTTTTTATATGGTTTGACAGGTGAATATCTGATTTCACTTTTCATTCTGACTTTTGTTGTGCGTCTTTGTATGCTCCCCAGTTCCATGAAGCAACAGAAGAATGCCGCAAAACAGCTTCGTCTGCAGGCAAAAGTCAACAAAATCAGAGCAAAATATGCTTCCCTTCCCCAACGTGAAGCACAGGCAAAGATCCAGCAGGAAACACAGGAACTGTATCAGCGTGAAGGTTTCAGCGCAGCAGCAGGCGGCTGTATGCCCCTTGTTGTGCAGATGATCGTGATGATGGGTCTGTACGGTGCTATCTATTCTCCCCTGTCGCAGGTTTTGCGCATCGGTGAAGAACACATTGCGCATTTTACCGAAATCTGCAACAATCTCGGCCTTGCCATGACCAACGGCCGTGTCGAACTTGCAATCATGGGCAACTTCGACAAGATCATTCCCGAACTTGACCCTACAGTTTATGGGGACATGATTGAAAGAATCACTACTTTTATTGAAAAATTCACCATTTTCGGCATTGACCTGACCGCATATCCAAACACCTTCAACGAAGAAGGCGGCGACTGGCGACTGATTCTGATTCCCGTGTTTTCTGGTGTCACCGCCATGCTTTCCAGCATTCTGATGTATCTGCGTCAGCGCAAAACAAACCCCGAAATGGCAAAGAACCCCTCTATGGGTTGCATGACCTTCATGTCTCCCCTTATGTCGGCATACTTCTCCTATACCTTCTCCGCCGGCGTCGGTGTATATTGGATTATTTCCAATATTCTCACCTTTATCCAGACTCTTATTCTCAACCAGATTTACAAGCCCGAAAAAGTCATTGCAATGAACATGATTGACGAAACGGTTGAGCGTCGCTCCAAAGAGAACAGCATCAAGCTGCGTGCAAAGCAAATCGCAGAAGAACAGTAAACAAGCCGAAACTCCCTTCGGCTGTAATATGACGAAAGGACACCAATACAATGCTTTTTGAAAAAACAGGCACAGGTGCTACCATCGAAGAAGCACTTGAAAAAGCAAAAGCCGCATTGAACGCACCCGAGGACATTGATGTTCAGTACGAAGTCCTCAGACAGCCCCAGAAAAAGACACTCGGTCTGTTCGGCGGCCATCCCGCCGAAGTTCGCGTATACTATGAACTTCCCGACGAAGAAAAAGCCCGCACATACTTAAAAGCCATCATCGAAGGTATGGGCATTACAAATTACACCGTTGACAGAGAAGAAAATGATAAGGACATCATTTATAATATCAACTGTGAAGAAGATTACGGTATTCTCATCGGCCGCAGAGGCGAAACACTTGATGCAATCCAGTATCTTGTTCGCCTGACCGCAAAGAAAAGCGGCGACGAAACTGACGGCGCAAGAATTTCCGTCAACGTCGGCAACTACCGCGAAAAGAGAGCCGAAAACCTGCGCGCACTCGCCGCAAAGCACGCAAAGACCGTTCTTAAGTACGGCCGCAACGTGGCTCTTGAACCCATGAACCCCTATGAACGCCGCATCATCCACACCGCCATTCAGGAAATTGAAGGTGTTACTTCGCATTCCGTCGGTTACGATTCGGACAGAAAGGTCATCATCTCCCTCGAAGAAGGTGTCAAGCCCACCCATGCAGGCAGCGGCAACTACAACAACCGCCGCGGCGGCTACAATAAAGGAAGACAGGGTGGCGGCAGAGGCGGCTACAACAGAGGCAACGACCGCCGCAATTCCGCACCGAGCGCACCGACCAGAGCCCCCCGCAAAGACAGCGAAGGCTCCCTGTATGGCAGAATCGAAATCAGAAAGAATTCTGAAGAAGAATAAGCACAAAAAAAGCAATCCGGAATCCAAAAGGATCCCGGATTTTTTTGTTCTCTGACAGCCGGGTGGTAAATTATGGTTTATCGGGGTCTTTGCAAAGTGAATTTCCCTCTCAAACACTTGTCGCCCCTGAAAGGGGCGACAAGTGTTTGAGGGGTTCCGTCAGTAAGATAAACCATAATTTATCAGCACATTTCATTCACGCACGCAGAAAAGCTCCCCGTATAAAACGGAGAGCTTGTTTTCATTTATTGCAAATAATCCGTTGTGGAAACCACTTCGTCGCCGTCGAAGTACACGCGGGGGACACGGCGTGAAAGCCCGCAGATGATTTCGTAATTGATAAGTCCTGCTTTGCTTGCAAGGAAATCGGCCGTGATACGTCTGCCGCCGGCTTCGCCCATGACGATGATCTGTGAACCCTCTTTGATGTCGGGCAGGTCCGTCACATCCAGCAGACACTGATCCATGCACACATTGCCGATAACGGGCGCCATATCGCCGTTTTCGGTCAGCATATAGACCTTATTGGAAAGTCTGCGCGGGTAGCCGTCGGCATAGCCGATGGGCACGGTTGCAACGGTCATATCCTTTTCGGCAACGAAGGTACCGCCGTAGCTGAAAGCCGTTCCCGCAGGAATATTCTTGACCATAGAAACCACGGTGCGAAGTTCCATAACGGGCTTCAGGCGGCAATTGCGCGGCACTTCCGAAGACGGATATAAACCGTACAGGATAATCCCCGCACGAAGCAGATCCATGTGCATTTCGGGGTAAGCGAGAATACCCGCGGAATTGCAACAATGTCTGTGTTTGAAAGTAATATTTTTTTGCTCCAACCTGCCGATCATACCTAAAAACAGATCATACTGCAAACGGGTATACACTTCCCCACCGCTTGCCATGTCGGCTTGTGCAAAGTGGGTAAAAATGCCGTCACAGTAAAGCCCCGGTAAAGAAACGGCGGCGGCAATATCGTCCACGGTGCTGCTGTCGGTTTCGGTATCGTGATAGAAAAATCCGATGCGGCTCATGCCCGTGTCGAGCTTGATGTGCACATTCACCGTCACATCCGCCTGCAATGCAAATTCCGACAGCCGCTGTGCGTAGTCGGTGCAATAAACCGCCTGGGTAATGTCGTTATATGCCAGCTGTGCCGCGCATTCGGGCGGGGTGTAGCCGAGAATCAGAACAGGACGATCAATGCCGCATTTGCGAAGCTCCAATGCTTCGGCAAGATTGGACACTGCAAACCAGTCCACACCGCATTTTTGCAGATACAGGGCGATCTGCTCATCCCCGTGGCCGTAGGCATCCGCTTTCACAACAGCCATAACCGAAGTGCTGTCGTCCGCCACACGTCTGATCTCCTGCAAATTAAAGCTGAGCGCATCCAGATGGATCTGCGCCCTTGTTCGTTTGGAATAATGCTGCATTCAAAGCATCCTTTCGGTGCAAAAAAAGTATATATTATAATACTCTTTTTTTGTTCGTATGTCAACCTTTGACAAATCAAATGTATAATTTTACTGCAAATTTAATAAAAATACGATTGGAATGCAAAAACAAGCAATTACCTATTGCAATCGATCAAAAATTAGTGTAAAATACACAAAGAGCTTTAAAAAAAGCCCCTTTTTTACTCATTCTTTTGGAGGTTTTGCATGAAATATTCCCTTACAGTGAAACAAGCAAAAGAAATGCTTGGCAACAAATTGCTGCATTTCTTCGGCGTGCATCCCGAAAACGCAACGGTGGAACAATTTTACCGTGCAATTGCCATGCTTGTTCGTGACATGATGGCACAAGGCCGTGCCGAATTCAACAGCCGCGGTGACAAGGCGGGTGCAAAACGAATTTATTATATGTCCATGGAATTCCTGATGGGCCGTTCCATGAAAAATAATCTTTACAACCTGAATCTGACCAAAACATTTGAATCCGTGCTCAAGGGCTACGGCATTTCCATGGATTCCATTTATGAATGCGAACCCGATGCAGGCCTCGGCAACGGCGGATTAGGCAGACTTGCCGCTTGCTACCTTGACGGTCTTGCAACACAAGGATACCCCGCAAGAGGTTATTCCATTCTGTATGAATACGGTATTTTCAAACAGAAAATCGTGGACGGTTGGCAGACGGAACTGCCCGACTTCTGGCTTCCCGGCGGTGATGCATGGCTTGTTCCCCGTCCCGAAAGCGCAATCGAAGTCCGTTTTGAAGGCAATGTGCACGATTGGTGGGACAACAACCATCATCAGGTAGAATTGGTTGACTATACCCCCATTCAGGCTGTGCCCTACGATATGTTCGTTTCGGGCAAAGACGGCAAGGGTATCAGTGTACTTCGTCTGTGGAGTGCACAGGCACCGGGGCTTGATATGTCCGCATTCAATCAGGGCAACTACATCAAGGCTATGGAACAGAACGCCATGGCAGAAGTCATCAGCAAAGTGCTCTATCCTGCCGACAACCATCCCGAAGGCAAGAGCCTGCGTCTGCGTCAGCAGTATTTCCTTGTTTCCGCCGCGGTGCAGGACATTATACGCCGTTATCTGCGTGAAAATGATTCTCTTGACAATCTTGCCGAAAAGATTGCCATTCACATCAACGACACCCATCCGACTCTCTGCATCCCGGAACTGATGCGTATTCTGCTTGACGAATGCGGTTACGGTTGGGACGAAGCATGGAATATTGTGACCAACACGGTTGCCTACACCAACCACACCGTTATGAGCGAAGCACTGGAATGCTGGAGTGAAGACCTCATCCGCAGATTGCTTCCGAGAATTTATCAGATCATCAAGGAAATCGACAACAGACTGCGCAGTTATACCTGGAACAGCACCCACGATGCCGACTTCGTGGAACGCACAGCCGTCATTTCGGGCGGTGCAGTGCGCATGGCAAACCTTTGCGTTGCCGCTTGCCACAGTGTTAACGGTGTTTCGGCACTGCACAGCGACATCATCAAAGACAGCCTGTTCAACGACTTCTACCGTCTGACTCCCGACAAGTTCACCAATGTCACCAACGGCATTGCGCACCGCCGCTGGCTGTGTCAGGCAAACCCGGAATTGACCCAACTTCTGACCGACAAGATCGGCAAGGGCTTCATTCTGCACGCAGACGAACTGACCAAGTTGCGTGAATTCGGTGACGACAAGGCATTCCTTGACGAGCTTGCCGCCGTCAAGCAGATCAAGAAAGAACAGTTTGCAAATCATATTTACAAAACAACCGGCATCACCCTTGACCCAACCTCCATTTTCGACGTTCAGGTCAAGAGACTGCATGAATATAAGAGACAGCACCTGAACGCATTCGATATTCTTGCACGTTACCTTGCAATCAAAGACAACCCCAACGGCAACTGGGTACCGCACACCTATATTTTCGGTGCAAAAGCAGCCCCCGGTTACCTTGTTGCAAAGAAGATCATCAGCTTCATCTGTGCACTGGCAGACATGATCAACAACGATCCGACCGTTAGCAAGTTCATGAAGGTCGTTTATGTGGAAGATTACTGCGTGACTGCCGCCGAAAGACTCATGCCCGCAGCAGACATCAGCGAACAGATTTCGCTTGCAGGTAAGGAAGCCAGCGGCACGGGCAACATGAAACTCATGATCAACGGTGCCATCACCCTCGGCACGATGGACGGTGCAAATGTTGAAATCTTTGAATCCGTCGGCAATGACAACATCGTCATTTTCGGTATGAACACGCAGGAAGTCAACACCCTTCGCAATGCAGGTTACAATCCGAATTACTATTATAATAACAATGCAACCATCCGCCGTGTTCTTGACTTCATGAACACCCACAGCATTGCAGGCAAGAACTTCTCCGAACTTGCAAGCACCATCATCTATCACGATCCTTACATGGTTCTTGCCGACTTTGCAGACTACAACGCAAAACGCAGCCTTGCCGAACAGATTTACACCGACAAGGAAAGATGGAACCGCATGTCGCTGATGAACATTGCAGGCGCAGGCATTTTTGCCGCCGACCGTGCAATCAATGAATATGCCGCCAACATCTGGGGCACCACAAGCGCAAAATAACAGGAGAAAAACATGATCCCCTTTGATTCCGGAAGAACAGAATACAAATCCGTTTTCGGAAGCATAGCCGCAGGCGAAAGTCTGCGGCTTCGGGTTTTGCTCCCACGAGAGCTTCATGTGAGCGCTGTCCGCCTTGTTGTGAATGACGAACACACCGTGCAAAAATACGGCATGTTCTGGGAAAGCACGGACGGACAAACCGAATGGTGGGGCACGGATTTTTGTCCCGCACACCCTGCCCTGCTGTTTTATCATTTTGAATTCGACACCCCGTGGGGTATGAGCCGCATCAAGCGCATTTTCACCCGCACGGGCAGTTTCACCAAAGAGGGGGAAGACTGGCAGTTGACGGTTTTTTCCGCCGACTACAAGACACCGCAGTGGATGCACGGCGGGATTCTGTATCAGATTTTTCCCGACCGCTTCTGCAATTCGGGCAAAACCGAGCAACCCGCCATGGAAGGAAGAACACTGCGTTCTGATTGGGGTGGGGTGCCCGAATGGAAACCAAATGTCCAAAACAAGATCACCAATTCCGACTTTTTCGGCGGGGACTTAAAAGGCATCACGCAGAAGCTCGATTATTTGGCAAGTTTAGGTGTTTCGTGCCTGTATCTCAACCCCGTCTGCATGGCGTCAAGCAACCACCGCTATGACACCGCTGATTACAGCAAAATTGATCCGTATCTCGGCACGAATGAAGATTTTGCAACTCTTTGCACCGAAGCGCACAAACGCTGCATCCGCGTGCTTTTTGACGGCGTTTACAGCCACACGGGTGACGACAGCATTTATTTCAACAAATACGGTCACTTCCCTTCAGTCGGCGCCTATCAATCGACCGATTCGCCATATGCGGATTGGTATACCTTCGGCGAAAGCAAAGACAAATACGACTCCTGGTGGGGGATTGACACCCTGCCCGAGGTCAAGGAAGAAAACGAAAACTACCTGCAATTCATCACGGACGAAGACGGCATTCTGCAACAATGGTTGGATGCAGGTGCGGACGGTGTGCGCCTTGACGTTGCCGACGAATTACCCGATGTGTTCCTGGATGCCGTGCGAAAGCGTGTGAAAGCTACCAAAGAAGACGGCTTTGTATTGGGCGAAGTGTGGGAAGATGCAAGCAATAAAATCAGTTACGGACACCGCAGACGGTATTTACTTGGGCAACAGCTCGACTCGGTAATGAATTATCCGTTCCGCGATGCGATTCTCGATTTTGCATGCGACGGGCTTGCCGAAAAATTCACCGACCGCATTCTTTCCGTTTGCGAAAACTACCCTGCCCCCGCACTGCATACTGCCATGAATATGCTCGGCACGCATGACACACAAAGAGTGCTGACCCTGCTTGCGGGCATTTGCTGTGACGGCCGAAGCCGCACATGGCAAGCGGAAGTCCGTTTAAGCCCGGAACAATATAAAAAAGCTAAAAAACTTTATAAACTTGCCGCCGTGTTGCAATATACACTTCCCGGGGTGCCGTGCATTTATTACGGTGACGAAGCGGGCATGACGGGATGCAACGACCCGTTCAACCGCGGTTGCTACCCGTGGGGAAATGAGGATAAAGAATTATTATCCTATATGCAAGCCCTTGGTTCAGTACGAAGACAAGAAAATGTTCTTTCTGACGGTGCATTTGTTCCCGTTTCGGCAATGTTGCAATGCGTTTGCTACTTGCGAAAAGGACAAAACGGGGATGGGATTCTGGTAATCGCAAACCGCAATGACCACCCCATTGACTATCATCTGCACAGCGGAATCACGGCAGAACGAGCCTTGTTTAATTGCTCGGTTTACGGCGACACGGTGCACATTGAAGCCAACACCGCCGCCATCATAAAAGTGCAAAAGAGTTGAAAAAATGAAAAACAAACCCAATAATTTCCGTGACATGGGCGGGCTTGCATGCCAAAACGGCAAAACGATCAAGCAAGGCAAGCTCATCCGTTGTGCTTCCCTGTTTGATTTATCGGACGAGGGCAAAAAGATGCTGGACGGTCTGCACATTGACACTGTGCTTGACCTGCGAAGCGATGAAGAAGTGGCAAACAAGCCCGATTATGTACCCAAAGGCAGTACATACACCCACCTGCCCGTTTTCGACAACAAGGAATTTGACCTTGTGGTTGTTTCCAAAAAGCAGACCGACCGCGTGCTGGCACTCAAAGGCGAAGGCATTGACGAAATGCGCAGACAAAAATACATGGTCTATGCCTCCATGCCCTTTGCAAATAAGCCTTGGACACATCTTTTTTCTTGCCTTGACAAGGGCGAAACGATTTTGTTTCACTGCTCGGAAGGCAAAGACCGCACGGGCATGGCGGCCGCGGTGATCGAATATTGCCTTGGCAGAACCCTGCCGCAGATTGAAGAACAATATCTATTGAGCAACGAATATGTTAAGTGGCACAACCGCAAAACGCAATTTTTACTGCGGCTTTTAGGCAAAGAAAAACGGCTTCGCGAGGTTATACAATTCTGCGAAACCGTGGACATACATCAGTTCAATGCCGCATTCACAGCCGCGGTGAAAAATTACGCCGATTTTGATGATTTTCTTTTAAAAGAATACAACATCACAGAAGAAAGAAAACTGCAGTGGCAGACATTATATCTGAACTAAATGACAGGGAGCAGTTTTGATCTGCTCCCTGTTTTGTTATTTTATTCACTTACAGTTCCGTCGTTTGCGAGTTGCTCCACTTCGGCGGCTTTTTTCATTCTGATTTCCTGCAATTCGTGATACATTCTTTCGCGGGTCTTGGTGTCGATGTTATAGAAGAACATCGGCAATGTGCAAAGAATGTCGGGAATCAGGCGGGGACCGTATGCCATGATGAACAGACGGAATTTTGTTTTTTCACTCTGCACGGCAAGCGCACCGGATTCAAATCCCGTCCACTTTTCGAGGATCCATGCGTTGATGAGGTTGAGCAAATAGCCCTGCACCTTGCCCCAGTAGTTGGTAAGAAGCCCTGTGGTTGCTTCCACGCGGAAACCGTTTTTCCATTCGCAATAGTCCTGCACTTCGTAACTGATTTCCGTGCCGACGATCTTTTTGGTGGCATAGAAGACCATTTCAAGGCAGTTACCGAGCATGAACATAACGCCCATAACGCCGACTTTTTCATACAGTTTGTATTTCGTGCCGCCTGCAAGACCTACTAAGAAGAACGCACCTTCCGAAATGATGATGGAAAATCTTTGCATCAGCCACAGTGCTTTGGTGGAGAAGCGTTTGCGGAACTTGGGTGCAAGCACATAACTGTAATACGAAATCGGACCGCCGGGAATGCCCCAGACTGTACCGAACGAGTTAAGTCCGAGAACATTGCGGAAATAAAGCGATTCGGCCGTACCGATCTGAATGTTGTCGATCGCACCCGACAGTGTGTAAATAAGAAGCGGTTTGTTTTTGAAGACCGACAGGATGCTGGCCGATGCGGCAGGTGGTTTGAGCGACTGCGGAACGCGCTCTTTACTGACAAATGCCCAGATGAAGCTCGGAACGGTGGTAATTGCCCACACAGCCGTGTTCATGATGACATACACCTTCACGAGATCCATCTTGATGACCCCGTGATCAACCAGGTCGAAGATGACCGTGGCGATCTGACTTGGTATCTTGGCGTATATATCGGCTAAAAATTTTGCCGCCGTCAAAAGACTCGTTCTTTCCTGTGGGTTCGGGGTAAAAACAAGGTCAATGTAACCCGAACCGCTGAACAGCGCACCGATGGTCTCCCCTATGTAGGCACTTGCCATATACATGATGAGCTTTTCATGTGCGTTCATGCCGAAGTAAAGTGCAATCAGCGGCATGAAGCAATTGAACATACCAAGCAGGGTGCTCGGGATAATTGTTCCGAACTGGAAGGGCTTGAACTTGCCCCAACGGGTACGCATACGGTCCACAATGACAGCCGACAGCGGATCGTTGAGCATATCAAAGAGCGTTAACCCTGCCCTTGCCTTTGCGAGTGCCAGCGGCTTGAGTCCGAAAATCTGATACAGATAAATATCCGATCCCATCGAGAAGTTGCCGAGGCTCATGCCCGCCACGCTGTTTTTGATTGTATACACAATGCGCTCTTTGTTGGTACAATAAATACGGTCTAATTTCGCACCGTGCACAAGCTGCTCGCTTTGTTCTTCAACAGCGGTGTTTGTTGTTTCGTTGCTCACATCATTTCCTCCCCATTCAAAAATATCTATACTTATAAATATATACTATTTTTTATTTTCTGTCAAGAAAATTCTATGAACATTGCACAATAGCAAGATATATCAAAACCGCCGCAGTTTCAGTTCTGCGGCGGCGCGGGTTTTGTGTATTTTTTTATCCTTGGGCATCGGCTTCTGTTTTTACGGTTTCAGCCTGTTCGGCACGGCGCTTGATGAGGTCGTAGTACATACGCTCTCTGGTTTCTTTGTCGAGGTTGTACCAGAACATGGGGATCATACTGACCATGATGATAATAGCGGGGAAAATGGTTGCCATTGCAAAAATGTAAAGCTGTGTTTTGGGTTCTTGTGACTGCTTGTTGTTGTAACGTTCGGGCTCAAAGCCGATCCACTTTTTGATCTGCGGCTTGATGATCTCGTTGAGCTGATTGGGAACCTTCTTAAGAACGGACTTTGCAATGGTGATGGTGGCTTCATTACGGAAGCCGTTTTTCCATTCGATGTAGTCCATACATTCATTCTGCATTTCCTGTGCACAGACCATCTTCGGACCCGCAAACAGAGCATAAATGATTTCCCAGAGCATGGTGGGCAGAATCATGGCGGTGCGGTTGGTGTAGAACGGCTTGCCGTCCTTGCCCTTGAGCAGGGTACCGTACAGGAAAACGGGAATGTACATGGCTTTTGCAAATGCGGTACTGACCATGTACACACTCTTGGTGGAGAAGCGTTTTTTCAGCTTGCCGACTTTTGCAAAGCCGATGGGCTGCACAAATGCGGACGGGATGCCGCAGATGGTTTCCATGGTGGACCAGAACAGAACCCAGCGGTAATAGTTGTTGGTGGAAATACCCGTACCGAAAGAAGCAAGTGCTTCGGAAATGATGTAAATGAGCACGGGACGGTTGGAAACAACCACTTTCAGGCTCTGCAGAACGGGTGGATTTTCAACCGACTGCGGAACACGTTCACGGGCAATGGTGGAGAACCAGAACGCACCCATACCGCCTGCAAAAACGGTGATCGGGCCCATGATAGTGTAAGCGAGCTGAATCATCTGTGCACTGGTGTATTTGCTGGACTTGATGATATCATTGGTGATAAAGTCAAACAAAAATTCGCAGATGGTGGACGGCAATCCCTGGAACCAGCCGTTGAAATAACCTGTGACCGACAAAAGTCGCGTTCGGTCTGACGGGTATGGCGTTACGGTTGCCACAAAACCGTCTTTGGTAACGGTCTGCAGGGTCGTCACGGTTTCCATAAGCACTTCAAAGAGCATGTAGCAGATGAACTTCGGAATGCTGTCGTAGTTGTTGAGCACCCCCGCGGAAAGAATGACGGGCAGCAGCCAGTAGACAGACGAAATGGCGGCATACGGAAGTCCCGAGAAGAACATATAGGGCACAAATTTACCCCAGCGGGTACGGGTCTTATCGACCAATTGGCCGATGAGAATGTCATTCACACAGTCCCAGATACCGCCGATGGAGTTATAAATGGACTGCTTGTTGAAACTGACCTTCAGAACGCTGTCACGGAACAGTTCCTTCTGCCCGTTGAGGTTAAACTCCAACGAAGCGGAATACAACATAAAACCGATGGTTTCTTTTCTGGTAATACAGCGTCGGTCGTTGTAAGCTGTCGTCTGCACATCCTGTGTGGTTGCCGTGTTGGCATTTTCAGACATAGGGGATCGCCTCCTGTCGTATAGTAAATTTTATTATACAACATTATCGGTCATAAAACAACCGTTTTTAAGATTTTATTTATTGAATTTTTCCATATCGTTCTTGCGGATCTCGACACGTCTTACCTTACCGCTGATGGTTTTGGGAAGCTCACTGACAAATTCCACGATTCTCGGATATTTGTAAGGTGCGGTGTGGGTTTTGACATATTCCTGAATTTCTTTTTTCAGTGCATCCGATCCCTGTTGTCCTTTGACGAGAACAATGGTCGCTTTTACGATCTGACCGCGTACTTCGTCGGGCACGGGCGTGATGGCACATTCCAGAACATAGGGCAGTTCCATAATAACGCTTTCGATCTCAAACGGCCCGATACGGTAACCGGACGATTTGATAACGTCGTCAATTCTGCCGACATACCACAGATAACCGTCTTCGTCCATGGTTGCCTGGTCGCCTGTGTGATAATAGCCGTCGTGCCAGACCTCATTGGTCTTTTCTTCGTCCAGATAATAGCCGATGAACAAACCGCAGGGGCTGTGTTCCTTGGTGCGGATGCAGATTTCACCCGTGTCGCCCGTTTTGCATTCATTTCCGTCGGGGTCGAGAATCACAACATCATACAGCGGACTCGGTCTTCCCATGGAACCGATTCTGGGTTTGGAACCGACAAAGTTTGCAATGGACAGCGTGGTTTCGGTCTGCCCGAAACCTTCCATGATGGTAAGCCCCGTAGCTTTTTTGAACTGATTGAACACTTCGGGATTGAGTGCTTCACCTGCCGTGGTGGCATATTCGATGGAAGAAAGATCGTACTTGGAAAGATCCTCTTTGATGAACATACGGTACATTGTGGGCGGTGCACAGAACGTGGTGATGTTGTACTTTTTGAACATCGGCAGAATGTCTTCCGAATGGAAGCGGTCGAAATCATAGGTGAACACCCCGGCTTCACAGAGCCACTGACCGTAGAGCTTACCCCAGAGTGCCTTACCCCAGCCGGTATCGGAAATGGTGAAATGCAAACCGTTCGGATTCACATTGTGCCAGTGCTTTGCAGTGGGATAATGACCGAGTGCGTATTTGTAGGAATGGGTTGCAATGCGGGGATAGCCTGTTGTGCCCGATGTAAAGAGCATGAGCATCGGATCATTGCCGCAGGGCGTGTTTTCGGTGCGGAAATAGTGGGTGCTGAAACGTTCCATTTCAACATTAAAGTCATGCCAGCCGTCTTTTTGACCGCCGACAAGAATTTTCAACATGCCGGGGAATTCCGCCGCTGCCTTTTCTGCTTCGACAGACACTTCCCCGTCTGCCGTACAAACGATTGCTTTCACCTTTGCGGCTTTATAACGGTACGTAAAATCATGTTCAACAAGCTGATTGGTTGCGGGGATGGCAATGGCACCGATCTTATGCAGTGCCAGCATACAGAACCAGAACTGATAATGCCTTTTCAGCACCAGCATAACGGTATCGCCTTTTTTGATGCCGAGCGATTCAAAATAGTTGGCGGTTTTTGCCGAATACTTTTTCATATCGCTGAACGTGAATCTGCGGTCAGTCTTGTCATTGGCAACCCACAACATGGCAAGTTTATCGGGATCCTTTTCTGCAATGGCATCCACACAGTCAAAGGCAAAATTGAATTTGTCGTCATTTTTAAAGCTAATGCCGTTGAACACACCCTTTTCATCATAGGACGATTCAATGAACTGATCGGCAACCGTTGCAGCGGAATGTTCCTTTTCGACGGCTTTGGAAGCAACGATGGGGGCTTCGGGATATTCCTCCGTGACCTGACCGTCTTGCGGATTGAGAACAACTGCGTGGAATTCGCAACCGCCTTCGCTGACGGCGATCATGCCGTGCGGGATGATGGAGTTATAGAAAATGGAGTCACCTTCGTTGAGAATATCGACATGATTGCCGACCTGCACCTTCAGTGAACCTTTTACAATGACATCAAACTCCTGTCCGTTGTGGGAATTGAGTTTGATGGGTGCATTCTGTTCTTCTGCAAGGTAGGGAAATTTGACAAGGAAGGGCTCTGCGAGCTTGTCTTTGAATTTGGGAGCAAGGTTATTGTAGACCACACCGTGCTTTTTGAGGATTTTAAGCCCCTCTCCTTTTCTTGTGATGGCAAAGGAAGTAAGGGTGGTGCTTGTGCCTTCCAGCAGGTCGACCACTTCAACACCACAGGCTTTGGCACATTTGTAAATAAACGTAAAGCTGAAATCGGTTTCACCCTGTTCAAGAACAAGATAATCTTCAAGCGACACACCCGTCAGCTTTGCAAGCTGTTGCGGTGTAAATCCTTTTGCCTCACGCAGACCTTTGATTCTGCCTGCCACTTCTTTCAAACTGTAATCCATTGTGTTTTCTCCTTTCAATTGCGGAAATAATCCATGATTACGAATCTGAATAAAACAAAAAACCCGTCTCAAAAGAATCCTTTGAGACGAGTTATTAAACCCGCGGTACCACTCAAATTGCGGAACGAATCCGCCACTTACCGGGCTCAGTCAAGCCCTTTGCCTTTACGCAGCAATACGGAAGGAGTCTACTCAGCTGTGCCTTTCGGTCCTCCGACTCGGAAGTGATAGGTCATTTGGAAGGCTCTGCCGTTGTCTTGCACCATCCGACAACTCTCTGAAGGCTTCACGATCCGACCGTCTTCGTCACAGTCGTTCTTTGTGATATTCAAATTTCGTTTGTAGTTTAGCATACGCAAGGCGAGGTGTCAAGAGTTTTTTTTATTTTTTCATTATTCCCCGCAAAAAACGGCGGCTGCCGCTTCGCTCGGAAGCAACAGCCGTCATGATCAGATTATTGCAATATTACCAGTGTGCAACACCGCATTCGCAGTAGCGGAAATTTTCAAGCCCCAACAGCTTGCAGAAGAATGAAAGCAGATCCCACAGGAAGCCGAAAATGCCGCCATCGGAATGGCACATGCAGCTGCAACTTGCCGGTTTGTTTTCATTGTTATTTCCGTTTCCGGGGTTGTCATTCACAAGTTCGCGCAAGGAAGCCATAACAGTCATATCTTCGCAAACATAAGGAATTTCAAAATAGTTATCAGCACCAAGCACTACTTCTTTGCCGTTTGCCGTAATAATAACATCGGCAGGATTATACTTGCTGTTCAATGCAAACTGGAAGCGGAAACGCTGACCGGATTTCACTTTCACAAAAGCAATGCCGACCATTTTGCCGTTGATAATGAAATTACCCATGCCGGAATTAACAAGGGTTATGGTGTAGTCTGCTTTGCCGTCATAAACATAAAGATCAATCGTCTTCTGTACGGCGCCTTCCATTGCAGAAAGGGTGAGCGTAGTATAACCGGCTCTGCCGGCAGTTACAACGCCGTTTGCATCCACGGTTGCAACGCTTGTATCGGCAACGGTCCATGTGATTGTTTTGTCAATATCTTCATCGGTTACAAGAACGGCATTGATCTGATTGACAGTACCGGGCTGTATGCCGAGTTTGCTTATATCCGTGTCAATGTAACCTCTGCCTTCAAAATACTGTGCCGTCACGGTCAGTTTGGCTGTGATGTTTGTATAATCCTTATCCCAACCCATGAAGACAAAACCTTGTTTAAATGCAACAGCCGGGGCAACAGCATCAAAACCGAAGGTGACTTCCTGTTCGGAAAGCACAGTGCCGTCGGCATCAACAAACGTAACCGTGAATTCTTCCACATATTTGCCGACCGCTTGCGTGATGGCAACAACAGCAGCATCCACCTGATCCTGCTGCAGGGTAATCAAATCGTTCTTAACAGAATATTCTGCCAGAACGGCTTCGATTTCTTCGCGGGATACCTGCGACAGTGTGGATTCGGCAAGCAGCGCATTGAGTTCGGCAAGAATGGCATCGTAAGCAGAATAATCTGCTCTTGCAACAGGAGAACCGGTTGTTTTTTTGCATCCCTCGTATTGACATTGATAGGTAACATATCCGTTGCCCCATTCGCCGTTCACTTCTTTAGGAGGACTAATGTCAACAATCTCCCATACACATTCGTGCTCTTCTTCAGCCGCAGATGCGGGCAGTGCAAATGCAAAGCAGGTCAGCAACATCAGCACACTCATTATGACAGATATCATCTTTTTCATCTTCTGGTTTTTCATCGGAATATCCAACTCCTTTATATGAATATTTTCACAGTTAACTTAATTTTAGCACATTCATACATTTTCGTCAACCGTTCTGCACATAATTTGTAAAAAATTTTCAAACAGCCTTGCATTTTCGGTTCACTTTTTTCTTGCAATGCGTATGCAAATATGATAAACTGATTATATATAACCTTTTGGGAAAGGATTCTGCCATGACCGAGCAATACTTTGATTTTGGCATTATGGGCGACGGCATAACGGACGACACCCCCGCATTGCAACGGGCAATCAATGCCTGCGGCGGTTTTCTGGAATTACCGGCAGGGGTCTATCTGATCACAAGAACCCTGCTTGTGCCCTCGAATACACACCTGAAACTGCACCCCTACGCCGTTATGAAACTGTCGGGGGATATCAAGCGCCGTGCGGGCGAATTTCTGCTTTCAAACGCGGATGCACGCAACGGCAACGAGAATATCACCATCGAAGGCGGATTGTGGGACGGAAACTGTTGCGGTGCATACAACGAAAAGCCTGACATTTTCACACCCAACGGCTGGTCGGGCAGTATGTTCAATTTCCATAAA
The DNA here is from genome assembly GCA_017416485.1 of Clostridia bacterium. Classification (GTDB taxonomy): domain Bacteria; phylum Bacillota; class Clostridia; order Oscillospirales; family Acutalibacteraceae; genus RUG806. Next base: position 205,255 of record JAFQCH010000016.1, on the reverse strand, counting down.
GTCAGAAACCTGAAACTCTGCGACATGACCGTGATGGACTCCCCCGCCTATTTTTTCCGTTTCTGCGAACTGGACGGGTTTGACATCCGCAACATCATTTTCACGGGCAACAACCCGCGTCCGAATCAGGACGGTCTGCATTTCTGCGGCGGTTGCAAAAACGGCTATATCGGCAACATTGTTGCCCTCAACGGGCAGACCAATGACGACCTGATTGCCCTGAATGCCGACGACAGCCTGCGCAGAGTCGAAAACCTGGGCCTTGTGAACGGTGCCATCGAAAACATCCGCATAGAAAATATTGTTGCTGAGGATTGCCATACATTTCTGCGCATGCTGAGTGTGGATTCCCCCATCCGCAACATTGAAATACGCAATGTGCGTTGCGGTTGCCGCGCATTTGCAATCAACATGGATGCGGCAAGATACTGCCGCACACCGTTATTCAACGAGGATGACCGCCCCGACGGGGTCGGCAGAATCGAAAATGTGAACATCAAAGGCATGGTGGCTTTTTCCACCGCCGAAAAAACAACCGATGCACTCATCTGCTGTGAAAGCAATTGCAGAAATGTAAGAATTGAGCGATTCACAAGGGATTTTGCGACGGACCGAACACACTGCAACCTGTTGCAGGTGCGCAATGTCAGCGATTTCCGTGTGGTGCTGCGTGAACCGACCGACATAAACGGCTCCGCAAAACGCACCGCCACGGGACTTTACCTTGCAGACAAAGAAAACAGCCTGACCGTTTGCGGCAATCTGTTTTCATGCTATCTCAACTGACGGAGGATAAAAATTATGACCAGACAAAGTATAAAAACAAGAGCCGCCGAGCTTTCCAAACAAAACAGCGAAACCGGCATTTTTGCCGCCATCGTTCCGGGTGTACTTGCAACATTGACAGGTTTTCTTGCCCCCTTTGCACAGGGCGGTTTCCTGTTCGGCAAAAACAAGGTTTTTCTTGACATTGCAAGGCAGGGTGACGGAAAACTGGAAGACATTTTTGCAGGCTTCAAAAACACCGATTCCTACACCAAAGGACTGCTTCTGCACATCATCAAATCCCTGTACCTTGCCGTGGGCTCCCTGCTGCTGATTGTTCCCGGCATCATCCTGCGCCTTCGTTTTCTGTTTGCAGAACTGATTATGGCAGATGAAAACACCACAGCGCTTGAAGCACTTGAAAAAAGCCGCTACCTGACCAAAAACCGTATGGGCGAAGTGTTCACCTTTGAACTTTCTTTCCTGCCCTGGTTTTTGCTCGGCATGATTCCCATTCTCGGTTGGGTGCTGACGGCAGTATACATCATGCCCTACTACAAAACCGCACTTGCAACCTATTACTATACACTGAAAGATGATGCCATCCGCACCGCTGAACGCAAGGCGAACTTCCGTTATCCGGGCGGCACCCCCACCCGCAAGCGACTGGATGCAGGCACTGCCGCCGCACAGCAGAACTTTGCCCAGCAGCAAGCCTATGCACAGCAACAGGCTTACCAGCAGCAGGCTTATTACGGCTACCAGACAGCACAACAGCAACCTGCACAGCCGCAGAATGAACAGCAATGAAAACCATCGCTTTTGCATTTCTGACCCAATTGCTGCCCACCGTCGGCAGTATTGTGGTTGCAGGATTTTTCATCCATATCTGCAAACGGTTGTTTGTGCGTGCCTGCGGCAGGTTTGCCCCGCAGATCGTGAATTATTCGGGCATCATCGGCACACCCGTGCATGAGTTGTCGCATGCCGCCATGTGCTTTTTGTTCGGCCACAAAATCAAGCAGATCAAACTCTTCGGCATCAACAAGCGCAACGGCACACTGGGTTTTGTGAAGCATTCCTTCAACCCCCGCAATCTGCGCCACAGAATCGGCAATTTCTTCATCGGCATTGCCCCCGTGATAACAGGCTCGTGCGTTGTTCTGCTGTTACTGCGCCTGTTTTTGCCGGGCGTTTTCACGCAGGTGTCTGCCCTGATGCAACAAACCGCACAAGGCAGTCTGACCATGGACACATTCTCACAGATCATCACCGCCATTTTTTCCATTTTCAAACTCATTTTTTCCGAAGCGAACATGCAAAGCTGGAAGCTGTGGGTCTTTGTGGTGCTTGCCGTGACCATTGCCATTCACATGGAGTTGAGCACCGCCGACATCAAAGGCGGATGGGACGGATTTTTGTTCCTTGCCGGTGCTTTCCTGCTGGTTGACATCGTGCTGTATTTCGTCAAGCCCGCGTGGCTCTCCACATTCACCAATGCCATGATGCAGGGCGGGTTGTATCTGATTTCCCTTTTGTTGTTGAGTGCCGTGTTTGCGGCAACGGTCGGCGCTGTTTCACTGCTTATCGTCTTATTAAAAAAGATTTTCTGAAAGGAAAAGTCATGAGTTGCCTCAAAATGTATTTCAATAACCCCACGGCAAGGAATATCCCCCTGCCCGACGGTTTCACCGTTACCAAATTTCAATCCGAAGATGACATTGAACCATGGCTTGAAATCTGCCGTGACGGTCTGATTGCCCCCGATGCGGGTGTTGAAAAATTCCGTTGTGAGTTGGTTGACATCGACGGTCCCGACCCGTACAGGGATACATATTTTATCGAAAAAGACGGCAAAAAAATTGCGACCTACACTGTGGTGCCGAACATGTGGAGCACAGGCATGGGCTACATCCACATGGTCGCCTGCCGCAGCGAATACCGCGGTCTGGGACTGGGTAAATTCATGGCAGACGACGCAATATGCAAGCTTATCGACCTGAAAAAGGAACGGCTGTTCCTGCTGACGGGCGATGCAAGACTGCCGGCATTGCGCACCTATATCAGCGCAGGCTTCCTGCCTGTCAACTACATTGATGAAGAAGGAAAAGACATGGTCGAGCGTTGGCAGAATGTGGTCAACGCCCTCAATATCGACTCCCTCGACCTGCTCAATGACGACGGCACTTTCATGCAGACAATTTACAAAACAGAATCATAAAGCATATTTTCTCCTCGCAAAACCGTTGATTGAAAAATTTTTTAATTTTTTTCAAAAAACACTTGCAATTTGTGTATTCATCGTGTATAATAATCAAGCACTCAACAAGTGAATACATCGCGGGGTGGAGCAGTTGGTAGCTCGTCGGGCTCATAACCCGGAGGTCATAGGTTCAAGTCCTTTCCCCGCAACCAGAATGAAAAACACTCACCTTGCGTGGGTGTTTTTCGTTTTGTAATGTTGTGAGGACTTGAAGCGGCGCGGGGGTGAATGACAGTCCGGTGGAAGACTCTCCCACAGTGTGGGAGAGATGTCACGAAGTGACAGAGAGAGACGGGGCCGTCAGCCTGAAGAGCCGCGCAGAGACCTAAGCACCGCAGTGCAAGAGTCAAGTCCTTTCCCCGCAACCATATAAGAACGAAAGTTATGATACCAATGGTATTGTAACTTTCGTTCTTTTTCTATGTCTAAAAAGCCTTGTGGTATAAGGGCTTCTGACATTATGGCACAAAAGATTAGTTTCATTGTATCAAAATTGACCACCCGAAAGTCGAAGTTGAGTGACTCCAACCCACCCATTTTTTACACTCACAAATCACAATGAAACTTTTCTCAAAAGAATAATATCATTGTGACCAAGATTCGTTTCAGTGTGAGAAAGAATAGTTTTATTATCCGCGTATACACGAAAAGCAATTGACATTATCAATCAAATGATTTATAATAACAACTAAACAAGGGGTGTGGAGGTTTTTTATGACTACTTCAGAACAAATACGTGTGCTTTGTGTTAGAACTGGCATCAGCTTGTCTGAGCTGGCCCGAAGAATAAATCAAACACCACAAAATTTTAATGCTAAACTTAAACGAAATACAATAACCCAGGATGAGTTAAATCTGATTGCAAAAGTTTTAGATGTTACATACGAACAATATTTTGTTTTGGGTAACGGAGAACTTGTCAAATAAGAAAGGACTTTGCCATGACTGAACATAAAATTATATTTGGTGATAGTCGTTCGCTTAATCAAATCAAAGACAAATCTGTACAGTTAATTATAACTTCACCTCCGTACTGGCAATTGAAAGATTATGGCACGGAAGATCAGATTGGTTTCAACGACAGCTACGAAGAATACATAAACAATTTGAATTTAGTGTGGAAAGAGTGTAACCGTGTCCTTTCCGATGGATGCAGATTGTGTATTAACATTGGAGATCAGTTTGCTCGTTCTGTTTATTACGGTAGATACAAAGTTATTCCGATCCGAACAGAAATAATTCGATTTTGTGAATCCCTCGGTATGGATTATATGGGAGCTATTATTTGGCAGAAAACCACCACGATGAATACTTCTGGTGGTGGTGCTATTATGGGTAGTTTCCCTTATCCCAGAAATGGCATTCTCAAAATGGATTATGAGTTTGTTTTAATCTTTAAGAAATTAGGTAATGCTCCTAAGCCAACTCAACAGCAAAAAGAACAATCCGCAATGACCAAAGAAGAATGGGGCCAATATTTTTCTTCTCATTGGAATTTCAACGGTGTCAAGCAGATGGGGCATATTGCTATGTTCCCGGAAGAACTTCCAAAACGGCTGATCAAAATGTTTTCCTTTGCAGGAGAAACAGTGTTTGATCCGTTTGTGGGCAGTGGTACAACATCACTTGCCGCAAAGAACCTTGGAAGAAATTCTATCGGTTATGAAATCAATAAAGCTTTTGAACCTATCATTCGTGAGAAACTGGGAGCAGATCAAATTAAATTATACGATGATTCAAAGGTGATTTTTATCGAAGATAAAATTGGAAACATTTCTTTTTTTGACCAGCTCCCTTATATCTTCAGCGATCCGCATCGAATGGACAAAAAGGTTGATGTAAAGAAACTTCAATTTGGTTCAAGGATTGACCAATCTGAATCGAAACGAGAGGAATTGTTCGGAGTGAAGAGAGTGATTTCATCCGACAAAATCGAGTTAAGCAACGGACTTACAGTTCGCCTATTGGGTATTAATCCCAATCCATTATATCAAGATGAAGCCATCAGATTTCTTCAAGACAAATTTCGCAAGCGGAAAGTTTTCTTAAAATATGATGCAGTGAAATACGATACGGATAATACCCTATTGTGCTATGTGTATCTCGACAACAAGACCTTTGTAAATAATCATTTAGTTAGGACAGGATTTGTAGATGTTGATACGTCGTTTGATTATTCCTATCAAAAGAAATTCCTAAATTCACTACCTAATCAATAAAAGATAGTCGGAGCTTTTTACTCCGCCTATCTTTTATTCTTCTACTTCAATTGTTAAACCTGTTTTTGTTTTTGTATAATAAATCATTTTTACCGCAATTGTTTCAGAGAGACGCCCCATCGTCTTGTATGTATCGGGCTTTACAGAATAAGGAACATTCCCTACATATCCGTCAATACCAACAGATTCTTCGTCAGGTGTAGCGAGACGATATGTTGTACCCTTTCGAGCTGCAAGAGATGCCAAAATTGCTTTTTGAACATACATGCCATTGAATGTCTTAGAAATGACGAGATCTTCTACCCAATGTTTCACCATTTCACGATCAATAAGCGGAATGGCGTCACGGAGATTCTGCACCTGTGCATAAATCTTATCAGTTGCTTTGTCAAAGGCATCGGGATATCTTTCTACATACCAATCGTACCAGTTCTCAATGGTGATTTCTTCACAAGAAGCCATAAACTCGGGGAACAATTCGGACATTTGACCGACAACAACAGGGCGAGTTCCCTGCGCATTTTGATTTGCCCAGTTGATTAACTGAGAAGTGTATTTCGGGAAGCTAAAGGTATCACTCTCATTGTAACACTCTATGCTTTCGTTTTTCAATGTATATTTCATCATTTTGTCCCCTTATAATTTTTAGTGATAATTCGCTTTCGCTGTTCAATACCATCGCTACGCGAATCGAGATTTTTCATATACTCTTCATATTCTTGTTGATTAGAAATGAGATAGTATCCTCTATTATTCGCAGCTAACGGCAATTCATATTTTTCTGCACATTCAAGTATTAACGCTCTTGTTTGAGCATGTGTATCATCTTCAACAATACCAAGACATCTTGCAATTTCTGCCGATGTAATCGGATTTTTCTTTCCATTGTGCAAGAGAAGGATTTCTCTGATCTGTTCGAGCATTTTTATTCCTCCACAAACAGTTTGTAAGTTTCAATCTCAAGTGCGTCTGCGATTTTTTGAATATTATCCAGCGAAATACTCCGGCGAAAACATTCAATATCACTAATGTAAGTCCTGTGTAATCCACAAAGCTCTGCAAACTTTTCCTGTGACACACCCTTGTCTGCGCGATATTTGCGTACATTCGTACCAAACACTTTAATAATATCCATTGGCTACACCTCGACAAATTACTACATATATTTTAGCTTTTAGAACACAATAAGTCTACATACAATAAGTGTATGGTTGCATAAAGAAAAAGGTTGCATTCCAAACGCAACCCTAAAACCAAAATGCAACTTTTGCAACCCTATGCAACTCGTATCAAAAAATGCGTTATAATTCAGTCAAAAGCCCGATATCAAAGCGATATCGGGCTTTACTTTTTTTGGATCATCTCAAACCTGACCAAAAAATTGACCACTATTTTACTACATTAAATACCCAAAGCAAAAACCCGGCAATGCCGGGTTTTTGATGTGTTTCGGATATTTTTATGTTCACAAACATCAAGACAACATATCTGCGATATCTTCGATATCATCAAAATTAAGATCATAATAAAACTGCTTCGTAACACTTTCTGCGGAGTGGCCCATGATTCGTCTGGTTTTTCCCCAGTCCTGCACCTTATCGTACAAGGTTTTGCAGAACAACTTGCGCAGAGAATGTAGTCCTCGCTTCTCAATATAGCATCCGCCGTCCTCATTCGCCCGGTCAATGGCAGTATGAAATGCTCTGAGAACACTACGATATTCAAGCAGATTTCCTCTTGCAGTTTAAATCCGATCTGTAATACTTGCCAGTGAAATACTGACACTCTTTTTCAAACTTTGATAATAGAAAAAGATTACAGGTCATTTTGACAGACCTGTAATCTTTTTTTATATCGGTTATTATCCGATGACAATGGTTTCAAGAACGGGTTTTGCATCCTCTACCGAACAGCTCCAAACGGCGACATACATTGCCATTCCGGAGGAGGTTTCAGCGACAAGATAGGTCGTGCCGGTGTTAGACTCAATGGCTGCGAAGGTGTTTTCGCCGATTGTGATGTCGGTGTATTCCTTGTTGGGGTATGCATAACCGAAATACTTTTTCTGCACCTCAAGCTCCATGCTCTGCTCATCATAAACATAAATAGCGGCATTGGCACCGAGAGAGCCGTTTTTTAATGCGATTGCTCCGGTTGTGTCGGCTTCGTCATAAATGAAGCCGCCGCATGGGGTAATAGTTACATAGCCGTTTTCAGTGGTGACAGGGTCGCCCATGACAAAGTTTTCTTCAGCGGTTGCAGCAGTCACAACGATGGAATCATAAAAATTCGTGAACAGTTCACTGTCGCGCAGGACTGCATAATCTTCCTTGGTTGCGCCTGCAGGCAGGTTGAATTCAATGATTGCAAATTCATAATCGTTCAGGCAGACAATAAGCGTCATGCGGGAGGTGCTGAGCTGACGGATGTAGGTTTTGTACTCACCGACGGTACCTTCTTCAAAAATGGTGCTGTTTTTGAAGTTTCTTGCTGCATAGTCGTGTATGTTTTCCCCGGTCGTACTGATGATGGAAAAACCAAAACCGATGTTGATATCTTCTCTTTCAAGCGTACCGCATTTTACGGCTTCGGGATGTGCAAGGAAGTTGCCTTCGGTGTTGGCTTCGTTGAATGTAAAATCAGCGGGATAGTTGACGGTGATGCTACTGCCCTTTCCGTTATCAACGGTCAACTGTTTTTCATCAATCGGTTCCGTCACGGGCTCGGTGACTTCAGCGTTGGTAGGGGCTTCAGTGGTCGGCTCTTCCGCTTCGCCGCATGCGGCAAAGGAAAGAAGAATGGCAAGTGCCATCAGAATTGCAATTAGCTTTTTCATTATAAAATCCTCCAGATTTTTAAATTATGCCCACGGATTCAGGCATTCGGGCTGACGGATATCGGCAAGAATAAACTGCTCCCACAGATACCATTTGCCGTCTTTTGCAAGACGAAGCTGTATGCTTCTGAGGCTGTCAGCGCCGCCGGAACGCACATACAGAGTCGCGTACGTTTCATTCTGATAAGAATAAGGATTATCGCTTACCACAACTGTATAAGGTTCTGCCGGTAAATAGTTATTGGCCACAGTGGCGCCCTCAAAATAGGAACGGGGCACATAATCCTTATCGCGGAAACGGTCAGCAATAAACTGCTTATCCATAACACTCAGCGGCCTCGGACCTCTTAAATAATCAAGCATTTTGAAGCATTCTTCCTTATTTTCGGAATAAAAGCAGAATGCAAGAACGGTTAAAGCCGCTGTGTCAAACGGATCGGCAAGGGCTGCTGCCGGCAGATTCCGGAATTCCAGCGCATCGGCGGGAAGCTTTTCAAAAACGATACGTTTCGTTTTACAAACGCTGTTTTTTACTGCAGGCGTACTGTTTGTATGGTTCATATTCTTTACTTTATCAAAAAGTCCCATTGCTCCCCTGTCCTTTCTCAGAAACTTCTGCCGCCGCCACCGTGACTTCTGCCGGATGAACTCGTGTGCGATGTGCGTCCGCCTTCGGATGAAGAATCGGAATTTGATTTCGGCTTGGGAGTCGTGATAACCCTTGATCCTGCAAAAATATCATTTGCATTGTTCACAACAAGCGTACCCGCACGCACATAATCGGCGGCTGTTTCCTTTTTGGCAACGGAGTAGTTTGCAGATGCCATTTTGCTTGTAATGAGCATACCGATGACAATACCGACGAGTACACAGATGATCGGCCACAGCAGTGCGGGAGGCGGCTTGATTGCATCTTCACTCATATCAATAAAGGATTCAAATGCATCATAATAATTCTCGCCGCCAAGGTAAATAACAAGCGTATCAAGAATGTTGTCCACTTCTTCACCGGTCATTTGGATCTTTGCACTGCCGTGCGTTGTGATATGAAGCTCACGCTGTCCGCTTTCTCCGGGAAGATAAATCATGAGAATACCGTCTTCGTTTTCGCCATAGCCGTAACCGTTGTAATCATAAAAATCATCGGCATATTCCTGCGGGGTCTTGCCCTCAAGGTCGGTGATGGTGATGATTGCAATTTCAGTGGCATAGGAAGCGGTGAATTCCTCACATTTTGCAAGAAAATACTGTTCTTCATCAGAACTGAGAAGATCTGCATAGTCCACAACAAGCGGCAATGTTCTCTCAACCTGCTCAAATTCTGTTGTCGGCTGTGCGGGTTCGGAAGTCGTATCCTGAACAACCTCCTCGAAATACGGGGCAGCTGCCAGCAGAGTAGCGTGCACGGTGTCAAAGAATGTTTTTGCACCGAGATAATAGGTGTCGGTCAGGTTGTAGTTGTCAAAAATCTTGTCCGTGACAAGGGTCGAAAAGAATTCATAATCCGCTTCGGTCACATAGAAATCACAAAGGTTGGTTTCCATGTTATGCACAAAAACGATACCGCTTTCCAAGTCGGAATATTCTTCAAAAATCGCTTGCGCGTAATCGGAAACATATTCATAGTCTCCGATGGTTTCGGGCATACAGAACATAGCAAAATAGCCGTATTCGTCAGCAATGATGTCGGCTGTCTGCTGAAGCTCGGCAGTGCTTTCGGGGGAAATATTACCGAGCGGATCATAGATGTTGCTTTCAGCCGCAGATGCGAAAAGTGTCAGACAGAGCATGGCAAGAACGGAAAGAAGAATAGCAAATAATTTCTTTATCATTTTTCCGCACCTCCTTAAACAAGACCGATCAGGTGCAGGACAGCCCACAGAACGATACCGATACCCGCTCCGATGAGAGCGCCCAGCCCTTTAACCATTTTTTCATCTGTCGGAATATTGCCTACAAATTTACCTGTCTGTCCGTTCATTGCAAACAGATAATCCTTGTTTTTGTGTTTGACGGTCAGAAGCCAAACGGGATAAAGTGCATATTTGTAGTCGCCGCCGAGCACGGTCATCGAAGCTTGCTGTGTTGCGATTGAATCGTACCCCTTTACGGTTGTTTGCAGGGTGTCTGCAAGGCTTTTGCGGATCCTTTCATTTGCTCTTGCAACTGTGTTTTCCACGCTCACATCGTACTTGTCTGCAAGATAGCCCGAAAGATAGCCGACATTAAAAGGTACTGCATCATTGGTGTTGAACGGTTCAAGTGATTCCATCAGATCGTCGGGCATTTTGCTTGATCCGTCTACGGGAACATTGTCAAAAATCATATTGCCGCTTCTGTAGCAGGTAAAATCGGACACCTCGGTGTAGTTGTTGTCAGCATCCGACCACTTTCTTGTGACTTTTTCTGCCATGTAACTGACATCACCCTGTGCCTGACAGGAAAACAGCCAATGCGGAACATAAACACCCTTGATTTCATCAAGTGTGTTATCATCCTTAAACGCTTTTGCAACAAATTTTTTTCCTGTTATGTGTTTTTTGAAGGCTTCTTTTGCGGCTTGCTTATCAAGCTTGAACGGGATTACAAGATGCGGACGCAGTGTACCGTCAAACTGACCTTTCATAACGACGGGATTACCGCAGTACGGACAGCTTGTTGCACCTGTTGTTTCATCAGCAACCACCTCGCCCGAACAGGAATTACACATATAAACTCTCATTCCCGTGGTTTCGTCAGTGGTCCATTGGCTCGTTTCGGATCCCCAGCTGATATTGTCGACGGCGGCAGGTGCACCGTCGGTTGTCTGTTGTCCGTCAACGGCTTCAACTGCAAATTCACTGTCACAGAAAGGGCACTTGAGCATCTGTGTGCCCGTGTCAAAACTGACACTGCCCCCGCAATTGGGACATTTTTGCTGTAATAAAGTTGACATTTTCTCACTCCTTATTTAAGTGAAATCAGATAATTGTAAATATCAGAAAACAAACTGTTTCCTTTTTCGGGCAGACTTTTAGTATCATTGACACTGTATTGCTCTGAATCAAAAAAGGTAAATGAAATTCCGGTCACCGGAACATCGAGCAGAATCAGTTCAGAATCAGCAAGTTCTCCCCATGTAAGCACGCCTGTATGTTCACAAACGGCTGCAATCGGCTCAAACACACTGCGGTCAGGAAAGTTTTTTTCGACCGCTTCTTCTTCTGCTCCGTTATAAGGACAGCAAGAATAAGTAAACAACACCGTTCCGTCGGGCTGTTCCTTCAGCTCAATGTGCTCATAGCCGCCGTCCATACCGCCACTGCTTGAATACGAACAGGCATTGATATAATCATGCGGTTGACGTTCCATGCCGGGACCATCAAGAATATTGTGTTTCGTTTTCGGTTTTGCAATGCAGATAACAGCTGCCGCTATTGCGATTACTGCAATAAGAACGGCTGTTATAATTATGATTCTCATTTTTTTCGGGTGCATTATTAACCGTTTTTGCGTGTACCGCAAGCCTGGCAGAAGTTGCCGCCTGCATTATTTGCACCGCAGGAGGGACAGAACCATGCACCGTCCATGCTTGCAGGGGCTTTCTGCCGGGGAGCCTGATTGTACCCCATGGGCTGCTGGTAACCCTGCTGAGGAGCCTGATTATATCCCATCGACTGCTGATATGCAGGCTGTCCCATGGTCTGCTGAGCATATCCCATCGGCTGTTGTGCATATCCCATGGGTTGCTGTCCATATCCCACAGGCGCCTGTCCGTACCCCATCGGCTGTCCGTATGCGGACTGTCCCATAGGCTGCTGATAGCCCATATTCATACCCATACCGCCGTTCATCGGCATCTGTCCGACTCCGAGAGCATTCATTGCCTGCTGTGCCAGCTGCTGATAGCGGTTGTATTCGGGAGAACCCATATTTGCAACACGGAAATTATTCAGACGAACATTGAAATCATCAAACCACGGAGTGTTGACAAGGAATTTCAGAGTGAAATTGTAATAGTATTCATATCTTGCAGGCACATAGCTCTGATTGTTGCCCTGTGCATCCTTATAATAGATTTCATCCTTGTCTTCATCAATGTCAAGTGTCAGCGAGGTGATTGCGGAAATCGGAATGACATCAGGGTTTTCGTTATCCCAATTGCCGGGCTTGTTGGAAGAAACAACAAAGTTTCCTTTGGCGGTATCGACATAAATATTTCTCGAATCACCGTCAATTGTAATCATAGGGCTGAAGGCACGAAGAACATTCTTGTTTTCTTCACGGTAGGCAAGATGCTGCTTGATGGTTTCAAGGGTGGAATGTCTTCTGTCGTCGCAGAACGGAGAAAGCTTTTTTGCGCAATCCTTGCACATATTGCCGTCTTCGAGCTTCTTGTTGCCGAGCAAACCGATTTTTTCTCCGCAGATATCGCAGAATTTCTTATCAAAAAGTCCCATTTTTATGTTCTCCTTTTTAAATGATTATGATTTGTCTGATTCATCAAAAATGTCACCGCAGTTCATACAGAACTTGGGAGGATTGTGAGGATCTTCGGGTTGCCAGCCACACTTGTCGCACTTGTAAAGCGGTGCACCTTCGGGCTTTTTGCTGCCGCAGTTCATGCAGAACCTGCCCTGATTGACACTGCCGCAAGCACAGGTCCAGCCTTGTGCCTGTTCAGGCTTCTTATTGCCGCAATTGGGACAGAAGTTACCGTTTACATCGGCTCCGCAGGCGCATTTCCAGCTTCCCTGCGGTGCAGGCTTTTTGTTGCCGCAGTTGGGGCAGAAATTGCCTGTTGCGGTAGCACCGCAGGAACACTTCCAGCCATCTGCCGCAGGTGCTGCCGGCTGTTGCTGCGCCTGATACTGCTGTTGCTGCATTCCCTGCTGGAACAGCTGCGCGGTGTTGCCCATCATATTGCCTGCCATACCCATGCCCATAAAAGCATTGACCGCACCGTTGGGATTATTTGCGGCGCTCATTGCTGCATCTGTCATGCCGGTAGTCTGATATCCGCCGGCAAGCATCGGATCGGACATGATGATGGACTTCTTGATTCTCTGAATTTCGTCTTCGTCTTCCTTGGGGGCATTCAGAGCGTTGAAGGTGACATCTACAAGGGTAAGACCTCTGCCCTGCTGCCATTTTGAAGTCAGAATTCTGTTCATTTCGTCGCACAGTTCCATTGTATGTGCGGGAATAGAGCTGTATCGAAGGCCCATTTCGGAAAGTCTTGCAAAAGCAGGTTGCAGAGCATTCAGGAAGTCTGACTTCAGGTGTTCCATCAGGCTTTCTTTTCTGTATTCATCTGCAATATTGCCTGCAACGGCAGTATAAAGAAGCAGCGGATCAACAATTTTGAATGTGAACATACCGTTGCAGCGAAGCGTTATGTCATAATCAATTCCACGGCGTTCATCAATGATAACTCTGAACGGAATGGGAGATTTGGTTCCGAACATATTGCCTGTAATTTCTTTGGTGTTGAAATAATAGACCCGCTGATCCTTTGCAGCATCTCCACCGAATGTGAATCTCTTACCGACAGCTTTGAAACTTTCCTTGATGGCATCGCCGAGCTTACCTGTAAAGATCGAAGGCTCGGAAGATGTATCATAAGTAAACTGACCGGGCTCGGCACAGAATTCCACAACCTTGCCCTGTTCAACAATAATCATACACTGGCCGTCTGCAACAACAATGCCTGAGCCGTTGGAAATAACATTGTCATGTCCCTTTGTATTGGAAGAACGACCCGAAACATTTTTCTGTCCCTTTACAATCAGAACTTCTTCACTGATAGAATCGCAAGTGAAAAACTCTTTCCATTGATCGGCAAGAACGCCACCGAGTGCACCGATGCCGGCTTTGATAAGACCCATATAAATCTCTCCTTAAATTTAATAATACAATTACATTTTATTATTATTTATAAAAACAATGAACCTACAATTGTAGGGTTGCCTCTTATAAAAATCTTGCGTATTTTTGTGCAAGAAAACGGCTTCGCCGTATCGCGGCGACCGTTTTCGATTCGTCCATCGCCGAGCACGCGCAGCGGGCGTTCGGCGGGACATACAATCTTTTTTGCTTTAGGGTGACGGATATAATCCGAACCCGCCCGAAAACGGCTATTTTTAAGTCTTTTCGGCGTTTCACCCTTGAAAGGCGACAGCCTTCCTGCGGTTTCAACCCCAAAAATCCAATAAAAATACCTCGTCTTCGGGTCGAAGATTTTTTACAGTGAGGATTTTTGACGAGACGAGGCACAAAACGCAGAAAATCCTTTGTGGATTTTCGAGGATTTTAACGAAGTATCGGCGGAAATCTGCCTGTAAAAAACGGGTTCGGATTATATCCGTCACCCTATGGAAACGCAGTTTCCTATAAAGTAAAAAAACAATGGTCGTCAACCTCGCAATCGGCTGACGACCATTGTTTGTATTTGCATTTTAATTAAAGGCTTCAAGTCCGACCGAAACACGAAGAATCAGGCGTGCATCGGAAGAAGAAACACCGACTCTGCCATCCACATCGGCAGCTTTTTGCTGAACATCATTGAGCGTATCAAGCCCGACGGATGCACGAAGCGCAAGTCTTGCATCGCCAGCATCAACTTTACCGTTGCCGTCAACATCACCCTTCATGAATTCTTCGGCCTGTCCTGCCTGACCGCAATGGATGCAGGTGCCGTTTTCAAAGGTGTGTGCATTCTCGTCACGGGGAAGAACAACATCACTTTCGTCAACAATTGCACCGGTTTCAAGAAGGATGTATTCACGGCAATAGCCGCAAACATAATAATCTGCTGCTACGCCTGATTCACAGCAGGTTGCGGCCTTTTTGCGGATGATAATATCCTCGCCTTCGTCATCGGTTTCCGGATAATGGCCGATTGCCGGATCTACAATGCTTTCGGTATAGCCGCAGTTTTCATTTGCGCAATAGTAGTATCTGATGCCGTCATTTTCGTGGTCGGCATCTGTTGACTTGTCAGTATCAAGAACAATTGTATGATCTTCAGCAAAACCCTTTTTGCATCTTGTGCAATAACGATAATGTCCGAAAACAGCAGACAGCACGTTTACAAATTCTTCGTGTTCACACTGATTGCTGGAATTCCATCTCCACTTTGTATAATATTCCTTACCGGTGTCAAAATTGCTGTAAGCAATAACTTTATCAGGCGATACGGAATATGTACCGTCAACGAAATGGAAATCGGTATCAACAATATCGGCAAGTGTTATTGTGTTTGAAGATCCGTTGATGTCCAGAACACTTGCGGTGGAATTCAAAGGAGTGAAGTAGTTGTTGTTGGAAATTGTGAAATCACCGAAGGCTGTTGCCGTCATTGCAACGCTGTTATCAAAATCAAGACCGAAGGTGTTGAACTCGAAGGCGGAACGGTAAATTCTGACCGTTGTATTTTTGAATGTATCTGCTGCATTAACTACAAATCTTATGGCAGTACCGTTCTGCTTGTAGTTGTAAACATTTGCAGTATAGATGTTGAGCTTGTGTGCTGCAGTAACATCAATGGCATAGGTCTGTGCGTAGGCCTCTGTGGTATTCAGCGAAGAATCTGTGTCAGAGCCCAGAATGACACCGACACGGATAGCAGAAAAGCTGTTTGCCTTGTGAGCAAGTCTTACAACAGCAGCATTTTTCTGCGTTGTGTTAAAAATGACATTGCCGCCACCTACATCTGTGGTGCTGACGATGGAAAGATTTGTGCCGAGATAACCGGTTTTTGCATAGGAAAGGGCAAAGAGATACTTTGTTTTGTTGGAATTTACGATCAGGTTGTAACCGTTCAGGTCAATAACAAGATTGCCTCTTGTTTTGGGGGTCAGGGTATAGGAATTGTCATCATCTTCAACAACAATATCGTTCTTCAGTCTGATTGTGGTCGGATGAGAAACCGCAACTGCATTGGCAAGAGATGCCCAGGATGCGACCTCCTGCACTTTGGTGAAGGGATCGACCATGCTTTCGGCAGGAAGCTTATAATAATTCATATAGCCGCAGGCATTGCAGGCTTCACCGGCAGTGTTGCCTTCGGCTGTGGCAGTGGGTGCCAGGTAGGTCTTTCTTGCGTGCGGAGAGATATAATAGTCACACTTGCAGGTGCTGCACATAAAGATGTGTCCGTTTTTAACAGAACAGGTGAAAACATTTTCACGGCTGCTGTGGGAGCACATGGTTTCCGTGTTCATCAGCTTGCTGTTATAGAAATACACACTGTTGCCGCTGTAAATATCCTGGATGAGGCCGCTGTGATAGCTGAGGCCGTAATACGGATTGTCGACTTCAACATTGACACGGTCGGGATCCATACTCAGCTTTCCTATCTTCACCGTGGAGTCTGCGTTCTTTGCATCACTGAGATTGATGGCATAGGCATTGTCATCATTGACATTGAGCATAACATGATTCAGCACAAATGTGTCGTAGCTGTTCGCAGTAAATTTGCCCGCCCCGCGAAGATCAATGCAGTCGCCCTTTTTGGCGGTGAGGTTTGCTTTGTTGAGTGCAATGACATTGCTGCCGTCGAGAGAGCCATTATAGAAAGCAATGCAGTCTGCATAGGAGCTTGCATCGGTAACGGTGATGTCGGATCCGTACATCATGAATTCTTCAAATTTATACAGTTTCACAAGAGCATCGCTTGTGCTGCCCTGCAGGGAAATGCCGGGGTAAATATAGCAGGATGCCGTGCTGTTGTTCAGATTGACAATGCCCTCTGCGCTCAGATCCGTTTTGATAACGGAAGTGGTGCCGCTGATGTTGTTGAATTTATAAGCGCTGTTCATGATGTGGAAGGAGGAATTGGGACAGCACAGATAAAACAGGCCGTTAGAGCTGTTGGCGCCTGTGATGGTGATGTCGTGGCCGTTCAGGTCAAGCACAACTTCAAAGTTGTACATATCGGGCTCAATGGTGATGTCATAGGTGGGGTTTGTAAGCGTGATGTCGGCTGTCAGCTGCAGCACCATGCCGTTGTAAGCCTGACGCAGAAAATTATTGAGATCAGCGTAGGAACTGATTTCAATAGGTGAATGGGTACAGGTGGGGGCTGTTTCCGCTTCTGCTTTCGGCATTTCAGGCAACAGTCCGACAGGCGCAAACACACCTGCCGCAAGCACAAAAGCAAGTAAAATACTGAATAGTTTTTTCATTCTTGGTTCTCCTTTGGTCATATGAATTTGGTATAGAGATACACAGTAATATAATAAAAAATATAATGCCGTCAAACAACCTACATTTGTAGGGTGAGCAAAAAAAAACAGGCACTCCGAAAAGAGCGCCTGCTGTGCAGTTTATTTATGAAAGTGTTTCCAGACCGACAGATGCTCTCAAAATCAGGCGGGCATCGGCTGCAGTGACGCCTGCGATGCCGTCTACATCGGCAGAAAGAAGCTGTTTTTCGTCGAGAACTTCAAGGCTAACAGAAGCACGCAGCGCCAGTCTGGCGTCTGCAGCTGTGACGGTGCCGGTTCCATCCACGTCACCGGGCAGATATTCCTTTTCACCGCAGTTGGTGCATTTGCCGTTCACGTAATTGTGACCGAGTGCAGGAACAGTGTGGCTTACACAGCTGAGCTCACCGTGACAGATCATACAACGCAAAACCTCATCATAAGAGCCGTCCTGTGTACAGGTAGCCTCCACCTTGTTTTCAACGGAAATGTAATCATCGGGATGATACAGCGGTGCAACCGGGATGGTTTCTCTGCTTGCCTCTGCGTTGCAGACCGTGCAGTATGTGACCGAATCATAAGAACCGGCTGTTTCGCATTCGGGGGCAACTTCATTTTCCTTTACGGCTGTACCCGGGGTGTGACCGAGTGCGGGAATCACAGCATCAAAGTAGGTGCTGCAGGATGCATCCGTGAAGGTTTCGCCGCAGTTCAGGCAAACATAATGCTCTTTATTACCGGGATTGACACAATCGGGTGCGACCGCATCACGGTACTGGCTCATGTGTCCTTTGGGTGCAATGTAAATATCACTTTCTTCAAGCTCAACCGTTGCGTCCGCATCTTCTGCCAGCAGACCGCAGTAGGAACATTCATAATGTGCTTCGGCACCGCCCATTGTGCAGGAGGGTTCGATTTTTTCAACAAATACCATTGTGTGGCCGCCGAGAGAGGGGAAGAAAACCTCGGTTGTTGTCAGTTCTTCGGCTGCAGCGGCATCCGAGAAATACTTTTCGCATTCTTCACACTGATAGTATTCCATGTGACCGCCGTCCACACAGGTTTCAGCCTTGTAGGTGAAGTGAAGCAGCGGGAAGGTATGGCCGTTGGGCTCGATAAAGAAATCCTCCTGCTTTCCGATGCTGCCGTCGGGTGCAAAATACTGATTGCAGTTGCGGCACCATTTATGCTCAATCACACCGTAATCCTCACAAGTGGGATACTTGTTGGTGAAATATTCAAAATCATGCGCTCCGGTAAAGTAAACCTCAGCTTCCGTCAGCTCGGTTGTACCGTTTTCATCAGCAAACATGCGCTCACACTTGGAGCAGTGGTAGTGTGCCAGGATGCAGTTGTCAGTACAGGACGGATATTCGGGACCTTCTGCAGGAACAAAATTCAGCGTGTGCTTTACAGGGATGATAACATCTTCTTTTGCAACTTCAATTGTACCTGCTGCATCAGCAAAATACTTGCCGCAGGTCACAACAATACATCTGTAATATCCTTCTTTTATACCGGTCTGTTCACAGGTAGGATTCTTAGCAGAGAGTGGTCTGATCGTATGTGCAACAACCTTTTCCCTGATTCCGCAATCACATACGATCACCTCGCCCTTTGTGCAGGAATCAACCTTGGTGTGTTCTGCAGTGTACGTGCGTCCGCACAGGGTACAATTTCCGTAATGCTTGTCGGTTTCGGACAGGAAATATTCAAAATTATGCTCCGTGCAATCGGATGCCTCACCGAAAAGCACCTGAATGGTGCCCTTCTGTCCGTTGACGGCAACCGTCTTGTCCATCTTGTTCATTTTGCTGTCATACAGATCATAAGACTGTGTTGCATTCCAGGTTCTGATGATATTACTCCATTTGACAGTTGACTGATTATTGCACTCGAACACGGCAATGCTTTCGTTGTTCAGAATTTCAAAACGTGCAAGACCGACTTTAAACGACGCAAACGAGTCAGTTTTGAATGCGGAAGAACCGAAGGAAATGCAGGATTCAGCGGAGACGAGATCAGCAGTGCTGATGGAAACAGACGAATTCCGATACGGTTCGTAGGACGAGTTGTCAAACGCAACCGCATGACCGATTACGTTTTTGACGGCGCCGCCAAATATATTCAGATTGGCAAATTCTCTTGCAATGATCACAGCGCTGTCTGCATCTGCAGTGCTTTCCGTAATCAGAGTTACATTATCAAGAAGGACGAATGTGCAATCTGCATTGTCAAGCATAACAATGCCGGCAGTCATATTTACAATGTAGCTCATTTTGCTTGCTGAATTCTTGATAATCAGCTTTGTGGGGCCGGCGGTGTTGCAGTAGTTGTCCTGCAGGATGAACAAAGGCCCATTGTCGGTTGTCACAAACAGACCGAAGCCGTTGAGATCCAGCACAACCGTACCGTAAGCGGCAAGGGTAATGGCTTCTGCTCTGATCGAAGCAGAAGAAAAGCTTGCATCATAAATGTCTTTTGTAAGCCTGATCGTAAAATTGCTCTTGTTGCTTCTGAGTGCATCTCTGAGCTCACTCAGCGTACCGACTTCAATAACATCCTCGTCAACAATAGCTGTTGCGGGATTGGTGTTCATTTCTGTAAGCTCGCACTGCAGGCAGGCTTTATCAGCGCCTGCATTGTGACTGCTTGTCACATACGCTGTTTTGCAGCTGCACAGATCCAAATGTCCGTCTGCATAGCTGAGAACCGGCGTGTTCTCACCACTGCTGTGCGTACAGTATGTTTTGGGGTAAAAATAAACACATTCACCGTCATTGACACACAGCTCTGCGATCGTATCGATTGCGGAAAGATCGTTGCCGGCAGCCACGAAGGTGCCGTCCGTAAGTGTAATGTCATCAATGGTCATATCCGTACTGTATTTAACATACAGTCTGTCGGTATTGCTGTCGTCACCGTATGCCATAAGATTCGTTGCAAGTTTGAATTCCTTGAAGGAGGATGTGCTCAGTTCATCCGCTCTGACGCTGTTTCCGTGTGCTGAAATGACACCCGAGCGCAGAAAAACGGATGTATTAACAAACGTATCCGGATCTCTCGGGTCACCCCAGAAGAAAATGCCGTCGCTCCCCTTGGGCTGTGCCCAGATGGTGGGAACGCTTTCAATCTCTCCCATTACTTCCAGACGGCCGATGGCATATATCAGAAGTGCCACAAGTGAATCACTGTCCGTCAGATTTGTATTTTCTTCGAGAATGAGATGAATACCGTTGTGGATATACAACTCTGCGGCGGCATTGTTGACGCAGATAACTGAACGGGGCATGCGGTAGGTAACCACTTTATTCTGGGGAACGAAGTTGATGTCGCAATCGTTTTCATCAATTCTTGAGTTGATGATATGCAGTTTCGTCTTGCCCGTGATGTTGAACACAGTTATCGTGTTTTTTGAGCCAAGTCTGATGCTGCAACCGTTCATATCCAGCACAACAGTACCATCCACAGTGAATTCGAGATCACCGTATGTTTCCATCGGATGCCCGGACACCTCACTGATGTCGCTTTGCAATGTTATCGTCTGGTTATCCGTTGCATACTTGACAGCAGTACGCAACTCCTCATAGGTACTGACATAAACCATAGAATTGTTTGCATTCTGCTTATAGGGCGATGCAACTTCAGCTTGTGCCTGCGTTTTGGGCAAAACCGCAAAGGACGGCAAAAAAGCACCAAGCACAAGAGTCGCGGTAAGAATGAAGCTCAAAATTTTCTTTTGCATACATTTAACTCCTTTTTTGCATAATTATTTATTATTATAAATCAGGACATCTTTTTCATCTACCTACATTTGTAGGGGTAAAGAAACAGAAATACAGCAAAAAAAAGAAAAGAGGCTGTTTTCACAGCCCCGTAGTTATTGGTTGATTACAAGTCCGCTTTCTCTTGCCTTTACGGCGAGTTCGGTACGGCTCCTGAAGCCTGTTTTTTCGAGCATACTCTGAATGTAATCGCGCACGGTATATTGCGACATATTCAGCCGTTCTCCGATTTCCTTGTTTGTGTCACCCGTGATAAGTGCACGCAACACATCAAGCTCACGTTCTGTGAAATCTACACTCAATGCGTAGCCCATCTTAAGCGTCGGAGTCATTTCGGGATACACATTTTTGCCCGCAACCGTGCTGTCCATTACACTTATCAATTCACTTGCAACCGGAGTTTTATACCAGAAGCTCTCAACACCGATATTTTTTGCTCTCTCAAGAAAGCTGATTTCGGGCTGACTTGTGATGATTATAATTTTTATTTCAGGATAAGATGCCTTGATTTTTTCTGCGGCATCAAGTCCGCTTGCATTCATTGATGTGCAAACATCCATAAGTATGAGATCGCACATTTTTTTACTGCAGAAAAGCTCTGCCATGGAAGCACTTTCAACTGTGGCTATGACCTTATAGACCTCACTGTCCTGTAAAAACACTTCAAGCAGCTTGCTTGCCATTCGGTCATCTTCAACTATAAGTACGTTTATCATACGATGTTCTCCTTATTTTGGAACTTTTAAAATCAGATTAAAAGCAGGCTCGGTTTCAACTGTCATTCTGCCGCCCATGCGTTCCGTCTTTTTTCTGAGCGAAGAAAGCCCTCCGCCTTCATAAAAAGACTCGTTTGCCATTTTGCCGTCATTGGAAAATGATGCGGTAAAACTGAAAAGATCAGATGTAAAGGAAATATTAAAATGCTTTGCATCTGCGTGCTTAACGGCATTTGTGAGTGCTTCGGCAGTCGCCTCGGTAAACAGTTTTTTTATATACTCTTTTTCGGGCATATCACCGGAGATGTGCACTTTTATTCCGACAGCCTTTGCCGCATCAATAAGTCCTTTTATGTCATCATACTCTGTTTCTTCTGAATATTTGACTCCCAATGCAGTAATGTTGCGCCTCCAGATGTTAATAATATCGTCGGCGTTTCCGTCATTATTCTGAAGATACAACCTTGTCGCCAGAAGTGCATTTCCGAGATCTGCATGAATACGGTATTTTGTTTCAAGACGCTCGCGGGATTTTGTGAGCTCATCAACATTTTCTCCGTATTTAAGAAGACGTTCATTCATTTCCTTCAATTCATTATTGGAAAGCTTCAGTTCTTCCGATACCCTGTACAAATCAGTGGTATCCGCAGCAGTAATCTCGTACATGTCACCTATTTTCTTAACAGAGAATCGCCATACTGTCTCATCGGGAAGATGAATCATTATGTCGTTATCACTGGACAAAACCTCTGTTCCCGGCTGACATTCTCTGTTCCTGATGGAATTTATGAAATCAAGGGCATTGGTCATTTCTTTTCCGGTTATGATTCTGCTCAATTCATCCATTTTGTGATTTATAAGCTTTATCATTCCGTTTTCATAAGAAAAGCATATTCCTGTTTTAAGCTTATCTGCACTCTCTTTTACGGAAAAGGCTGATATACTGTGGCGGATTTTTACAAAGAAAAAAACAAGAAGTAATGAAAGGATAATAGCATCTGCTATCGTGAACAAGATAACGAAAAATGCAGGAATATTGAGAAACTTTTCGATATAGCTGTAGCCGTTGACTGCAACGCCTTCCTTTTCCGCAAAAACATAAGCAGCATACGGCAGAAGAAAGAGAAGAGCAGAAATTGCGGCGGCAGGTGAAATGATTTTCGGAAATAACGGCTTTTGCAAAAAACTCCACAATGTAAGACAAAATGAAACACACACTTCAATAAACAAAATTGTCAGAAACAATGCTCTTACATAAGTTCCCAGACCGATAAAAGGTATCATATCACATTACCTCCTTCGGGATGAGAATATCGACAAGTATATCCTCATCGGAGTTTTCAATATTGATTTCTGTACCGTTCAATATTTCACTGTCTGTATGGATTTCATACCCCGTTTTTTCAGCACCGAACATCATTCTCATTGAAATATAGCCGTCTTTTTCAGAAATCTTAACAAAAACAGCATCAACAAAATTCAGAAGCTCTTCAATGAAAAATTCAAAAATATCATATACTTTTACGGCAGTTTCTGCTGCAATATCTTCTTGCAGGCTGAAAACAAACGAAGGGGCAACATCAAGCTGTCTTAAATTGCTCAAAGACTCATTTATACAGAATTCTATCTCACGGGACCTTATAATTTTTTTGTCCTCAGAAATGATAAAAAGATTTCCCCGTCTTTTTATATATGCCCCGATTACTGCAAGCTTAGCAAGATGTTTTCTTTTGTTTTCTTCCTCACAAGAAGCAAGATTCAGCAATTCTTCTGCCTTTGAAAGCTGAGGAGAAATTTCATAAATCAGTTTATTGAAAAGACGGTTTTTTTCTTCTGTTTTAGCTTTATTTTCCTTAAGCTCATACTCAGCCTGCAAAAGAAAATTATTTTCACTCAGCTGCTTCTGTGTTTCCTGCAAGGTTTCAATGAGCTCCGATATTTTCTTTATATCATCCTGCCAGTAAACGAAACCGCCCGATATTTTTTCGGCATTCAGAATATAGTCACCGAGATTCTGCGGTGCCGAAACGGCATTTTTCAGTATATCTGTTGTAAAATACCCGGATTCAGCAGAACGGATGCAAACATTGAAATTATCATCAACGATCTGTGCCGTTACGCTTGATATTTCAAAAAGCGTTCTGTAGTTAGTGCTTGTTCGGATAAGACCGCTCTGAATTGCACTTTCAAGAAGAAGTGTAATAAGAGCACAGTCAACCGCTGTAAGGTCCGCGTCAATTCCGGTAAATGCATACAGACACCAGAAAACAACAGCCGTTGCCATAATCAGAATATGTACCTTCTGAAACACCCGACTTCCTGGCACTCTGCTTTTAATAAGGAGCTTGAGTACAAAATAAAAGCCGAGCAAAGTAAACCAACCGGCCGGAATAAAATACAAAATTCCATATGTATAATCAGAATTAAAATAATGTATACCATTCGGAAAATCAAAGACAAGACGATGGTAATCATTCGTAAATACCAACAGAATCACAAGAACAGCCGGAATGAAATACAGTTTGTATTTGGCCGGAATCATATAATCGTCGGCTTTGCCGATGTGCATGGTAATAAAGACCCCGATCAGAGGAATCAGAATCATCGGCACATAAAAAGCATACCATAAATAACGCGTAAGTGTATCGGTGGTATACAAAAACTCCAGCTTGCAGGTTCTTATAATGAGCCATGCAATCATCAATGCACCAACGGTCATCAGCATATTGCGGATCTGCTTGCTGACAACACGCATATAAATTGATACAGACCATACGATTATCATAATGATATGCACAACATTTCTTAAAGTCAGAAGAAGTGTTGCGATAAAATAATCATCGGTTTTAAAGGCAACAGCACGAAAAACAAAGGCGCAGACCAAAAGCACAGATATTATTATGATATTTCTGATATTTTTAGCAGAACCGAATTTCATACCGCACACCTCCTTTTTTCTTCATAATACCACAGAGAAACGATTAAATCTATCCCCTTTTTTTACAACAGCACAAACTACTCGACATTAGATTAACCGTCGTATTTCCACAGTGATTTCTGATGCCTATGAACGTCTGCTTATGCCCTAATTGCGCTGCACTATGCAAGATGGCCATACAACAAAACATTAAAATTGACCAAAACACCTGACCACTTTTACATAAAAAAGAGCATTATTTTAATATTTACAACTCGTGACGAAGCCCTTTTTGAGATATTTTTTACGGTTTCTGTCGGTTAAAAATTGTTTTTCATTGGAAAAATCTGCATTTTCAGCAAAAAAGTTATGCAGAACTTTTGTGAAAACGACTCATAACCCGGAGGTCATAGGTTCAAGTCCTCTCCCCGCAACCAACAATGCGAAACCGAAAAAGATATCGGTTCGGAAAATCCAGAAACCACAACGGTTTCTGGTTTTTTTTGTGCCATTTTTCAAGGTGCAATTCAAAAGATATCATTTCCACAAAACGACCTTTGGGGAGGACTTGAACTTCTTACCAAAGCAATATTGAGTGGAAAAATCTGCATTTGTATGATATAATAACATTGGTTTAATAAATAAGAATTTGATGAGGTGATTTCATTGGAGAAGATTATTGAATACATTAAGCGAAAATACAATCCTCTTTCCATCATTCTTTATGGCTCATATGCTAACGGAACAAACAATCTGAACAGTGATTTTGACTCGTTGGTTATATCGTATGACCACGAACAATTCCACGATACATCTTTCGTAAACGGCATTCAACTGGATGTTTTCGTATATCCTGCTTCTTATTTTGATGGAGACTATGACTGCAATGACTTTGTTCAAATTTTTGATGGAAAGATTGTTGTAGATAGTGATGAAAGAGGAAAAGCACTCCAAACGAAGGTGCAGTCTTATCTGCAAAACCGTCCACAAAAATCAAAGGCAGAAATTGATGCAAGTGTCGATTGGTGTGTCAAAATGCTTGCACGGGTAAAACGATACGATGCAGAAGGAATGTTTCGATGGCATTGGGTATTGATTGATAGTTTGGAAATTTTCTGTGATATAATGCATTATCCTTATTGGGGGCCTAAAAAGTCTTTGAAATGGATGGAGGAAAATCATCCCACCGCTTTTGATTGCTATCAAACGGCTCTTGCGGATTTCAGCGTGGATAGTCTGGAAAACTGGATTTCATACATAAAAAATGCAAATAGAAAAGTATGACCAATTCCAATTTTTCTGTCCAGTTCAATCTTGATATCTTTTTCGGTGCTACGAGCCAGAAAAAATGAAGCACACCTTTGGCGTGCTTCGTTTTTTGTTATGCTGAGATAAGGGACCGGACCGACAGCCTCTGCGGGACCGGACCGGCTTTGCCGGGATGTTATCATATTAATAAGCGGTCATCCTTACTCGTGTATACCTCGGGGACAAAGGAGCCTGTTTCGAGGGGGGTCTCGGCATATATTTCTTTTATATCCTTCTCTGTAAGCGGTTGGATTTTTATGATACCGTTTTTCTCTCTGATGTTACGAAGATCAATTACCCAGCTGTCGCCGTTAAGATAAAAATCTGACACCAATTGTCGGTTTACGAAAAAGCCTGCTATGTTTCCTTTGGCTTTTATTACAAGCCATTGATCCTCATCAGTCCAGCATACTTTGTATTCATCGGTTTTATCTTCAATCGGCAAATGGCCCAATAACACATCCGAATCGCAGCATTTTTGTATTACTGAAGCATTCATTTTCTGAAGCACTGATTTTTCATAGGACTCATTTTTCAGAAGAACGACATCTGTGTCATTGATACGATTCAGGCCTGCTTCAAGAGCATATATCTGTCCGTTTGCAAGCGCAACAACTGCTTTCATTCCTGCAATCTGCAGCAGTTCTAAACGGTTTTCGGAGTATGAAACAGGCTGTGCAGTTGCATAAAGGATGTCAAGACCGCCGACTGAGATATTCACAGGAATAAAGAATGAGCTGTCTTCAGGAATATCAAGGCTGAAGGACACAGTTCGCTCATTTAAGGCTATATTAAAGCTATGCGCGGGATGTGCAGGCATTTGATGGAGACGGATATGGTTGTTCACAAACAGAAAACCGCTGTTTCCGTCACTTCTTAAAGCACACCTCAGTGTTTTTGTATCATCCTTTGAGGACGGTGCCTTATCGGGCATTATTGCAATCATCGGAGCAAGCATTTCACCGAATGAATGCAAAAATCTGTGAATGAAGGATAAACGGAAATAGCTTTCCCGTATTTGTCCCATATCGCCGACGGGTGCCTGAAAATCGTATGATATAACGGGACAGTCATTCGGGTAGCCGCTTGCCTTACTTTCCTGCATAGTAGTAAGACCTATGGGATTCAGTCCGCCACAGAACATATAATATCCTAAGAGATTCACACCGCTTCCGAGCTTACATATAACAAGAGCCTCAATATCACGGGAATTTATAAGAGGTCTGCGATGGTAGGTAATCTGATTGCCCCCGCCCATTTCACACGTCATAAACGGCACATTGCCTGAGCAGTCTGTTGCTTGTGTTGATGTGCCGAGAATATCCGAGCCGATACAGCCGTCTTCACGTATCAGAGAAAAGAAATAGTTGGGGTTCGGCTCAAGCTCCTTTATATGATTTGTCCAGGGTGCCTCGGGATATGCGCCGTACATAGGAAAAACAGTTTCGGGCAGTTTTGCTTTTCCCCAAGCTGTTGCAGTATATAAAGGTGCATGAAGTCCCGCATCTGTAACAAACTGACGAACCAGCTCAATATAATCGGGATCTCCTGTCAATTCGTTTTCAATCTGTATTGCAAAAAGAGGAAGCCCTTTGACCTGCTCTGCAATTTTGTTTATATAGCGTCTGACATAAGATATATAAGGCTCTTGTCTTGACCGCAGAATGTCGGAGCATTCATTTTGCAGCCAGTCGGGAAAACCGCCGTTTCTGCATTCACCGTGAGCCCACGGGCCGATACGAAGACAGAATTCAAGACCTGTTTTATGACAAAGATTTATAAAGCATCTTATATCACGGTTGTCGCTGAAAACAAATTCTCCTTTTTGCTCCTCATGATGAATCCAGAAGACATATGAAGCAACAACATCTATTCCGCCTTCCTTCATCTTCCGCAGATTCTCTTCCCATCTGTCACAAGGCACACGGCTGTAATGCATTTCTCCCATAACGGGTATCCACGCTTTACCGTCCTTCAGAAGCATCTGATTTGTGACACTGATCCTGCCATCGCCTGCGTTACCAACAATTTGTATATTATTCTGTATTTGCCGTGTCTGAAAATTCATAATTGATATACCCCGCTTATTACAAAGCTGCACTCTTATTGTGAATTATATCGCTCTTTGCCTTTCCCGATCCTACAGATTTATGACAATAATTATACCATATATCAGGATCATATTCCACAAAAAAATATTTTTTTTGAATTTTTTTCAGACAAACAGACATCTCACTCTCAAAAAAACCAAAAATCTGCAAAAGTTTGTTTTTTACAGGCTGATAATTTTAAGTTTTACGGTCTTACTTTTTTCAAACAATGCAACACTCGGCGCAGTAGTGTTGCATTGTATCAATCAGCGTAGTGAATGCCGGAAAAAGACGATTCTTCGGAATTGTCTCTTTCTGTCGATAAAGTCCCAAGAGCATATATGAAATAAAACAAGAAAAAAGCATAGCATAAAAAATTAAATAACGGGAGAAATGAAAAAATGTCAGACACATCGAATGTTTGACATTTTTTTGCATATATTTGCCCTTTTTTGCCTCTCGAAGTTCCTTTGTACGCCTTCGGGTTAAAGAAAAGGGTATCAGTGCTTTTGCAGGTGCAGAAATGTTTGCTTACCGCAGAATTGCGCTTTGTTCCCCAATTCTTCTTCAATGCGCAAAAGGCGGTTATACTTTGCAACCCGTTCACTGCGGCTGGGAGCCCCTGCTTTGATCTGCCCTGCATTGACCGCAACACACAGGTCGGCAATGGCGGTATCTTCCGTTTCGCCCGACCGATGCGAAACGATGACGGTGTAACCTGCCCGCTTTGCCATGTTGATTGCATCCAATGTTTCGGTCAGAGTTCCGATCTGATTGATTTTAATGAGAATGGAATTGCCGATTCCCTTTTCGATACCCTGCGACAGCCGTTCAATATTGGTCACGAACAGGTCATCGCCCACCAGCTGCACCTGCTTGCCGATTGCCTTTGTCAGCATGACCCAGCCTTCCCAGTCCGTTTCAGCCATGCCGTCCTCCAACGAAATAATGGGATATTTTTGACAAAGCCCTTGCCACAGTTCGACCATTTGCCGGCGGTTCAGATGTTTTCCCGATTTGGGCATGTGATACATTCCCGTTTCCGCGTCATACCATTCAGAGGAAGCCGCATCAACGGCAATCATAAAATCCTCACCGGGGCGAAAACCTGCCCGACGGATCGCCGTAACAATCAGATCCAGTGCATCTTCGTCCTGCTTCAGATTCGGTGCAAAGCCGCCTTCGTCACCAACCCCCGCGGCAGGGGTTCCGTTTTCTTTCAGAACGGTTTTGAGCGTGTGGAACACCTCTGCACACATACGCAGTGCTTCTTTCCAGTCGGGTGCGGAAACAGGCATAATCATAAATTCCTGCATGTCCACATTATTGGAAGCATGCGCCCCGCCGTTGAGAATATTCATCATGGGAACCGGCAGAACTTTGGCATCATCACCGCCCAGATAGCGAAACAGGCTCACCCCCTGCGAAGCCGCCGCCGCAACGGCATTTGCCATGGAAACACCGAGAATGGCGTTTGCACCCAATCGGCTTTTATTGGGGGTAGCGTCGAGGTCAATCAGCAGTCTGTCGATTGCGGCCTGCTCCAGCGCATTCTTACCGATGAGTGCATCCTGAATCACGGTATTGATGTTATGCAACGCTTTCAACACACCTTTGCCGTGATAACGGGTCGCATCACCGTCGCGCAGTTCACAGGCTTCATAAATCCCCGTGGAAGCCCCTGACGGAACAGCGGCTTTGCCGCAACTGCCGTCTTCGAGAATCACTTCTGCTTCTATGGTGGGATTGCCACGCGAATCCAGAATTTCTCTGCCGATCACTTTCACAATTTTTTTCATTGTATCCCCGTCTCCTTTTTTTGATTAGTGTAAACACAAACCTGCAAGAAATACCATAACACATTGCATGCAAATAAAAAAGTGTGTAATTATTATATCACAAGTATCGGTGCAATGCAAATCCCGTACATCTTGCGATGCTCGGGGATTTTTTACGAAACACTATTATATTTATTTACAAATTTATTTATGTGTGATAAAATAAAAAAAAATAATAAAAATCTGTCACAGCAGGTGGTTTTATGAAAACATACGGTACATATTTTCAGAATGATACAGATTTGCCAATCAGGTACGGCGAAATCAATTTGATAAACCCCGCAAGACAACGACTGCGCGGGGAGCCGTTGCAGAAAGGCATTGAAGCGTACCCCGTGTTTCAGGGCTTTTGCGGTACAGACTTTGAACTGATGAAAATGGGCAGAGAAAACAAACTCGGTGCCAAATTCCCCGCAGGCGAAAACAGACTTATAAACGGTCACGAGGGAGTCGTTTGGGTACCGTCGGAAAACCGCTTTGCCATCGTGCTCATCCGCGGCGGCGACAGCTGGGATCCGACCCGCTACACCGAAGACGAAACCTATTTTGAATACGGCTGCGACGGTGCGGACGGATTGTTCTGCGACAAAAACTACTTTAACCCCGATATGCTTCTGCACCTGCCCAAACAATATGCAAATCTCACAAAACTGCCCTTATCGGCGGCAAAACGGCTTTCGTTTGCAGACCCGTATGCCTGCGCCATTTTCCAGCTTGAGCGCATGGAAGACCTTGGCGAAGCGCAGAATTTCCGCGTGGAAATGGCAAAACACAAGTGCAGTGAAACCGAAGCCCGTGCATTGGCAAAAGAAAACATTTTTGCAAGAACGGTGGTGTTCGGCCTCGGCATGACGGGGCTGTTTATTGCCGATCAGATCAGAAGAAATCACCCGCATGCACAGATTCTTTTTGTGGGCAGAAGTGACGAATCTTCCAAAAAAGTAACCTTCTCCAAAGAAATTGCGAATGCAGATTACCTTTGCACAAGCGGACTTTCCGAAGAAGAAACCGCCGCAAGGATTATGGAGAAAATCGGCGGCAGAGCCACCCTATTTGTCGGCACAAGCGGTTCGGATACAGAGCACAGAATTGCTTTTCAGTACAAGGTGCTCGGCTGCAACGGCATTTACAACAGCTTCTCATTAGGTCCGCAGGTGACTTACGACACCATGCCCTTCGGCTTTGAAAATCATCTGATTTTTGCGTCCATCAATTTCCGTCAGGTGCACATGGAAAAGGCAATTGAAGTGCTCGTGGACAGCCGTCATGACGAAGTGGTGGAACTGATTGACAAGGACGAATTCATCAAAGATCCCCTTTTTGCTTACGAAAACAAAATTTTCTGCAAGGGTGCCCCTTTAAAAACGGGAATCATCTGGAACAAACAATACATGGAGGAAGACAAATAACATGAAAGTCATCGTAATTTCCAATCCGAATGAAATAGAGATCCGCGAAATCCCGATGCCCGAAGTAAAAGACGGAGAAGCTCTGCTGAAAGTGAAATACGTGGGCATCTGCGGTGCGGACGTGGCATCGTTCACGGGGAACCAGCCGTTTACCACCTATCCCCGCATTCCCGGACATGAGTTTTCTGCCGAAATCGTCAGTATTCCCGAAAATGACAAAGGGCTCAAAGCAGGCGACATCGTCACCTGCAATCCGTATTTTAACTGCGGCACTTGCTACAGCTGTGAACGCGGTTTTGTGAACTGCTGCACGGATAATCAGACCATGGGTGTGCAACGCGACGGCGCTTTCTGCGAATACATTGCCATGCCCGTGGAACGCATATACGACGGCAAGGGGCTGTCTGCACAGGAGTTAGCCCTCATTGAGCCGTTTTCCATTTCGCAGCATGCCGTGTCCCGTGCAACCATCAAAGAAACCGACAATGTGCTTGTTGTGGGCGCCGGCCCCATCGGCTTGTTTGCACTGCTTGCCGCAAAGCAGAAATGCAACAGAATCGTGGTTGCGGATATTCTTGACAACCGCCTTGCACTCGCAAGTGAATACGGTGCAGATACGGTCATCAACACCAAACAGAAATCCCTTGCAGACTTCACCAACGAATTCACCCACGGCCACGGCTTTGATGTGTGCATTGAAGCCTGCGGCGCACCCGAAACCTTTTTAGCTTGCGTTGACAATGCCGCTTTTGCAGGCAATATCATTCTCATCGGCAACGGAAAACGTGAAACCACTTTCAACCATTCCGTTATCCTCAAAAAAGAACTCAACATCCACGGCAGCCGCAATGCACTGAAAGATGATTTCATCAACAACATTGACCTTGTTGCATCGGGCAAAGCGGATGTGATGAAAATGGTCAGCGGTATTTACGAAATGAGCGATGCGCTTGATGCTTTTAAAGCGCTCAGCCACAACGACGGCACACTTGCCAAACTTCTGATTAAAATAGGTGACTGACATGAAAGAAACAGTGATTCAGTTCGGCGAAGGCAATTTCCTGCGCGGATTTGTTGATTATTTTCTGCACAAAATGAACCAAGCAGGGCTTTATGACGGCAAAGCGGTCGTCATTCAGCCGAGAGCCGGCGGAAAATGTGCCCTTTTAAGCGCACAGGACTGCAAATATAACCTGTATGCACGAGGTATTCAAAACGGAAATATCGTGAATGAGCATACTTTCATTGAATCGATTTCGCGTTGCGTGGACCCTTACAAGGAATTTGATTCCTACATGGCACTTGCCGACAATCCCGATTTCCGATTCATCGTTTCCAACACCACGGAAGCGGGCATTGCATTTGACGAAACCTGCAAATTCACGGACACACCCTGCACGGGCTTCCCTGCAAAACTGACACAGCTTCTTTACAGAAGATACAAAAACGGCTTGAACGGGTTTATACTCCTGCCGTGTGAACTGATCGACAACAATGGCGACGCACTCAAAAAATGCGTTCTGCAATATGTAAAATTGTGGAACCTTGAAGACGGTTTTGCAGATTGGCTCGAAAAAGAAAATCATTTTGCCAACACTCTCGTTGACCGCATTGTAACGGGTTATCCAAACGACGAAACCAAGGACACGCACCCCGAAGACAAGTTCCTTGACACGGCAGAAATTTTCCACCTGTGGGTCATTGAGGGCAATTTTGAAAATGAACTGCCCTTGCAGAAGGCAGGTTTCAACGTGGTGTGGACGGACGATGCCAAGCCTTACAAAAAAATCAAGGTGCGAATCCTCAACGGTGCACACACCTCTCTCGTGGCAGGTGCACTTCTTTCAGGCATTGAAACGGTCGGCGAAGCGATGCAAAATGAGCTGACAAGCGCATTTCTGAACGCCTGCATGAAAGAAGAAATCCTGCCGACCATCGGCGAAACCGAAGAAAGCATTGCCTTTGCAAACAGCGTGTTTGACCGCTTCCGCAATCCGTTTATTCAGCACAAATGGCGGTCCATTGCGCTCAACTCCGTCAGCAAATTTGCGGTGCGGGTGCTTCCCACCATCCTCGAATACAAAGAGCAAAACGGCGTTTATCCGAAGCATCTGTCGCTGTCTTTGGCTTATCTTATTTATTTCTACAAAAACGACACACCCGAAGATGCACCTGCCGTGGTGGAAATTATGAAGAATACCTGCATTGCCGATATTCTTAAAAACACCGCTTTGTGGCAGGCAGATTTGTCTGACATGAAGGAACTCATTACCGAATATTACAACAAAATTGACCATATCGGTGCAAAGGAAACAATGCAATGGAACCTTTCATAATTCACGAAAAAGACAATGTCTGCGTTGACCTGCAAACAGGGCACAAAACGGCTTTGTGCGACATCGAAAAAGGAACGGACATTATCAAATACGGCTTCCCCATCGGCGTTGCGACCGAAGCCGTAAGCAAAGGCGATGCCGTGCATTCACACAACATGAAAACAAAATTAGGGGACATTCTTTCTTACGAATACAAACCCGATTTTACTGCTTTACCGAAAAAAGAGCCGTTCACCATCCGTGCTTTTGTGCGAAAAAACGGGGATATCGGCATCCGCAATGATATTTTTATTGTGCCGACGGTGGGTTGCGTGAACAGCATTGCAAAAACTTTAAGTGAAAAAACGGGCGCAATCTGCTTTTCACACCCTTACGGCTGCAGTCAATTGGGTGATGACATGAAAATCACCCAACTGATTCTGCGCGGCCTCATCAACCACCCCAATGCGGGCGGTGTGCTTGTATTGGGACTCGGTTGCGAAAACAACAACATCAGCGAAATGAAAAAAGTGCTCGGCACATGGGATACACAGAGAGTCAAATTCCTTTCGGTGCAGGACTGCGAAGACGAAATTGAAGAAGGTACAAAACTGATTGAAGCACTGCAAAAGAATGCCGCAACCGACCAACGGCAGGAAGTTCCTGTTTCAAATTTAAAAATCGGGCTGAAATGCGGCGGGTCGGACGGTTTTTCGGGCATCACAGCCAACGCCGTTGTCGGCAGAGTGACGGACGAGCTTTGTGCCATGGGCGCAAGTGCCGTGTTAACGGAAGTGCCCGAAATGTTTGGCGCGGAAACGGTTTTGTTCCAAAGATGT
Organism: Clostridia bacterium; assembly: GCA_017416485.1. Classification (GTDB taxonomy): domain Bacteria; phylum Bacillota; class Clostridia; order Oscillospirales; family Acutalibacteraceae; genus RUG806. The sequence continues at coordinate 170,767 of JAFQCH010000016.1, read as the reverse complement.
GTGAACGAAGATGTGTTCAACCGCAGTGTTGCACTCATCAACAATTTCAAGCAGTATTTTAAAAACCACAACCAGCCCGTGTCCGAAAATCCCTCCCCCGGCAACAAGGACGGCGGCATTACCACACTCGAAGAAAAATCCCTCGGCTGCATTCAGAAAGGCGGCACGGCACCCGTGGTGGATGTGCTCGACTACGGCGATACCGTCCGGAAAGCGGGTCTTCATCTGCTCAACGGCCCGGGAAACGACATTGTGTCTGTTACCAACCTGGCGGCAGTCGGTTGCCACATGGTGCTGTTCACCACAGGCAGGGGCACCCCTCTCGGCGGTGCAGTGCCGACGGTGAAAATCGCATCCAATAACCAAATCGCAAATAAAAAAAGCCATTGGATCGACTATTCGGCTTTCGGTTTTGACAAAGATGAGAAAGCCAAAGAACTGCTTGAGCTCATCAAACGGGTTGCAAACGGCGAGAAAACCAAAAACGAGCTTTGCGGCAACCGCGAAATTGCCATTTTCAAGGACGGTGTAACCTTATGATTATTGATGCACATGCCCATTTGTGGAAAAAACAAAACGGAGTCGTAAACGGCAAGCCCGTTTATGACATAGGCGGGGGCAAAAGCGACTTCGGCGGTGAAATCAGGCAGATGATGCCGCCCTTTATGACCGACGGCGAAAACACGGTCGAACGGTTTCTTGCCAACATGGACTATGCGTGCGTGAACGGCGCAGTCATCACACAGGAATACATTGACGGCAATCAGGACGAATACCTGCTCACTTGCAAAAGCAACCGTATTAAAATCTGCGCTTTGTATGAAGAAAAGCCGCTTGGCGATATAAGCGGTTTTGACGGCATCAAACTCTGCGCAGGCAGGTTAAAAGACAAAAATCTGCTCAACCACCCGGCCCCGTTCAAGAGTGCCGCCGACCACGGCAAATTCATATCCATTGACCTTGCCGACGGCAATGAGCAGACCGAAATGATGCAAAAAATCGTCAATATGTTTCCCGATCTTCGCATTGCCATCGGTCATTTCGGCATGGTGACAAGAAAAAACTGGACAGAGCAAATCAAACTTGCGACCAACAAGAACGTGTTCATCGAAAGCGGCGGTATCACATGGCTGTTCAACGATGAATTCTACCCCTATCCGTCCGCAGTGAACGCAATCAACCAAGCGGCTGAAATTGTCGGCTTTGAAAAACTCATGTGGGGCAGTGACTACCCGCGCACCATGACTGCCATCACCTACAAAATGAGCCTTGATTTTGTGGAAAAAACAAACGAAATCTCCGAAGATAACAAACGGAAATTCCTCGGCGAGAATGCCGTAAAATTTTACAACTTCACAAATTTACCCGCTTTGACAAAAATCAAAAACATGGTGGAAGATTAAAAAGAAATGTTCAATTTACACAATAACAAAACGGTACAACCTGTCATCCCCGTCAAAGTTCTGATTCTGCCTAAATTTGAAAACGGCGAAATGACGGGCGATTTCCCCGGCGAAGCACAGCATCTTTATGAACACTACTGCAAGGGCGGCGAAGAATACACCGTGCACGGCGGTTTTCCGGGGCATAAGATGTACCTCAAAGACGGCATTGCACTGTATGTGACGGGTTGCGGCAAAACAAATGCCATACTCGGGCTTACTGCTGTGCTTCACGACAAGCGGTTTGATTTTTCCGACACTTTCTTTTTGAGCGTCGGCTGTGCAGGCTCGGCGGTCGGATCGACCGTGATGGGAGATGTGTTTGTCATCTCCGCCGCCGTGGATTTTGACCTCGGGCACCATGCGGATGCAAGGGATTTATCCCCAAATACCGAAACCACATGGTTTCATAACCCCGTTTATGACTCTGCGGCTTACAGAGTTTTAAACCCTGAACTGACCGACAAGGTGTATAATCTTGTCAAAGACACCCCCTTGCAGACCACTGAAAAGACCAAAGCATTCATGCGGCTGGAATTCGGCGATGCCGATTGGGCAGTGCGAGAACCGCAAGTACGCAAGGGCACCACCCTTTCGGGCGACAACTACTGGAAAGGACTGCACGACCACAAAAATGCCGAAAAAATGGTGCAGACCTACCCTGTGCCCGACCCGTTTGTGTGCGCCGAAATGGAAGACGCACCCTTGGCGGTCGCATTGGACAGATACGGCATGCTGAATCGCTTTATTGCCTTGCGTGCATCGGTGAACATGTCTGTGTTCACAAGCGGACTGACCCCCGAAACGCTGTGGGGAACGCAGTCGGGTGCCGCATTCGACTCCGATGACGATCCGGAAGCGGCAGACATTTTCCCCATTGCCATGCAAAATCTGTTCACAGTCGGCAAAAAAGTCATTGATGCAATAACCAAAGCAAAACTGTAACTGAAAAGAAAAAAAGAAGAAGCAACCGACCTTTTTGCACTGCGGTTGCTTCCTTTTTTTACATCTTATTATTGCTGAAGATTGCTCTGGTTCATAGCGCTGCCCATGAGCTTTTCCATAAGACCCTGTTTTTTCTTTTTGGGTTTGAAGGTGGGCGGATTGTCGAGTCTTGTGCGGGCACTCTTGGATGCGGAGATGTGCTTGAGCACCGTGGTAACAGGTTCAAGCATGGTATCGGTAAGATAGGGAATAATCTGCGTGACGAAACTTCTGTCTTCACGGCAGATTTCACCGAGGATGGTTACGGCGATCAGACTCTGGCAGGCGTTTGTGCCGTCTTCATACATTTCGCCGAGAATGCCGAACAGCTTTTTCATCTTCACGGGGTTGTTTTCGGTGATGGTCTGCTTAATCACGGGATTTGCGTGATTGAGGAAGAAATCTTCGCACAGGAAATCGCCGTAGGTTTCTACATTTTCATGCAGGGCGTTTTTAAGCTCGGGATAAGCCACGGCAATTTTGGAAGCGAGGGTGTAGGGGTCAAAGGAGCTGCCGCCGCGCACAGCCGCCTTGGAAACGGTGGCAGGGGCATTCTTTTTGGAGATGATCTTGGTTTTCTTTGCGTAGGTGTCGCTGATCTGCTCGCTCATTTCGTTGACGACAGAACGAACATCCTTGTTGTCGTATTCATCAAGGATCATCAGATATGTGCCGTCGAGGTTATACATGGAGTCGTCATCGGCAACCACGTCGGGAGCACAGGACAGCAGATGGATGCGGTTGTTGCTGAAAACCACACGCAACTTGCCTTTTTCGGAAGTGAAATCGATTACACTTGCCGCATCACGGCTGTAAACGGCAGGCTGTTTTCTGTCCATATCGTCTTTGAATACCGGGTTGAAACCGCAGGCAGTGCAAGCGGGGAGAATACCTGCATACACGGCATCCATCATAGGTTTTTGTTCAAGCATGGGGAATCTGTCCTTTCATTAGCCATTCAATGCGGCAAAGTTTGCTTTGTTTGCTTTATAAAGATTCTTGTAAACGGCATAATTCTTGTCGTAAACTTCTTTGTTTGCGGGGTTGGGCTTGTAGGTGTTCACGGCGGGGATCATCTTCTTTGCATCTGCAAAGCCGGGGATGAGCCCGAGGCCGACAGCAACCGTAACAGCCGCACCGACCGCACCGACATTCTGCGGGCTGTCCACCGTTTCAACGGTTCTGCCCGTGATGTCTGCAAGGATCTGACAAGTCAGAGCAGACAGTGCACCGCCGCCGACAAAACGGACGGTCTGACTGGTTTTGACCTTCTTGTCTTCGGCTTCGAGGAACCAACGCATGTGGAAGCAAACGCCTTCCAACACCGCACGGATCATTTCACTCTTGCCTGTTTCAAGCGAGAGATTGAAGAACATCCCCCTTGCATTGGGATCTTCAAACGGACAGCGGTTACCGTGCAACCATGGGGTGAAGATGACACCGCCGCAACCTGCGGGAACACGACTGCACACTTCGGTCATATAGTCATACAGAGAAGTGTATTTTCCTTCGTAGGAATCGGTCACATTTTTGGTTTCAAGATAGATACCGATTTCGTCGAGTGCAAGGTGATCCTTGACCCATTCAAGGCACTTGCCGGCGGTTTCGAGTTCGGCAAAGTAGTTGAACTTGCCTTCGTCTGCGCCCGTAACAGCGGCGATCATGGTGTTGGCATCCACAACGCTCTTTTCAACAACGGTGGAAACCCAACCGGATGTGCCGTTGTAAATGTGGGTATCGCCGGGGTTGACACAGCCTGCACCCACGCCGATGAGCGAAGCGTCACCGCCGCCGCCGAAGACGATGGTGCCTTCTTTGAGACCGAGTTCCTTTGCCTGCTGTGCACGCAGGCCGCCGACCTGTGCGGTGGAGGGAATGACTTCGGGAAGATGATCAATGTTGACACCGAGCATCTTGCAAAGGCTTGCACTCCAGCACTGATGCCCTGCTCGGATATCAAACAATTCTGCACCGAATGCGGAATCGGGAGTCATGATGAATCTGCCCGTCATTCTGCCGATGAGATATTCTTTGACATCGAGCCATTTATGTACTTTTTTGAAGTTTTCGGGTTCGTGTGCTTCCACCCACTTGTATTTCCACACGGGGTCCTTGACGGAAGCGGCAACCGCACCCGTGATGGCAAGGGATTTCAGCAGTTTCGGCACGTTGGCACCTGCGATCTGGAAGCCGTGTGCCATGCCCTTTTTGAGTTCCTCGCGGGCTCTCTGATCCATATAGCTGAATGCTCTGCGGATGGCATTGCCGTCTTTGTCAACCAGCACAAGACCCTGCATCTGCGAACAAAACGAGATACCGTCGATTTTATCAGCGGAAATACCTGCTTTTCCGAGTGCAACGGGGGTGGTTTCACACAGTGCTGCCCACCATTCGTCGGGATCCTGTTCTGCACCGCCGTCGGGGAATACATAGAGTTTATAACCCTTGGATGCACTGCCGAGCAGGCGGATGGTGTCGGACATTTCAAAAACGCAGGTCTTGACACCCGTGGTGCCGATGTCGTAAGTAATAGCGTACTTCATTTTTATTAACAACCCTTTCTCATAAATCTTTTCTGCCTTCGATGGCGCGGGTAAGGGTAACAGAGTCTGCATATTGCAGGTCACTGCCGACGGGAAGACCATAGGCAAGGCGGGAGACCTTCACTCCCATGGGTTTGAGCAACCTTGAAAGATACATGGCAGTCGCTTCGCCTTCAATGTCGGAATTTGTTGCCATAATCACTTCGCGGACATTGTCAGGCTCAATGCGGGCAAGCAGCTCCTTGACGGTCAGATCTTCGGGGCCGACCCCTTCCAGCGGAGAAATAACACCGTGCAGAACATGGTATGTGCCCTTGAATTCATCGGTTTTTTCAATCGCCATGAGGTCTTCCGCATTTTCGACCACGCACACAAGACTGCGGTCGCGCTTTGGGTGACTGCAAATCGGGCAATAGGTCTGCTCCGTGAGATTGCAACATAGAGTGCATTTTTTTATTTTTACACAGGCATCGGTGATCGCCTGCGCCATGGCAAGCCCTTCCTCCTGCGGAAGGCCGAGCACATAAAAAGCCATGCGTTGTGCGGTTTTTCTGCCGATACCGGGCATTTTTTCAAACTGCTCGATGAGTTTTTCGAGCGGTGCGGCTGTGAATTCCATTGCTTACAGCAAACCGCCCATGCCGGGGATATTCAATCCACCCGTAACACCGTTCATGGTCTGTTCCATGGTGTCGTTTGCCTTGCGGATGGCTTCGTTGAGGGATGCAAGAAGCAGGTCTTCGAGCATGTCAATGTCTTCGGGGTCCACGATTTCGGGCTTCATTTTGATGGAAGTGATTTCATGCTTGCCGGTTACGGTGACTTCAACGGCACCGCCGCCTGCAGATGCGGAAAATTCGCTGTTTTCCACTTCTTCCTGCACTCTCTGCATTTCTTCCTGCATTTTCTGAATGCGCATCATCATTTCATTTCTGTTGGGCTGGTTGGGGATTCTTGCTTTCATAGTTTTTCTCCTTATATTCCTTGTTTGTTAAAGTTCAACTTTGGGGGTCAGTTTTCTGCCGAGTACTTTTTCGGTTGCAGTTGCAAGCGCATTGCTGAAACCTTCATTGCGCAGAAGAACTGCCAGTAATTTATTCTTGGTGTGGATGATGAGCATGGAACCGCGCGTCTCCGCTGTTGAGTCTGCCAAGTGACCGATCAGCGGTCGGCAAAGTGCTTCTGCTTCAATGCAGCATCTTGTCCATGTGCGGTTGTCCAGCGCACCGTTGGACGACTCGTCCTGCTGTGCGGACACTGTTGCCGCAGGTGCAGGCGGTGAAAAGTCATCATCGTCAAACGGAAGAGCTGCAAAGGGGGGCGGCTCATTTGCCGCAACCTGTGCGGGGCCGCCGAACAAAGAAGCGTTTTCTTCGGGCGGGGTGAATTCATCGTCATCAAAGGGAAGTGCACCGTCAAACGGAAATTCTTCGGGGGCGGCAGGCGTTGCAACTTCCTGCGTCGGTGCGGGCGGTGTTTCATCCCACAAAAGGTCGGAATCAAACGGCGGTGCATCATCGTCATCAAACGGAAGTGCTTCGTCTTCAAATGCGGGGGCAGCGTCAAACGGCAATGCTTCGGGCTGTGCGGGAATATTGTCGGGTGCAAAGGGAAGCTCCTCTTCGAAAACAGGCTCTGCAACAGGTGTCTGCACCTGCACGGGAATGCCGTTTGCCTGCATATTTTTGATTTGCTGTTCAAGGTCAGCCACACGCTGTGCGAGAGCAACAACGGAGGTGTCCGTTTCGGGACGGCAAAGTCGGATGAGAGCCATTTCCGCTTCCACGCGGCGGTTCTGAGTCTTTTTGATGGCATCCACCGCATCACTAAGCACATTCAGTGCACGAAGAATCGCTTCTGTCGTGAACATAGCGGCAAGACGGCGGTTTTCTTCAATTTCTTCGTTGGTGGCAACGATGAGTTTTTCGGGATATGTAACGGTATGAACAATCAGCAAGTTTCTGAATTGATTGATAAGCTCGGTACAAAGGCGTTCGGTGTCGCACGATGCTTTGTGCAGGTCATCGAGAATTGTCAGTGCCGCGGCGGTGTCGTGGTTTGCGATGGTGCGGCAGAGATTGAACAGATAATCGCGACCCATGATTCCTGCGGCGGCAGTCACGGTTTGCACGGTGATGGGTGGTTCGTCCGTGCTTAAACAACGGTCAAGCAGACTCAAAGCATCACGCATGCCGCCGTCTGCAAGGCGGGCAATGAGCACCGCGGCATCGCTGTCAAGGCTTGCGCCCTCTTCTTCGGAAATACGTTGCAGTCTTTTTGCAATGACCTCAGGCTCAATGCGGCGGAAATCATAGCGCTGGCAACGCGAAAGAATGGTGGACGGCAGCTTCTGCACTTCAGTGGTGGCAAGAATGAACTTGACGTGTTCGGGCGGTTCTTCCAATGTTTTGAGCAATGCGTTGAATGCTTCGATGGTGAGCATGTGCACTTCGTCCACGATGTACACGCGGAATCTTGCCTGCGAAGGTGTGAATTTTACTTCTTCACGCAGTTGGCGAATATCATCCACACCGCGGTTGCTGGCAGCGTCGATTTCAACTATATCGAGCACGGTACCGTCGTCAATGCCCTTGCAGATTTCGCATTCGTTGCAGGGGTCACCGCCCACGGGATGCAGGCAGTTGACAGCTTTTGCAAAAATCTTTGCACAACTGGTTTTGCCCGTTCCGCGCGAACCTGTGAACAGGTAGGCATGGGACAGGCGGTTTTCTTTGATCTGGCAGGCCAAAGCCTTTGTTACTTGCGGCTGACCGACCACATCGGAAAATGTTTGCGGTCGCCATTTGCGGTACAGGACTCTGTACACGGTACAAGCCCCCTTCGGATAAAAAAATTCTGCCTCTGTCACACGGCGTACAGGCGGACTGTGGCGCTCGGGCAGACCGCTTAATGCTGCTCGGTTCCCCGCCTGACATGGTTCACGGCGCTCCGCCGCACAGGACCCGCACGCCGCATGACAGAAACAGAATTTATAAAGTGTTTTTATTATAGTACAAAAAAAAGGTTTGTGCAAGAGGGAATTGCATATTTTTTATATATTTATTTTATTTACCCAAATTCACCAAAAATAAATGCGCTTTTGTCGGCAAATACCGCCAAACCGCCACTTGCACTCCTTTTATGTTTGTGTTATAATATTAAATCCAACGAGGTATACACTATGATACAAAACCGCATTATTACCATTACCGATATCAGCCGCACCCCTGACGGCGAAGACTCCAGTCAGGTCATCACCAAAGGCTGTATGATCGGCGGACCTGAAGATTACACCCTTCATTTTACGGAAATGCTGGACGATGAGCACATGTGCGACACACGCATGCGTGTTAAAAAACGCAGTTGCGTGAGCATTCTGCGCACGGGGGCATACAACTCCGAAATGATCATCGAAGCCGGCCGCCGCCACAACAGCCACTACATCACCCCCTACGGTGAGTTCATGATCGGCATTTTTGCAAAATCCGTGGACAGCACCGTGGAAATGAACGGCGGCAAGCTGAAACTGCATTACACCATCGATTTTTTCGGCGGGCATGCCGCAGAAAAAGTTCTGATTATTGATGTCAGTGCCAAAACGACGGCACAAAACGGAAAGGAGAAAAGCGGAAAAACGCCGGTTACAAAGCGAGTTCCGCAGAAAAAGCAATGAGTATTCTTGTAGCAAAAGCCGAACAACAGCTTCGCATGATCGTTGAAAACGCATTTCGCACCTGCTTTGAGAAAGGCGATCTGCCCGAAGCAGAAATTCCCGCATTCAAGGTGGAAATCCCCGCAGACCGCAGCCACGGTGACTATTCCGCCAACGCCGCACTCGTCGGCGCAAGAGTATTCCGCACTGCACCGCCCAAAATTGCAGCCGCTTTGCAGGCAAACATTGACCTTGCAGGCACTTATTTTGAGAGCTGCGAAGTGGCAGGTGCAGGTTTTCTGAATTTCCGTCTGTCCCCCGCTTACTATGCAGATATTCTTTCGGATGTCAACGAAAAGGGTGATGCCTACGGCAGTTCCGACTATGCCGCAGGAAAACGCGCACTTGTTGAATTCGTTTCCGCCAACCCCACGGGTCCGATGCACGTCGGCAACGCAAGAGGCGGTGCTATGGGCGATACCCTTGCAGAAGTGCTTACCCGTGCAGGCTATCAGACCGAGCGTGAATTTTATATCAACGACGGCGGCAATCAGATCGAAAAATTCGGTCTGTCGCTGGATATCCGCTATCGTCAGCACTTCGGTGATCCCATCGAAATGCCCGAAGACAGCTACCACGGGCAGGACATCATCGACCACGCAGTCGCTTTTGCCGAAATCCACGGCGACAAATATATCCATGCAGAAGAAGCAGAACGCAGAAAGGCACTCGTTGCCTATGCCCTGCCGCTGAACATTGCAGGATTAGAACGCGATCTGCTGAAGTATAATATTAAATATGATACATGGTTCCACGAAAGCACCCTGCACAATTCGGGTGCGGCAAAGCAGGTTGTTGAAATCCTGACCGAAAAGGGCTTCACCTACGAACAGGACGGTGCCGTGTGGCTGAAAGCCGAACAGTTCGGCTGTGACAAGGATTTCGTTCTTGTCCGTTCAAACGGACTTTACACCTATATCGTTCCCGACATTGCTTACCATTATAATAAACTTTGCATCCGTAATTTTGATCTTGCGGTTGACATTCTCGGAGCAGACCACCACGGCTATGTGCCCCGTCTGAAAGCCGCTTTGCAGGCACTCGGTGTCGATCCCGAAAGACTGCAGGTTGTGCTCATGCAGATGGTACGTCTTATTAAAGAAGGCGAGATTGTCAAGGCTTCCAAGCGTTCGGGTAAGGCAATCACCCTTGTGACATTGCTCGAAGAAGTGCCCATTGATGCGGCAAGATTCTTCTTCAACCTGCGTGAAGCCAACAGCCATTGCGACTTTGACCTTGACCTTGCCGTTGAGGAATCCTCGCAGAATCCCGTATACTATTGCCAGTATGCCCACGCAAGAATCTGCTCTATTCTTGCCAAGATGAAAGAAAAGGGCGTGGAAGCCGTCTTTGCAGACCGTGATGCACTGTGCCTGCTGACTGCTCCCGAAGAAAAAGAACTCATCCGCCACATTGCCGCACTCACAGGTGAAATCGTCACCGCCGCACAGGCACTCGATCCGTCCAAAATCACCAAGTATGCGGTTGACCTTGCGGCGCTGTTCCACAAATTCTACAACGCCTGCCGCGTTGACGTGCCCGAAGAAGCTCTTCGAGATGCAAGACTTTCGCTGTGCATGGCAACCCGCAGTGTGATGAAAACAGTGCTGTCCATGCTCAAGGTGGCAGCCCCCGAAAGTATGTAAGCAAACACCAATAAACACCGAAAAGGAGGGTTTTTATGGCAAAGAGTGTGCGTGAAAACACGGTAGCTACCAACCGTCAGGCTTACCATGAATATTTTGTCATCGAAACCCACGAAGCCGGGATCGAACTGTGCGGAACGGAAGTCAAATCCATCCGTCAGGGCAAACTGAACCTCAAGGATGCGTATTGCATGGTCGAAAACGGCGAACTGCTGTTGCACGGGATGCATGTTTCCCCTTATGACAAGGGCAACATCTTCAACCGTGACCCCATGCGCACACGCAAGCTGCTGATGCACAAGCGTGAAATCATGCGTCTGTTCGGTCTTGTCAAGCAGCAGAGCTATGCCATCATTCCGCTGTCTGCCTATTTTGTCAACGGCAGATTGAAGATCGAAGTCGGCCTTTGCAAAGGTAAAAAACTTTACGACAAACGCGAATCTGCCGCCAAAAAGAGTGCCGAGCGTGACATTGAACGCTCGTTCCGCGGCAGTAAAAGTGATTATTAAAGCCCAAACGGGTATAATAATATAGAACCGCAAATAGGGTGACGGATGCAATTCAAATCCGCCGAAAATCGGAGATTTTTATTCATTCATTGCCCTGAAAAAAAACAACAAACAGAATGTGCCTTGCCACTGCAACTCAAAAAATCTTCGATTTTCGGTCGTAGATTTTTTACAGAGAGGATTTTTGGCGAGACAAGGCACAAAACGCAGAAAATCCTGACGGATTTTCGAGTATTTTAACGAAGGATCGACGGAAATCCTCCTGTAAAAAACGGGTTGGAATTGCATTCGTTACCCTATATGGGGCTGAAAGGATTTCGACGGGGATTCTGAGCACCGATAAGCGGGCAGAGGTGCGGTACCTCTTTAAACTTCCGCAAGTTTAGAAATAAACGACAATAGAAATACTGTACTCGCAGCTGCTTAATTGCGGCCGCCGTCTTTCCCGAGAGCACCGCGGCTCGGTGTAAAGGCGTCATGCAGCGGTGAACGTGCACAGGGAAGCGCCTCATATCCTGTCATGCACAATGGGGCTGTCCGAGGGCGGAGGGTGTCATTTCCCGCCGTCTGAGGAGAGAATCAAATAAATGACTGCGCCCGGAGAAAGTCGCTGTAAGGGATTTTCGGACAGGGGTTCGACTCCCCTCAGCTCCACCATGAAAAAAGATAACGGTGCCAACAGGTGCCGTTATCTTTTTTTACTTTGAGTTAATGAGGGGAGTCGAAGCGGCGCGGGAGTGAATGACAGTCCGGTGGACTGTCAGAGCCGCGCCTGACCGAGCACCGCAGTGCGAGAGTCGACTCCCCTCAGCTTCACCATAACCGCCTTAAGGCTGATTCAAAACAAATCAGCCTTAATTTTTTGTGCTTTTTCACCTATTCTTGATGCTTTTGTTTGTATAAAACGCTGTAAAAATAGATCTTTGTACTAAAATTATATCTGGAATATAAGGTTATCCCAATACCGAAAATACCAAAAATCAGCTTTTTTTTGCACACTACCAGTCAATAAATATTTGCTCCCACAAACGAACACTTTTGCCGTAAAAGAACACTGAAAACATAACCTGTTATGAATTCAGTGGTGTATTTACTATTGTAGAATTTTATGGTATAATATATAAATGATATGAAATCAAAAAGCGAGGTGCCAAGGTTATGGCAGAAAAGAAATACTTAATTGATAATGCCGAACTGATGGCAGAATGGAACTGGGAAAGAAATACAGATGTCACCCCATCGCAACTTACCCTAGGAAGTCATAAAAAAGTTTGGTGGAAATGTAGCAAAGGTCACGAGTGGTTGGCAGAGGTATACAGTAGAAACAGCGGAAATGGATGTCCATATTGTGTGGGCAAAAAAGTTTTAAGAGGATACAACGATTTGCTAACGATTAACCCATCTTTAGCGAAAGAATGGGATTACGAAAAAAACGATGGATTAACCCCAGGGGATGTTACGCCGAATAGCAACAAAAAAGCTTGGTGGAAATGTAGCAAGGGACATGAATGGCAAGTATCAATAAATAACAGGAGTAATGGCAACGGTTGCCCGTATTGTGCAGGTCAAAAAGTTATAGTAGGCGAAAACGATTTACAAACAATTAACCCATCTTTAGCGAAAGAATGGAATTATAAAAAAAACGATGGATTAACTCCCAGGGATGTAACACCGAATAGTGGACAAAAGACATGGTGGAAATGTAGCAAAGGTCACGAGTGGCGAGCAACTATAAATGATAGAAGCAGAGGACGTGGATGTCCTGTTTGCAATTCTGAACGACATACCTCTTTTCCCGAATATGCAATTGTATATTATCTTAAAAAATATGGTTTAGAGGTAATACACTCATATAGGGAAAAAGGATACGAATTAGACATTTATATTCCATCAAAAAAAATAGCCATTGAATATGATGGGTATCTTTGGCACAAAAACAAAATGAAACAAGAGTTAGAAAAGAACCATAAATGTGCAAAAGATGGAATTAAACTATATCGAATAAGAGAAGAACTACCGCCACTCAATGATTGTTCTATAGATTATGTTGTTCAAAGAAACCGAGAAGACCTCTCAAAAACGCTTAAACTTCTTTTAAGTGAAATCACTGAAACTATCGTAGATGTCGATCTAAAAAAAGACAATATTGCCATAGAAAATTTGCGGGAATATACAGAAAAAGAAATTTCCCTATTGTTTTTTAATCCTGAGAGAGCGAAAGAGTGGAATTTTGAGAGAAATGGCGATTTAAAGCCAGAACATTTTGCAGCGAATAGTAATAAAAAAGTATGGTGGAAATGTAGCCAAGGACACGAGTGGCAAGCGACGATATCCGATAGAAACCGCGGAAATGGATGCCCATATTGTGCAGGTCAAAAAGTTATAATAGGCGAAAACGATTTACAAACAATCAACCCATCTTTAGTGAAAGAATGGAATTATGAAAAAAACGATGGATTAACACCTGCGGACGTAATGTCTAATAGTGCGAAGAAGGTATGGTGGAAATGCAGTAAAGGACATGAATGGCAAGCGTGCATATCTCATAGAAGCAAAGGAAGCGGTTGTCCGTATTGTTCGGGTCGTTATCCTATTAAAGGTGAAAATGATTTACAAACTGTTAATCCAACATTAGCACAAGAATGGAACTATGAAAAAAACAGCGGATTAACACCTATGGATGTATTGCCTAATAGCAATAAAAAAATATGGTGGAAGTGTAGTAAAGGCCACGAATGGCAAGCTGGTATTGCTGATAGAAATCGAGGTCGTGGTTGTCCATATTGCGCAGGAAAAAAAGTTTTAAAAGGATTTAACGATTTGCTAACGATTAACCCATCTTTAGCGAAAGAATGGAATTATGAAAAGAATAACGGATTAACACCTGCGGATGTAACGCCTAACAGCCATATAAAAGTATGGTGGAAGTGTAGCCAAGGACACGAGTGGCAAGCGACGATAGCTCATAGAAATAGAGGAAGTGGATGTCCTGTTTGTAGAAAGTCAAAAAAATTAGAACAGAAGTTTTAATTACATAAAGGAAGTGAAAAATGATACATTTTGATAATAACTTAGCTAAAGAAGCTTTCAAAATTGCACACGAAGCGCACGAATTATCTGATGTGGCGAATGATCTTAATAGAATCAATACTGTTTTATCAACAACACCAACTATTGAAATTTTATTTGAAGCGCAAAGATTAGATAATGAATTACGTAAAAAATATCCAACTATCGATAAAATGCTTGCAATAGCAAATAATTATCTAATACCTGCGGTTGCTTCACCAAGTAATACACAAGATTTTCCCGAATATGCAAATCTCAAACAGGATTATTTCGGTATCTTATGTGATGTTCTTTTGAAAAAGGAAATTACGACTTCAATTGAGCAGTTTATTGAAAAAGTAGATTAAACAGATTTTGAGAAAAGGTGGGAAATCAATTGCAGGAGCATATCTCGAAAGATAAATTAACAGAAATTATAGATGGGTTACATCTTCAAATGGTATCCTAACGATAAAATAAAAATCATTCTTTATGACAATTACGGCAGAAAATACACCATAAAAACTGATTTGAGTATTGGTGCTTTTCAACAATGACCCCCAACCCAATTCAAAAGCGTTCACAATAATTTATCAATCACCGCGTCTACTTATAATAGGCGCGGTGATTTCATTTTTTAGGGACTTGACTTTTTTAATTAAGCTAAGCCGCAAGGCTAATATTTTGAAAGAGGTGCTTTTATGAAAGTCCAAAAGCCATTACCGGGGAATCATCAACGAGAAGGAACTGCATTTGTGGAAGGAGGAAATGCTGAAAAGGTACAAACCGCCGTTTGGTCCGTACAAAGACGAGGTATACAAATGGCTCAAAATTAGCATTTGCACCCCCTTGGATCAAAAGTGCATATCATCAACCGCAGGCTGCATGCGCGCTTTCACAATGATGATATACAAAACTTTGTTTTGATGATATGCAACCCTTCTGTGCCGAATATGTCAAGTAAAGCATGATATTTACATAGAACTTACAACAAATTTGTTATAAGTTCTATGTTGTATATATAAATATATTATAATCGTTTTGATTTTTTTATTGCATTGAAATTTTTATCTGATTTTCTTGTTGTATTTTACAAAACGATATGTTAGAATAATGGCAAAAGAGAAAAAAGGAATGACTACCATGAAAAACAAACTGATTGCTGTTCTGCTCACCCTTGTGATGATTTTTTCATTCGCATCCAACGTTTATGCTGCAAGCATAATCGACAAAACCGGTGATCTCATCGGCACAATAACAGACAATGCCCAGACTACAGTGCAGTCACTTTTTATCATTACGAAGCTTTCCGCTTCACTTGCAAAAAAGGCGCAGTCCGTGATGATGGACTTCCTGCTTGACAGTGAAAACTGGGAAAAAGCCGGTGACGCAATGATGGATATGATCGTCAAAGTTTACGATAAAATATTGGGCGGTGCAGGAGGAGATGATGAAACCTCTGACACAGAAACCCCGGCAATCCCTGCCCTTCCCGACATCAGCACTCTCCTTTCAACGCTCAGCATCGGCAATTTTGTTGATTTTGTAAGCAAATATTTTTTCATAAACATCGAGGATATTCCTGCTGCAGCTGATGATATTATAGAAAAAGCTGAATATTCACATGTTCTTCTTGAAGACGGCAAGGAAACAGTATTTATTGCCGTAAATATTGAAGAACACCCTGAACTTCTTAACCGCGCACTCCTTATGGAAGCTACAGAAAAACTCTACAACGAGCAGAAAGTCCTTTTCCCCGGTATGGCAGAAGAAACTTTGATGTCATACGAGCATATTGCAGGTGAGCTTGCTCTGCACGCAATTCTGTATGCTGTATCGAATGAGTATCTTTCTGTTACAGGCGCAACGGAAGGACTCATTTTTAACCTCTGGCAGAAAGCAAGAATTGCAAACCTTGACATCACAGAAGCCAGAATCCCCGGTGAAGTGATTCAGATTGTGGGAACATACATTATGGGTGTCTTCATTATTGACCTGTACACCTTATTCAGCACTTTGAAATAAACGCAAAACAAGGGAAGATTGTTTTTCTCCCAAAGCAAAAAAAATAACAGGTATTTTTAAGTGTAAAAATGTTGCTTAAAAGTACCTGTTTTATATTTATTGTATATCAAATAATACCGGTAAAAGAATTATCTTGCTTATTATCTTACCACATTTCCTGCATAAAAAGCGCAACCTCCCTGTATCGGACAAACGATACAGGGAGGTTGCGCTTTTTATTATATAGAAAATTGCTCGCAGTGTGAGCAATTTGCATATAATTTTCCCCTGACACGCAATGAGCAGCACAAACAGAAAAACAAACAAAAAGCAGAGTGCCTTTTTCAGAACAAAAATCCTTAATTGTGAAATTTTGCATACAGAAGAATTTAAAGTGAATAATATAAGCAATACAAACAGGAGGGTATTGTGATGAAACCATCTGAAACATTTCGTGAACGAAAACCTTATCCCGTAAGCCTCCCTATGACGAACGAAAACGGTTGTTATGAAATGCGGCTTGAAAGCATCGGCGGACTCGGGGCGAATCTTTGCGGAAAGTTGCTCGGGGAGCTCGGTGCCGTTTATTTAGGACTGAATGCAGCGGCGTTTTCAAGCTACGGGTCTGAAAAGCGCGGGTCGCCTGTTAAATCCTACGTTCGCTGGAGCGCACCGGAGCATGAGATTCTGCACAACAGTCCGGTTGAAAACCCGCATCTTCTGGTTCTGTTTCATCATGCACTTTCAAAGACGCTGCCCGTAACAGCCGGTGTGAATGAAAATTGCACGCTGGTCGTTAATACCGATGCAACGCCTGCAAAAATTCGTGAAGATCTTCAATTGTATGCGGGAAATATCTTTTGTGTAAATGCCCTTGAATTGGCACTTAAAAGCAAAAGCCGGATCAATATGGTGCTTCTGGGAGCTGTTGCGAAAGCATCAGGCTTTATTCCTGTTGAGGCAGTGAAAGAATTGGTGAGAGATACCTTAGGCAAGAAATATCCCGCAATGCTTGCATTTAATCTGCAAGGTATAGAACTGGGCTATGCCGGGGTAACAAACCAAAAATTTATTCCTGACGGGCGATTTCAAAAAACAGAATACCGTGAGATACGCAGCAGATGGGGGTATAAAAATGCGCCTGTCGGCGGCGTGAACCCGCATTTCGGAAGCACGGTTTCCAACGATTTATCCCCCTCGCGCGAAGGGTTTATTCCTCTTTTCCTGCCTGAAAAATGTATTCATTGCGGGCTTTGTGACACAACCTGTCCCGATATGGTGTTCCAATTTTTGCCTGGGGAATACCGCAACAAGCCGACCATGATGAACCGCGGCCTTGACTACCATCACTGCAAAGGTTGCCTGCGATGTGTGGATGTGTGCCCGACGGGTGCCTTGGTGTCGGGCAAAGAAAGCGAGCATCCCGATAAAAAGTGGTTTGTGCGCAATAAAGACCTGATAACGGACAATCTTGATTTTGAACCGCAGGGGGCCGACCCATGGATAACGGGAGAGTCATATCTGGATGAAAAGAGAGTAGACGGAGGGCTTATGTAAAATGGAAAGTGCAAAACAAATTCTTTTATTTGAAAGCGGCAATGAACTGGCAGCACATGCCGCCAAGCAGATAAACTATCATGTAATGGGGTATTATCCGATCACACCGTCTACACAGATTGCAGAATATCTGGACCAAATGGGTGCAGACGGCTTGCATACGATTGCCTTGATGCCTGCTGAAGGGGAACACAGCGCCGCAGGTATTTGTTACGGAGCGTCTGCGGGCGGAGGCAGAGTTTTGAATGCCACTTCGGCAAACGGACTTTTATATGCCCTTGAACAACTGCCGGTTCAGTCGGGCACACGGCTTCCGATGGTGCTCAATGTTGCCTGTCGCACCGTATCGGGTCCGCTTTCAATAAAAGGCGACCACAGCGATATCATGTATGCCTTGAATGCGGGTTGGATCATTCTGTTTGCAGATTCGCCGCAGGAGGTATATGACTGCAATATTTGTGCGATTAAGATTGCTGAAATGTTAAGCCTGCCCGTTATAGTGGCTTTTGACGGCTTTTTTACAAGTCACCAGAAGCGGAATTCTTATGTGTTTGCAGACGATGCAAGCGTGCAAAATTTCATCGGTCCCGTAAAAAGGGAAAACACAGCGCTGCAGCCCGAAAAGCCTGTAACAATCGGCTCGTATATGAACGAGCCGGATCTGATGAACAATAAATATCAGCTTCATCTGGCAATGCAAAAGGCGCGAACAGACATTGCACAAGTGTTTGCAGAGTATGCGCAGTTGTCGGGAAGAATGCTGAAAGAAATAAAATCCTATCAGACTGATGATGCCGAAGTTATATTGTTTGTGTTGGGCTCTGCATACCTTACAGCAAGAGCAGCCGCCGATAAGCTCAGGCGCAAGGGCAAAAAAGTGGGGGTTTTTACGCTTGGTGTGTTAAGGCCTTTTCCGGCAGAGAAAATAACGGATTTGTGCAAAAAGGCAAAAACAATTATTGTGGCCGACCGTCAGGACAGTTACGGAGCCGACGGCGGCAATATGTCACTTGAAATCCGCGCAGCCTTGCAACAAAAGGGATTGACGCCACGGGTCATCAGCCGCATATACGGCCTCGGCGGACGGGATTTTTTTGAAGAAGATGCCTTGGAGTTGTTTGAGTCCTGTTGCAGGGAAAATGCACCTGCCTTCGATTATATCGGCGTTTATCCGGGAGAAGAGCATTTTAAGCCCCAACCCTTTTTTAACGCTGTTACCGAAAGCGAAAACCCCTCTCTTATCTCGTGCGCTGAAGAAGGCGGCAAGGTAACGGCCAAGGGGGCAACGGTTCGTGACACCACCGCAAGACCAAAACGACTGGCACCCGGTCACGGAGCTTGTCCGGGTTGCGGAATCCCTGTCAATGTGAATTTACTGCTCAGAGGGATGGAAGGGAATGTTGTTTTGCTTTTTCAGACCGGCTGCGGCATGGTGGTTACAACAGGATATCCGAAAACCGCATTTAAAGTGCCCTATGTGCACAATCTGTTTCAGAACGGTGCCGCAACGCTGGCAGGATTATCCGAAATGTATCACAAAATGCAGCAACGGGGTGAGCTGCCGCAGGGGGATATTACCTTTATTATGGTCAGCGGTGACGGCGGGATGGATATCGGCATGGGGTCGGCTTTGGGCACAGCCCTGCGCAACGATTCTGTGATTCTCTTTGAATATGACAACGGCGGTTATATGAATACAGGTTATCAGTTGTCTTACTCAACGCCGATGGGTGCAAAAAGCGCAACCTCACATCTCGGTGAAAAACAATGGGGAAAGACATTTTTCAACAAAGACATGCCTCGCATTATGGCGGCTACAGGGATGCCTTATGTTGCCACCGTTGCCGAAAGTGAGCCGAATGATTTTATAAAAAAGGCGGCAAAGGCACAGTATTATGCAAAGAATTACGGAACTGCCTATGTTAAGTGCTTGTCTGCCTGTCCGCTGAATTGGGGAGATAAGCCTAACACCGAACGCAAAGTGATTGCCGCCGCAGTGAACAGTTGCTATTTCCCGTTGTATGAAGTTGAGCAGGGTTGCACTTCCCTTTCTTTTGACCCCGAGGAAAAGAACAAAAAAATACCCGTGTCTGACTGGTTTAAAATGATGGGCAGAACAAAACATTTATGTGAAGAAAAACACAGTGAGCTGTTAGAGTTCATTCAACAGGAGGTTGACCTTCGGTGGAATCGACTCAAGGCAATGGCCGGGCATCCTGCATTGTAAATCAAATAAACTGCAAACGGTTAAAATCTGTAATGTATTGTAAAGAACCCCCCGGAAAAACCGGGGGATAAAGTCTTCGCAGATAAAAACGGGAAAAATGAGGGTCAGAATCTGCCCCAGAAATCCTTGCCCCAAGGGTGGGACTGCTCGTCCCAAGCATCACGGTGGGTAAGGATTTTTTTGCGCATTTCGCCGACAAGTGCAAGGTAATTTTCATCGTCGGCAAGGTTTTTGATTTCCCACGGGTCGTTTACAAGGTCATAGAGGAATGTCCACTTGTCCCCTTCCCCGTCGCCGTTGCGGTATTCAATCAGTTTGTAGCGGTTGTCTTTCACACCGCGGACGAATTGATCAAAAATGAGATACAGTTCATCACGGAATTGCTGTGCGTGGTTGCCGTCGAGCAGGTGCGCAAAGCTCTTGCCGTCCACAGTCTCGGGAGTGGTAAGCCCTGTCAGTTCGCACAGGGTCGGGAAAACATCATACAGATATACAAAGGCTTCGTTGCGGACATTTTGTGCAATGCCGGGACCTGCCAGAATCAACGGAACGCGGACACCGTGTTCGAAAATATCCTCTTTGCCGAGCCAGCCGTGCTGACCGACAGCAAGGCCGTTGTCGCTTGTAAAGACGATGATTGTGTTGTCTTCCTCGCCCGATTCGTGCAGAGCATCGAGCAGTCTGCCGATTTCGGAATCGAGATGCGTGATCATGGCATAATACTCGGCAATGTGGCGGCGGATTTCTTCTTCCTCACGCGGATAGGCGGCAAGATGCTCGTCACGGTGCACCATCAGCGGATAGTTTGTGTCGATGACGGATTGGAAATTGGGCGGCAGGGTGATTTTTTCGGGGTCATACATCTGACGGAATCGGTCGGGCATGGTGCGCGGGTCGTGCGGCGCAAGATAAGCAAGATACAGAAAGAACGGTTTTTCCTTGCCTGCGTTTTGTTGCAACAAATCAATGGCCGCATCCGTCAGCAGCTCGCTTGAATGCTTGCCCGGAGAAAACTCGTCGCAGTGCTGTTGCTGCGGGTGGTTGTCGTTGTAAAAATCGACTACAAAATTGATGGTGTTGTCATATTGTCCCGTGGGGTCAAAACGGCAGGTCGGCACGTTCCAGTGATCCCACATGCCGCCGAAAAAGATCTTTGCCCCCTGCGTGAAACTGCGCGCATAGGCGGGGCAACCGTTGTGCCATTTGCCCAGGCCGATGGTTTCGTAGCCATTATTTTTAAAGGTTTCGGGCATGGTCTTGTGCGTTGCGGGAATGTTGCCGCCGAGGCCTTCCAGATGAAAGGGATTCCTGCCCGAAAGAATCATGGCACGGCTGGGCATACAGACCGCGCCGCAAGTGCCGCCTGCAATGTGTGCACGGGTGAAGGACATACCGCGACTGACAAGACGGTCAAGATTAGGCGTAATGATCTCGCGGTTTCCGAGCGCATGAATGGTGTCAAACCGCTGATCATCGGTGACAATAAACAAAATATTCGGTTGCTCACGCATAAAAATCCCCCGCTGCAAATTTCAGAATGTGAATAAATTATAGCATGACTGACTGCAATATGCAACGGGGGGATATGAGCACATAAGACAATTTTTGACAATCCAACAATGCTAACTTCAGTGCACAACATTTTGTTGAAGGTTAACTTGCGTATTATCTTGCTTACCATCTTGCTTATTATTTAACAAAAGCCGTCCGAGGGTACCCCCGGGCGGCTTTTGTGATTCATGATTTTTTATACCCTGATTTTCATCAGACCGTGTTTGTTGCAATAGAGATACAGATATCCTCTTCCTCTGAACTGCATTCTTGTTTCTGCGTTGCCTTCGGGGTAGAGTTTGACAAAGTGCACCTTGTCGGAGGTGACATAGGCTAAAAACGAAATAAAATGGCTTTTGGTCATGGGGTGTTTGACGGTGATGAATTTTTCATCCTCAACGGGTTCGATGGTGACGGTGTGGTCTTCGTCCGTGTCTTCCGCTTCCAGCGGCGGCAAGGTGATACCGCAGCAGGAAATCACACTTTCCCCTGTTGCATGGATAATATTGCCGCAGACGGGGCAGACATAAAACTTTGAAAACAAAATATTGGATGAAATATTTTTATTGACGACCGTGTTACCGCTGAGTAATTCCGAAACCGAAACCCCGAGGGCTCTGCTTATCGGTTCGAGCAGAGAAATATCGGGCAGGCCTTTTGCCGTTTCCCATTTGGAAACCGCCTTACTGCTGACACCGATGCGGTCTGCAAGGTCGGACTGGGTTAAGCCTTTGGCTTCACGCAGTTTTTTGATGGTCTGTCCGGTTACATAGGTATTCATAGGTTCTCTCCTTTTGGCGATATGGTAATAGTATAATACATACCGTAACAGAAGACAACCTACGGAACGTGGAAATTACGGTTTATCGGGCTGTGCCCTAAATGCAAAATGGAAAATGCAAAATGTAAAATTATCGGAACTGCGTTGGCATTTATAGAAGATATAAATTTTAATCTTGTGCGAGCAACGGTAATTTTGTGGCATCCTTTACAAAAATAAATTAAAAAATGAGGCTTTGTATTAAAATCAAAGTTATTTATGCTCTATAATCGGAGCGTAAGCGACCCTTTAATTTTGCATTTTGCATTCTTGCATTATTACGGTTTATCCTCCATTTTAAAACCCCCGTTCGATGAACGGGGGTTCGATCGCTTATTTGTAAAGCGGGCCGTAGGCTTCACAGGCACGGAAGTCTGCACCTTCGAGATCCTTGGTGCCGAATGCGTTCCAGCAAGCGGGACGGAAGATCTTTTCATCGGGCACGTTGTGCATGCTGACGGGGATTCTGAGCATGGAGCAAAGTGTGATGATATCTGCACCGATGTGGCCGTAGGAGATTGCGCCGTGGTTGGCACCCCAGTGGTTCATCAGGTCATAAGCACTTGCGAATGCGGCAGAATCGTCGCAACGAGGTGCAAACCATGTGCAGGGCCATGTGTAGTCGGTACGTTTCCAGATGATGTCGGAAACTTCGTCGGGCAGGTTGACCGTCCAGCCTTCGCAGATCTGGATGCAGGGGCCAAGGCCCTTGACGAGATTCAGACGGATCATGGTTGCGGGCATTTCGGCTCTGGTGAGGAAACGGGAAGAATATCCGCCGCCTCTGAAATAGCCGTTGTCGGCTGCATTCCATGTGGTTGCCTTGAGGATTGTTTCCATATCCTCTTCGGTCACATTGTACCATTCCTTGATTTCGCCGTTGCCGTCTGCATTCTTGGCTTCGCCGCAGGCGTCAAGACAGCAGGCACCGGAGTTGATAAGATGAATCAGGCCGTTTGCATCCTTTGCATGGCCTTCAATGTCGTAACCGGTGACACGCTTGATGGATTCGCCGTTCCAGCAGGTACGCACGTCTGCAAACATCTGCGGACGGTTGGTGAGCAGCTTCATGAACAGCATGGAGATGCCGTTGAGAACGTCGTTTTCAGTTGCAAGAATGTACGGTTCACGGATGCCGTTCCAGTCGAAGGAGGTGTTCAGAAGGGCTTCTGCAAAGTCTGCGTTGGGATAGAAGTCTGTCCACTGACGCTGCCCCTGGAAACCGGCGGCGATGGCATTGTGGCCGACCATTTCTTCTTCACGGCCTGCGGGCAGGTTCTTGTTGCCGTTCATGAGGTCCTTGATGATGCACATCATCTTGACAACAAATTCCCAATCCTGTTCCTTCTGTTCGTCGGACTTGCGGACGAATTCGGGGTTCTTGTCGAAGCCTTCGGGACATTTTTCTTTTGTCCACTTGAGGGCTCTTTGGAATTCTTCTTCGTCATAGATGCCTTCGGTCATGCGGCGGATGATTTCCACTTCGTCAACGGATTCAACACGCATGCCGAGGTATTCTTCGAGGAAATTCGGGTCGATGGAAGAACCTGCAATACCCATGCAGATGGAACCGATCTGCAGGTAGCTCTTACCGCGCATGGTAGCGGCAGCAACAGCGGCCTTTGCAAAGCGCAGCAGTTTTTCTTCTACGTCAGCGGGGATGCGCATATCATCGGCATCCACAACATCCTTGCCGTAAATGCCGAATGCGGGCAGACCCTTCTGTGCGTGAGCAGCCAGAACGGATGCAAGGTAAACGGCACCCGGGCGTTCGGTTGCGTTCAGTCCCCATACACCTTTGATGGTATTGGGATCCATATCCATGGTTTCCGAGCCGTAGCACCAGCAGGGAGTAACGGACAGAGTGATATCTACGCCTTCTTTTTTGAATTTATCTGCACAAGCAGCGGCTTCGGCAACGCGGCCGATGGTGGTATCTGCAATAACAACACGAACAGGTTCGCCGTTGGAATAGCAAAGATTTTCTTCAAACAGTTTCTTGGCGGCCTGTGCCATACCCATGGTCTGATCCTCAAGGGATTCACGAACCTTCAGCGGGCCTCTGCGTCCGTCGATGACGGGACGGATGCCGATGACGGGATAGGAGCCGATCAGTCTGTTTTCTGCCATAAAATTTTCCATCCTTTCAAAAAAATACTGTTCTTAATTTCAGATCACGGGCTTTTCCCATGCTTCATACGGGTCAATGCCGAAGATCTTTGCAACCGTGGGAGCGACATTGGCAAGGCCGTATTCGCCGTCAACGATCTTATATTCCTTATCGGAAACGATGATAAACGGAACGGGGTTCAGGGAGTGTGCGGTACGCACGGACACAACACCCTTCTTGTTTTTTTCGAGCATTTCGTCTGCGTTGCCGTGGTCGGCGGTGATGAGAACGGTGAATCCCGTTTCTTTTGCAACTTTCAGCACGCGTGCAAGGGCAAGGTCAACCGCTTCGCAAGCGATGATAGTAGCTTCAAGACTGCCTGTGTGGCCGACCATGTCGCCGTTGGGATAGTTGCAACGGATGAAATCATATGCACCACTGTTCATGGCTTCAATGACTGCATCGGTAACTTCCGCAGACTTCATCCACGGACGTTCATCGAAACTGACCTTATCGGACGGGATTTCGAGATAGGTTTCAAGTTCTTCGCTGAACTTGCCGCTGCGGTTGCCGTTCCAGAAGTAGGTCACGTGGCCGTATTTCTGGGTTTCGGAAACTGCAAACTGACGAAGTCCCTTGGAAACAAGCAGTTCCGAAAGCGTGTACTTGATTTCGGGAGGACTTACAAGATAACGGGCGGGCATATTCAGGTCGCCGTCATACTGCAACATACCTGCATAAACCACATCGGGCTTTGCACCGCGGTCGAAGTAGTTGAATTCGTCACAGTCGAAAGCCATGCTCAGTTCGATAGCACGGTCGCCGCGGAAGTTGAACAGAACCACACTGTCGCCGTCATTGACTTTACCGACAGGTTCGCCGTTTTCGGCAATGACAAATGCGGGCAGATCCTGGTCAATGATGCCCTCATTCTCAGCACGGAAGGTTTCAATGGCTTCGATAGCTGTTGCGAACTGTCTGCCGATACCCTTGACATGGGTGTTCCAACCGCGTTCAACCATTGCCCAGTCTGCCTGATAACGATCCATGGTGATTTTCATTCTGCCGCCGCCCGAAGCGATTCTGCCGCAGAAGGTTTCATCATTGAGGGCTTTGAGTTCGTTTTCAAGTGCTTCCACATAAACGGGAGCACTGGTGGCGGGGACATCTCTGCCGTCAAGCAGGATGTGCACAAATGCCTTTTTGACACCTTCTGCTTTCGCCTGCTTGAGGAGCAGGAAGAGGTGGTTGATGTTGGAATGCACATTGCCGTCGGACAGAAGACCGATGAAATGCAATGCACTGTTTTTGGCTACACAGTTGCCTGCAACTTCTTTCCATGCGGTGTGTGCATACAGGGAACCGCTTTCGATGGATTCGTTGACAAGTTTTGCGCCCTGCGAATAGACCTGACCGCAACCGAGTGCGTTGTGGCCGACTTCACTGTTGCCCATGTCGTCGTCCGAAGGCAGACCGACGGCTTCGCCGTGTGCCTTCAGACGGGTATTGGGACATTCTGCAAGGAGCTTGTCAAGCACGGGGGTGTTGGCAAGGGTAACGGCATCACCAAGACCTGTTTTGGAGAAGCCGACACCGTCCATAACAACAAGAAGAACTTTTTCGCTCATGTCAAATCCTCACTTATCTGGAAGCAGCCTTGACGATGACGGAGAAGTCCTGTGCTTTCAGGGAAGCACCGCCGATGAGACCGCCGTCAACATCTTCTTTGTCAAGAAGTTCGGCAGCGTTGGCAGCGTTCATGGATCCGCCGTACTGAATGACGAACTTGTCAGCAGCAGCTTTGTTGTAGAGTTCACCGACAAGAGCACGGATGTCTGCACAGACTTCCTGTGCCTGTTCGGGCGTAGCGGTAAGGCCTGTGCCGATTGCCCATACGGGTTCGTAGGCAAGGATGATATTGTCGAGTTCAGCTTCGGAAACACCGCCGAGAGCGACCTTGGTCTGCTTGCGGACGACTTCGGAAGTAACACCCTGCAGACGTTCTTCTTTGACTTCGCCTACGCAAAGAATAACGATGAGACCTGCATCCAAAGCGGCACGGACACGCTTGTTGACGGTTTCGTCGGTTTCGCCGAAATACTGTCTTCTTTCGGAATGGCCGATGATAACATAGGGAACGCCGATTGCCTTGAGCATTTCAGCGGAAACTTCGCCTGTGAATGCGCCGGAAACAGCCCAGTGGCAGTTTTCGGCACCGATTTTGATGTTGGAGCCTGCGGTGGCTTCGAGTGCTGCGGGAATGTCGATGTAAGGTACGCAGAGAACGACATCACAGTCTGCATCTGCTACGAGGGGCTTCATCGCTTCGATGGTAGCCTTGGTGGTGTCGGGGGTGTTGTTCATTTTCCAGTTGCCGGCAATAACAGCCTTGCGAAGAGCTTTGTTCATAATTTATATCCTCCGTAAAATCAGGGCGACGGGCATACTCTTAACCCGTCCCCCTGTTTAATTTTTATTTTATTTCTCGCTGATGCAAGCGATGCCGGGAAGTTCTTTGCCTTCCAGGAATTCAAGAGATGCACCGCCGCCGGTGGAGATGTGGGTCATCTTGTCTGCAAAGCCGAGCTTCTTGATCGCAGCTGCGGAGTCGCCGCCGCCGATGATGGAGATAGCACCCGAATCAGCAATAGCCTGTGCAACAGCAGTGGTGCCGGCTGCAAAGTTTTCCCATTCGGAAACACCCATCGGGCCGTTCCAGATGACGGTGCCGGCGCCCTGAATGGACTTTGCGAAGAGTTCCTGGGTGGTCTTGCCGATGTCAAGGCCCATCCAGCCGTCGGGGATGGAATCGGAATAAATGCGCATGAAGGGTGTGTCTGCTTTGTATTCCTTACCGATGGTGTTGTCAACGGGAATCAGGAAGTTGACACCCTTTTCACGTGCCTTTGCCATGAGTTCGCGGGCAAGGTCAAGTTTGTCGTTTTCGCAGATGGAAGTGCCGACTTCTTTGCCCATAGCCTTGAAGAAGGTGTATGCCATGCCGCCGCCGATGATGATGGTGTCGCACTTTTCGATGAGGTTTTCGATAACGCCGATCTTATCGGAAACTTTTGCGCCGCCGAGAACGGCAACAAGGGGACGAACAGGATTTTCAAGAGCGCCGCCCATGACTTCGAGTTCCTTCTGAATGAGGAAACCGACAGCAGAGGGAAGATGAGCTGCAACACCTGCGGTGGAAGCGTGTGCTCTGTGAACGGTGCCGAAAGCATCGCTGACGAACAGTTCTGCAAGAGAAGCAAACTTTTTGCTCAGTTCCGGGCAGTTCTTGGTTTCGCCTGCTTCAAAACGTACGTTTTCAAGAAGCATGACTTCGCCGTCCTTGAGTTCGGCAGCAAGTGCCTGTGCGCTTTCGCCGACAACGTCAGAAGCGAGTTTTACTTCCTGACCGAGATAGCCGGCAAGGCATTCTGCAACGGGCTTCATGGAGAATTCGGGGTTAAATTCACCCTTCGGTCTGCCCAGGTGAGAGCAAAGAATGACCTTTGCGCCGTTTTCAATAAGATACTTGATGGTGGGAAGTGCGGCAACAATGCGCTTGTCGCTGGTGATGACACCGTTTTCCATTTTGACGTTGAAGTCGCAGCGTACGAGAACTTTCTTGCCTTTTACTTCAAGGTTCTCTACGGTTCTTTTGTTGAGATTGCCCATGGTTTTTCAGACTCCTTTTTTATGATTAAAATTTTTGACTTAATATATATCCCCGTAAGGGGGGTATTAACAATAATCAGAATGCACCGATTCCGCGCTTTCCGCCCCAGAAGAGGTAGTCTTCAATGAGCACGGCACGGCAGGGTGCGGCTTCCACCCCTTTGATTTTCAGCGGCTGTGCCATGAGGAAATATTTTCCCGGTTGCACGGCTGAAAGATCGAGGTTTTCGAGGATGGCGGTTTTTTCACGAAGAAAAGCTTTGTGTGCAGGGGCTTCATTGCCGAACACGCCGACGGAGGCGGCATCCGTGCCGATGAGTTTGACCCCGGCAAAGGTGAGCTCCTCTGCCGCGGTGACATCGAAAAAGGCATTGCCGTTGCCTTTGACGAGAATGCGGTCGGCTTTGGGGAAAGAGGAATTCACCGTTTCGCCCGTGATGAGACCTTCCGAGCATTCCACAACCACGCATTCACCGATATACACAGACAGATCCGTGTGATTGATGGGGGCTGCGCCGTCAATGAAATGCAGGGGTGCATCCGCATGGGTGCCCGTGTGCAAGCATACGGTCATTTTGGCAGTGTTGCACGCATCGCCGTTGCGGATTCCCGACACCAGTTCGAGTTTCGGCTCGGGATCGCCCGGATAAACGGGGCAGTCCAGAATATCTTTTGAAATATCAATAATGCGAAGTTCCAAACCGATCCCCTCCGTTTAAATGGTTTTTATGCGTCCACATTGACCTTGCGGTCGATCAGATATGCCGTTACAAGGAACACGGCAATGGACATGATCAGCGAGCAATAAACGCCCGTGATGGGGTAAGCCCCCAGCCCGTAAGACCATGCAAGGTTGGCTTCGCTTTCCTGCATGGAGAAGGTGAATGCGTAGTTGGCATCCACAAGCATATAAATATTGAAAACCTTTGAAATCAGCTTTGCAATGCCTTCGATGACGGCAAAACTTGCGAAGAAATAAAGGATGGGCCCCAATTTCTTGGTTTTGCTGAACGGACGCACGTGCGACAGCGTGACTGCAAAGAAAACAAGCAACACAAAGATGCACACACGGATGGCACCTTCCATGGCATAAAGGTTGACCATGGTGAAGATGATGCTTTCGTCTGGAATCACTTTGCCCGATGCCTGAATTGCATAGGTGATGAACTGCCATGCGATGGCGTAGACATTATAGGATGCCGCATCACCCGCGTTGATATACCCGCTTAAGTCCGTAAGCACCGAGAATGAACAGAAAACAAGGCTTAAATAGAAAACAAAATAGCTGATGATCACGCACAGGGCACCTGCGATCCACTTTGCAAGCAACAGAGCAGAGCCGCGCACGGGCAGAGCCATGGTCAGGTGGCCTTCGGTGCCGTACATGTTTCTGGTGAAATCGCCGAACACAGCAACGAGTGTGAGAATGACCGAAACGATGGCGGTCACGCACAGAGCCAAAGAAACAACCAGTTTGGAAACGAGCGCCGCAACTGCACCGTTTGTGCCGAATGAAGTGAAGTCAAACAGAATGAGAGCACCCAGCACAACGCTCATGATGAGCATGGTGATATAAATGGTAAAGGTTGCGGAAAGATTGGACTTAAACCCGTTTTTAATCAACTTCCCAAGCATCGCCGATAACCTCCTTAAAGATTTCTTCAACGGATTTACCGGTCTGACGAAGATTGTCGATGCCGGTATTCACAAGAACACTGCCCTTGCCGAGCATCAGAACGTGGTCGAAGCTCGTTTCAAGGTCGTTGACGAGGTGCGTGGACAGAAGCACGGTTGCATCCTCTTTGTAGTTATTCATAATAATGTCAAGAATCACGCTTCTTGCTGCAGGGTCAACACCGCCAAGCGGTTCGTCGAGCAGATAAATGTCTGCTTCGCGTGCCATGACGGTCAGAAGTTGCAGTTTTTCCTGCATACCCTTGGACATGGTCTGCACACGCTGATTGCGTTCGATGCCGAAGCGATCCATGAAATCGATTGCCTTTTCACGGTTGAAGTCCGTGAAGAAGTCCTGGAAATAATCGATGCAGTCGATGGTGCGGAAGCGGCCGGGGAAGAAGGTTTTGTCGGGCAGGTAAGCCGTGTGCGACTTGGAGGCAATGCCGATGCGCTTGCCGTCTACCTTGACAAGACCCGTGTAGTCATTGATAAGCCCTGCCAGAATTTTGATCAGCGTTGTTTTGCCGCAGCCGTTGGGGCCGAGCAGACCGACGATTCTGCCTGCGGGGATATCAAACGAAATGTTATCCAGCACCAGATTGTCGCCGTAGGATTTGGAGAGGTTGCGCACCTTGAACGCAAATGTGTTGCGGGTGTAGATGACAACATCTTCCTGCTGCGGGAAATACGGCTGTCCCGTTGCGGGGTTGATGTCCGAAGGGATGTAATCCATTGTATCGTCTCCTTTGTTGGGATTGAAGTTTATGTAAAAAAAATCAGTTGGTCAGAATTTGGGTGAGCAATGCTTGCACCTGTTCATTTTTGAGTGCCTGCATGTGGGACACGCCGGGGAAATACACTGTTTGTGCGGGCAAACAGGCTTTGGTTTCGTCGATTGCGTAACCTGCCACATCCGCCGTTTCTTCAATGGAATCATTCAGCGCCGCCGAGGATGTGTTCACAAGCCGGTCGCTGACCACATCCGAGGATTTTGAAAGCGCAAAAAACGGCAAGGCAGAGCCTGCAAGAATGTGCACGGAAACACCGTCATTTTGCAGTTTTTGCAACAATGCGGGCAATGCACGGCGCACGGCATCAAAGGCATCGGTGCGGGATTTGAGAAGCGGTTTGTCTGCCAGCAGTTCTTCGGCCAGGTCTTCGTAATCGTCCGACGGGCACAATGCCCATGCCGCAGGCAGATTCAAAAACAGATCGCGCACAACGGTAAAAACTTTATCGAACACATTTTCGAGAAGCCCCGGAATCATGCGGTCCAGGTCAATGAACATGCCCGCATCCTCCTGCTTCATGACCGAGCAGAGGAAGGATGCGCTTTTGCGGTAATCAAAACTGTCCAACAGCAGATCCGACAACAGCAGACTGCCGTTGAGGGGCGAAAAACAGAAAACAAGTTGATCGAGCCTGTTTGCAGTTTCATTTTCTGCAAGGTATGCGTTCACGACCGTACTGC
The DNA here is from genome assembly GCA_017416485.1 of Clostridia bacterium. GTDB lineage: Bacteria > Bacillota > Clostridia > Oscillospirales > Acutalibacteraceae > RUG806. Next base: position 139,797 of record JAFQCH010000016.1, on the reverse strand, counting down.
CGCAACCGACACACAGCAGAGAAATATTTTCACAACCGCGGGATGTGCAAATTTCATCAATACACGCGGCAAGTTTTTTGCCGTTTTCAAGCGGGTCGCCCGAAAAATCATAAGGAAAAACAAATACATTTTCTTCCCCGATCTGTTCGCAGATTTTCTGCACGGGCAAAAGGCGGAACTGCGCCGTCTTTTCTTCTTCCGAAAGCGACGCAAAGGAACAGGCGGCGCGGGCAAACAGGTTGTTGTTGATGTGCGCTCCCGTTTCATCTGCCGCAAAGGGAGAAAAAATGTCTTGCGCCATTTGCGCAAGTGCATCCGAAAATCCGCTGTCCTTACGAAACAGAGCCATTTTGCCGAGGCGCAGCCCCAGACTCTTCATAAAAGCATCTTCGTTGAGTGCAGGCGGCCATGCCGTTGCCTCTTCACTGCCGTTGAAAACTTTGCAAAAACCGATTCCCGGCACAATCAGAACAGGGCTTTTCACACCGCAACACCTCCCGAAAATTACTCATCGTATATAATAACACAATAATTCTTTAAATGCAAGACAAATTTTTCTGTTTCTTTCGACTGCAAGAATGCAAAAACTGCAAGCGGGAATGACAAAAAATGCCGTGCGCAGTGCGCTACAATAAAGTTGAGAATAAACAAAACAAGGACGTATTGCAACCATGGAAAAATTAAAAAAGCGCCCCCTGCGTGCACATCGGTTTCAAAAAACAAAATTCATCCTTCCCCGCACGGCAAAAACGGTTTTGCGGTATGCCGCTTGCGTGGGCGCGGGCTTTTTGCTGAGCAATGCAAGGCTCATCGGAAACATCCGCCCGTTCGGCATTTCCCTTGCCGCGGCACTGCCCACCGATTGCGAAATATGGGCGGCATTCGGCTCGTCATTGGGGGTACTGCTGTTTTGCGATGTACTCGGCGCACTCAAATACATTTCCGCAGTCGTGCTGCTTACATTACTGCGCATCACCGCACAAGGCCATTTTGAAAAAGAAGACGACTGCACCTTTCCTATGCTTGCCGCCGCGGGCAGTTTGTGTGTGTGCAGTGTGGCGGTGGAATTTGCAAAAGGAATCACCGCCGCAGGGGTGATTTTAAGTGTCTGCGAGGGCATTCTCAGCGGTGCGGGAACATTTTTACTGCGCAATCTCACACAAACAGTGCAAAACGGAACAACCGCCGTGCTGAACCGCAGAACCAAAATTCTCATCCTGCTTGCCTGCGGGGTTGGAATTCTGTCCGTTATGCGTTTTCGTCCGTTCGGCTTCCCTGTTGCTGCGGTGTTGGCAGGGCTCACGGTGCTTATTGCCGCATATTGCAACAAAGAAACGGGCGGTTGCCTGGCGGGGGTGTGTTGCGGTTGCATTGCAGGACTGTCTGACGACGGAGCTTACACCGTTATTTCCTGTTGCATGGGCGGATTGCTGGCGGGGCTTTGCATGCCCGCAAGCAAATTCGCCGCCGCGCTCGCCTACATTGTTTCTTGCATGCTGACCATGATTGCAAACGGCGTAACGGGCAACCCCATTCTGTATGCACTTGCCGCGGTGGCGGCGGGGACTGTTTTTTTATTATTCCCGGACCGATTTTTACAGAAAATCCGCACCCGTTTCGGCGCATCGGACAGCAAAAATTTTGCCCTCGAAATGCGCAGTGTGTTTGACAAGCAACTGCAACAGGCGCAAACCGCCGTTAACAGCTTTGCACAGACTGCCGCCGAGGTCAATGAACGCATTTCCGATGTGAAAGCCCCGAAAGAAGAGGAGATCTGCCACTATGTTCGCAGTGTCTGCTGTGCGGATTGCCCGCGGCAAAGTCTTTGCTGGGATCACTCGCTGGCGGGGCTTCGTCCTGTTTTTCTGCAAGCCAAACAAAGGCTCATCAAGGACGGGCAACTCACCCCCGTTACCTTGCCCGACCGTCTGACCGCCGCTTGCCGCAAACCCGAAGCGCTTTTGCACACCTTCAACGATGCCTATGCGCGATTTTTGCAACGCAATGCACAGAACAAGGAAATTCTTGCCGTTAAAAAACTGGCAAGCACGCAACTGCGCACCGCGGCAGGAGTGCTGGAAGATCTGCGCCATGCCCCGGACACAAAACCCGCCCCGATGATACGCGAAACGGCGGCACATCTGCTGAAAAAAGCAGATATTTCCGTTGCCGATGTTTATGCAGAATACGATGCAGAAAAACGCATATTTATACACATTCAATTCAACGCACTCCCCTCACGCAGTTGCCTGCAAGTGATTGAAAATTTGCTGTCGGACAAGCTGAAACAGCCCTTTGCAAAGGCGGTTCGGTGTGACGAAAAAGGCTTGCACTACTGCTTTTATGAACAGCCAGCCTTTGCCATTCAATGCGAAAATCTGCAAAGCATCGGCGGCAGAGAACAGATCTGCGGGGATTCCGTTGCGTGTTTCCGTGATGCCAAAGGCCGATATATAGCCGTTTTGTCGGACGGCATGGGCACGGGCGAACGTGCAGCCCTCGACAGCTTAATGACCACGGGTCTGGCACAGACGCTGCTGAAAGCGCACTTAAGTGTGGAGTGCACCGCACGCCTTGTCAATGCCGCACTGCTGTTGCGATCGCGGCAGGAAACGGTGGCAACGCTGGATGTTGCCATAATCGATCTTTATACAGGAAAAGTGAAAATTTATAAAGCGGGCGCATCCTTTTCCGTGTTGCAAAGTGAAAGCTCCGTTGCCGTTATAGAGCAGCAATCCCTGCCCTTGGGCATTCTTGACGAAGCCGACCCCGTGTGCTGTGAATTCACCATGCAAGACGGCGACACACTGTTTCTGCTGTCGGACGGTGCAAGTGCAATTCATCCCGATTTTTTCAGAACCCTGCGATACAACACGCACGACTTGGCACAAACGGTGGAGAGCATCATGGAAGAAGCCCTGCGGGGCTCCACCCAAGGCAAAGCCGACGACATCACCTGCCTTGCCCTGCGGCTGGAAAGCAGCGAAAAAGCAGCTTCCGCCCGGCAAAAAACGAGCCGCGCACCCGCTTTTGCAAGACAATAAATCACAGAAAACGCCGCCCGTTTGTGCAAACTACACAAACGGGCGGCATAATATTCTACTTACGATGTGGAAAATAGTATTTGAAAATAAATCAATGTTTTATATAATAAAACTATGAAACTGTGTGTTTCTGTCAAATTTATCTCGATTTATGGGAGGAAATTACTATGAGTGAAAAACTTCGTATCGGTATCATCGGCTGCGGCGGCATCGCCAACGGCAAACACATGCCTGCTCTCGCAAAATACGACGGCAAATGCGAAATGGTTGCATTCTGCGACATCGATGAAGAAAAAGCAAAAGCTGCTGCCAAAAAGTTCGGCACGGAAGATGCAAAGGTTTATTACGGCAGCGAAACCGCATACAAAGAACTGCTTGAAGACAAAACCATTGATGTTATTCATGTCTGCACCCCCAACCGTTCTCACTCTTTCATTACAATAGATGCACTTGAATCCGGCAAGCACGTTATGTGCGAAAAGCCCATGGCAAAAACCTATGCGGAAGCAGTTGCCATGTGCGAAGCCGCAAAACGCACCGGCAAAAAGCTGACCATCGGCTATCAGAACCGTCAGACCCCTGAAAACCTGTATGCAAGAAGCGTTGTCGAAAGCGGTGTTCTGGGCGAAATCTACTACGGCAAGGCACTTGCCATCCGGCGCAGAGCCGTTCCCACATGGGGTGTGTTCCTTAACGAATACGAACAGGGCGGCGGTCCGCTGATCGACATCGGCACCCATGCACTCGACCTCACCCTTTGGATGATGAACAACTACGAACCCAAGATGGTCGTCGGCAACACCTTCGCAAAGCTTCGCGATCAGACCAACACCGGCAACGCATGGGGCGACTGGGATCCCGCCAAGTTCACGGTTGAAGATTCCGCATTCGGCTACATTGTCATGAAGAACGGTGCGGTTGTTATGCTCGAATCAAGCTGGGCACTCAACATTTCCAAGCCCATCGAAGCATCCTATATGCTTTGCGGTGTCAACGGCGGTATCGACACGGTTGACGAAGTCAAGCTCAACTATGTCCGCCACGGCAGACAGACCATTGAAAAGCCCAACCTCGATGCAGGCGGTGTTGCATTCTATGACGGCAACACAAGTTCCGATGCTTCTGTGGTTGACATGGGTCGTTGGCTCAAGGCCATTGAAACCGACACCGATCCCTGCGTGCTTCCCGAACAGGCAGCCACCGTCACACAGATTCTTGAAGCCATCTACACATCCGCAAAGACAGGCGAACCCGTATACTTTGACTAATCACTTCGGAGGATAAAATGATGAAACTTGCCGTACAGCTTTATTCCGTACGTGACCATATCAAATGCGGTGACGATCTGCTGAACATTCTGCCCAAAATCAAGGAACTCGGCTTTGAGGGTGTTGAATTTGCAGGTTATTTCGGCGTAGAAGCAGATGTGCTCAAAGCAAAACTCGATGAATGCGGACTTGTCGCCGTGGGCACACACATGGGTCTGCAGGACTATCTTCCCGTCAACATCAATAAAACCGCCGAATATGTCAAAACACTCGGTCTTATGTATGCCGGTGTCGGCGGGGCACCGCACGACACTTGTGCAGAATCCACAAAAACCGCAAAAATTCTCGGAAAAGCCGCCGAAAAACTCGGCATTCCGACCTATTACCACAACCATACCGAAGAATTCAAGGTTTTCCGCAACGGCAAGACCGCCATGCAGGTTATGGCAGAATACTGTAAACTTGAACTCGATACCTACTGGAGTTTCTGTGCCGGTGTGGACAACTATGATTACATCACCAAAAACAAAGAGGATATCGTTCTGCTGCACATCAAGGACGGCATCGACCGCAAGCCCACCGCACTCGGTGAAGGCAACAACGATCTTGCCGCCGTCATCAAAGCCGCAAAAGATGCAGGCATTGAATGGATCGTTCTTGAAAATGACGATCCCGTGCCGGACGGTCTTTCCGATATCGGCAGAAGCATGAAGTGGCTCAAAGCCAATGTATAAGGAGTAATAAACATGAAATTAGGCGTATTTACCACACTTCTGAGCAATCTTCCGCTGGAAGATGCACTCAAATATTTCACCTCGCTCGGCATTGAAATGGTCGAAATCGGTTGCGGCGGATACCCCGGCAATGCACACGCAAACCCCGACATTCTGCTCAATGACACCAAGGCTCTTGAAGAATTCAAAGCACTCATTAAAAAGTATAATGTTGAAATCAGTGCCCTGTCCTGCCATGCAAACCCCGTGCATCCCAACAAGGAAATTGCCGCAAAGTTTGACAAGGTCATCAAGGACACCATTCTGCTTGCAGAAAAGCTGGATATTCATCAGATCAACACCTTCTCGGGTTGCCCCGGCGACTGCGAAACCGCAAAATATCCCAACTGGGTCACCTGCCCGTGGCCGAATGACTTCTCGGAAGTGCTCGAATGGCAGTGGAACGAAGTGCTCATTCCCTATTGGAAAGACACGGTTGCGTTTGCAAAAGCACACGGTGTAGACAAGATCGCACTCGAACTGCATCCCGGTTTCTGCGTTTATAACACGCAGTCCCTGCTTCGTCTTCGCGAAGCCGTCGGCCCCGAAATCGGTGCAAACTTCGACCCGTCGCACCTCATCTGGCAGGGCATGGATCCCGTTGTGGTTATCCGCACGCTCAAGGATGCTATTTTCCACGTCCACGCAAAGGACACCAGAGTGGACAAATACAACACCGCGCGTACGGGTGTGCTTGACATGACACCTTATGCCGATGTTGTCAACCGTGCATGGAGCTTCCGTTCGGTCGGCTACGGCAACGACGAACTGTATTGGAAAGACATCGTCAGCAACCTGCGTCTTGTGGGGTATGACCATGTTCTGTCCATTGAACACGAAGATTCCCTCATGAGCCAGAACGAAGGTCTGTCCAAGGCTGTCGGAACGCTGAAAAACGTTCTGATCACCGAAGATGCCGCTGCGATGTGGTGGGTATAAACAACATGAAACTCATAAACGGTAAAGAAATCTCCGCGGCGGTCAAGGAAAGAGCCGCCGCAGAGGTTGCAAAATTAAAAGAACAAGGCATTGAAGTCTGCCTTGCGGTCATTTTGGTGGGTGACGATCCCGCATCACAGGTGTATGTCGGCAACAAGAAAAAGGCCTGCGAAGCCTGCGGCATGCGTTCGCTTGAATACAGACTGCCCGCCGACACAAAACAGGAAGACCTTCTGAAACTGATTGCAAACTTAAATGCAGACAAAACGGTCAACGGCATTCTTTGTCAGTTGCCCCTGCCCAAGCACATTGATGAAGACACAATCACGAGTGCCATCCTGCCCGAAAAGGACGTAGACGGCTTCCACCCCGTCAATGCGGGACTTCTGCTGTCGGGCAAAGAGGGCTTTTTGCCCTGCACACCCGCCGGCATTATGGAAATGCTCAAGTATGAAAACATCGACTGCAAGGGTAAAAACTGCGTTGTCATCGGAAGAAGCAACATTGTCGGCAAACCTGCGGCTCTGCTGATGCTCGCCGCCGATGCCACGGTCACAGTCTGCCATTCCCGCACCGTCAACCTCAAAGAGGCAGTAAAGGCTGCAGACATCATCATTGCCGCTGTCGGAAGACCGAATTTTGTGACAGCAGACATGGTGAAAGACGGTGCGGTTGTGATCGACGTCGGCATCAACCGCCTTGAAAACGGCAAGCTCTGCGGTGATGTGGACTTTGAAGCTGTCAGCACGAAGGCCTCTGCCATCACCCCTGTTCCCGGCGGTGTGGGTCCCATGACCATCGCCATGCTCATGCAGAATACCGTGATTGCGGCTAAAAAGCAGAACGGAATATAAACGCAAAACCGAGGTTCATAACGAGCCTCGGTTTTTTAAATGCAAAATGCAGGAATGCAAAATGCAAAATTAAAGGAATGGCGTTGCCATTATAGAAAATATAATTTTTGGTTTTGCTATTTTTAATTTTAGTTTGCACTGATTCTGCACACGCAATGTCATATAAAATAATTTGAAAGTGTTTAAGATTGTGCTATTTTATTTTTTATGTAAATTTCTTCATACTCTATAATCGGAGCGAAGCGACCCGATAATTTTGCATTTTCCATTTTGCATTTTGCATTTCATAATACTTATTTGGGCAGTTTGGAGAACAACTTTACGTTGCTGAAAGAATAAGTATAAGTTCCGTCTTCGATGCCGTGCACGATTTCCACAACCTTATCATTGTAAGGTGTGGGGATACCGAGTTTTTTGCCGTAAGCACACACAACACCGTTGATGGCATCAATTTCGCACTTTTTGCCCTTTTCAAGATCCTGCAACATACTTGCTTTGAGCAGACGGTGCTTTTTGATGGCAAGGGGCAAAATGAGGAATGCGAGTTTCTTTTTGAATGCACCCTTGTAATCAAGCAGTTTTACGATATCCTTGCCCTGTACGGGTTCGATGGTGACACCTGCGGCACGGGAAACATCAATACATTCTTTGATGATATTCTGGCAACAAACACGGGAATCCTTGCGTTCTGCGGCATCGCCGAAAGTACCGCCCATAACAGCGGACATACCCGAGAAAGCGGAGTTGATGAGCAGTTTCGACCAACGGGCACCCATGAAGTTGTCTTCAATGATGACCGTGCACATACATTCAAGAACTTCCTTAACTTCGTCGAGTTTCTTGTCGTGTCTGCCGTCCATTCTGCCCAAACCGAAGGACAGAGAATCTGCTTCGCTGGTCAGCTCAGCCACGCCGGGTTCTTTGAGGGTTGCACCCCATGCGACGGAACAGCCCATGGTGCGTTCTTCGCCGACCACTTCACTGACGGACAGTTCCGGCAGACCGTTCTGCATGGTGCAGACAACGCCGTCATCTGCAAGAAAGGGAAGCAAGAATTCCAGCACTTCTTTGTTATAAAGCTGTTTGGTCATCAGAATGATGAGGTCATATTTGCCCTCCATTTCTTCGGGAAGAAGTGCATTGACAGGCTGTACGAAATCGACCGTACCGACAATGTGTGCACCTTTTTCCTTAAGGGCGGCAATGTGGGCTTTGTTGCGGTTGATAAGATCCACCTGCACGCCGGCTTTTGCGATGTAAGCACCAAGAACCGTACCCAGAGATCCTGCTCCGTAAATTGCTGTTCTCATAATTAAAATCCCCTTTCGGTTTTAAACTGTTAAAATATTAACACTTTTATGCAAAAAAAGCAATCCCATTTTTGCATTTGCCGCAGGAAAAAAGGAAAATAATGATTTAATACTTGCAAAAACAAGTGCAAAGTGGTAAAATTATGTTTATAAAAAAAGGAGGCAGAGAAATGAAACCTATCAATGCTTTTTATCGTACATACCAGGTTGTCATGCGCGGTGCATCTTATGTGCTGCCGTGGAAGAGTCCCGAACTGTTGCAGGGTGCAGGTGCAGTCAAACAGTTGCCCGCTTTCATCAAAGCAAAGGGATTCAAAAAAGTGCTCGTTGTAACCGACGGCGGCATCACCAAAATCGGTCTTGCACAGCCGCTGTATGATGCCATGGACGAACAGGGCATCGAATATGTCATTTATGACGGCACCCAGCCCAACCCTACCTTTGACAACATCCATGCCGCAAGAGATCTTTATAAAAAGAACAACTGCGAAGCCATCGTTGCATTCGGCGGCGGTTCTCCCATGGACTGTGCCAAAGCCTGCGGTGCACTGCTTGCCCGTCCCAAGGCAACATTGCCGCAACTCAGAGGTCTTCTGAAAGTCATCAAACCCATCCCCACCCTGTTTGCGGTTCCCACAACAGCAGGTACGGGTTCGGAAACCACGGTTGCCGCTGTTGTTACCAACCCGCAGACGCATGAAAAGTATGCCATCAACGACCCGTCGCTTCGCCCGAAGTATGCGGTGCTTGATCCCGAGCTTACCTACGGTCTGCCCAAGCACATCACATCCACCACGGGTATCGATGCGCTGACCCACGCTGTGGAAGCCTACATCAACCATGCCAACACTAAAGAAACACTCGACTGCGCAGAACGTGCCGTCAAGCTGATTTTTGAAAATCTGAAGACCGCTTACGACGACGGCAAAAACACCGCCGCCCGCACCAACATGCTCATGGCATCCCACCTTGCGGGGATTGCATTCACGAGAGCTTATGTCGGTTATGTACACGCAATCGCACACAACATGGGCGGTCTGTACGGCGTGCCGCACGGCCTTGCAAACGCTGTGATTCTGCCTTATGTACTCGAATACTACGGCGAATCCGCCGCAGAAGGCCTTGCAAAGCTGGCTGATTTCGCAGGTCTTGACACAAAAGGCTTGACCGACAATCAGAAAGCCGCCGCTTTCATCAAGGCAATCCGCGAGCTCAATGCAAGCATGGACATTCCCGAAAAGCTCGATGTCAAGGAAAAGGACATTCCCACCCTTGTTGCACGTGCTCTGCAGGAAGGCAACCCGACTTATCCCGTGCCGAAGATCATGGACAAAAAGGATTGCGAAAGCGTGATCCGCCGCTTTGCAAACATTGTGGAATAAGAAAGCATATTAAAAGAGGAGCTGTTGCACAGCTCCTCTTTTTGATTATTATCTGATATTAAATCCTTTGCCCTTGAGGTAGGTTTTGGCGCCTTTGGATTTGCGAAGGGCGGCAAATTTATACTGGATCATGGCTCGCGGCATTTTGGCCGTTGCCAATTCACTGAGAACACTGCTGTCCACGGGGGTTGCATCCTTGACATTGATCGGGATTCCGGCGCAATCCTGCCTTGCATTGGCAAAGAAGCCGTTGTCGGCCAACAGATGCAGGTTGGGCGCAGACTTCCATTCTGCGGGATAATAGCCCGATTCAAAGTCGCTTTGCTTGACCCACAGGTCAAAGAACGGGAACTTCTGCCCATAGAAGGAACGGATCAGATCGCCGAGTTCTTCGGTCTTTGTGATATCGATGAGCATGCTGAACAGGGGCATCTGCACGGCATCCGCCACGCGGATATACATCGCGGGGAATCGGATATCGATATTTTTTTCATTGATCTTCTTTTTTCTGTCCTCCCCCAACGGCTCGCTGAGTTCTTCCAGCTTTGCACGAAGCAGTTCAAGAATATCATCATCAATGTGCCAGAAAGCGCGGTAAAAACGGTCGGTGAGCAACTGGAAATATACGGTCAGAATTTCCTGCCACACATATTCATCGCCGTCCAGATTGCCTGTTTCTTCTTCAATAACAGCCTTGATCCAGCCGAGAATTTCATCATAAACGGCAACAAAAGCCTTGAAACTGTCTGCCGTGGGTTTGGCTTCGCCGAACAGCGGATTGGTCTTTTTCTCATAGATCGCACCCGCGCATCCTGCTACCTTTGCACCGCTGAGCGCGCATTTCATGGTCATCCACGCATTGTAAGCCACTGCCTGTTCGGGAAAACGCAGTGAATACAGGTTAAAGAATTTGCGGTTAAAAAGTTTGCCGTCGAGGTCGCAGGTATTGAGCAGGGCTCTGTCCAGACGGTCCACATCGGGCACAACACAGATCTGCTCGGACCAGCTGTCATATCCGGGTTCGCCTTCGCCCGAATAATAATAACGGTTGCAAACAAGGTCGGCTTTGGTTGTTTCCTGCGTTTTGCGGAAACGGTCAATCGTTTCGGGGGAAATGTAGTCACCGCCGTCCAGGAAGGTCACAAAATCGCCCTTGGCTTTCAGCACCCCCGCATTGCGCGAAGCGGCAGTGCCCTGCTTTTCGCTGAAAACGAAAACAAAGCCGTCATATTCATTGCAATATTCCTCAAAGACCTTGGCGGCACAATCGGTTGTGCCGTCATCCACGAGTACAACATCAAAATCCTCATCGGTTTGGTCAATCAATGCTTCCAGCGACCAGCGAAGTCCTTCTTCGTCCGTCTTATGGGAAGTCACAACAACAGTAATGGATGCCATAGTGTTCCTTCTTTCAATTAAAAAACTTTTTGCGTATTTCTTCTGCACGAGTCAAATCGTCGGCATAGGTAATTTTTATGTTATAATTTTCACCCTGCACCATGCAAACGGGCAAGCCCGCCTGCAAAAAAACAGAGCAGCCGTCGGTGAATGCCGCATGCTGTTCGGCGGTTGCGCTTTCGAGCAACCGGGTCATTTTGCCCAGCAGAAAGGTCTGTGGGGTCTGGGCATGAAAGGCATTTTTGCGGGGCGGAACATGGCTTATAAACAGCCCGTCTTCACTCATTAAAATGGTGTCCACAGCGGGAACGACCGTGCCGACCGCACCGTGCAGTATGCAGAAATCAATGTTTTCATCGATCATGCGTTTTGTAACAAAGGGGCGCACCGCATCATGTGTGATAAAAACGGTGTCGGGCGGGCAGGATTGCGCAAAAAACCTTGCCGCATGCAACAGCGACAAACTGCGGTTTTCGCCGCCTGCAATCACATCGATACCGCTGTTTTTACCCAAAAAGTGTTGCAAAAGTTGTTCGGTTTCGGCACAAAAGGCTTGCGGCACAACAACACAAATCCGATCCACCCGTTCATGCGCCGAAAAAGCGCGCACGGAATGAATCAGAATCGGTTCGTTGTTGAATTCAAGATACTGTTTGGGGGTATCGGAACCCATGCGGGTTCCTCTGCCGCCTGCAAGAATTGCCGCTGCAACCATACAAACTCCTCTATGCGGTCAACAGATAAACAAGCACCGCCCGGAGAAACTCCGGGCAGCGAGTGATTTTTACTTGAAGATGTCGAGAATTTTAAACTCAAGCATACCGGCAGGTGTTTCAACATGAACAACATCACCGACGCAGTGGCCGAGCAAAGCGGCACCTACGGGAGAAGCATCGGAAATCTTGTTTTCAAACGGATCAGCCTGCGGCGCATTGACGATGGAATAAACCACTTCTTCGTTGAATGTTTTATCAAACACTTTAACCGACAGACCCACAGCAACCGTTGCGGTAGAAAGAGAATTTGCATCAATGATTTCAGAATTCTCAATGATGGTTTTGAGTTCTGCGATGCGGGCTTCCATTCTGCCCTGGTCGTCCTTTGCGGCATCATATTCCGCATTTTCGGAAAGATCGCCCAGGCTTCTTGCTTCGTCGAGTCTTCTGGCAATTTCTTTTCTGCCGGTATCGCGCAAAGTGTCAAGTTCTGCTTTGTAACGGGCAAATTCTTCCGCTGTCAGTTTGTAAACATCAGCCATTTCAGTTCATTTCCTTTCCGGGGGGAGAGTATTAAGCAACAATATACAATAAATTTTTGAATTTGTCAAGCAAATAATATCAAATTGCCAAAAACAACGCTTTGTTCAGTCGATGGGGATTTCGGGAACATCGGGTTCATCGGGCACTTCAACGGGGGTATCGGGAATCATGGGTTCATCGGGTTCTTCCCAGTTGCCTTTGATTTGTTCCTGACGCATTTCATAGGACGTGTATTTTTTATCAAGGCCAACAGAAACACGAAGTGCAAGACGGGCATCGCCGGCGGTGATGACGCCGTCAAAATCCATATCGGCAAAGAAAATATCCCCCGCATCGCGGATGGGTGTCAAGCCGACAGACGAACGCAGAATTCTACGTGCATCGTCGGCATCCACACGGTTGTCTTTGTCCACATCGCCGAAATAACGCGGTGTCCAGTCCAGTTCATACATCTGATACTGCACGGTGTAATCCGTATAGATACTGCTCATGGATTCTTCGGGGTCAAAGTCCGTAAAAGCACCGATGAGTCCCATGATGATAGATACAATGTTGAAGTCTGCAGCAGTGCCGACATCAAGTCCCATGCCTTGCAGGGTCTTGAAGAAAAGAGGCCAAAGGGATTCAAGCATCGTGTAGGTGCTGAATTTGACACGGTAGGTGATGTTGGAGGTATAGGTAATGAGTTCCATATTATCATTATAGATAATATCAACATACGCATTGGTGCAGACGATGTCATCCAGCTGGAAGAAACCGCCTTCGAGAATAATGACCTCATCCTCGTCCTGGCTGAGGATAACATCGGTATTGGTCGGCAGGTCGAACACCTTGGAAAGATCACTTTTCTGCGGATTGAGCGCATCCAAAAGGGAAGTTTCGGGGAACTGAATAAGCAGCTCTGTTCTCTGCTTCTCGTCATTGCGCAGCATTTTCATGGTGAAGTCATACTTCGTTGACAGCGCGCTGACATACTCCTTGCCCGACACAGGCACTTTATCCGCGTTCAAAGCACCGCGGTCATAAGAAACGGCCGTCTGCTGCGTATCTGAAAAATCATTATTTTTCAGGTCATCCAGCAAGTCTGCGGCAAGGGATTTTTCATTTTTGAACACATTTTCAACCGCCGTTTTTGCGAAATCCGCCATGCGATCTTCTTCATCGGCGCTCTGCGAAACCACACCCGTTGCAAGCACGGTCAACCCCGGACGGTTCTTCTTGACGGCATTGACGACCCTGTTGAACTCATGCAGATAAAACTCCTTGAGCTGTGCATCCCTGATGGTTGTGACCGAAGCCGCCGAACACGGCACGGCAAAAACAGGCACAAGCAACACAAGCACCAGCAAAAGGGCTGCGATATGGTTTGATTTTTGCAACATTTTCATTTTGAAATCCTCATTTTTTATCAGATATAAAGTCCTCCGTTGACACCGAGGATCTGACCTGTTATGTAGCGCGCATTTGCAAGGAATGCAACGGCATCGGCAATTTCTGCGGGGTTTGCCATTCTGCCGAGGGGAATTTCTTCGCACAAAGCAGTGATTTCCTGTTGCGAAAAACGGTTCATCATTGCCGTTTGCACCGCACCGGGCGCAACACAGTTGACTGTGATGCCCGAAGGAGCGAGTTCCTTGGCGAGTGCCTTTGTGAGCCCTGAAACCCCCGCTTTGCAGGCTGAATAAGCGACCTCACAGGAAGCCCCCGTTTCGCCCCACACAGAGCCGATGTTCACAATACTGCCGCTTTTTTGACGCACCATAAGCGGTACGGCGGCACGACAGGCAAACACAACGCCGTCGAAATTGACACCGCGAAGCCGTTGCCATGCTTCGTCGGAAAGCATATCGAACAGTCCCCATTCGGAAATGCCCGCGCAATTGACAAGCAGATCCAACGAACCGAACTGTTCATAAACAGCCTGCACGGCATTGTTGACACTTGCAGGATCGCTTTGATCGCACTGCACGCAAAAAGCAGACAGTTCCGCCGCCAGCGCCTTTGCCTTTTCTTCGGAACGGCAATAGCCGATCGCGGTTTTGTATCCGTCACGATGCAATCGGCGCACAACGGCTTCGCCGATGCCGCCCGTTGCGCCGAACACAAGTGCTGTTTTCATCTTATTCAAAAGCATCCATGCCCACAGCGGAGGCAAATTTGAGCATAAATGCCATCATGCCCGTTGTGCCGCTGTACAGTTTGCTGCCCGAAGGAAGGTTAACAGCCGAATCGGGGAAAATATCGGCAAGCACATCAATATCAAACACACTGGTCATATTGCCCTGTGCATCTTCACGTTGCAGACGAATCATTTTGCCGTCTTTCATATATGTTTTAACATAGGCTCCGTTGGGCTGCTGATAGGTACGGCAGACCGCTTTTTCAGTATCCACAAGCGCGTCTTCTTCGCTGACGAGCACGCTGTTATCCACATCGCCGATGGCAATGGAAGACGCATCGAAAGTCAGTTCTGCCGGATCCAGCTCCATTTCGCGGCAAACGGCTTCATCCAGTTCCAGAACGCATTCGCCGTCGGGATAATTCATGTAGTATTTACCGTCCACGCACATAAAAGCAATGGTAACGCCTTCCATCTGCGAAGCCATGTTGGAGTTGCCGTTTTTGATTGCCATTTCCATGGGCAGGGTTTCGCCGGAAGCATCCGTCATGGAGCCGCTGATATAAAAACAGCCGCTTTCAAACAGTTTCAGCTGTGCAATGTCATCATCGATCAGGTCTTTGCTCAATTCAAAAGCAACATCTCCGCCCGAAACGGATTCGTCATCTGCAGCACAGCCGCACAGCAGCAGGCTCATAGCCAGAAGCACACAAAAAATTGAGATCATCTTTCTTTTCATTGCCATAACTCCTTAAAAAACGGGATTGCATACTGCAAAAACCCATTATATTTTGATTCTACAATACACTATTTTCCTTAAAAAATCAATAATAAAAATAAAAAAAGTGTTGAATCTTCTTTTAAAAAGAAATTGCAAAGCGCAAAGCGATGGTGTATAATAAAAGGATGAAAGGAGTGTTTTATTATGATCCTTGTTTCCCCTTCCCTGTTGGGATGCGATTACGGTAAACTTTCCGCAGAAGCCGCCGATGTTGTGAACGGCGGCACGGATATGCTGCATATTGACATTATGGACGGGCATTTTGTGCCGAATTTAAGTTTCGGCCCCGGCCTTGTCAGCACCTTGCGCAAACAGTTCAACACGGTGCTGGACGTGCATCTGATGGTCACGGACCCCAAATTTATTGCGCCCTTGTTCGTTGACGCGGGGGCAAACCTCATCACCTTCCATATTGAAGCGGATTCCGACATCAGTGAAGTGCTCGATTACCTCGAAGAAAAAGGCATCAAAGCGGCATTGTCGGTTAAGCCCGGCACCCCTGCCGAAGCGGTATTCCCCTACCTTGACCGCCTTTACATGGTGCTTGTGATGACCGTGGAGCCCGGTTTCGGCGGGCAGAAATTTATGCCCGATATGCTGCCGAAAATTGAAAAGATCCGTGCCGAAATCAACCGCCGCGGGCTTGACACCCACATTCAGGTGGACGGCGGTGTGGACGACAAAACCGCCCCCCTGTGCGTAAAAGCAGGTGCAGATGTGCTGGTTGCAGGCAGTTACGTGTTCAAACAAACAGACCGCAAAGCCGTGATTGATATGTTGCACGGCCTGCAGTAAGTATATACGAAAGAATACAAATACAGGCAGCCAACAAAGTCGTCTTTGTTATGCTGCACGGTCCGGAATAAGTATATGAAAGAGGATTGCACAATATGAAAAAGATAATCAGCATTGTTCTTTGTTCCGTTCTTGTTTTTTCGGCGGCAAATTGTTGTGTTTCTGCCAGCGGCACAACGGAAGGATATGTGCGCATGGCAACATTCAAAGACATGATTTATGCACTGTTTCACATGAAAGAAATCAAAAACACAGAATACATCGGTGAAAAAAGCACGGATGTATGGTCGGCTGACGACGAATACAAACTCGAAGACACCTTTGTTCTGCAAAAGGAAGAAGGAAAGGATTTTGTGATTCTCAACTTCACGGACACCCACTTTGCAGACTACGATTACCGCGCATTCACGGCATTTTTGTCTTCCGCCACCATGAAAAGGCTGGTTAAGAAAGTAAAGCCCGATCTTATCACCGTAACAGGTGACATTGTGTGCACCGCTTCCACCGTTTTTGCAGTCAAACGCATTACGGATCTGATGAACTCATTCGGTATTCCGTGGGCACCCGTGTTCGGCAACCACGATGCAGAGGGTAACTGCGATGCCAATTACCTTGCCGACATCATGCTGAAAAGCCCTTATTGTCTGTTCAAAAAGGGCGATCCCGCCATGGGTTGCGGCAACTACATCATCAACATCTGTGAGGGTGAAAAGGTGGTCAACTCTCTGATTATGATGGATACCCACAGATCGCACCTGAACGAAACGCAGATCGAATGGTACAAGTGGGCGGCAAACGGCATTCAGACCGTCACAGGCGAAAAAACCGAAACCACCGTGTTCTACCACATTCCCAATGCGGAATATCAGTTTGCTTACGATGCCGCATGGGACACTGAAAACGAAACATGGCGCGACGGCTTTGCCGCTTCCGGCGAATGCAACGAAAAGATCTGTTGCCCGCGTGACGGCGACGGCAACCCCGTCCCCAACGGCTTCTTTGAGGCTGTCAAAGAAGTGGGCACCACCAAAAACATATTCTGCGGGCATGAACACATGAACAATTTCTCCATTGTGTATGAAGATGTGCGCATGACCTACACACTCAAAGTCGGCATCAATTCAGGCTTCCGGTTCGGGTTCAACGGCGGCACAAAGATCGTCGTTTCCGACGAGGGTGTCAGTTTTGAGCATCTTTATTCTCTCTGAGCAAAGCATAAGAACGCAATAACTGCACGGCATTTTTGCACACGCATTGGCGGTATTCCCCGATGGCCGCGGCTTCGTATTCACTCGCTTGCCGCAAGCAACCGAATTCCGCAAACACGGCGGTCAGAAGCAATCGCTGCTCCTCTTGCGGGAACAACAGCAAACAAAATACCCCGTCTTGCAGATACAAGTCTGCATACACATCCGTGTTAATGGCGCACACCGCCGCCAACAGCGCATCCGCACTGTCGGCTTCAAACAACAGTGCGCCGTCGGTTTTTGCCAGTTTTTGCCTTTTCAACTTCATTTTTGCATGCGGATATAATGTAAAATCCAGAATACAGCCTCCGTCCCCGTCGGGTCGCGCTTCAATGAGCATGCGCCCCGAAAGGTCGATGTTGCATCCGAGGGTGCTGCCCGCTTCGTCAAGCACCGTCCACAGCACACGGCGGGTTTCGGTATTGGCATAATCCAGGTTTTCGTATGTAATATCAAGAGCCTGCATTTCGGCACGGCTCAGTTGGACCTCAATTCCGTTTTCACTCAGCATTCTGCATTGCACGGTTTTTACCACTCCTTAAAACTATCTGTTTTCATTTTATTCTTATGCCTTGTCAGGCGCAATGCAAAAAAAATGGAAACTATGAAAGGATTCATGTATGGCATTTGAAACATTGCGCAACACCGTTTATTTTCTGCGTGAAAATTTGCGCCAACGCAAAGAAAACCGCAAGCCCGGCCAGCGCAACTACATGAAAAAAAAGCAGGTCAGTGAACAAACAGACCCGCAATACCGCGAGCGAATTGAAAAAGCCGCCGACCGAAAAGCCCCCTTTGCCGAAAAGACAAAGGGTTATTACCGTTTCAGCCGTGAATTTCCCGACCGTGTGGATGCTGAAGGCTACCGCATCAATGAGCAAACACAGGTCAAACCCCTGTCACGCAGAGGATTGATTTTGCTGACAGTTGCCTTGCCCGTTCTTTTTGCAATCGGCTTTGTGCTGACAAGCACTGCACTCGGCATTTCCGACATCCCCCCGCCCGAAGTGCCGTCCGATGCCGAACAGGTTTCTGTGGACAGCCAGTTCGGTGAAGCGACCACGCTGCCGCAGGACGCTTTTGGTGAAAACACAACGGGCGATTTCGTTCTGCCGACCGATATTCCCATGGAAGAAACACCCATGCAAGACACCACCCTGTTTATTCCGCCCCCGCCCGAAACCACCACCGGCTTTGCCGATGCCCCCGTGGAAGACGGCAACTTCGGCGAACAGAGCGATGTGTGGGGTTAATGGGAGACAAAAAATGAAACGGATTTTATTATACTTAAAGCCCTATCGTCTGCGGATGGTCGCAGGCTTTTGCGTGAAGGTCATCGGCACGGTGACGGAATTGTTTTTGCCTTACATTCTGACCCACATTCTCGAAAATGTCATCGCGGAACAAAACATCAGCAAAATCGTGTTTTACGGCTCTCTGATGGTGTTTTTCTCGGTCATTGCATGCTTGGGCAACATCATCGCCAACCGCATGGCGGCACGAGTGACCACGCGGTTTTCCAAAGCCATGCGCAAAGAACTGTTCACAAAAACGCTGTATCTATCCGCAACCGACACGGACCAATTCACCATCCCCTCGCTTGAATCACGCATTACCACCGACACCTACAATGTGCAGAACTTTATCGGCATGATGCAAAGGATGGGTGTGCGAGCTCCGATTCTTCTCATCGGCGGCACGATCATGACCATGCTGATGGACTCCGCGTTATCGCTTGTTATGCTCGCCACACTGCCCTTTATTTTCGTAACCGTGTACGGCATCTCCCGCAAAGGGGTGCCGCTTTACAGCGATGTGCAAAAAAGCGTGGACAGTATGGTGCGTGTTGCCCGTGAGGATATTCAGGGCATCCGCGTGATCAAAGCACTTTCCAAAAACGAGCACGAAAACCGCCGTTATGACCGCGTGAACAAAGAGCTTTCTGCCCGTGAACGCAAGGCGGGCACCATTATGGGCATTGTGAATCCCGTGATGACCCTGCTTATGAATTTGGGCATTGCAGGGGTTGTTGCCGTTGCGGCTTACAGGGTCAAAAACGACCTGACAAGCCCCGCAACCGTGATTGCATTCATGCAGTATTTCACCCTCATTTCCATGGCGATGATGTCGCTGTCGCGCATGTTTGTGATGTACACCAAATGTGCCGCATCCGCAAACCGCATTTCGGCTGTGTTGGACACTCCCGACCGCTACACCGTCATACCGGACAAAAATCCGACTGACAATGCCCACATCACCTTCACCGATGTCGGATTTTCCTACTTCGGCAAAAGCAAAAATCTTGAAAATATCTCGTTTTCGCTGCAAAAAGGACAACGGCTCGGCATCATCGGTGCCACAGGCAGCGGCAAATCCACCCTCATCCGTCTGCTTCTTCGCTTTTACGAGCCCAACGAGGGTGAAATCCGCATAAACGGCAAAAAAATCACAGCATACAGCCGTGAAGATTTAACAGAGATGATCGGTGCTTCCTTGCAAAACGGCTTCATTTATGCCGACACGATTGCAGAAAACATCCGTTTCGGACGGAACATTCCCGACGAAGATATGTTCCGTGCCGCCGAAATTGCGCAGGCACACCAATTTATCAGCGACATTCCCGACGGCTATAACCATCTGCTTTCCGCAAACGGCACCAACCTTTCGGGTGGTCAACGGCAAAGAGTGCTGCTTGCCCGTGCGCTGGCGGGGCAACCCGAGATTCTCGTTTTAGACGATTCCTCGTCTGCCCTCGACTACAAAACCGATGCCCTGTTGCGACAGGCACTCGATGCAAACTTAACGGACACCACCGTCATCACCGTGGCACAGCGTGTAAGCTCCGTCAAAAACTGCGATCTGATTCTTGTTCTTGAAGACGGCAGAATCATCGGCAAAGGTACGCATAACGATCTGCTTGAAACCTGCCTTGCCTACCGCGAAATCAGCGATTCGCAGATGGGAGGTGCTTTTGTTGACTGATAAAAAAGAAAAATCCCCCGTCCGCAAACGCGATAACAAAGGCATTTTCCTGCGGCTGGGGAAATACGTGTTGCAACAATGGCACTTATTTATACCTGCCATTGTGTTCACGCTTCTTTCCAATCAGCTTTCCCTGCTGGGCCCTCGCTATTCGGGTGCGGCAATTGATGCGATCGAACTTGCAAGCGGTGTCGATTTTGATGCGGTGTGGGTGAATGTCATCAAAATGATCGTCTGCTATGCACTGTCGGCAGGGCTGTCCTACATTCTTGCGGTGATTATGATCCACTTAAGCCAGAAAATCACCTACAGAATGCGAAAAGAGTTGTTTGAAAAGCTCAACACCCTGCCTGTCAATTATTTTGACACCAACCACACGGGCGACATCATCAGCCACCTGTCTTACGACATAGACACCGTCAACAGCACCCTTTCGCATGACCTTGTGCAGGTCATGACAAGCATTTACACCGTGGTCGGGTCGCTTATCTTTATGTGGAATATTTCAAAACCGATGATCCTCATTTTTGTGTTCACCGTGCCCGTTTCGGTGCTGTTCACCCGCTATCGTTCCAAAAAGGTGCGGCCGCTGTTCAGCAAACGAAGCAAAAAATACGGCGAACTCAACGGCTATGCGGAAGAAATGCTTTCGGGTGCAAGAAGCATCGAAGCCTATGGCAGGCAGAATGTGATTTCCGAGCGCTTCAACAAGCGCAACGAAGAAGCCATGGATGCCTACTACAATGCCGAATACAGTGCGGCTTTGCTGTTCCCGAGCATCAACCTCATCAACAACATTTCCATTGCGCTGGTTGCCATTTTCGGCGGCATTCTGTATATGAATTCGCAAAGCGGTGCCGTGGCAGCAGGGTCTGCCCTGTTCATCACTCTGGGCGGCGTGGCACAGTTTGTGCAATACTCCCGCAAGTTTGCAGGGCCGATCAACGAGTTTTCCAATATTCTGCATGAATTCCAATCGGCATTCTCGGCAGCGGAACGCGTGTTCCGTATTCTGGACGAGCCGAGCGAGCCTGCCGATGCGGAAGATGCAAAGGACCTGCAAAACGTGCAGGGAGAAGCGGTGTTGGACGATGTAAGTTTTTCTTATGTGCCCGAAAAGCCGATTCTCAAACACATTTCCGTAACGGCACAGCCCGGCACAACCGTTGCCATCGTCGGCCCGACGGGGGCAGGCAAAACGACGGTCATTAACCTCTTGATGCGTTTTTACGATCCGCAGTCGGGCGAAATCCGCATAGACGGCATTCCGTCCATGCAGATCAAACGTGCTGACTTGCGCAAGAGTTTTACCATGGTCTTGCAGGACACCTGGCTGTTCCACGGTACGGTGTTTGAAAACATTGCTTACGGCAGAGAGGATGCAACAGAAGAAGAAGTCCGTGCCGCCGCAAAAGCGGCAAAAATCGACCGTTACATTGAGAGTCTGCCCGACGGATATGACACGGTTCTGTCCGATGACGGGGTGAATATCTCCAAGGGACAAAAGCAGCTCATCACCATTGCACGTGCCTTTTTGTCCGCAGCCCCCATGCTGATTCTCGACGAAGCGACCTCCAATGTGGACTCAAGAACCGAAATTCAGATCCGTGATGCCATGAACGAGCTCATGCAGGGCAGAACCTGCTTTGTGATCGCCCACAGGCTTTCCACCATTCAGAATGCGGATATGATTCTTGTGGTGCAAAACGGCGAAATCACCGAACGCGGCAACCACGAAGAACTGCTGCAAAAAGGCGGATTTTACAGTACACTTTACAACTCACAATTCACATAAAAACAAAAAAACTTCCGATCTGCATTGACAAATCGGAAGAATAGGATTATAATAAAACCGTAGAGGCTACCGTTTAAAGCGGTTAGTGTCTTAGTTGTTAAATTTTTTTTATTGAACAACCGTCACCGGCCAGGGTGGCGGTTGTTACCTTTTTGCTTAAACTTGATATGTATAGTAAAAGTTAAATTACCAACATGAAAAGTCAAAGTTACAGGCATATGTTTCACCTCCTTTCGGAGGATCTGACACCAACCGCCTTTTAAGCCGCCTCTACGATCAAAGCAAGTATACCGCCTGTGTCGGTTTTTGTCAATATTAAAAAACGACATTAAAGGCAACAGCCGTCCCCCTGCAGAGGGACGGCTGTTTAAACAAAAAAAACAAAACAAAAAAGAAAAAAATAAAAAAAACAAAAAGTAAAACAAACAAAAACAAAGTTGCTTTACATATTTATTATACATATTGTCCGTTGGGTTGTCAATACAAATCAACAATTTCTTTTTGCGAAATGTTGACAAGATCCGCCAAGCGGAATATAATGAATCCGATCGTAGAGGCGGCTGAAGGTAACGGATTCAATCCGAACCTTTAAGGCGGTTGGTGATTTCACCCCGGAAGGAGGTGAGATCATGCCCATCACTTTAACATTTCATATCGGGAACATAAGTGTTACCATTCATATTAAAGTTAAAGAGAAAAGCAACAACCGCCACTCTGCCAAGTGACGGTTGTTTAACAAAAAATATTTAACAATCAGACACTAACCGCTTTAAACGGTAGCCTCTACGGTTTTATTATAATCATTTTCACCCGGTTTGTCAATGCAAATCGGTTTTATTTTTTATTCTGCGTTTTCGTTGCCGTGGCGGCGGGATTGCAATTCGGCAAGAATGCGGGAATGTTCTTTGTTGGTCAAGGCATAATTGCGAATGGGGATGACCGACAGGAACAGACCGATTGCGGGCGGAATGGAGCACAGGAAGAACATGGCGGCTGCGTATTCGGGATAGTCATATTTGAACGACGCACCGTTGTAAAGTGCATTGTTGAGTTCTTCGACTGCACTGCCGGAGAAACCGACGACGGCATAAACAACACCGGAAATAATGGAAGCAATACCGGTGGAAAGCTTTGTGATGAAGCTCTGTCCCGAGAAGAAAACACCGTCGGGACGAACACCGTGCAGGTATTCTTCGTAGTCAACCGTATCGGCGATCATAACAGACTGCAGCACATTCAAAGCACCCTGTCCTGCACCGGCAACGGCAAAGAGAATGGCGTTGACAACGAGCCAGACGGGCTTGTCGAGATCGGTGGGCGCGATCAGATAAACCACAAACACCAGTGCAAAACCGATTGCGGAAATGACGGTGGACAGGATCATGAGTGTCTTCTTTTCATACTTCTGCGCAAGGCCGGGAATGAAGAGCATGATCGCAAACTGACCGACCATCATACCGCCGCCGAGAATGACCATATAAAGAACATAATCGCCGTGGTAGTCGCCGAAGTAGTAAGCAAGCAATGTCATGGCAACATTCATAAGAAGCTGAATGGGGCTTCTGAGAACACCGGAGATCAACTGCTGACGGAACGGCTTGTTGCTCCACATCAGTTGGAAATTTTCTTTGAGTGTATAGTGTCTTTCGGAAGACGAAACACGTTCTTTGGTAAACAGACCTGCCAACTGGAACAGACCCGAGCCGATGATCGACATGACAACGGCAACCAGAATAAAGCCCTTTTGCTGTCCGTCGGCAAGTTGTTCCGCGGTGGCATTTTCGGGAGTCAGCATACTGCCGACAGCCTGCGAAATGGGAACAATTGCCGCAAGCACAAGACCGCCGCCGATGCCGGCTGCAACTCTTGCGAGCGCCAGAATTTTAGAACGGTCTTTTGCATCTTCCGTCATCAGTGCCGTAATGCCCCACAGCGGAATATCACCGACGGTGTAGCACATACCCCACAGAATATAGGACAGGGCAGCCCAACCGATAATAAAGGCATTGCGTGCGGCATCGCCGCCTTCAACATAGCGGCCGTTGATGAACGTAAGAATGGTAATGATGCAGATTGCCGCCGGACAGAAAATCAGATACGGACGGCATTTGCCCCACTTTGTACGGGTGCGGTCAACAATGGAACCCATCATCGGGTCATTGAAAGCATCCCATACACGCGCGATCGTCATAAATGTGCTGATGGCGATGGCGGGCAGGAAAATAACGCTCTGGAAGTAGAAATACAATCCCGTACCGATGATGTTGTAGATCATGTTCTGACCTGCAAGACCGATGAGGTACATGATGCTTTCTTTTTTGGTGTAGGTATTGAGTTTGTTCGGATCGGGCAGTTTACCCATAACAAAAGACCTCCTTTTTTTTGGTTCCTCATAGAAAGTTGTTTCATAAAAAATGCAAAATTGAAAATGCAAAATGCAAAATTAAAGGAATGGCGTTGCCATTATAGATGATGTAATTTGCAGTTTTGCCGTTGCAACTTTCAGTTTGATCTGACTCATTGTATTCAATCGCATTATTCAAATCGGAGCGACAGCGACCCAATAATTTTGCATTCTGCATTGTGCATTGTGCATTTTGCATTCAGAGTTTCTCCGCAAAACCTCCCGTGAGGCAGTTTTCATGATCGCTTATAAAGTGTATTGAACCGTCTGAACTTTGCACGGTCGATACCGTTTAACTGGTCGGCAGTCACACGGTACTGCCAGTTGCCATCGGCTTTGCCGGGAATGTTCAGTCTTGTATCCGAACCGTAACCCAGCAGATCCTGAATCGGCAAAATCAAAGTGCCTGCATGGCTTGCGAACATGGTGCGAAGCACGGCATCGTAACCTCTGTCCCAATCGGGCGAGGTGTAGCCGCAGTATTCAAGCATATTTTTTCTGCGGTCGGCATCGAGTTCCCATACATAACCGAGCAGGGTGTTGTTATCGTGCGTACCCGTGTAGGCAATGCAGTTATTGGGATAATTGTGCGGCTTATGGGGATTGTCATCATCCCCGAGGAATCCGAACTGGAACACACGCATGCCGGGGAATTTACTGTATTCCACAAGGTCAATGACTTCCTGCGTGATCTCGCCGAGGTCTTCGGCAATGACAAAATGCTTGTCATCGGTGATTTCATGCAGCATATCCACAAATGCCTTGCCGGGTCCCTTGACCCACTTGCCTTCCCTTGCGGTTTCGGCATCGGCGGGAATTCTCCAATAGGATTCAAGCCCGCGGAAATGGTCGATGCGAACACCGTCAAAGAGGTTGAACATATGCTTCATGCGTGCTCTCCACCAAGAGAAGCCGTCTTTTTGCATCTTCTCCCAATCATACAGCGGATTGCCCCACAGCTGACCGTCTTTTGCAAAGTAATCGGGCGGACAGCCGGCCACAGCGGCAAGGTTGCCTTCGTCGTCCAATTGGAACAAACCGCGGTTGCCCCAGACATCACAGGAGTCAAAGTCAACATAAATCGGAATGTCACCAATAATCTGAATACCCTTATTATTGGCATAATCCTTGACCTTTTTCCACTGACGGAAAAATTCATACTGCGTGAACTGCCACATGAACAACTCGTCGGGATCGATGGCCGTGTTTTCCCACTGTGTCCACGGTTTTTGCGCATTGGCGGCTTTGAGCGCCATGAATTCGCAGAACTGACCGAGATACGGATTTTCCGCTATGAAATCTTCCACCTTTTTGCGGTCGTGGCAACGGCGGGAGGCGTTGCGCAACAAATCAAAACGGGTGTGGAACAGCCTTACATATTCGCAGCTGTAAGGGGTGTTCTGCTTTGCATTTTCGCGTTCTTCAAGGGTGATAAGCCCCTGCTGAAACAATTCATTCAGATCAATAAAATAAGGATTTCCGCCGAATGCGGAATAAGATTTGTATGGCGAATTGCATTCGTCCACCATGCAGAACGGCAACACCTGCCAGTAGGAAAATCCGCAGTCCGCCAGAAAATCAACAAAATCCAATGCTTCTTTTCCGAAACTGCCGCAGGAAAATTCACCGTTGAGGGTGGAAACGGGAAGCAAGACACCGCTTTTTCTTTTCATAAAAGCCTCCGAAAACAATATAAGTACGACTTTATTATTTTACCACCTTACACCGTAAAAAGCAAGCAGGTTTTGGTTATTTTGTAAATATTTTCCAATCGGCAACCGAATTTTTCAGCAACATTTACAAGTGTTTGACATTTCAGGTCTTTTCGTTTATACTACAGATGTATCAATGAAAGGTAGAACTGACTTATGATTGATTTTTGCAAGTATGTGGATGTGTTCCTTGGTTGCAGCGAAATCGACCTGCCCGCGCCGCAGGGCGTTGCCGCCACATGGAAATTCATCAAGGGCATCACGGGCAACACAAGCCCCGGTGCGGCTTTGCCGTTCGGAAAATATTCCTGCTGCACCTATACCGCGGGCTATCCCACAGGCTACGGCGACCAACTGCCCAACTCCAACCCGCAGAACCTGAAACACACCGACGAATGCAAAAAGTTTTTAGGGCTTTCGCATTTTCAGCAAAGCGGCACGGGCGCGATTGATTACTATTACAATTACTGCATTATTGCACCGTTTTTCGGCGACCCCGCAACCTTCAAAGGCACGGACATCGAAGACGAATACGCCCACCCCGGCTACTATGCAGTGAAAACCGCCGACGGCATTTGCAGCGAAACCACCGTTTCCGCAAAAAGTGCCTACCACCGTTTCCGTTTTCCGCAGGAAGTCGGCAAACTGGCGGTGGATTTCACCAACGACGGGTTGCTCAAAAAAAGCGAGCGAGATTATGCAAGACCCGATTCGGGGCTGATTCGCATTGTATCCCCGACCGAAGTGTATGCCGAAATCATGCTCAGCGGTGTGCCCACTTATTTCTGCCTGCAACTCAAAAATGCAAGGGCGGTTTCGCTGTTGCAGAACAACCGCTACATAGCGGGCAAGGAAATTTTGTTCGGCAAAACCGAAGACACCTTCGGCGTGTGCATCGAAGCCGACGGCGAAACGGTTGAAACAAGACTTTCCGTTTCCATCAAAAACAGCACCTATGCACAGGCAGACCTTGCCGTGGACGAAGGCGGCTTTGATGCAGTCAGAGACGCCGCGTACGAAAAATGGAACAAAGCGCTGTCCCGAATCCAAATTGAAACCGATGACGAACGGCAGAAAAATATTTTCTATTCAAATTTGTATCATACGCTCATCAAGCCTTGCTCACGCACGGGGGAAAGCCCGCTGTGGGAAGAAAAATCTTTCTGCGTGGACTTTGCAACGATGTGGGATATTTACAAGACCCAACTGCCGCTTGTGTTCTCGCTGTACCCCGAAATTTCCAAAGAAATTGTGGACACCATCATCCTGTGCGGTCTGCACACGGGGCAATTGCCGCACACCTTTTTGCTGACAAAAGGTTGCCATGTGCCGTCCGACCAGGCGTGCATGCTTGCCGAGCACAGCCTTGCGGATGCCTATTTCAGAAACATCCCCGCCGACTACAAGCAGGCACTCAAAGCCATTCTCAAAGACCTCAAACGCGAGCATTATGCCGACATTATTTCGGGTGTCATCCCCAATCGCCTGACGCATTTCCTGGATGTTTGCGAAGCGTGTTACGCAGTTGCCGACCTTGCGGAAAGCCAGGACGAAGCCGCGCTTGCAAAAGAACTGCGCGCCTTCGCCGATACATGGACAGATGCTTACGACCCCGCAACGGGTTATATTTACGAAGACCATGATTATTATGAGGGCAACTACCGCAATTATTCGTTCCGACTGCTGCACGACATGGAAAAACGAATGGAACTTGCAGGCGGTGTCGATGCTTTCGTAAAACAACTTGACAATTTCTTCGGATTTACCGAAATTGACGAACATTTCGGCTGTTTTGAGGGCTTTAATAACGAATCCGACATGGAAACCCCGTGGGCATATCACTTTGCAAAACGCTATGACCGCCTGTGCGAGGTGTTGCAAGCAGGCGAAGACAGCATGTTTACAACAGGCCGCGGCGGTTTGCCCGGCAACAACGACTCGGGCGGCACATCGTCCTGCCATATCTGGAATTGCCTTGGCATTTTCCCCGTTACGGGGCAGAATTTAATGCTCATCGGCTTCCCGAAATACGAAAAGAGTGTTCTGCAGCTTCACAACGGCAACACCCTGACCATTGAAAAGCAGGGCAAGGGCATTTACACAAAGTCTGCAACCTTCAACGGCGAAGACTTGCCCGACCTTCGATTCAGTGTTACGGACATGATGAACGGCGGCACACTGTGCATTACCTGTGAAGAAGAATAAAGGAGTGTTTTGCATGAAACAGAATTTCAAAAGCTGGCTATATGCGTTCTGGCAGTTCACATGGGGCTTGCCGCAGAATGTGATGGGTCTTTTGTTCTTTCTTGTGCTGTCCCCGTTCGGCAAGGTAAGATTGTTCCACAACTGCCTTGTGACGGACATTCATCTGAAAAAGAAAAGCCTCGGCGGCATCACCATGGGCATGTTCGTCTTTCTGTTTTTATCCGAAGAAACCTACGAAAAACGCCCCGATTATGTGCATGACCTGACCATCCACGAGTTTGGCCACACCGTGCAGAGCCTGATTTTAGGGCCGTTCTGGCAGCTGACCATCGGCCTTCCCTCGTTCACATGGGCTAACCTTGTGTGGAAGTATTTTATGAAAAAGAACCACTCCTACTACTGGCTTTATTGCGAAGGCTGGGCAAATGTTTTGGGTTGCAAGTTCAGCAAGGACGAATTCCGCACCGAGCACTTCCGCAACCACGGACGCTACGACAAACCGATGTAACTGAAAAAAATTCGGGTATACCCGAAAAATTTTCAATAGAAAAGCAAAAAAACAGCCAATAGGGTTTCAACTGATTCCCCATCGGCTGTTGTATTTTAAAAATTCAGACTGTCCGGATTCAACAAAAAATCAAACAGACTCATCAGATAAATTCCGTCTTCGTTGTAATGGGATCGGGAAATATCTTTCACAATGATAAGTTTCTTAAAAGAATCATCTATTCGGACAAGCGAATTCTGTTCTTGTTCGAGTTTCTCTTTCGTGGGAACGGAAAGGGCAGACTGAATATAATACCGCTTATCGGACAAATTACATACAAAATCCACTTCCGCCTGCTTCAGAACGCTTTTCCTGCTGTTTTCGGATGAATAATATTCCACAATGCCGACATCCACATTGAAGCCACGAATACGCAACTCGTTGTAAATGACATTCTCCATTGCGTGCGTTTCCTCGAATTGTCTGAAATTCAAACGCGCATTGCGCAATCCAATGTCGGTGAAATAATACTTCGACGGTGTGTTGATATACCGTTTGCCTTTGATATCATACCGCTTTGCCTGTTCAATCAAAAATGAATCCACAAAGCAATCAAGATAATTTTTTATTGTATCGGGATGCAACTGCACCTGCTTGACGGACTTGAATGTATCCGACAGTTTTTTCGGATTTGTAAGCGACCCGATGGCAGACGACAGAATATCGAGCAATTCATCCAGTTCGGCATCACTTCGGATTTTGTTTCTTTCGCGGATATCCTTTATATAAGTTTCCGTAAAAATATCTTTCAGATAATTCGATTTATCTTCTTCGGTTGCAAAATCAAACAATTTCGGCAAGCCTCCGAAGTTGATATACTGATTCCATCCCTGTTCTGCCGTGCCGTCAAAGGCAGACATAAATTCACTGAAAGACAATGGAGCTATATGAATCTGATCGCCGCGACCACGGAATTCCGTAATAATATCCTTTGATAAAAATTTAGCATTGCTGCCCGTAACAAATGTATCTGCGTTTTTTATGTGCAGAAAACTGTTCAGCACATCCTCAAATTCGGGCACCAGCTGCACCTCGTCCAGAAGAATATAATACATATCCCCGTCTTTAATATAATCATGCACATAATCACACAGATAATCGGGATTGCGGAATTTTTTATTTCTTCTGTCATCCAGAGCGATTTTCAGAATATGGTCTTCCGACACACCGACAGATAAAAGGTGTTTATAAAAGAGTTCAAACAGAAGATAGGACTTGCCGCATCTGCGGATTCCCGTGATGACTTTGATCATGCCGTTATGCTTATGGCGGATCAGTTTATTCAGATAAAGATCGCGTTTGATTTCCATTTTCACATCACCATCAGAAATTTTTCGGGCATACCCGAATTATTTTCAATAGCATTATACCCGAAAAACTGCAAAAAATCAAGATTATGCTGAAAATTTTTGTGGTATACCCGGAAAATTTTCAATGAGCATACAAAAAAATCAGCCGACAGGGTTTTATTTGACTCCCTGTCGGCTGTTTTTATGCTTTATTTTTCGTATCCGTTGAATTTGGTAAGGTATTGTATGTCTTTCATAAATTCCTGCTGTGCGGTTTTGTCGGCAAATCTGTCGTCAATTCTGCACCGAAGCAGAACCACGGTTTCGGGGGCAGTGTCTTTGAGCTCAATTGTGCCCTCGGCATCGGCATACAGATCGTTTACGGGATCAAACTGCGCATTGAGATCGACAGGCGCGAACACAAAATCATGGTCAGCGAACATCATCATGTCCGTGATGACCACGGCCGTCCACCGTTTGCCGTCCTCAAAAACACTGAATTCTCCTGCACCTTCCAGACACATATTCATTCCCCACGGATTGTAGCCTGCCACATAGCGGTGCCAATGGAACCACGGGTCGGTTTCTTCGTTCATAGGCTGTCCGTCGGCACGGCTGATTTCAAAAATTGCAAAATACGCATCGGTGACCTGCCATTCAAATTTCAGATTTTCAACATCCGCAAGGGAGCCGCTGACGACCTTGTTGCGAAGCCACTGCCCGGGAACAATACTGTCAAGGGTGAACACATAGTCACCGCCTTGCTGTGTGACACCGATTTCAATTGCATTTTCGTAGTCCATTAAAACTTTATATTCCGTATCCTTTGAAAATTTGTCTTCGCTTGCCGCTAAAAGTGCCCTGAACTCGTCCACCCCGACCGCTTCGGTTGCATTCTGTGCGCTGTCAACGAGCTGATCTCGCCATTCGGGGCTGAACACGGCATATTTTGCCACCGCACCCGCCGCGACTGCCAGACACACAAAGGCTGTCAGCACGGCACAAACTGTGATAAGTTTTTTTCTGGATTTCTGTTTTTTACGGCTGTTTTCAATTTGTTTTGTGACTTCAAAAATCATTTCTTCATTGGATTTCATCTGCAAAACCATCCTTTACAAGTTGATTTTTCAGCGCCTGCCTTGCTCTGGATACCAGCACCTCAATACCGTGCACACTTTTTCCCATTACGGCGGCACTTTCCTTGTTGGAAAGCCCCTCAAAATAGGTCAACCACAGGATTTCACGGTATTCGGGTTTGAGTTTTCCCATCACCGTGTGCACATGGTGTGCGGTTTCGGTTGCAAAATACCGTTCTTCAACCGTCGGACCTATATCGGGAATCAACAAGGCGTCTTCAAAAGACAGCGCAACCGTCCGCTTTTGTTTTTTCAAATACCGCAGAGCCCTGTTTTTGGCAATGGTGTAAAGCCAGGTTTTAAATGTTGCGGTCGGCTTGTAATGCGGTTTGCGGGTGAAAAGAAAAACAAAGGTTTCCTGCGTTAATTCTTCAGCTGTGTTTTCGTCACCCGTCATCTGCTGCAAAAACAGTTCCAGCCCCGCGCGATAGGCCTCGATGATCTCTGCGACCGCTTTGTCATCCCCTGCAAGATAGCGGCGATAACCGTCTGCCCCATGACTCATACATTTCCTCCGTTCCGAAAAGCAGTATTCCGGCGCCTTTCATCCATTAAACACCTGAAAAGAAAAAACCTCACACCAAAACGATTCAAAAATAAATAATTATCAATTTTCGATCGCAAGCCGTACACGGTCGATAAGACCTTCCTCGTAAATATCACTGTATAAAACCCCCCATACATACACAGCATCATCGGCAGAATGCGCCGGGGGGTCTATTCCGCAGTTGACCGCATAGAAAGAAAATCCTGCCTGATCGGCTGTCTTTTTCAATGCAAGCAAAATCTCACACATGCGTTCAACTGTGGCATTTTCATCACGGAAGCCAACACTCAGAACACCTGCATTTGCAGCCAATTCGCATATATCATAGTCTGCATCCGTCTGCAGATCTTCCATTCGCAATACGCCGGACGGGTGTTCGGAATCCGTTTCTTCCGGACCGGATTCAAAGATGAATCTGCAGAAAGCATACTCAATTTCAGAAGGCAAAAAAGCACTGCACATCACAGCATCACACAATTCATTATAGCTGTCATTCAGACGCTCAGCCGTATTGCCGTGTCGCAGAACATCATCTTCATAGCTTGAATATGCCACTCTGCCGAAAAAATCCGTATCCACCCGAAAATGACGATCAAGACTACCCGGAACGGCACATTCAACAAGATACTCGGTATTATACCAGTCATATGCAACCTTCTTGATTTCATAGCCTTCCCCTGCATGGTTCTCAATTAAATAGTCCTGCGCACTTCTTTTGGCAAGTGCTTTTGAAACGGGATTTCCGACCATTACATTTGCAAAGAGACAAACTACGGCAAGCAAACACAAGGCAAGAACAAACGCAAGAATCTTCAGTATTTTCTTTTTCATTTTCTTACTCCTTTCTCAGTGCATAATGAAAGAGTGCCGCGATCAGAATGCCTGCCAGAATAAATATGCAATTAACCACAGAATCATGTTCACCGTCTCAGGCAGAACATCAAAAGCATAAGCAAGACCGCCCGTCAGTCATACGCATGTTCACTTGCAATGCGAACCCGATCAATCATACCTTCCTCATATATATCGCTGTACAAAAACGAATACACCGCAACACCGTCTGAATCCGGAGCATAACCCTGTTCATCAAACGGAAGATTCAGAGAACAGTCAACATCATAAAACGTGAGTCCCATGCTGTCGGCGGCCTTCTTCACTGCCAACAGAATCTCGCTCAGGCGTTCAACCGATACCGTCTCGTCATGCACGTTCAAATAAAGATGCCCCGTTGTTGCACCCAGTTCACGCAGGTCATAATTTTCATCTGCCTGCAGGTCTTCCTGACGGAATGCAGAAGGCGCATTTTGTGTATCGCAAGTATCGGCAAATGCCAGCGATGCAAATCCTAAATGCGTATAAAAGGGAATCAGCTCGTCATTCTGAAACATCGCATCAAAGGATTGCATATAAGCCCTGCTCAGACGTTCAGCCGTGTTGCCGTGCAGCAAAACATCATTTTCGTACGTTGTGTGGAAAATGTTGCCGAAGAAATCGGCATACAGAACAAAGTTCTTGTCAAGACTGTCCGCGACGGCGGCTTTCACATAGTATCCGCCGATCTTGAAATCATAATTGTTGCTCACAATTTCATAATTCTCACCCTCATGATGCTGCTCCAGATACATCTGCACACTTCTTTTGGCAAGTGCTTTTGAAACAGGATTTCCGACAAGACTGTTTGCAATAAAACAGACACCGCCAAGCAAACACAAGGCAAGAACAAACGCAAGAATTTTCAGTATTTTCTTTTTCATTTTCTTACTCCTTTCTCAGTGCATAATGAAAGAGTGCCGCAATCAGAATGCCTGCCAGAATAAATATGCAATAAATGCCGCTTAACCACAGAATCATGTTCACCGTCTCAGGAAGAACATCAAAAGCATAAGCAAGACCGTCTGTCAGCAACAGCAGCAGCGGCAGCACAATAACCGCCTTCATGCGGAATGCAACATAACCGCAGACACCGCAAACGGGCATGATGACTGCATTGTACATCAGCATTGCATTTGCACCGTCACTCTTGACAACCCCCAGAAACAACAGCATCACCGTTAAGGCAAAGCACATGGCGGAAAGGGTACGGTTCGCTTTTTTCATCATCTTTTTAAACGGTTTTATGTCGTTATCGTCCGTTTTCTGCACCAGTTCGGCGCGCCTTTTTTCCATATCCTGCATATACAGGTATTCCTTATCGCAATCGGGACATTCATGCAAATGCAGACGAATGACATCTGCCGTTTCGGCGCTTACAAGGTCTTCCGCATACAACGGCAAAAGGTCACGGATGACACAGCATTCAGTTTTCATCGTCATATCCCTCCAATCGGTCTGTAATCTGCTTTCTTGCACGGTGATAGGTGACACAAGCCCAGTTTTCGCTTTTGGCAAAAATCTGGCCGATCTGTTTAAAGCTCATATCCGCAAACACACGCCACATAAACACTTCCTTGTAAGGCTCGTCAATTTCATGCAGGATTTTGCGTATGCGCTCTGCCTCATCCGCACGCAGAATCTGTTCCTCTGCCGTGTCCGAAAGATCGGGCAGGATCAGCAGCTCGCTGTCCTGCAAACTCTGTACTTTCTTCTGCTTTTTCAGATAAGAAAAATAACAGTTTTTGGCGATCTGACACAGCCAGACACGGATATCACATTCACCGCGGAAGCGATCCACGGAATGCATGGCCTTGAAAAAGGTGTCGCTTGTAATTTCTTCCGCGATGTGCTCATTGCCTGAAAGTCGTCGGATGTAAAGAAAAACATCGTTGAAATAGGTCTCATACAGTTTTTCAAAATCGGTCACTCCATCACCTCCTTACACCTATAAGACTTCCGTAAACTGAAAATCTTACAAAGAATCCGAAAAAAAACAAAAAACGGCACCGAAGCACCGTTTTGTCAGCTTATTCTCCGAATAAAAAGTTGAGCAATTCTGCAGGCTTTGAAAAATCGGGGACGACCACGCTTGCGCCTGCGGCAAGCAGTTTTTCGCGTTTGACGGGGTTGACACCGTATTTTTTCTGTTCGTCCGTTGCAACAGCCACCGCATAACCGCCCAATTTTGCCACCAGGTCAATTTCCACCGGACCGTCACCGAAGGACAGCAATTCTTCGCCCTTGATGCCGTTCTTTTCGAGTAAGGTTTTGAGAACCACTTCCTTGGAGCACTGCTCGGCGTGTTCGTCAAGTGCGCCGTAAATATGCTCACCGAAATAGGACTGCAATTTTAGCAATCCTGCCTCCTCACGCACCTGCGGCTGATCGGTTCCGCTTGCGCAGTAAATGCCGATGTTGCGGTCAAGAAGGCCCTGTAAAAAGGCATAAGAGCCTGTTACAAGCTGTTCTTCGGGGTCGATTTCACCTTTGCCGAGGGCAACGCGCTTGCTGTCGATGCGAGCCATCAGACGGCGCAGATACTCGGTTTTGTAGACCATGGGGTCTTCGGGCGTGCCGCCGCGTTTTTTGACTTCTTCTGCCAGCTGCATGCACTGAAAAATGGTCTGCTTGCCCGTCAGCGCATCCACGAATTCCGCCGCACAGGCATAAATTTCTTCTGCCGTTTCATTCTGTCCGCCGGGTGTTTTGGCAAGTTCTTCGCAAAAATAGGGAATCATATCCTCACGCCACCCCTCACGGATGAGGCTCAATGTGCCGTCAAAATCAAACAAAGCGGCTTTGAACGTTCTGCCCGTGGGCGGTGTGATGACTTCAATGGAAAAGTTTTCGGCAGCTTTTTGTTGCAGTTCGCGCATGGCAGTTTACCCCTTTTACAAATACTGCAAAGAGTATAGCAGTATTTTTTCCGTTTTGCAAGATTCAATTCAGATAATACACAACCGGCAGGTCTGCTGTGCCCTCGGTGACGGTCTGCGTGTCGGTCAGACGCCATGTACCGACGAGCTTTCCGTTCTGCAGCTGTGCTTCTACAGACAGATGCGCGCCGTTGGCAGGCGCATTTTCTCCGTTCAGATATTCCTGCACAGGCGGATAGGTGCTGTCATAATGCACAACGGAAAATGTTTCGCCCGTTTGCTGCTGCAACAGATATTCCACCGCCGCACATTCGCCGTCCGATAAGTTTTCAACCCCCGTCAGATCGAGTGCCAACCAGTCTGCGGAATCGGGGATTTTATCACGCACAAATTCAAAAAGCGGAGTCACAATGTCTTCTTTGGCTGTTCTGCAAATGAATTGAACGGGATTGCCGAATTGCATGGGGTAGCTTTCCATCACAAATCCGCCGTAGAGCAAAGAGAAATATCTGCCCGGCACAAGCATGGACGCGTCCTGCGACGAGAAAAGATAATCGGAAGACAGTTTATAAAGCCCTGCCGTTGTGCCGTCGCCGGTTTTCTGCGTTACAAGCAGGGTGTTGCCCGTTTTTGCAACGATCATCCCCTCAAAAACCGCCTGATCGGGGCCGTGGGAAAAGGTGTAAGATTCATAATCGGGTTGGGTTCCTGCATTCGTCGGTTCGGTTACCTGCGACGGGTCATTTTGCGCCTGCACACAGGCAGATGCCGCAAACAGCAAACAAAAAACAAGAATCATTGCAAATTTTTTCATATCGGTATTCCCCTTTCGGTATTCAGTTACAAGAGTACACAAAAAGCGGTTTTGTTGCAAGGAAAATTTGAAAAATCTGCTTTACTTTTTCTCTTATTTGTATTATATTAGTTATATTATGGAGTAATATTCCTTGTTTTGAGAGGTTAAAATTATGGATTACGAAAAATTAGCAGCTCTGCTGTTTCCCGATGTAACCAAAACACCCGATGATTTTGAAGCGATCTATCCGCCGAGAAATCTACCCGAGGGTGCAAGAGTGACCCGTTTTGCTCCGTCCCCGACAGGCTATATGCACATCGGCGGTCTGTTTCAGGCCATCACAGACTGCTTTGTAGCGCACCAGACGGGCGGCGTTGCCATGCTTCGTATTGAAGACACGGACAAGAAGCGTGAAGTTGTCAACGGTGTGAAAGCCATTGTGGACGGATGCACGGCATTCGGTGTCAACTTTGACGAAGGTGCAACAGGCGAAGGCACCGAACAGGGTGCATACGGCCCCTACACGCAGAGCCAACGTGTTGAAATTTACCACACCGTGGCAAAAAGCCTTGTACAAAAGGGTTTTGCCTACCCCTGTTTCTGTTCTCCCGAAGACATCGCAGACATGAAAGAACGGCAGGAAGCCGAAGGTGCACAGATCACGGGCTATTTCGGCAAATGGGCAAAATGCCGTGCACTGACTTACGAAGAAATTGAACAGAACATCAAAGACGGCAAAAGCTGGATGCTTCGTCTTCGTTCCCTCGGTAAGGAAGACGGCAGAGTCAGTTTTGACGATATGATCAAGGGCAAAATCGAGCTGCCCGAAAACCTGCGTGACGAAGTGCTTCTGAAGACCGACGGTGTGCCGACCTACCACTTTGCACATGCCTGCGACGATCACTTCATGCGCACCACCCACGTTGTGCGCGGCGAAGAATGGATTTCCTCCGTTCCCACCCACATTGCTCTGTTCCGTGCCTGCGGCTACAAGATGCCCAAATACTGCCACACCGCACAGGTGATGAAAATTGACGAAGAAGACGGCACCAAGAGAAAGCTTTCCAAGCGCAAAGACCCCGAAGCCGCCGTCAGCTACTTTGTTGAAAACGGCTTCCCCAAGGAAAGCGTTGTGGAATATCTGCTGACATTGCTTAACTCCGGTTTTGAAGACTGGCGCAGAACCAATCCGAAGGAAGATGTGAACAAGTATCCGTTCAACCTCAAAAAGATGAGCGTTTCGGGCTGTCTGTTTGACCTTGTCAAACTGACCGACATCAGCAAAGGCGTTATTTCCGTCATGTCTGCCGACACCGTTTATGAGCGTGTGACCGAATGGGCAAAGGAATTCGACACCGAGCTTTACAATCTGTTCACCGCCGATGCCGATTTTGCCAAAGCCATCATCAACATCGACCGCGAAAACCCGAAGCCCCGTAAAGACATTGCAAAGTGGGACGAAGTCAAGGATTTCTTCTCCTACTTCTTCGACAGCCTGTTTGTTCCCTGCTATGATCTGCCCGCCAATATCAGCGCGGACGATGCAAAGACAATTCTCAACGATTACATGGCAGTGTATGATGCGGCGGACGAAAAGGATG
The DNA here is from genome assembly GCA_017416485.1 of Clostridia bacterium. Taxonomy (GTDB): domain Bacteria; phylum Bacillota; class Clostridia; order Oscillospirales; family Acutalibacteraceae; genus RUG806. The sequence continues at coordinate 101,865 of JAFQCH010000016.1, read as the reverse complement.
TTTGGTTCAACAAGATCAAAGACCTTTGCGAACCGCTTGGATTCACCCCGAATGTAAAAGAATACAAGAAAAATCCCGATGCGTTCAAGGGGCATGTCGGCGATGTGTCGGGCGTGATCCGCCTTGCGGTAACAGGCAGAATGAACACCCCCGACCTTTGCACCATCATGCAACTGCTCGGCAAAGAAAAAGTGCTTGCCCGTATGACGGAATTTCTGAATAACATTTAAGAGAGGAAAAAAGAAATGGAAGAAATCGTAAAATCCAATTCCAATTTTATTCACGATATCATTGACGAAGAATTAGCTTCGGGCAAGAACACCCGTGTGCAGACCCGTTTTCCACCCGAACCCAACGGCTATTTGCACATCGGCCATGCGAAGGCAATCTGCATTGACTTTTCCACAGCCGAAAAATACGGCGGCGAATGCAACCTGCGTCTGGACGACTCCAACCCGTCCAAGGAAGATGTGGAATATGTGGAAGCCATCAAAGCCGACATTGAATGGCTCGGCTACAAGTGGAACAATGTATATTACGCATCCGACTACTTTGATTTTGTTTACGAATGCGCCATCAAGCTCATTGAAAAAGGCAAGGCTTTCGTGTGCGACCTGACCGCCGAAGAAATGCGCGAATACAGAGGCACCCTCAAAGAACCCGGCAAAAACAGCCCCTACCGTGACCGTTCCGTGGAAGAAAATCTTGACCTGTTTCGCCGCATGACCGCCGGCGAATTCCCTGACGGCAGCCGTGTGCTTCGTGCAAAGATCGACATGGCATCCCCCAACATCGTCATGCGCGACCCCGTTATTTACCGCATTATGCACGTCAGCCACCATCAGACAGGCGACAAGTGGTGCGTATATCCCATGTATGACTTCGTACATCCGCTGTCGGATGCACGAGAAAGAGTAACGTATTCTCTCTGCACCCTTGAATTTGAAAACAACCGTCCGCTGTATGACTGGTTCATCAACGAAATCGGATTTGAAGAACCGCCCAGACAGATCGAATTTGCAAGACTCAACCTCAACTACTGCCTGACGAGTAAGAGAAAGTGCCTGCGCCTTGTGCAGGACAACATCGTAACAGGCTGGGATGATCCCCGCATGGCAACCCTTTGCGGCATGAGAAGACGCGGCTACCCCGCAGAAGCCGTGCGCAACTTTGTTGACAAAATCGGCGTTTCCAAGGCAAACAGCGTGGTCGATTACGGTTTGCTGGAATCCTGCGTGCGTGATGTGCTCAATGCAAATGCGCCGCGTGCCATGGCCGTCATTGAACCGCTGAAGGTGGTTATTGACAACTACCCCGAAGGCAAGACCGAAACCATCACCGTGGAATGCCACCCCGACCACCCCGAAATGGGCACAAGAGAAGTCACATTCTCGCGTGAAATTTACATTGAGCAGGGCGACTTCATGATCGATCCGCCCAAGAAATATTTCCGTCTGTATCCCGGCAATGAAGTCCGTCTGAAAGGTGCTTACTTTGCAAAGTGCGTTTCTTACGAAACCGACGAAAACGGCAATGTGACCGTTGTGCATTGCACCTATGACGAAGCATCCAAGGGTGGTGAATCCCCCGACGGCCGCAAGGTCAAGGGTACCCTGCACTGGGTCAGCGCCGATGACTGCGTGGACGCAGAAATCCGCCTGTATGACCGTCTGTTCAATGCAGAAAATCCGTCCGACGAAACCAACGGCGATTTCACAACCAACCTCAATCCCGATTCGCTTGTTGTGCGCACGGGCTGCAAGCTCGAAGGCGGTTTAAAAGACATCAAAGAAGGCGATGTGTTCCAGTTCATGCGCCAGGGTTATTTCTGCGTGGACAAAGACAGCACACCCGACCGCATTGTTCTCAACCGCACAGTACAACTCAACTCCTCTTGGGGTAAATAAAATAACAGGAGTAAACAGACATGAAAACTCTTTCCAAAATCCTCATTCCCATTGCTTCTCTTTGCGTTATCCTTGCGCTTTTGTTCCTTCCGATTCTTCGTATTTCGCTCGGCGGCACACTGATTTCCAACCAGTCTCTCGGCATTGACGAATACAACTCCGTTGTGCGTCTTGCCGAAGCCGCAAGTGATGAAAACAGCCAGCTGCACAGCTACATTGAACTGTTCAAGCAGTTTTCCGAAAACAACGAAGGCGGTTCGATTAAAGAGATCATTCCCTCAATCAACTGGCTGTATGTGTCCATTGCCATGCTCGCGCTGATTCTTGTGTTTATGCTGTTGATTGTCATTTTCGGCATTTTCACGGAAAAACGTCTGCTCACCGCAGGCTTTGCCGCAGGCGGCATGCTTTCGACCGTTCTGCTCGGCAAATTCTTTGACAAGTTCGCTCTGCCTTTCCTCAACGGCACGATCAATGTTTCGACCCTGCTTTCCAAAATCACCCCGAGTTCGACCACCGCGGCAGACGGCACAACGGTTGACCTTTCGGGTGCACTGTCCACATTGTCGGATGCACTGAGTGAATCGTTGGGATTGAATCTGTCGGGTCTTGCCAATTCGCTGGTTTCGTTCAAATTCCTCGAAATCAGCTTTGCAACCACAGGTGTTCTGCTTGCCTTCGGCGCAGTTATTCTGCTTGCAGTCGTTTTCAACATGAGCATCAAGAACGAAAACGCAGGCAAATTGCATGACTAAATCTTAAGACGGCAGCCCGCGCTGCCGTTTTTTCGATTTTCTGCGAAAGTCAGGAATTATAAACCGTAATACAAAATGCAAGAATGCAAAATGCAAAATTAAAGGGTCGCTTCGCTCCGATTATAGCGCATAAATAAAAAGGAGGACATAAAATGAACTTTATTGTAAAAGCCGTTTCTGCCATCGTTTCGTTTTTTCTGATGGTGTTCCCCTGCCTGCAATCGCTTATCAATGACATTGAAGTCGATTTCTGCATCGACTCCGCCGAAGTCGGCGAAAAAATGGAAAACCTGATGCAAAGCGTCAATATCTGGGAAATGGGCACCGCGTTCATCAACGCAGAAAACAACGAAGAATATGACATTTTTGAGTTTGTGGAATATGTGCAGCTCATGCAGTGCTCGGGCGGCAATGCACAGAGAGATCTGTTCAAAGATCCGTATGACACAGAAGTGTTGGATGACTATGATTTCACCCGTCTGCTCAACAACTGCGCAGGCATCCTCAACCTCGGTGCAAAACCCCACCTGAAACTCGGCAATGTTCCGATGAAGTATTCAAAGGATTTTGCAATAGGCGGTTTTGAAGTGAATGTTTATCCGCCGGATGACTATAATGTATATTATAATTACATGGCGGCGCTGGCACAGTCGCTCGTTGACCGCTTCGGCAAGGAAGAACTGCTCACATGGCGATTCGGCGTGATGACCGAATACGAAAATGCAGACTGGTTCAGAACCGCAAACGAAAATCCGGACGAAACGGCAATTGAATTCTGCAAGCTGTATGACTACACGGTGCAGGCACTCATCGATGTCATCGGTGAAGATGTGTGCGTGGGTGCACACTCCATGACCGTTACGGAAGGTCTTTGGGATGAACGCATTTTCATTGATCATCTTGCAGACGGAACCAACTACGCCAACGGCAAAACAGGCAGTAAGGTCAATTTCCTGACCGCATCGTTTTATGACAGCAATCCCGGCAAATTCACCGAAGGCTTCACCCTGCCTGAAACGGTTGCACACCTCAAAGATTATGCCGAAAGCAAGGGGCTTAATAATCTGTTCTACGGCATTGACGAAGGCAGAATTCTTTCGGGAAACAAAACGGGAAGCGACACAGACCAGCTGCTCAACCGCACAACAGGCTACACCTGGCAGGGTGCTTACGATGCAAGACTGTGGATGCAATCCGTTGACAGCGGACTTTCTTACTTCTCGTCCTGGAATTTCCTTTCGGGCGGTCTGTTTGACGGAAACCCCACCGTCAGCTACCACGTTGCAAAGCTGTTCTCCGGCTTTGAAGGCATGCAGAGAATCAGTGTGGACGGCGAAAAGAAAATGCGGCTTCCCATCGGCAGTGAAGCCAAAGCCATTGCCGCCGTGGACAGCGACAGCGGCAACATCCGTGTGATGGCATACAGTTTCCGCAACGATGTCGAGGCAACGGGCACTGTCAACATGCACTTCAATATCAACCTGCCCGACGGTGCGTATAAAATCGTTAAATATTATATTGACGACAACTGCAATTACTTCGATGAATGGCTCGTTGACCGTGAAAAATACAACATCACGGACGATTGCGCAACATGGAGCCCCGAAGACCCCATGCTTGACAATCCGCTGACCCTTTCCGCACAATGGGCAAGGGATATCTATTTCAACGAGTTGAAAGCGGTTTATGCAGAAAAAGCAAAACTTGTTCCCGTGGAGGAAACCGTTACGGTCACAGGCGGTTGCCTTGCGATGGAAGAAAGCATTCCGCTGAACACGGTTCTCTTTATCGACATCGTAAAATAATCGTCACAAATTATTTACAAGACTTATATTGACCGCAAAAGCGGAATATGATATATTGAAAGAAAAGAAATTAAGGAGTGTTTTATTATGATCGGTATCGGCAAATGGCTTTGCAAAGTCAATTCCATGTTCTACAGAGGCGAAGTGACCCTCAACATCGCAGACAACAACGGTGAATACGACATCACCCTTGAAATCGATGCAGATTTTGACATGCCCGATTACAAAATTTATGACGTGACCACCGAAGGCAACACCGTCACCGCAAAGGCAGAAGTTTCGCTTCTTCCCGGCAAAGTGGTTGATGTTTCCTTTACCATCGAAAACGATGTGCTGTCCGGCGTTCTCAAAGTTCCCTTCATGGGCAAAATCAAGGTCACCGACGGCCACAAAATTGCATAAAAAACCGCAGAAAATGCGCCCGTCCATATCGGACGGGCGCATTTTTATTATTTCTTTATTTCTTCAACAGTGCAAACAGTTCCTTGAACCATGCGATCAGCGAATTAAAGAACGCTGTGATTTTTTCCAGCAGGGTCATGGGCTTTTGTGTGCTCCATGCTTCGGTGTTGCAGTTTTCTTCATCCATAGGATATGCTTCATCCTTTTCGGTGTTATAAACAATAAACTGCGTTTCTTGGAAATCATCCACCGTAAGCTGCGTATCGGCAGTGACAACTTCATACAAAATCTTCATTTCATAAGAAGTCCAGTTGGAGTGCGTTGCGCCTTTGACGAACCATGTATAATCGGGGAACATGCAGAAGGAAGCATCAATCTGCTTATCGGGAGAAATATATTTTCCGAGTCCGTTTGCGGTCTGTTTTGCAATGTGGCCTTCAGACAGTGTTTCGCATACACGGGATGTTTTGGCGCCGAAAGATGCCCTGTAAACCGATGCAATCTGGTCAGAAACCATATCTGCGGATTGGCAAACGGGAATCATCTGACTGCCGTATTTTGCCATAATCGCAAGATTGGCACCGCTTTCTTTGATGCTTGCCATGATTTCGGGAATGTGCTGACGAACCACTTCATCATAGTTGACAATTTTCTCAATCAGCCCTGCATATTGCGTACGCTTTTCACTGCCCTCTTCACCGAACACATACTTGAGTGCCGCATCAAAATCTTCACTTGTAACAGCGGACCAGTAGCTCGGCCATGTATAGAATGTGGACAGTGCAAGAGCAGAGGTTACGCCTTTGGCAATGCGGTAATACAATGTTGCTTTGGTAATGCCGACGACCCCGTCCAGAAGACCGCTTGCGGTTGCAAGGTCAATGGTCTTCATAACAAAAGAACCCACATCAAACAGACCGTAGTTTGCGCAGTCGATCAACACACGCTCGATGGCTTCGCCGTTGACGGCAAACTTGCCGCTGATAGCCTCGCTGATGGCCTCGGAGCCGTAGCTTACACCGCCGTCAAACGCAATACCGTGAATATCATCACAACCGTATTTTGCGATATAAGCAGTCACCACCGAAGTGCCCAAACAACTTGAAATGATACAGACCTTTTCACTGTTGGTCGTTTCTTTGATTGCTTTTATAAAATCGTTAAACAGATCGGCAGTATACAGAGGATCCAGACGCCAGTCATAATTAAACCAATAATCATAAATCCCGTAATAGCCTTTCCCCTGTTTTTTGTCTGTTTTTTTCATCCGTTCTATCTCTTCAATGCGACTTTTGGAAAGTCCCGTTCCGCTGATGGGCTCGCCGTTCCCGTCCAACAGAGCATCTCCGAACAGTTCACCGATTTCAGTCTGCAAAGCAGCATAATAATTATCCCATTGATTGAACAGAATCCCTTCACGCAAGAACGGCATCAGAACATTGCCGATGGATTCATACAACGCACTGTTGTCATCATTTTCGCCGTTGTCCTCCAAAAAACCGCGGAAGTGCATAATACGTTCACCCTGTGCATTGTAAAGCGGTTCGCCGTCGCCCGAAATACGAATCACGGGAATCTGACTGCGGGATGCACTCGGGTCTGTCCACGCAGAAGCGGGAAGAACACAGGCAACAAGCAGCAACACAGCCAGCAGGATGCTGATGCCTTTTTTCATTTTCAGTCGAAACAGATTCAAAACAAACACCTCATTTTACTTTCTTATATAAAATACTTTAATAAATATTTTTTTGTCCTGTTTGTCTGAATTGTAAATAATTTTCTTTAATTTTGTGCTGATTGTTGCAAAATTGTGACGAAAAACACAATTCTGTTCAAAAAAGACCTGCAAAGGAATTTTCCGATGCAAGCCTTTTGTTGTTTTATTTTATTTCGCAGAAAAATGCAAATTAAACGGGCAAATCTTCATCATCAAGCGGAATGTTTGCAAGAGCAGCAAAGCGCATCAGGAAAGTGGTGATATAGCCGATATCATCTTCCGCATCGCCTTCTTTTGAAGCAAAGAGCATACCCGAAATTCTGTGGTGATACGTTTCAAAATCACGGGAAATGGAGTTGACACGCATAACGGATGTTTCATTTCCGTCTGCATCAAAAGTGCGGATATATTCCAGGTTAACACCACTCATATCATGGGCAATCGAAGAACCGTCTTCGTTTTCATAGACCCAACGATTGTAGTTATAGCCGTTGATATTAACAACGATCTGTTCATCCGGGGTGCGGCCGATCTGCGGGGTCATGATCTGCGGAATCAGTTCTTTGAACATATCTGCATCAATGCCCATATTTTCGGTTACTTTTGCATCGATCTTAAGGTAACTGACAGGTGTGTCATCGGGAAGCACCCAATAAACACCTTCTTGGTTGCCCTCATGAATCGTCAGAAAACCGATACGGACGGGTTTGCCGGTGTTGGTAGCGCCGTCAGACATATCAATGTCCATGGTTGCTTCCATATAAGAAGAATTTTCGGTTTGGGCAATGGTGAATTTTGTGCCCGATTCTTCATCAATCACTGCCGACATCACAAAGTTACCACTCATAAAAATCTGCGAACCCTTGATGCCGAAGTTGTTGGTATTATCAAGACCGACCGAGCCGCGCAGAATCGAACGGGCATCACCGGCAGTAACAATTCCGTCGCCGTCTACATCAGCAAGCAGAAGTTCATTTGCGGTTAATTCTTCAAGTCCGACCGAATTACGCAGCGCAAGACGGGCATCGCCGGCAGAAATAATGCCGTCATCGTCTATGTCACCATACAAAACATGGGTTGCCGTGCCGGTGAAAGCACTGCCGACAAGCAGAATTGCACACAAAAGAATGCTCAAAAACTTTTTCATAGTAAAAAACCCTCTCAAAGTAATAGATAAATTATACGCACAAGTGACACTGTTGTCAATGCTGAATTCTTTTTAACACATTTAACTTAAAATAAACCTAATATTCAATCGGTTTTCTCTTGACAGCAAAGCGAAAATAGGGTATCTTAAGATGTAGTTTAAAAATACATTTATATATATGGAGGTTACCATGATTCCCAACAACGAAAAATCCATGGAAAAAATCGTGAATCTCTGCAAAGGCAGAGGCTTTATATTCCCCGGCTCCGACATTTACGGCGGCCTTGCAAACACATGGGACTACGGCCCCTTGGGCACAAGACTCAAGAACAATGTTAAAGACACATGGCGCAAGCGTTTTATTCAGGAACGCAGAAACAGCTTTGAAGTGGACGCCGACATTTTGATGCACCCCAGAGTATGGGAAGCCAGCGGCCACGTGCAGAGCTTCTCCGACCCGCTGCTTGACTGCAAAGAATGCAAAATGCGCCACAGAGCCGACAACCTGATTGAAGCATTCGACCCCGAAGCACACGCAGACGGCATGACCAAGCCCGAAATGTATGATTTCATCGTTTCGCACAACATTCCCTGCCCAAACTGCGGCAAGTGCAATTTCACGGATATCCGCGAATTCAACCTCATGTTCCAGACATTCAGAGGTGTCACAAACGACTCCAAATCCGTCATTTATCTGCGCCCCGAAAACGCACAGGGTGAATACGTAAACTTCCTCAACGTGCAGCGCTCCATGCGTGCAAAGCTGCCGTTCAGCATCGGTCAGATCGGTAAGGCTTTCCGCAACGAAATCACCCCCGGCAACTTCACCTTCCGCACCATCGAATTCGAACAGATGGAATTCCAGACCTTCTGCAAGGAAGGCACGGATGCCGATCTGTATGATTATTTCAAGGAATACGGCAGACAGTATTACATGGATCTCGGCATTCCCGCAGAACATCTGCGTTTCCACGACCACGAAAAGCTTGCACACTATGCAAAGGCTGCCTGCGACATCGAATTCCTGTTCCCGTTCGGCTGGGGCGAAATCAACGGCACTCACAACCGTACCGACTTCGACCTTAAGCGTCACAGCGAATATTCGGGCGCAAAGATGGAATATCTTGATCCCGAAACCAACGAAAAGTATGTGCCTTACATCATCGAATCCACCTACGGACTGGACAGAACCGTCCTTGCCCTTCTCTGCGAAGCATACGACGAAGAAGTTGTCGATCCCGAAAAGAACGACGTGCGTGTGGTTCTGCACCTGAGCCCCGCCGTTGCTCCCATCAAGGTCGCTGTTCTTCCCCTTTCCAAGAAATTGGCGGAAGGCGCAGGCAAGGTCTGTGACATGCTTTCCAAGAAACTGATGTGCGACTATGACGAAACCGGCTCCATCGGCAAGCGCTACCGCCGTCAGGACGAAATCGGCACGCCGTGGTGTGTCACCTACGACTTTGACAGCGAGGAAGACGGCTGCGTCACCGTCCGCGAACGCGATTCCATGGAACAGATCCGTCTGCCCATCGCCGAGCTCGAAGCATACTTTGCCGACAAAATCGAATTTTAAATCATTTTCACCGGGTCATTCTGCGCAATGATCCGGTTTTTGACAAAATAAATCCATACCCGGGAGGTTGCTTTATGAAAAAGACCATCAGCCTGCTGCTTGCAGTTCTCTTTGCATTTTCCTGTTTCTCCGTCTGTGCTTTTGCGCAAACGCAACAGCCGTGCATTGTTGAAACGATCTATCCGACCGAGGATGTCGTGATTGCGGATGTCATTCTGACCGAAGCGCCGTACAATGCCGACAATACCGGCACACAGGATGTGACCGCCATTCTCAACAATGCCATTGCCGATGTGTATGCAAACGGTGGCGGCACGGTGTTTCTGCCTGTCGGCACATACCGTCTGACGGGCAATGTCAATATTCTTCCCTTTGTCACGGTGCACGGCGACTGGGCTGACCCGACCGTTTACGGCAATGCCTACGGTACGGTCATTCTTGCCGATGTGCCGTCAGACGAAGCGTTGAGTCCCGGTCTGTTCACTGTCGGCGGCAGTGCCGGTGCCGTGGGACTGACTGTTTTTTACCCCAACCAGAGCATTGAAAATCCCGTTGCATATCCGTACACCTTTTATGTAAACGGCAACGGTGCATCCTATATGCTGCAAAGCATTGTCAATGTGACCCTGCTCAATTCCTACCGCGGAATCGGTGCATGCGCGCAGACGAGAAATGAAATTTACGAATGCCATGAGATGCTCACGGTGGACAATTTCCATGCCACCGTGCTGTGTGAGGGCATTGCAAGCTACAATTCCGCCGATGTGGACACCTACAAGAATGTTTTCATTTCACCCGTTTACTGGGCTTCCGCCGGTGCAGAGTACAATGCACCCGATGCAGATGCGCTTGCTGCTTACACCCGTCAGAACACCGTGGGGCTGCTCATCGGAGACCTTGAATGGCCGCAGTATGCCAATATTCACATCAGCGACTGCGACTACGGCATTCTGTTTGACCACGGTATGCGTGTTTACTTTTCGGGCACCTTCTATGACCTTTATATCGACCGCTGTAACTTCGGTCTGTATGCCCCCGAAGACACCATTTATGTCCGCGAAAAAAGCTGGGGCATTGCCGTGGGCAGAGGCAGAATCAGCGGCAGTGAATATGCAATCTATGACCCCGACAATGCTGCCCTTGTGCTGACCGAAACCGAAGTGGACGGCAAGGTCAAAGCAAAAAACATGAAGCATGACAAAATGACAGATCTGTCGGACTTTGCCGTTGATTACAGCAAGACCTATACCAAACCCGTTGCCAATCTTGCCGTGGTGCAGGCTGACAAAACCGGTCACACGGATGCATCTTCTGCCATTCAGAAGGCAATGGATTCGCTGACCGGCGGCGGTGTGTGCTATCTGCCTGCAGGTATGTATCGTCTTGATAATCCGCTGACCATTCCTGCCGGTGTTGAACTTCGCGGAAGCGGCAGTGTTGCAACCCGTGACCAGCATGGTGCAGTCAAGGGCACACAGCTGCTTGCTTATTACGGCTATAATGAAACGGACGATGCACTCATCACCCTTACAGGTGACAATGCAGGTGTCAATGCCATCCGCATTGTCTATGTAAAAAACAATCCGACACAGTTCGGTGAAAGCGGCAACTACAATCCCACCACCCCTGCCATGCTTGTGTCGGCTGATGACTGCTATGTGGTCAACAGCAATGTCAATCTTGCAAGTGTGGGTGTGCAGGTGCAGAACTGCAGCGGCTTCTTTTCCGACAAGCTCATCGGCTGCTGCTACACCGCCATGTTCAGAATCGACAACAGCACCGGTGTGTGGCTCGAAGGCAGTCTTGCCAATGCCAACAACATCCCCCGAAACGGCTATGCGTATACCGACATTCCCGAAATGCAGAACTGGCTGACGGAGGACAAGCTGTTTACCCATCTGTTTGACCCGATCCTTCGCAAAACCTGCTCTTATATCCGTCTGAACAATTCACAGGCAACGGTGCTCAACTGCTTCATTTACGGCGGCAGCTGCTTTATGGAAAGTGTTGACAGCGAATGCCTTGCCGTCAACTTCGGCTGTGACGGACAGGGCAAAACGCAGAGCATGCTGGAGCTGACAGGCGGTGAAGTGACCGCAATCAACTCCATGCGTTCCACAAGCGACGGTCAGGACGGTGCAGGCAAGTCCTACAGCACCGACGGCAAAACCGTTGCACGTATTTTCAACCGCCTTTCGGTCGACCTGTTCTACAAGGAACCGAACATCACCGAAAATGTGCAGTACAGCGGCACCGATAAGGTGTGGTTTGCGCTCAAGAACTTCTTTGCAAAAATGCTGACATTCTTCGGCAACACATGGACAAAAATCAGACAGGCATAACCGGATGGCAGATTGTTTTTTTGTTTGTAAATTTTTATTGTAACATCTTGCCAAAAAATTATGCTTATGATATAATGATTTTAATTATTATGAAAGAGGAGTGTTTTTTGTGAAAAAACTCTTTAAGAAAACGATTGCGCTGGTTCTTTGCCTTTGCATGCTGTTCTCTGTTACGGCTGTGGGTGCAGGCGCAGTTGAAACCGCTGAAGATGCACAGTTCACTTCGTTGGAAGGCTATATCGCTTCTTCCGAAACGGTTGCCGATGACAGCGCAAGCGACAAACTGATGAACAACCTTGCAAAGTTCCTGCGTTGGCTTGCAAACTTCTTTGTCAATGATTTCCTGTTCGGCATCCTTGCCGCTATCATGCCCAGATCCACCGAATATCTTGAGATGTCGGAAGTCAATCTGGAAGAAGCCGAAAACTTCTTCAAAGGCAGCGAAGAATTTGCCGACCCGAGTGCACCTGCTGAAGATGCAGTATGGTCTTTGGGTTATGCCAGCGAATCCATTCTGCCCGATGACTTCGGCAAGGAAGGCTACAAATATACCCGCGGCAGCTACATTCCCTACTGGTTCACCACCGAAGTTTACACCGAAGAAGACGGCACTCCCGAAGACATCAAGGTGCGTACGGTTGCAATGAATGACGGCAGAGGTGTTGTTATCTTTGCATCCATCGACTGCATCGGTATTTCCAATGCGGACGTGCGCAAGATCCGTGCCGCTATTTCGCAGGAAGAAATTGAAAAGTACGGCATCATTGCCATCAATGTGACCGCAACCCACACCCATTCGAGCATTGATACCCAGGGTGTTTGGACGGCTCCCATTTCCACCCTTGCAAACAACGTTCTTCGTTTCACATTCCGTGACATCGAAAACTACAAGAGCGGTGTCAACGAAGACCTGCTTGATAAAATCATCGACAGTTCTGCAAAATCCATCCGCACTGCTTGCGAAAACATGACTGAAGGCGATCTGTTCTATGCACGCACCAACATTGCTGACTATGTGCGTGACCGCACTCCTCCCTATGCTTGCGACCAGGAAATGTATCGCCTTGTGTTCAAGCCCTATGACGAAACCGTCAAGCCGACCCTTGTTGCCACCTTCGGTTGCCATCCCGAATCCGCAAGCTACGACTATCTGACCACCGACAACGGCATTCAGATCGACTCCAAGCTGTCTGCTGACTTCGTTTACTACATGGAAAAGGTTTGCAACTACGCAGGCTACAACTTCATTTTCATTCAGGGCAACGTCGGCACAAACACATCCTCGAGAGGTCTGTCGAGCGATAACCTTGACCACACCAGCCACCTGAGTGCTGTTCGTTTCGGTTATGAACTGGGCTACATTGCACTTTCCATGACCATGACGGAAGATGAAAGAATTGCCCTCAACGAAGCCACCGGCGACCTGCTGGAAGTCAACGAATATGCAGGCACCGAACACTACACGGTATGGTATGCAAACCTTGCAACCGTAGAAGAAGAACAAGTCAGCCCCGTTATGAACATCCGCATGGAACAGATTCTTCTGCCCATCGACAACAATGTTGCAAAAGTTCTTCTGAAAACCGGCATTGCCAGCAACACCCTTGTTTTTGACAAGAAAACACGTGACTATTACGGCCTGACCGAAATCGGTTACATGGAAATCGGCGACAGCGTCAAGATCTTCCTGGATCCCGGCGAACTGATGAGCGAACTGCTGCTTGACAGCACTCCGCTTGCCGACTTCCCCTACCTTGCCCTGCGTGATTACTTCGGTGAAGATCTTATCGTTTGTGACCTCATGAACGATGCTGCAGGTTACATCGAACCCGATCCCTACTACACCGTAGCAGGTTATCAGTACGATGCAGAATCCGGCTCGCTTGAAAGCGACACATGGTGTCTGCTCGTTTCCATGGGGCAGCACACCGCTTCGAGCATCATCGGTGAATTCATTGACCTTGTTGAATCCGTCCGCTGAAAACTGACAATCGAAAGCCGTGCAGGATAAACCTGTACGGCTTTTTCAATGAAAACAATTTATAAAATTTTCAAAAAAAATGAACGGATTTCGTGTGCACAATCGTATTACAGGTAAATAACACATGGAGGAAAAAACATGAAAAAACTGATCACCGTACTTCTTTCAATTCTGCTCATTATTGCAGTCTGCATCACAGCTGTTGCAGCAGGCAGACGCAATTTCGTTGACACTGACAACAACGGTATCTGCGACAACAGAAATGCAAACTGCAACAGCAATTTCGTCGACACCGACAACAACGGTATCTGCGACAACAGAAATGCAAACTGCAACAGCAATTTCGTCGACACCGACAACAACGGTATCTGCGACAACAGAAATGCAAACTGCAACAGCAATTTCGTCGACACTGACAACAACGGTGTCTGCGACAACAGAAATGCAAACTGCAACAGCAGTGCAAAGCACCACAATGCCGGCAACGGCAATCACGCACGCAGAAATCATCACTGAACCTGTCGGAGGAAATCCATGCGAAGCGAGCAGGAAATCAGAAAAGCACTTAACCGATATGCCGATACGGTCACACGGCTTTGCATGCTGCATCTCCATAACAAACAGGATGCGGAAGACATTTTTCAGACCGTTTTTATGAAATATATGCACTTTGACGGTCAGTTCGAAAATGACGAACATGAAAAAGCATGGTTCATCCGAGTGACAATCAATGCTTGCAAAGATCTGCATCGCTCATTTTTTCATTCCCGGACGGTTTCGCTGGATGCGATCAAAGATTGTATTTCACCGATTCACGACGATTACCGCGAGGTATTGGAAGCAGTTCTTCAATTGCCGAAAAAATACAGGCAGGTCATATACCTGCATTATTATGAAGACCGCACCGTGCCGCAGATTGCACAGTTGCTCGGAAAAAATCAGAACACGATCTACACACAGTTAAAACGGGCAAAAGAGATGCTTAAAAAAAAGTTAGGAGGGATTGCGGATGAAGAAAACCATTCATAACGCATTTGACAATGTGCACACATCACAATCACTCAAAGACAGCACAATGAATTTTCTTGCACAGCAAAAAACGTCACCGGTACAAAAAAACACCGCCGTTTTGCGGCAGCTGACGGCGGCGTGTCTGACTTTTATTTTGCTGGTATCGGGACTGACAACATTATATTTTATCCCCGTATCCGCGATTCATATTGACACCGATCCCGCCTCTGCAAATCTTAAAATCAACTGTTTTAACCGTGTTGTGGGTATTGACGGCACCACCAAAAATACCGATTTGCGGCACATGAAATACGAGGACGCCGTTTCGTGTATGCTCGACAAAAACGACAGCGAAGACACAGTCATCACCGTGGTCGGAAACGAGAAAATGCTGGCATACATTGAAGCAAATGTGCCACAGAATGAGAATGTGCATTGCGGGCATCTGTCTGCACATGCCGCAAAACAAGCAGAAAGATGCGGCATGTCCGCGGCAAAATATGAACTTTATCTGACCCTGCTGCAAAACGGCATTGATATTACGCCGCAAGAAGCACAGCAGATACCGATGAAAACATTACGGACTTTGCTGAACACACAAACAGACGAACCAATCCCAACACAACCAAACACAACCGTGTATGATGATTGTGCCACTGACACAAGCGAATGCGAAAGCAGTCTGCATCATCAAAACGGGCAACATCACGGACATGGGCACTGAAAAACCGTAATTTGTTTTCTTCATCCCACAACTTTCCGTGAAGAACCATTAAAAAAGACACGGCGCTGTTTTTGCGGCCCCGTGTCTTTTTGTTTTTCATTTATTTGTTCAATGCAAAATTGATAAAGCGTTCCACATGGCGGTCCCAGAAGCCCCATTCGTGTGTGCCGTCTTCAAAGCAGCTCTCCACAGTCAGTCCTTCGGTTTCAGCCTTGGCAAGGAAGGAACGGCTGGTTTTGACCAGATGATCCTGCAAACCGCAGGAAACATACAGTTTCAGGTCTTTATGCCGTTCGCCGTCGAGCAAGGCGGTCGGGTTCAGAGGACTCGTGGCGGGGTCGTCCATAAAGGGAATCATAAACGGAAATTCATTAGCAAGACGGTCTTTGTTCACCAAGGCGACATCCGTAAAATCAAGCACCCCCGAAAAACTGCCTGCGGCAAAATAACGGCAGGGATTGTTGAGCGCCATCTTCATAGCACCCATACCGCCCATGGAAAGACCTGCAATGAAATTTTTGTCACGCGCAAGCGAAAGACCGAACAGATTGTGCAGATATGCAGGCAGTTCCTCGGTGATGTGGGTGTAATAATTCTGTCCGCAGCAGTTGTCGCAGTACATGCTTCTGCCGGCGGTGGGCATAACGACCACAATGTCGTTCTGCGTTGCGTATTTTTCGATACGGGAATAACGCATCCATGCAGAGCCGTCATCGGACAGACCGTGCAGCAGCCACAGCACCTTGCGGGAAGCCATATCGGGCTTGCGTTGCAGAGTGCCGGCATCAGGCAGACAAACATAAACCTGCGTGCACATGCCAAGCTGATCGGATGCAAAATCAAGAACGGATAATGCCATTTTCTTTACTCCCCTTTTTTATATTTTTATGCTTATTTCTGCAAAAAATGCTTCATCAGAGCCGCACCGCTGTCATAATAAAGTCCTGTCTGCTTGGCGGTGTTTTCGTTAACGGTATCCACACCGGAAAGTACCTTTGTGCTGTCATAAATCATATACGGTACGGGGTCACTTGCATGGGTACGGGTGACGATGGGGGTGGGATGATCGGGCAGGATCATCACTTTGTAGTCGCCGTATTTTTCGAGTTCGGGCAACAGTACGGACAAAACAAGCTCGTCAATCAGTTCAATGGAACGCACCTTGTTTTCCGGCTCGTTGCGGTGGCCGCATTCGTCGGGTGCTTCAAAATGCAGATACACAAAGTCGGCACCGTTTCTGAATTCCTCCACGGCACAGGCGGCTTTACCTGCAAAATCGGTATCCATATACCCCGTTGCACCTTCCACGTCGGGGGTTCTCATTTTTGCACAACCGCCGATGCCCTTGAGCAGGTCAACCGCGGAAATCACGGAGCCTTTCAGCCCGAACTTGTCTTCAAAACTTTCCAGTGCGGGCTTGGTTCCTTCACCCCACAACCAGATGGAGTTTGCGGGCAGTTCGCCCTTTGCCATGCGGGCTTGGTTGACGGGATGGTCTTTGAGCACATCATAGCTCTTTTTCATCATGGCGATGAGGTCTTTTGCGTTTTCGGCTGTAGACAGATATTCGCCGACCACTCTGCCCGTGATGTCATGCGGCGGGGTCATTTTACCGAGATCGACCGTGCCGTTTTCCCAAACAAGGCAATGGCGGTAGGCAACACCGCCGTAAAAACGGTAGATTTCATTTCCGAAGGCTTCCTGCACGGCTTTGATGAGTTCGTGGGCTTCGGCGGTAGAAATATCGCCAGCGGAATAATCCACCATGGTTTTGTCGGCATAATTTTCTTCGTCAGACACGGTGACAAGGTTGCAGCGCAGGGTCACATCCGTGTCTTTGAGTTGCACACCGATACTGACCGCTTCCAGCGGAGAACGACCCGTGTAGCATTCATAAGGGTCATAACCGAGAACGGACAGATTGCCGATTTCGCTGCCGGGCTTGAGTCCGTCGCCGATGGTTTTTACAAGGCCGACTTCCCCTTTTTTTGCCATGCCGTCAAACAGAGGTTTGTTTGCACATTCCATTGGGGTTTTTCCGTTCAGGGCAGGCACGGGATAGTCTGCCATGCCGTCATATAAAACAACTGCATATTTCATTGTATGTATCTCCTCTCGGGTTTAATCTGTATTCATGGGGCTGTCGGGATTCCATCCCGAAATACTGCCCCGTTCCAAAGCACCGATGATTTTCTCACGCAGGTGCGGGTAGTCTTTTTCAAGGGTGTTGAGCAAATTTTTCATATTTTCACGTTCGCTGTGCCCGTCCATAGGACAACCGCTTTTCTGCACGGGCAGGATATTTCGTTCTGCCGCACTTGCCACCACCCCTTCACGCGCCAACACCATGGGACGGATGACAAAAATATCTTTTCTTGAAAGATAGGTCACAGGGCGGAAACACTCGATTCTGCCGCCCGACAGCAGATTCATCATGAATGTTTCTGCCGCATCGTCCATGTGGTGCCCCAAAGCGAGTTTATTGCAACCCATTTCCTTTGCCGCATCGTGCAAAGACCCGCGACGCATTTTGGCACACAAAGAACAAGGATTATCCTCTTTGCGGTATTCAAAAATGACCTTGGCAAGCTCGGTTTTTTTGATTACATATTCAATATTGTGCTGCTCGCACAGTGCTTTGACCTGTGCCCAGTCGGCGCCGTTTTCAAACCCCATGTCGAGGGTGATGCCGACGACTTCGTATTTTTTCGGATAAAACCTGCGCATCTGCGCAAGGGCAACGAGCAAGGCAAGCGAATCCTTACCGCCCGAAACGCCAACGGCAATGCGGTCGCCGTCTTCAATCATGTTGTATTTTTCCATTGCCGCACGCATGCGACTCATCAGGTTTTGCATTATGCGTCCTCCTCGGGGATCACATAATCGAGCAGTTTCGGCAGCAATTCCACCCCGACCACGGCATCCATGAACACACCGTCCGCGCGGTATTCTTCCACAGAAACGGCACCTTCGCGGCGCACGCGGTCGGTCAGGCTTCCCTGCGTATAGGGCATGAGAAGCAAAACCCGTCTTCTTGTGGGCGGCAGTGCTTCCATAAGTGCATCCATAAGCTGATCGAAGCCCCTGCCGCTGAGCGCGGAAATCATGACCGCATCACGCGAAACGGGCAACAGCCACGGGGTCTGCAAGGCATCGCATTTATTGTAAACGGTGACGGTGGGCTTGTCGCCCGCGCCGAGTTCCTGCAGAATGGAACGGGTGACGGCAAGATGATTTTCATATTCGGGGTCGGAAGCATCGCAGAGATTGAGAATCAGGTCTGCATCTGCGGCTTCTTCGAGCGTGGATTTAAATGCTTCGACCAATTTGGTAGGCAAGCGGGAAATGAATCCAACCGTGTCAATAAGCATGACTTCCCTGCCGTCGGGGAGTTTGAGAGCACGCGAGGTCGGGTCGAGGGTTGCAAAGAGTTTGTTTTCGGCAAGCACACCCGCATCGGTCAGTGCATTTAAAAGGGTCGATTTGCCCGCGTTGGTGTAGCCGACGATGGCGCAGGTGACGATGCCGTCTTTTTTGCGACGTTTGCGGTGCAGTTCACGGCGTTTTTCGAGCGCATCCAGGCTTTCTTCCAGCGCATGAATGCGCCTGCGGATGTGTCGACGGTCACTTTCGAGCTTGCTTTCACCGGGGCCGCGTGTGCCGATGCCGCCGCCGAGTCGCGAAAGCTGTGTACCTCTGCCCGAAAGACGCGGCAAGGAGTATTTGAGCTGTGCGAGTTCAACCTGCAACTTGCCTTCGGCTGTGCGGGCATTGCCTGCAAAAATATCAAGAATGAGCATGGTGCGGTCGATGACACGGGTTTCGGTTGCATTTTCCATGTTGCGCTGTTGCACGGGCGACAATTCCGCATCGCAGATAATCAGGTCCAGATTGTTGCACTGCGCAATGAGTCTTGCTTCTTCGAGCCTGCCTGCACCTAAAAAGCAGGCATTGTCGGGACGGTCTCTTTTTTGTGTAATGGTCGCAAAAACCTCACCGCCGGCGGTTTCCACCAACAGCTTGAGTTCTTCCAATGATGTTTCGGCATCAAAATCCCCTGTATCCACACTCACAAGCAACACTTGTTCTTTAACAACAGACTCGTCCATGCAACCTCCGATAAAACGAATTACTTTTACTTATTATATTCTTTTTGTTTATTGTTTGCAATATTTTCAATAAAATTTATGTTTCCTTATTTAGAATAGAGATTATTCGGGAAGACAATTGACTTTCGGGTCAGATTGTTGTATGATAAAATTGATTTAATATGCAAAGGATTGAACATAATATGAAACAAACCAAAATTCTTGCGGTTCTTATGACCGTTGTTCTGCTGTTCGGCATCTGTGCCGCAGGCGGCAATCTGCTGATCAGCAATATCTTCCCCGTTTCCGATGCGCAGGAAACCGATAATGACTTTGCAGGCCTGATGGAAGGGCTTGAAATCAACACCGGAAATCTTTCAGGCTTGCTGGGAGATCTTGAAAACTTCAACCCCGATGAAATCCCAAACATGATCCTCGGCGGTCTTTTCGGTTCCATAGCAACCACCGCCCCCGTTGAAGATGACCAGTTGAGCACCATCACCACCATTGTGCAGGCACTGCTCGGCGGCACACAGGAGGGTGAATCGACACTCGATGCCATCAAAGATAAACTCGGTGACCTCGGCGGCACGGTTTCGGAAAACGAATTGATTCAGGCCATCGTTTCCACCCTGCTCGGCTTTGACCTGAGCAATTTTGACATGAGCATGCTCACCAGCAACGAATTCATCAACACCCTCATGGGCAACCTCGGCGGACTCAACCTCGGCGGTGCACAGCAGGTCACAACTACGGTTGCGGCAGGATCCACACAAAGTGCGGTCATCACCACCATTCCGCAGGTTTCCACCACCATCCCCTCCATGCAGAATCCGTCTGTGAATGTGCCAACCTCCAACATCCCCAATTCGGGTGTGCCCGTCATTTCTACCCAACCGCAGGAAGGCACCACCCAATACTACCTCGGTAATGCGGGCACCATTGTTGAAAACCAATCCTCTGACTATGTCAACAATACCATTCCGTCCGTCAATGTGCCGACGGCTCCGTCTGCAAGCGACAACCAACAGCAGATGCCGGACGGCAGCAAGAGCGTTGTCAGCCCTAAAATGATCGTCGGCGTGCTCGTGCTTCTGCTTTCGGGCATTTCGGTGGTTGCGGTTGTGATGGTGCTGAAAAAGAAGTCATAACACAAAAAACAGAGAGCCTTTCCCGGCTCTCTTTGCATTTTTGACTGTGTGAAAGGAATTATTCTTATGAAAAAAGCACTGAAAATCATCGGCAAATCCATTTTCGGTATTCTTGGCAGTGTAATCGGCATTGCGGCGGTGCTGTGCCTGATTCTGCTTGCCTGGTCGGGTGTGCAGATTGCAAGAGGTGATGTCACCGACACCCTTCCCTTCACCCCGCAGGACTTTTCCCCTGCCGTGCGCATCATTGCATTCACCGACACCCACAATGAGAACGAAAACGTGGCAAAAGCCGTTCAGCAGGCTTATTCACTCTTTGACAACGATGAAAATTACAAAGGTGTGGATGCCTTCTTCGGTCTCGGCGACTTTTCGAGCATCGGAACACTCGGTGACTACGAAAATTTTGTGAAAGTCCTTAAAGAAAATGTGCGTGAAGACACCATCTGCATCAATGTTTTGGGCAACCATGAGATGAAGACCGAAAACTGCACCGAACTGTTTGAAGAAGCCTTCGGCCACAACATCAACACCGTGACCGATGTGAACGGTTTTACCTGCATCGGCTTTTCGGGTGAACGTTTTCTGACGGAATGGACCGTCACCCCCGCAAGCCTACAGTGGCTGGATAAAGAAATTGAAAAAGCCGAAGCCATCGCCGAAGACAAGCCTGTTTTCGTGTTTCAGCATCCGCATCCATTTGGCACGGTTTACGGCAGCACCATCTGGTGCAACCCCGGCTTGAATCTTGTGTTTGCAGGGCACAACAAGGTGGTCAATTTCTCGGGTCATTCCCATTTTCCGATGAATGACCCACGCAGTATCAATCAAAACACTTACACCTCGGTGGGTGTCGGTGCGATGGCAAGATTTGAGCTGGACAAAAACTACATCATCGGCCGGCATCCCGCCGGCTATGAAGATGCCGCACAGTTCTGCGTGATTGAAGCAGACCTTGACGGCAGTGTGCGTGTGCGCGGTTACGATGTACTGTCGGAAACCTTCTTCTGTGATTATTATATTGAAAATGTGAACGACCGCAGCACCTTCGCTTACACCTACAAAAACATGAAAGCGCACGACACCGCACCCGTCTTCCCTGCCGACAGCACTGCAAAAGCGGCAAAGAACGAAAACGGGGATTATGTGGTCAGTTTCACACAGGCCGTTCCCGCCGAAGGCTACATTGTGCACGATTACAAAGTCGCCATTGCAGACGAAAGCGGCAAAACCGTTTTTGAAGAACACTTCCTTTCCGACTACTTCATCATCAATGATGACGACACATTCAGTTTCACCGTGCCGGGCGCACTTCTTCCTGCGGGCAATTATACCCTGACAGCCACAGCGGAAAGCGCCTATCACCGTTATTCTGAACCCGTCAGTCTGGCATTTGCAGTATAAGATTATGAACGAAAAAAATTACGATCTTCTTGCCGATGAACATATTGAATACATAGATGCCCAAGGCACACTGCCGCTGATTGTGTCAGCTTCGCACACCTTCGGCACGGATGCACTGCTGCTTGCCGATTTTGCAACCGTGCACAACGGGCAAAAGGTATGCGATTTCGGCACGGGTTGCGGCATCATCCCCTTTTATTGGCTGCGTGAATGCAGCCCGAAAGAGGTATGGGCAGTGGAAATTCAGGAAAAAGCCTGCAACCAGCTGACCCGTTCCATGCAAAACTGCGAAAAAGCAAAAGATATTCACCTGCTGCACACCGATTTGCGGGAATTGAAAGGCAAAATCCCCGCCGGCAGTTTAGACATTGTGACGATGAATCCGCCCTACAACGCCGCCGACCACGGAATGGCAAGTCTTGACGATGCAAAAAAAACCGCCCGCAGTGAAGCCGCAGGTACGTTAGAGGAAATTTGCTTTGCCGCGTCTTATGTGCTGAAATTCGGCGGTGCGTTCTGTATCTGTCTGCGCCCCGAACGGCTCAGCGAAGCAATGATTGCCATGCACAATGCCGCGCTTGAACCGAAACGATTACGCTTTGTGCATCAGAAACCAACCGATGCCCCGTGGCTGTTTCTGCTTGAAGGCAAACGCGGCAGAAAACCGGGGCTTACGATTGAAAAACCATTGTGCCTGCAAACCGAAAGCGGCGAACAGAGTGAAGAATTGCTGCGCATTATGGGCAGTTACAAAAAAAATTAAAAATTTTTTCAATTTCAGGGTGCAAATGGGGAGAAATCTCCGTTTGCTTTTTGTTATCATGGAGTCAAACAAATACTTTAAAGGAGGATTCCATGAGCTTTACAAGAAACGATACCAACATCCGCTGTCCCTTTTTTGTGCGCGAAACGGCACAGTCTTTGATTTGTGAGGGCTTTGTCAAACATTGTGCACTCGTAACAAAGTTTCCGAGCGAGAAAAAGAAAGTCGCCTATATCAACAAATACTGCGTGCGGTGCACAGGCGGCGATTGCTACCTTGCAAAAGCGCAGTTTGAGCGCTATGCAAAAGAAGGATGAAAAAAAACCGTCGGACTCCGACGGTTTTTTGTTGCATGCAATTTACAACGACAAGCTTATGCGGTTTCAGCGCCTTCTCCGCCAACGATGCCGAGTTTTTCAGCAAGGCTTTTGAAAGCTGCAAACAAATTCATAAGGAACTGCATAAGAGCAGCAAAATCAAATGAAAACATATTGAGTCCTCCTGTTTTAATAATGGAAAATCAATCCGATTTGCCTGCACTTATTCCTTTTCTTCGTCTGTAGCAGAACCGTTGGGCAATTCTTCAAAATAAATGGTCCAGCCAAGGAATTCAGCAATTGCAGAGAAAATATCGGTGATGAATTCAATAAATGCAGTGAAGAAAGAATCCATGTGAATTATCCTCCTTGTGTTATTTTACCGAAAACTCAAACAGCTGCGTCTTCGTTGCCTGTTGCGCTGCCGTTTTCGGAGGGAGCAAACAGATCGATACCGATGAACTTAAGAAAATCTGCAATAGCGGTGATGAAAGCTCTGATGACATCCACCCAATCGCCGGTGGAAGCAGTAAAATCAAAAAGGTCTTCAAATTTAAAATTCATAAGTAAATACCTCTTTCTGAAAAATTAGTCTTCGGTCTTTGTGGTGTTATGACCTTCGCCGGGCTCGGGAAGAATAAGGATGCCGAGATTTGCAAAAGCCTCTTTGAGCTTTCTGAGGAGATCCTCAATAAAAGCAAGAACTTCTTCTAAAGTGAAATCAAAAATAGACACGATGAGCACCTCACTTTCTGTTTTGATTATTAGTCATTATTACTATAACACAATTCGTCAAACAGTACAAGTCTTTTTGGAAAATATTTTTATTTTTTTTCAATCTTAACAATTAGAACAAAAATATGTAACAATTCATTTTAAAAAGAGAAAAGACCGGCTAAGCCGGTCTCTCTTTTGCATGCAAATAAACAAAAAATTATTCGCCTTCAACCTTAGAACCGTTGTCTTCCATGCCAAAAAGAGCCTTGAGAGCGTTGATGACGGTCTTGAGAGCGTTAAAGAATGCTTCGACGATGGCGACGAGTTCCTGTGCACCTTCCATTGAGTAGCACCTCCTTGTAAACAATTGCAAAATTTTGCATTTATATAATAACACAGGTTTCAAAAAATTACAATATCTTTTTTCGCAAAAAGCGAAAAGCCATAGTAAGTTTATACTTGTGTCAAATTTCTGCAACAATTCAGGGGCATTTTCTGCAATATTACGCTATTTTGATTTCGGTTTGCCGAGAAAAGACACAACAAGACCGCTGAGCATGGCTGCCGTGATGCCGCCTGCACCTGCACACAAGGGTCCCGTCAGCGCACCGAGAAGTCCCTTTTCGTCCACCGCCTCTCTTGTGCCGTCTGCAAGCAAGGCACCGAAGCCCGTCAAGGGTACACTTGCACCCGCACCCGCAAAATCGCGAAACGGTTCATACACGCGAAATGCACCTAAAATGACCCCCGCAACTACAAAGCCGACCAGTATTTTGGCAGGAGTCAGGCGTGTTTTGTCAATCAGAATCTGTCCTACCACGCAAATAAAGCCCCCGCACAGAAAAGCCCACAAAAACTGCATACACATTTTTCCTTTCCTTTTTCAACCGAAGTATGCCCTGTTTGCGGAAAGAATAACACACAAAAGAAAAAAATTATAAAAAAAACCTGATTTCGGGGCTTGATTTTGCAAAAAGAATCGTGTATAATACTAAAACGCAAAGTCAATTGCTGATGTGGCTCAATGGCAGAGCAGCTCATTCGTAATGAGCAGGTTGTCAGTTCGATTCTGACCATCAGCTCCAAAAAGAAAAGGACTACGAAAGTAGTCCTTTTCTTTTTGTGTTTGTGTCCGCAGGACACAACATCATTTTGCAACGCAAGTTGCAAATATCGTTTCGAGCAAAGCGAGAACAAAAACCCGGCTTGCAGACACAAAACGATATTGCGCGTTGCGCAAACGATGTTACACCTTACGGTGTAAACGATATGCTGCTTCGCAGCAATGATATCCTTTTATCCGATTTGCGAAATCATGGTCAGCAAATCAACATAGAATTGTTTGACATCGTTTGCAATCAGGAATCCACCCTGCAGGGACATGTGGTCCCCCTCATAGGTCGGCAGGACATTCCATACCCCCGGAACAATACGTTTTTTATTGAACGAAATTTTCTGATCGCCGAACGGGGCAGCGGCAGAAACGGCATTCACCAGTCCGTCATTGGCAAACCATGATTCGTCGATCACAAAACCGTTTTCGGTCGTGCCTGTGAATTTACCCATGGCTGTTGCGGTTTCACGCAACAGATATTCCGTTTTTTCCGTGACGGGGGCAAAAGTGCCGTTCTCATTGGCAACGGTTGCATTGCACGGCACTGAGAAATAATAGATGTCATTGAGCGTAATGATCTGTCTATTGAGTGCCACAGCATTGTCGATCATGATCTCGTACAAGGCATAATCTTCAGCAATGCGGGAGTCGCTTTCTTCTTCCACTGATGTATTCCCCATTCCGATGATTGCCCCGATCTCCTCAGGGGTCAGCAGCGGATTTTCGCCGTCACCCGCCAACAAAACACTGGAGCCGTTGTGCGGTGAGGCAAGGGTAACAATGGAATAAATGCGATGCCCGTTATTGCCTTTGAAAAAGTCGGACAGAGTGCCGTCCGTTGTGGTATTCTGCTCCTCGGCACTGCCCGTCTGCAAAATACTTGCAAACAGTCTTGCGGTGGTGCCCCCGAAGGAGTGGCAGATGAGGTTGATTTTGTGATCTTCGTCAAATGCGGCAATGAGAGCTCTGCCAGTGTAATCTTCACCGAAGCGTGCATGCTTGCAACGTGCGGAATGTGCCTCGCCGTAGTCCACGATTGTCCCTGTCAACTGTGCATACAGCTCACAAGCTCTGTCCCATGCACTGTGGGTGGGTGCAACAGAGGCGGCATAACAGGAAAAGCCTTCTTCATTCAACACAGTCATCAGATCGCCGCCGAACATTCCCCAATAGGGAAGCTTTGCATACAGGTCATCATAACTGCCCCAACCTGAAAGACCATGCACAAAAACAAAGGGGTAATCTGTTTGTTTTTCATCGGTCTGCGATTTAATAAATTCCCCCGTATTGCCGATCATCACAGATAAAAACATAAACAAACTGACAATTTTACAAACTATATTATGATAAAAAGCGGTCACGGTATCTCTCCTCTCACGAAGAGATTATACCATGCCGCTTTTTATAATGCAAGATTTTATGCAAATAATATTTTACTTGTATGAGATTAGCCCAAGGAATTGATCATAGAAAGCAGATCCACATAAAGATCCTTGATGTCTCCTGTTTTCAGCAGACCGCCCTGCAGTGCCATGTGGTCACCGTCGTGTACGGGCATGATGTTCCAGATGCCTGTCTGCACATTGCCTTCTTCATAATCCTTCTGCGGTGCACCGAAGGGAGCTTTGGCGGAAATGGTGTTCACAAGGCCGTCATTCTGCTGCCAGCTTTCGTCAATAACATAGCCGCCCTTGGTAACACCCGTGTAAACGCCCATAGCTGCACAGCTGTCGCGGTAAATGAATTCAACCTTGTTGTTGGGTGACCATGTGCCGTCTTCATTCTGCGTGACGGCAGAACACGGAATGGAGAAATAATAGGTGTCGGGCAGGGTCATAATGGTTTCGTTGAGTGCAAGGGCATTGTCGATATACATATCGAATGCTGCATAGTCCTCGGAAATGCGTTCATCAACAACCGCACCGAGAACGGAATCCATCATGCTGTCAAGCACACCCTTTTTCTCCTGCAGCTGTTCTTTTTCTTCTTCCGTCGGCTCGGCTGCATCAGGGGTTTCACCGATGTTGTAGGCAGTGGTGCCGTTGTGCGGTGCTGCAAGTGCTGTCAGCGAATAAATGTAGTCGCCTTTACCGCCCTTGAAGAAATCGGAAAGGCTGCCGTCGGTGGTGGCTGCCTGTTCTTCGGCACTGCCCTGTTCCATGATGCTTGCAAACAGACGAACCGTTGCGCCGCCGAAGGAATGGCCGAGAATGTTGATTTTGTGTTCGGAATCAAAGGCGGGAATGAGGGCTCTGCCTGTGAAATCTTCACCGAAACGGGCATGGTTGCAACGGGCAGAATGGGCTTCGCCGTAGTCAACAACGGTACCCGTCAGCTGTGCATACAGTTCGCAGGCTCTGTCCCATGCGCTTGTGTTGCCTGCCAC
The DNA here is from genome assembly GCA_017416485.1 of Clostridia bacterium. GTDB lineage: Bacteria > Bacillota > Clostridia > Oscillospirales > Acutalibacteraceae > RUG806. The sequence goes on along the minus strand of JAFQCH010000016.1, from coordinate 74,561 downwards.
GGAAGCGGCATAAACCTCAAAGCCTTTGTCATTGAGGTACCCCATCAGGTCACCGCCGAACATACCCCAATAGGGCATGAGCTTGTAGACGGCATCGTAGCTGCCCCAGCCAGAAAGGCCGTGCACAAAGACATAAGGATAATTCGTATTCCAGTTGCTGTCGTCCGCTTTAAAGCCGGGCACGGTAAAGCCGAGCAACATAGCGATAGAAACAAAAATGCTGATGATCTTGTAGGCGATATGATGCAAAATTGCGGTCACGGCAAATCCCCCTTAATGTTAATAAAGAAATTATACCATGCCGCAATTCACAAATCAACTATTTTTTAATTTTGTATACATATTTTTAAAACGATACCGTTCCGCTGACGAACAGGGTGGAATGCGTCTGATTCTTTTGTTCTTATTTTTGCACAATCGGATTGTCCGTCCGATCCAACAGATAATCGATACTGACATTATAAAAATCGGACAGTTTTATCAGCACCTCTGCCGTCAATGCAATAACCCCGGTTTCATATTGCGAATACGTATTTTGCGAAACATTCAAAACAGCCGCCAAATCCTTTTGTTTTAAATCCCGATCCTCTCGGACGGCTCGCAAATTTTTAAATTGCATAATAATTCACCTCAAAATTATTATGCAATATCTGTAATAAAGATATTGACAATTATCTGCAATACAGATATAATATACAATATAACACAAAATAATCATTTTTTTGCAAAGTTAAAATTGTATTATTTAAAGTTAAAATAAAAAAATGAGGTATTCAAAATGAATGTCGAACAGCCCAGTCTCCCGAACAACACAGCATTTTCCGATTCTCATCAAACAACGTCCACCCCTTCTGCGACATCATTGCTCAAACAATTATTTGCAAAAAAAAGTGCAATTGCAATCGTGTTGCTTATAGCAATTGTTGCAGGAGGTTTCGCTCTTATAAACACGGAATCCATGAAAATCAATCGTGCAGTTTTTTACATCGAACACAACAAACTGTCAGAAGCATCGGATTTGCTTTATGATCTTACCTCTCCGAAGGCAGTTGCAGCAAGAAACTTTATTGAAGTGGAAGTTGCCCGCAATGTTTTTTTAGATTTATACAAAACAAATCCCGATAACATTGCCGAAATAGATACTGCTCTCAGCACCCTTGAGTCGAACTTTACATCATTCAAAGATTTCCACGCGATATACAATATACCCGAAAAATTACTCGATAATTTTAATTGCTATGATGCGGCACTTTCTTATCTTAATAAAGTCGAAGCAAAATATTCTTACAATTTTGAGAGATTGCAAACTGTTCTTTTAAATGAAGTGGAGATGGCTCACAGTTCAAAAAATGGTAAAAGCTTTCGACTGACTGACTTGCAAAAACGCGTAGATAAAACCAATGAAGTGTTACCGTTTTTTGAAGAATGGAATGAATCTTATTTTCAATCACTTATCATTGACGATCAAAAAGTCATTACTTACTGCAAAACAATACAACAGGGAGAAACCCACATTATTTATCTGCGTTATGACATAGGAGAAATGATTGACCAACTGTATTCAAAATGCAAATCGGCGGCACAAGAATCCCAAGAAGATATAAACGAATCATTGCTTGAGTTTTCTGCGACAGATTATCTTTACCGCAATCAGACTGATCCCTCATATGAAGTATATATAGGAGAAAATCTGTATGCTATCTCCGATGAAAAGGCAATCGAATCCAATTCCCTTAAATTGACCAGATGCTTACGAAACGATTTGCTTTATAACTTAATTCAATATATTCCGTAAAGGAGTTGTACTTATGAAAAAAAGAATCACCATATTATTAGCAATTTTTACAATACTCTTTTGCTTTGCCGCTTGCGGAAAGTCACAGCCAATAACAAACATCGGTGACGATATCTCGTCTATGGGTAATAAATTCTACAGTTACATAGAAAACGGTGACTATCAAAAAGCCATTGAGTATTATAATGAAAAGATTTACGGCAACTATGTGACCGAAAACGAAGCAAGAGAAATTTGCAACAATTATTACGAAAATGTGATTACAGGCTTTGCAAACGGTATTATCGGCGAGGAAGAAGCAGAGATTGAAAAAAACAAAGTCATTACCGTTGCAAATGGCTGTTCATTGCCATATAAAGAAGAACACGACATTGCCTTTGAAGAAATCAAAACATCAAAAAAACAATATGTTTTAGGTTGTGCCGCATTTGATGCACAGAATTACGAAACCGCAATTGACTATTTTTCACAGATTGTAGAAAAAGACAGCAACTACGCCGATGCAAAAGCCAAAACAGCAGAAGCAAAAACGCAGTTAAAAGCACAGTATCTTGCACAGGCAAAAGAGCAATACGATGCAAACAAAATCCCGGCTGCATTGCAGACACTTGAAAGAGCGGTCGGCATCCTCGGCGGTGAGCTTGACATTCAAATTAAAATTGACGAATACACCGTAAAATATGTCGATCAGGTAATCACAAATGCAAAAGAGGTTTTCTTGACACCTGCGGAGGACTGGCAGGCTGCACTGAATATCATAAAAGCGGCACAGCAAATCTTGCCCGACAATGAAAAACTGGCAAAAGCGGAAGATTACTACATCGGGTTTCAGCCGATCTCTTTGTTTGACATAACAAGATTAACAAGCACCGATAATTTTGAATTGTCAAATGCCAGAGACAACATGAATAACTATTACGAAAACTGTATGGCACATGCCTGGGATATGAGTGCCACATATCTACTCAACAAAGAATACAATACCATGTCTTTTACCGTTGCGGTACAAAAAGGTTATGAAGATGCATCGTGCGATATGTCTGTTGAGATATACGGTGATGGTGTTTTGCTATACAATTCCGGCAACCTAACCAAAGACACGCTCCCTATAAACACTTCTGTAAATGTTACGGGAATTGAGCAACTGAAAGTTTTACTTCTGGATGGTAGAGACATTAATGACAGAGAAGCAATATTCGCAAATCCCGTCCTACAAAAAACGGTTGAATAAATAAATTTTAAACACCCCATCCGAAAATGTAAGATTTCGGGTGGGGTGAATTTATGCATCTATATATATTTTTGTGTGGCTAAAGATCAAAAAGACACCGTTCCGCTGACGAACAAGGTGGACACAACGCCGATCGCAAAGCCGATCCAACGCCGCACAGACAACCGTTCACGGAACACGGTTGCCGCAATGAGGGTTGTGAGCATCAGCGGACAGATATTGACCAGCGGGAACATGACTGCCGCCGGCATGATGCCTGCCAGATGCAGATTGATGGCATGGGGAAACGCCAGCGTGATACCGCCGAGCAAGGGAATCAGCACACCTTTTTTGGTAAAGGGGATCGGTTCTTTGACGGGACTGCGCTTGTGTTCGACCGCAACCATTACCCCGCACAGAATGATGGAGAAAATGAACGAGGAAACAAGGAAGATGGGAAGTTCGTCCTTGTGGGGCGAGGCCTGATGCACCTTCTGCAACACACCGATCATACCGTTGAGCACGGTGGACACAAGGCACCAGATCAGCCATTTTGCATTCGCTTTTCGGCTTTCATCCTCTTTTTTCTTGTCGGTGGAAAAAACAACGCACAGCACCATCAGCACAATGCCGAAGCCCTGCGAAAGGGTGATCGTTTCACCGAAAAACGGACCGCTTAAGGTCGGAATAAGCGTTGCAAGCGACACAATGACCATCGAATAAGAGAACGGACCGAGGGGCAGTGCCTTGAGCAGGGTGATGACCTGCCCGCAACAAACCGCACCGAACAGAATGCCCGTCAGCACGGAATAGGCACTGATTTTGCCGAAGCCGCCCGACAGAATCGGAATCAGCACGGTGCAGGCAATGCTCTGAAACAGCACATAAAACCATGTGCCGAGGGTGCTTTGGGAAACATCTTTTGTGAATATGTTTTTGGTGATCCCCGTCAAACTGCTTGTCACAATGGTAATGGCAAGCAGGGCAAGGGTGGGCAATGCAAGAATCATAAGGGTTCCTTTCTTAATATCTGCCGATCTTATCCAGCGGCAGTGCTTCAAAGTCTTCGGGCAAACTTGCCGATGCAAGCAGTGTATAATCTCCGTTTGCCGCATCGGTAAAGAAACTGTCAACTTTGCCAAGATAATAAATATTATCCCTTGAAACCGTGCTGAAACGGTCCGCCGCTTCCGAAATATTCCCGATGCTTGCCGCATCGTCAAAAATCAGATTGTTTGCAACAATGCTGTTTGCGGGATTGGGAACAAAATCGGGGCTGTCGGTGTTTTCAAAATCATCCGAGAAGGACTTGTACTGCGGGAATGCTTCCTGCCACACCGTCGTCTGCCACGGGGAGTTGAACAGATTTGTCCACATATCGCCGTCCTTGGACGAAGAATGCGTGAACCAGCCGTTGTCAATCGCACCTTCACGGGCACGGGAGTCGTAGCTGACGGCACGATCGCCCGCATTGATGATGATATTGTTGCGCACATCAAGGTCTCTGCCGCCGCCGAGATGCAGAGCATATTTGGGAATATTGATGAGCAGATTGCCGTAAACGGTCTGTCCCGAAAGCGCATCGTCAAGGTAAATGCCGTCGGGTCGGTGGCCGTCCGAGCCGAGGTTATAAATGCAGTTATAGCGGATAACGGTTCCGTACCAATCCCAGCGTCTGCCCGAATAGATGGCACCCGCATCGTCCGACAGCAGGCAAACATCATGAATAAGATTGTATTCAATGATATGGTTGTTGCCGGAGTAGGTAATGGCTTCGTGCGGGGAATTGTACATTTCGTTGTGCGAGCAGATATTTCCGACACCGTTGAGTGTGACCGCAGGTTGATAGGTCAGGTAAATTTCAGACCAATCGTGAATGAGGTTATTCTCGGCAATGCTGTTGCCGGGGGTGAGTGTTGCAAAATCACCGCCTGAAATGACAATACCGCCGCGACCCGTACGGGTGATTTCGTTGTTGACGGCTTTGTTGTTGTAACCGTCCATAAGGATGGCATAGCCTGCCACATTTTTGACAAGGCAACCGTCCACAAAAACATCGTCCCCTTTTACAGAAACCGCATCCGAACGCGTGCCTTTAACGGTCAGGTTTTCAAACCGCAGATGGCTTGCATCCACCTTGAGGATATTTTCAAGCGACAGCGAAATGTCGATCGTTGCATCCTGCATATTTTCGGGGGCATACAGACAAAGAAGTCCCTTTTCACGGTCAAGATACCATTCACCTGCGGTGTCGAGTTCTTCGAGGACATTATAGAAATAATACGGTGCGCCGACCTTGGTGCCGTAAGTGCTTACGAACATCGGCGAAAGAATGCCTGTGTCGGCTTCAAAATTGCCGATGAGGGTCGAGCCGTCTGCCCAGTCATATTTCCAGTAGCCCATCATCCACACTTTGTCGAGTTCTTTCCAAGAAGCAATTCTTGCGGCAAGGTCTTTGTTCACACGGTAAACATCGGGTTCCGGATTGCGGATATCATCCCAGTTTTCAACCGCTGTCAGCGCGCCGTCACTCTCTCTGCCCAAGCCTGTGGAAACCACTTCTTCGGTTTTGAGGAAGCCTTCATTCGGGTAGCGGGCGACGGTCTGACGAATATCATTGACAAACAGCTCGCAATACAACGGACCGACATAGTCGCCGTCATACTGTGCGGCGGTGTTGTAGGAGCCGATGGCATACAGCTTGCCCCAATCGTCTGCTGTCAGAGAATACGGTTCTTTGGTCAGGTCAAGCACAACCACCTTTTCTTTGGCGGTATCGGAAAGACGGGAAGCAATATCTGCATACTGCGAAGCGGGAACAAAATCGGACGGCTGCAAAGTCTGCCCGCCGTTGAGAACGACCTCACCGTCGCCGTAGGCGCAATATGTAACGGGGCATTCTGCCGTGCCGCTGTCTTCTGCGGTGAACACCACGGAAGACACACGGTAGTCCCCTGCCATCAGGCAAACGGTGATGCCGTCTTTGCCTGTTTTGTCAAGCTCGCGCACCGCCTGCTGTGCTTTTTGGATGGTGGCAAAGGGAGCAGCAAAAGAGCCGTCGTTTTCGTCACTTCCTGCGGGGCTTACATAAAAATCACCTTCACGCAACTGCAATTCCTCCTTTGCAATGGGATTGACTATGGGTGCCGCCGCTTTGAAATCTTTATAAATAAAAGTTATGACGGTCGGAAGGAGCATGGAATAAAGGAGCACGGCAGCGGCAACACTGCCGCCGACCGTCAGCGGAATCTGCACATACTTTTTGCCGGTTTTTGCAACAAACACGGCAAAAAGAACAAGCAGGAACACAAGCTGTACCCCTGTGGCGGTATCAATGGCGGTCTGTGCCATCTGCTCTTTGCCGACAATGACATTGATGTAAAAGGTAATGCCCCATTGCAGTGCGGCATAAACGAGAATGCAAAGAATGCTTAATCCCGCCTGTTTTCCTTTTTTATAAGGTGCTTCACGCAAGACCTGCCCTGCACCTGCAAGAATCCCCACACCGAGATACCCCAGTGCGGCATACAGCCCCAACACGGGCAGATTGTCCCAATGCAGGTATTCATAATAGAAGCAATACAACGAATAGCACGACAGTGCCGTTGCAACAAAGCCGAGAATGATCCATATTATTTTTTTGTTTTTCATCCCGTTTTTCCCCTTTTTTGAATGGTTTTTACAGCACAAAACACCCGACAAAGCCGGGTGTTTGTTTTATTCTCAAAAAGCAATGGTGAGTGATTCGCTTTGGTGCCCCCAGACATCTTCCGCAACCACTTCTGCAAAAGCGGCACCGTCGGGCAGTTTGAACTTAAATGTGATGGTGTCGGGTCTTTCGGCAAAGTAATATTCAGAAAATTCCCATGCGGCATACAGTTCTTCGCCGGCTTCGTTCTTTACGGAGATACGATAAAGATAAATTTCGTTGCCGTCTTCAACACTTGCCTGCGGCACGGTTACGGTTGCATTGATGACACCGTTTTTAAAAGTCAAAGCGGCATCGTCAGCAAACACGGGTGCGTTTGCTGCAAGGCTTCTTGCTTCGTGCGAATACTTGGTCTTATTTTCTTCGGTCACATTGTCAACAAGATAGGTGCAAAGGATTTCGCCTGCGGTGATGTCGAGCACTTTAACAAGAATGCGATTGTCGGCATCAATTTCAAGAATCAGTGCCTGTGCAACGCTCTTGCATCCGTCGGGATGAATGGAGTTCACACCGTCCACACTGAACTCGGCATACGAAAGACCGCAATCACCGATGGCGGTGAAACTGCCCTGCCAGATGCTTCGCGGGTCGTTGGACGGATAGTGGGAATGGCCCGAAATGTCCACCACCTGCGGATATTTGTTAAGTACTTCCGTAAAGTAAGTCACACCCCATCCTTCATGCGTATAACTGCCGAAAACGGTATCGGTGATGTGTTCATGCTGAAACACAAACACGGGCTTGTCGGGGGTGTCGGCAACAGCCACAGCCAATTCCTTGTCAAGCCATTCGACCTGCGAAGGCAGATAATGTGCATCTTCGTCAGCACAAGCGGAAACAACAATAAAATGATAACCGTTGATAACCGTATGGGAATCGGGCTGCTGCCCCGTTACCTGTGTAAACATACCGAGGGAATCCGCTTTGGAATAGAAATTGCCGTCATGACTGTCCACAGCCGCCAAAGCGAGGGCTTGCGTTTCGTCACGAAGTGCATTTTTGACGGTTGCGCCGAATGCGGCATAGGCAGTCATGGAGCCTTCGTCGGTGATATCACCCGAAAAGACAACGGCATCGACCTTGTTGTAGTCGGCATCCTTGTCTGCAAGGGCATAAGCCTGCTTCATCATCTTTGTAATGCGGCGGCAACCCGTGTCACCCATGGTGATGACATGCGTGTCACTTGCGGCAACAAAACGCATCACGGGAACGAAATCATCTTCAATATCTTTGGGTGTTGCGGGAGCCACAAACAAACCGAAAAAGCCTGCAAGGGCAGTAAAAATACTCAACACAATACAAACAAATACCTGCATAAAAACGCCTCCGTTTTCTTTTTTTTCATATTACCATGTAAAAGGCATGATTGCAATGTTTTATTTTAAATTATTCTTTATATGTTCCATGTAAGGAAGCCAGTCACGGCGGCTGAAAAAGTGAATACCCGACCGCAGATGATAAGAGATGTGCCCGCCGTGCAGGAAGGTGCCGATTTCGGCTTGCGTTTCATCCCCGTCAAAGCCCTTGCATCCCTGCACTTCCCACGCGGGTGCGGCGGCGGTACAGCACAATTTTTCACTCCACGGGTCTGCCCACCAATCGTCCTTTGCACAGCCCACGCATGCAAAACGGGGGGCTATGCAGGCGAGTGCCATGTGCTGGTCGAGCACGGCACTTACGGTTTCGGTTTCATATTTATGGTGATTCTCACAGAACCAATAGTGGAAATATTTGTGAATATGTTCATACGTTTCGGCATCTGCATGTTTAGTCTGTTCGAGTGCCGTACCGCCGCAACCCGAACCGTTGATGAGTGCAAAACGGATTCTCTCATCCTGCGCGGCACACCACATGGCGGTTTTGCCAAGACGGGAATGTCCTGCCACGGCAACATTTTCGGCATCAATTTCAGGGCGGGTCAACAGATAGTCAAGTACCCCCTGCATGGCATATGCCCACAGGGATATTTTCCCCCAACCCGTGCCGTCGGTCGGACGGTCAAAACAGCCTGCAAGACCGTTTGAAAAATCGGCATCATCGGAAGTGATATCCTTGTAGCAGATCTCGGCAAAGCAGAAACCGTTGTCAATGATTTCTTCGGTCGGGCAGTACATATCGTAAGGGTCGGGACGGAAGTTAATAAGCAATATCAGCGGATGCTTTTTGCCGTCGGTCGGAATAAACAGATGCACGGGGACGGCATGATCCCCTTTGGGTGCATGGAACGTAAGTGTTACCGATTCAAGCCTTGCACTGCCGCCCGCGCACTTGGGGTTGACCTCGGTGACTTCGGCGGTCACTTTGCATTTTTCGGGTGCAAAGCCGTATTCCTCACGGCGCAGTAAATCGAGCAGTTCTTGCCTGCGTTTTGTCCAGTCCTCTGCGGTACAAACGGGCTTGCCGTCAGCAAAACGCAACAATTCGGGTCTGATATTCATGCTTTATCCTCCTTTTGTTTCGGATATACAAGTTCAAATTCTTCACACACAACAGGGGTCTGACGGGTAAAAGACAAGCCGATTGCAGAAAGCTCAGTCTTGAAAAAATCTTCATGCACCCGCCGCCAATAAGACAATGAGCCGTCCCCTTCCCCCTCCTTTGCGGCATGCAAAGGGGCTACCTTTTCAAATGCACACACATACACTGCCGTTGTGCAAATCACACAGACTGCATTTTCTTTACTGCCAAGCACCACACTGTATTGCCCCGCAGTCGGTAGGGGTTCTTTTTCGTGTGCATACACCTCGTAAACGGAAGAACAAGCCGTCTTTTTGCCTTGCAGAACAAGCTCTGCCAACAAATCGGCATCCGTGCCGAAACAAAATGCTTCAAAATCAGTTTGCGGCAGGTTGTTTTCCTTTAAAAATTGTGCAAACATCTCATCTGCTTTCATGTTCTCACCCTTCATATCTCTTATATTATATCAGTTATCTTTTCGTTTTTCCACTGCAAATATAAATGTTGACAAAAAAGTTTTTTAATGTAAAATAAAACTATTAAACAGAAAGGATGTTATTTATGAAACATTCCCTTGCAAGTGCATGGCAAAAAATTGTTGCCTTTTTTACCACAATTCTGATGTTTTTCGGCGGATTATTTGCAGAAAAGGAGCCTGAAAAGGTGTATCCCGAAAATAACACCATCGGCACGTATGACGAGCAGGCCGCCGATTACAAGCTCAACATTTTGCCCGAACATGAAGTGCATGACATTTCCGATATTCTTTACGGTGTATTTTTTGAAGACATCAACTTCGCGGCGGATGCAGGCCTTTATGCCGAAAAAATCGCAAACCGTTCCTTTGAATTCACTGCCCTTGCAACCGATGACGAGCTTTTTCATTGGTCTGCCGTGAACGGTGCAAATCTGCAGGTGCTGCTTGATGCACCCGATGCACTCAACCGCAACAACACCAATTATCTTGTCATGGAAAACACCGCCGACTCCCCCGCGGGTGCAAAAAACATCGGCTTTATGGAAGGTATGAACCTTGACGAAGGTGCGAAGTACAATTTCTCGGTCTGGGCAAAAGGGCTTGACGGATATGCAGGCAAAGTTTATGCACGCATCTGCGTGGGTGACGAAGTGATTGACGAAGCCGTGATTGCAAACATCACCGCCGACTGGGTACAGTATGCACTGACCCTCGAAAGTGACGTCACCGCCACCGAAAATGTGTCTGCACAGATTCTCATCGACAACGGCAAAGTTGCTGTCGATATGGTATCTCTGTTCCCCGTTGACACCTACAAAGGCAGAGAAAACGGTCTGCGCAAAGACCTTTGCGAACTGCTTGAAGAAATGCAACCTAAATTCCTGCGTTTCCCCGGCGGCTGCGTGATTGAAGGCTATACCTGGGAAACTGCTTACCACTGGAAGGACAGTGTCGGCGTGGACGAAAACGGCGATCCCTTGCTGTTCAACAACACCTACGGCGACGTTGCCGCCCGTTTGCAGGGTGAAAACATCTGGACCGACCATTCCGCAACCGAAGACCCTTATCCGTCCTTCATGTCCTACGGCTTGGGCTTCTATGAATATTTTCTGCTGTGCGAAGACCTCGGTGCGGTTGCCGTACCCGTTCTCAATTGCGGCCTTTACTGCCAGATGCGCGGCATGGGGCCCGTGGACATGAATTCGGAAGAATTCGCAAAATACCTTGACGATATGTTCGATCTCATTGAATTCTGCCGCGGTGATGAAACCACCGTTTGGGGCAAGGCAAGAATTGCCATGGGGCATGCAGAACCCTTTGATCTGCAATACATCTGCATCGGCAATGAAAACGAAGGAATGGATTATTATGAACGCTACACCGCATTCCTCGAAGCCTTCCTTGCCGCAAAGGCAGAAAATCCGGAATTCTATGAAGGTATTGAACTGATTTATTCCGCAGGTGCGGCAGATGCCACCCACGGCACAAACTACATCGGATCTTACAAATATGCAAAAGACTATCTTGATGCCCACCCGGAACTTTCCGTTAACGACTTTGCGGGTGCTACCGACCAGCATTATTACAATGACCCCATCTGGTTCCGCCGCAACACCGACTACTACGATGAAAAGAATTATTCGCGTACCGTGGAGGGCATGACCGACACCAACTACGGCGGTGCCATTCAGGTGTTCCTCGGCGAATATGCCGCCCGTTCCAACAGCCTCGAAGCGGCTTTGGCAGAAGCGGCTTACATGACAGGGCTTGAACGCAACGGCGACATCGTGCGCATGGCGGCTTATGCGCCGCTGTTCTCCTCGACCACGGCAAGACACTGGAGCCCAAACCTGATCTGGTATAACAACGCTGACAGTATCGGTTCGATCAGTTACTATGCGCAGAAATTGTTCTCCACCAACGCAGGCACCACACTTCTTGAAAGCACCCTCGACGGTGCGCTGATTGAACAGCCCACGCTTTCGGGCAAAGTCGGTGTCGGCACATGGTACACAAGCGCAAAGTTCGACAATGTAAAAGTCGTTTCCAACGCAGACGGCAAAACCCTCGGCGAAGATGATTTTACGCTCAACACCTTCTGGTGGAACTGGGATGCCGCAACCGACGGCAAATTCAAGGTTGAAGACGGCGCACTGGTGCAGAAGACCACCGAAATGAATTATTCCAACACAGGTTCGGTTGCCTACTTCGGGTCTGCCGACTGGGAAGACTACACCTTCACCGTGGAAGCCACCAAACTTGAAGGCGAAGAAGGCTTCATCATCCCCTTTGCCGTGCAGGATACCAAAAACAATTTCTTCTGGAACATCGGCGGCTGGGGCAACACAATTTCTTGCTTGCAGCAGATTGAAAATGATGTCAAAACAGGGCAGATGGTCGGCACCATCCGCGAGTTCACCGCCGAAACGGGAAAGACGTATGAACTGAAAGTGGTTGTCAGCGGCAGGAACATCAAGTGCTACATCGACAACGAACTGTATGTGGACTACACAACAGGTTCTTCCTGCGAAGCCGAAGCCTATCAGGTCGTCAGCACAGATGAAACAGGCGATATCATTGTAAAGCTCGTCAATGTCACAAACAGCCCCCGCACCTTTGCCGTGACCATCGACGAAAACACCGCAATCGAAAGCACAGCAACGGCTTATCAGATGTACCACACCGATCCGACGGTTGAAAACCACATCGGACAGACGGAAAATGTAAAAATTGAAGAAATCACCCTCGAAAACATCTCCAACGCATTCAACTACACCGTTCCCTGCTACTCTGCAACGGTTGTGCGCATTCAGAGAGCAAAATAAACAAAATCTTTTCTTTCCGGGTCTTGCACCAATGCAGACCCGGTTTTTTTTGATAATTCCTCTTGACAAACGGGAAAAGGGGGATTATAATAACTTCAATACATAAAAGTGTTGATGCTTAAAAGTGTTACAGCGTCAAAAAAAATATCTTGACAATCTTTTTTCACGGTGGTATACTTTTTTTATCAACCGTACGGGAGTTATTTATGAAACACACATCCTTTGCAACAGCATACTTTTTTTACTTTTACTTTAACGACAAAAAGTAAAGGTTTTTTCGCTGTACCGCAAGGGGAAGTTTTTAAGACACTTTTCATCAGCCGCAGTGAAAAACCTGCGGCTGATTTTATTTTACCCAACTTTCGGGAGGTTCGATTATGATTGCCGTACTCAAACACAACACAACCGACGAACAACTCAAAAATTTAACCGATTGGCTTGCCCAACAGGGCCTCGGCACGCATATTTCCCGCGGGAATTTCCAGACCGTCATCGGGCTCATCGGCGACACAAGAAATGTGGACATTGAACTGATTGAAAGCCTCGAAATGGTGGAATCGGTGCAAAGAGTGTCCGACCCTTACAAAACGGTGGCCGCACTCAATACCGCAGACCGCGAATACACCGTAGGCATTGTCGGCTTGGGGCTCATCGGCGGCTCGATGGCAGGTGCCTACAAAGCCGCCGGTTGGACGGTGCTCGGTGCCGACCGTGACCAAACCACACTCGGCTATGCAAAGTTAGCAAATATCATTTCCGACGAAATGACCGATGAAAATATAGGCAAATGCGATTTACTTATGATTGCCCTGTATCCGCAAGCAACCATAAAATGGTTTGAGGAAAATGCCGCAAAAATCAACCAACAGACCATGGTGCTTGACCTTTGCGGTATCAAAGAAAGTGTGTGCGAAGTCGGATTCAAAAAAGCCGCCGAACACGGCTTTGCATTCATCGGCGGGCATCCCATGGCAGGCACGCAGTTTTCGGGCATCAAATACAGCCGTTCCAACCTGTTCAAAGGCGCACCGATGGTGCTTGTGCCCTGCGACACGAACGATGAGAAGTTGATTGAACAGGTCAAAAACATGCTTGCTCCTGCAGGGTTCGGGCGTTTTTCCGTCACCACTGCCAAAGATCACGACCGCATGATCGCATTCACCTCGCAGCTGGCGCACGTTGTGTCCAATGCCTACATCAAAAGCCCCACAGCCGAGCGTCACGGCGGTTTTTCGGCAGGGTCCTACAAAGACATGACCCGTGTTGCATGGCTGAATGAAGAAATGTGGACCCAGCTGTTTCTTGAAAACGGCGATGCACTCATCTTTGAACTCGATACCATCATAAATGCACTCACCCAATACCGCCAGGCCATTGCCGACAAGGATGCCGACCGTTTGAAAAACCTGCTCAAAGACGGCAGAATTGCAAAAGAAAAAATCGACGGCAACGGCGCAGAAAGGTTGAAAAAATGAAAACAGTAACAGTTCATGCTTCAAAACAATATGAAGTGCGCATCGAAGACGGCTTACTGCAAAAAGCAGGACAGCAGATTTTAACAGTCAGCAAAGCATGCTCCGCGGTGCTGGTTTCCGACGAAACGGTATTTTCGCTTTACGGTGCAACGGTGCAAAAATCCTTGCAGGATGCGGGCTTTACGGTGCATACATTCACAATAAAACCCGGGGAAGCCTCCAAAAGCACGGCAACGCTTGTGAAGTTGTGGGAATTTCTTGCGGCATGCAACATCACCCGCAGCGACCTGCTGATAGCGCTCGGCGGCGGTGTGGTCGGTGACCTTACGGGCTTTGCGGCGGCAACCTTTTTGCGCGGCATTGACTTTGTGCAGATTCCCACAACCTTGCTTGCTATGGTCGATTCATCCGTGGGCGGCAAAACAGCGGTGGATTTGCAACACGGCAAAAATTTAGCAGGTGCATTTCATCAGCCATCTTTGGTGCTGTGCGACCCGACGGCACTGCAAACCCTGCCCGAAGAAATCTTCTCCGACGGCATGGCGGAAGTGATCAAATACGGTTTCATCAACCGTCCTGAATTGATTTCCATGCTTGAAAATCAATATGATATAACCGATATCATCACCCTTTGCGTGGAAGATAAACGCGACATTGTGGAACAGGATGAACGCGACAACGGATGCCGACAGTTTCTGAATCTCGGTCATACGCTTGCCCACGGAATTGAACTGCAATCTGACTACACGGTTTCGCACGGCAGTGCGGTTGCAATCGGCATGGTGCTGATCACAAAAGCGGCAATCAAAAACAATCTTTGCACCGCAGAAACACTTGATGTTCTTTTACAACTTCTCAATCAATACAATCTTCCGACCGAAACGCAGTTCACTTGTGAACAACTGTTTGAAGCGACATTGGAAGATAAAAAACGCAAAGGCGACTTCATTACCCTTGTTATACCGACCGTAACGGGCAAATCGGAACTCAAAAAATTTGCAATCAACGACTTACCTGCATTTCTTATAAAGGCATGGGATAACACATGACAAAAACAATTGACAATCGCCCTCTCGGCGGAAAAATTCATGCAATTCCCTCCAAAAGCGAGGCACACAGACTGCTCATCTGTGCCGCACTGGGCGACAAAAAAACACAAATCACCTGCCCGCAGACAAGCAAAGACATCACGGCAACCGCCGACTGCCTTTGCGCACTGGGTGCAGACATTACCTACCAAAACGGAGTTTACACCGTTGAGCCCATAAAAACACCCGTCAGCAATGCCGTTTTACCCTGCGGGGAATCGGGCTCGACACTGCGGTTTTTAATCCCGCTTGTGTGCGGCTTGGGAGTTGCTGCCACTTTTCAGATGCAAGGCAGACTGCCCGACCGACCGCTGTCGCCGTTAAAAGAAGAACTTGAACGCAACGGCATCCGTTTTGCAAAAGACGGCAACAAACTTTGCGTGGACGGCACCTTGCAGGGTCATGATTTCAGTATAGACGCAGGGGTTTCCTCCCAATTTGTAAGCGGTCTTTTATTCATGCTCACCCGTCACGGCGGCACACTGAACCTGACAGGCAAGGTGGAAAGCGCCGCCTACATCGACATGACCGTACGTGCGTTGCAGAAATTCGGTGCCGTTTTGCAGAAAACCGAAAACAGCTTTGCGGTTGAAAAAAGAATTTTATCGGCAAATGAAATTTTGCGCACTGAGGGTGACTGGTCGAATGCCGCGTTCTTTTTGTGTGCGGGCTGTTTCGGCAAAAAGGAAATTACTGTCACGGGGCTTGATTTAAACTCCGCACAAGGTGACAAAGAAATTATTGAAATTCTCCGCCGATTCGGAGCCCGAATCGAAACCAGAGCCGATGCCGTCACCGTATTTCCGTCAGCACTTCACGCAATTGATATCGATGCCGCGCAGATTCCCGACCTTGTGCCCGTGCTGACACTGACAGCCTGCGCGGCAAAGGGACAAAGCCGCATTTACAACGCACAGCGCTTGCGTTTGAAAGAAAGCGATCGCTTGCAGACCACAAAGGATTTGCTTTGTGCTCTGGGTGCAGATGTGGAAATTACCGAAGATGGGCTTGTGATCAACGGCGCAAAACCCTTGCACGGTGCGCTCGTTGACAGTGCAAACGACCACCGCATTGCCATGACCGCCGCCGTTGCCGCCGTATTATGTGACAGTCCGATCACACTGCAAAATGCACAGGCGGTGGAAAAATCCTACCCCGATTTCCGGAGCGACTACGAAAAACTGAAAGGGGAATAAAAATGCTGACCCCATACGGAAAAAACTTAAAAATTTACATAGAGGGCGGCTCACACGACGAGAAAATCGAGCTGATTATGGACAACTTCCCCGCAGGAATGCAGGTCGATAAAACGGCATTGCAAGCCTTTATGCAACGCCGTGCACCCGGCAGGGATGCCTTTTCGACAACCCGCAAAGAAGCCGACAAGCCTGTGTTTCTATCGGGAATCACCAACGGCAGAACCGACGGCAACCGCATTCATGCCGTGATTTACAACAGCAATCAGCATTCTTCGGACTACTCGTTTGTCAAAGACACACCTCGTCCGTCCCATGCCGATTTTTGTGCGATTCAAAAGTACGGCAAAGATGTTGATTTGCGCGGCGGCGGGCATTTTTCGGGCAGGCTGACCGCCATGCTGTGCGTGGCAGGGGCTTTGTGCAAGCAATATCTGCGTGAAAAAGGCATTGAGGTGTTTGCCCACATTCACAGCATTCACGGCATAGCCGATACCCCCTTTGACCTTTGCAAGGTCGGAAAAACAGAACAGGATATACTCCAAAATGCCGACTTCCCTGTGCTCGACAAAGAACAAGGCAAAAAGATGCAAAATGAAATCCTTGACGCAAAACAGGACAGAGACTCCGTGGGCGGGGTCATCGAATGCGCCGTCACGGGATTGCCCATGGGCTTAGGTGAACACCTGTTTGCAGGCGCGGAAGGCAGAATCGCCGCTGCGGTGTTCTCCGTTCCCGCCGTCAAGGGTGTGGAATTCGGCAACGGCTTCGGCTGTGCATCGCTTTTCGGTTCGCAGAACAACGACCCGTTCTGCACGGACGGTAAAAAAATATTTACAACAACCAACCACTGCGGCGGCATCTTGGGTGGTATGACCAACGGCATGCCCCTTGTGTTCCGCGCCGCCGTCAAACCGACACCGAGCATTGCAAAAGAACAAGCCACGGTGTCGCTTACCGAAATGAAAAACACAACACTTGCCATAAAAGGTCGGCACGACCCCTGCATTGTGCAAAGAGCCGTGCCCGTGCTGGAAGCCGCCGCCGCGATTGCGGTGTGCGATATGTTACTCGATTGAGGGTGAAAAAAATGGAAAACGAATTGCAATCATTGGATGTATTAAGACAACGCATTGACGACGTGGACAAGCAGCTCATTGACCTGTTCAAAGAGCGCATGGAGATCAGCGCAGGGGTGGCACAATACAAGCGTGCGCACGGCAAACAGGTGTATGATGCCGCCCGTGAACGCGACAAGCTGACCGCCGTGTCCGAATTGGCCGGCGAAGATTTTGCCGACTACAGCAGAGTGCTTTATTCCACCATCATGTCGCTGTCGCGATCCTATCAGGAAAAACTGCTCGGCACGCAGTCCCAGACGGGTGAAATCCTTGCAAAAGCCGAACAGAACACCCCGAAACTGTTTCCCACCACCGCCAAAGTGGCTTGCCAGGGCATTGAGGGTGCTTACTCGCAGATTGCCGCACAAAAACTGTTTGAACTGCCGCAGATCGAATATTTCCCGTCCTTTGAAGGCGTTTTCGAAGCCATTGAATCGGGCAACTGCCGCTACGGTGTGCTGCCGCTTGAAAACAGCACGGCAGGCTCGGTCGGCAAGGTGTATGACCTGATGCTCAAGAAAAATTTTTATATCGTGCGTGCATTCCGCTTAAAAATCGACCACAACCTGCTTGCAAAAAAAGGGGTGCGGTTGGAAGATATTAAAGAAGTTTTTTCGCACGAACAGGCAATCAGCCAGTGCTCGGCATTCCTGAAAGCCAATCCGCAGATCAAAGTAACCGCTTGTCCGAATACTGCCATGGCGGCACGGCTTGCGGCCGAAACCGAACGGAACGATGTTGCGGCGCTGTCTTCGCGTGATTGCGCACAGCTGTACGGTCTTTCGTGCCTTGCAGCAAGCGTGCAGGACAATGCAAACAACCACACGCGGTTTATCTGCATTTCCAATACCCCCGAAATTTACCCGGGGGCAGACAAAACCACGCTGATGCTCATTGCCCCCCACAAGCCCGGTGCACTGTATGTGCTTCTTTCACACTTCTTTGCGCACGGCATCAACATTTCCAAACTCGAAAGCCGTCCCCTGCCCGACCGCGATTTTGAATTCTTGTTCTATATCGATCTGGATGTGTCGGTCTATTCCCCGAAACTGCCCATGGTGCTGGCAGAATTGGAACGGCAAAGCGAGCAGTTCCGTTATTTGGGCAGTTATATTGAACAGATAGGATAAAATTATGGAACACGCAGAAAATTTCAGGGCAGGCTTAATCGGGCATAAACTGTCGCACAGTTTTTCGCCGCAGATTCACGCACAACTTGCCGATTATGAATATAAACTTTTTGAACTTGAACCCGACGAGGTGGGGACATTTCTGCAAAACGGTAGATTCGATGCCACCAATGTAACAATCCCCTACAAAAAAGAAGTGATGCCGTACTTAACGGAAATCTCCGAAGAAGCACAGAAAATCGGCTCGGTTAACACAATCACCCGCACCGCAAAGGGGCTTAAAGGCGATAACACGGACTATTTCGGTTTTTCGTATATGCTCCAAAAAAGCGGTATTGCGGTCAAAGACAAAAAATGTCTTGTGCTCGGCTCGGGCGGAGCTTCCGTCACGGTCTGTGCGGTACTCAAAGACATGGGTGCAGATGTGGTTGTCATCTCCCGTTCGGGTGAAGATAATTACGAAAACCTTGACCGCCACAAAGATGCGGCTGTGATTGTGAACACCACGCCCGTCGGAATGTATCCGAATACGGGCATTTCCCCTGTTGATCTTTCGATTTTTTCCAATCTTTCGGGGGTGCTTGATCTTATTTACAACCCTGCAAGAACACAGTTGCTGCTTGATGCGCAGAAACTGAATATCCCTTGTTTGAACGGTCTTGCCATGCTTTGTGCGCAGGCAAAAAAGGCATGCGAGCTGTTTCTGAACACACAGATTGAAGACACGGAAATTGACCGCATCACCGCAAAAATTGCCGAGGACAGCGAAAATATCATTCTCATCGGCATGCCCGGTTGCGGCAAAACCACCGCAGGCAAAGCCCTTGCCGAAATGACGGGCAGGCAGTTTCTGGACACTGACGAAGTCATTGTGCAAAAAGCGGGCATGCCCATTCCCGACATTTTTGCCAAATACGGTGAAGCGCACTTCCGCAAACTTGAACACGAAGCAGTGTGTGAATGCGCAAAAAAAAGCGCGCTTGTGCTTGCCACGGGCGGAGGAGTCATCAAAACCAAAGAAAACTACGATGCACTGCATCAGAACGGCAAAGTCATCTGGTTGCAACGCGACGTGAACCTGCTTGCAACGGACGGCAGACCCCTGTCGCAGCAAAGCGGTGTTTTCAAACTTTATGAGGAACGAAAACCCCTGTATGAACACTTCTGCGACACTGCGGTGCAATGCAATGAAGATGCTGCCATAACGGCAAAAAATATTTTTGCCGCTTTCAAGGAGGTAATACGATGAAAATTCTTGTGATCAACGGGCCGAATCTCAATTTATTGGGACTTCGTGAGCCCGATTTGTACGGCAAACAGGATTACAAAGCTCTTTGTGAATTCATAAACGCAAACAGCCTCGGCAACGAAGTGGAACTGTTTCAGTCCAACCACGAGGGTGTGATCGTGGATAAAATCCAATCCGCATATAAAAACTTTGACGGCATCGTTATCAATCCCGCCGCCTACACGCACACGTCCGTTGCCATTTTAGATGCACTCAAGGCGGTCGGCATTCCGACCGTGGAAGTGCACCTGACCGACATTGCCCAACGAGAAGCATTCCGTCAGCACTCTTTTGTTTCACTGTATGCGGAAAAACAAATCAAGGGCAAAGGCTTTGACGGCTATACACAAGCCATTCAATATTTAACAGAAAAATACGGAAAGTAAGGTAATATATTATGTCTATGGATTTCAAACGCAAACTCCCCATCCCGATGGAGGTCAAAGAAAAGTTCCCCGTATCCTTTGCGGCAACACAGAAAAAAGAAGCCATTGATGCCGAAGTTGCCGCCGTTTTCAAAGGGGAATCGGACAAAAAAATCCTCATCATCGGTCCGTGCTCGGCAGACCGTGCGGATGCCGTTTTTGAATACTGCGAGAAACTCAAAAATGTGCAGGAGCAGGTCAAAGATAAACTGATTCTCATTCCCCGCATTTACACCAACAAACCGCGCACCACAGGCGAAGGCTACAAAGGAATGTTGCATCAGCCTGATCCAAACAGCAAGCCTGATCCGTTCCAGGGTATCATTGCCATCCGTGAACTGCACACAAGAGTGCTGACAGAGCTTGGCATGTCCACCGCGGACGAAATGCTCTACCCTGCAAACCACCGCTATTTAAGCGACCTGATGAGTTATGTTGCCGTGGGTGCACGTTCAAGCGAAAATCAGGAACACCGCCTTGTTGCAAGCGGCATTTCCGTTCCCGTCGGCATGAAAAACCCCACCGCAGGCGATCTTTCCGTTATGCTCAATTCGGTCAAAGCCGCGCAGGCAAGCCACTCCTTCATTTACAGAGGCTGGGATGTGGAAACAAGCGGCAACCCCCTTGCACACGCTATTCTCAGAGGTTTTGTTAACAAACACGGACAGTCAATGCCCAACTACCACTATGAAGACCTCGAAATGCTGTGCGAAATGTATGCCAAATCGGGCATTGCCAACCCCGCCGCCATCATCGACTGCAACCATGCAAATTCCGACAAAAAGTGGTTTGAACAACCCCGCATCTGCAAAGAAGTTCTGCATTCCTGCCGCCACAATGCGGACATTGCAAAATTGGTCAAGGGCTTCATGATCGAAAGTTACCTCGAAGACGGCAATCAGAAAATCGGCCCCGACGAAGTGTACGGCAAATCCATCACCGACCCGTGCCTGGGCTGGGAAAAGAGCGAAAAACTCATTCTCGAAATCGCGGAACTTGTATAAAAAAAGAACACCCAAAACAGGGTGTTGACAGAATGAAAAAGAATTGATATAATATAAATGAACAAGGCATACCGATAGACGGTCAGCCTTCCTATATGTTAAGAAATAACTGCCTCACATTTGGAAGACGGGGGCGGTTATTTCTTTTTTTTGTCGGAAAAATGATTGAGTATATCCAACGAAAAAGATGCAAGCGCAATGAGAAAGTTCAAAAAAATAAAAACCTTTTCATATGTTGTCATGCAAATCCCCTCCTTTCCGGAGGGAAAAAGAACCGATCCCTCCAAATTCAGGAAGGAAGGTAACCGCCTACCGTTTAAGGTATGCCTTGCCCGAAAGCATTTTAACATCTTTTGACAGAATTTGCAATAATAATCTGAAAAAAGGATCGACACTCATTTTGAGGTCAATCCTTTTTGTATTATGCAAAATAGCGGATGAGATAGAGGATGATCATGTGCACAGGATAAAAACCGTAGGAGCTGTATTGAATAAACTTGTTCGATTTTCCCTTCTTACCGCCGTAAGCCCAGATGGGCAGAAGTGACAGCACGGCAAAGCCCTGTGTCGGAAATTCAAAGGCATGACCGAACAGTTCAACGGGAACAACAAGGCCCTCAAAGAACACAATATTGATCAGCACCATGCCGACTGCCTGTGCGACCCATGCAAAGGGGAAATCACGGCAGACAAAAAAGAGAACGACCATGGCAAGCCCCGAAAAACCGTAATCGGGGAATGTGATAACCGAAGCGACACCGATGAGCACCAAAAACAGCACACCAAGACCGATTGTTTTTGCAGTACGGTCTTTTTTCATTTTGTCGAGCACCACCATGGCGGCAAGTCCCAACAAAAACGTAAATAAGACATTCTGATGATAGGGGTTAAACCAACGGCTGGAATAAAACAGGTTGAACGGCAATTCGGAAATCAGTGCAAATATACCGAGACGCAGAGCATACTTTTTTACATTTTTGGTGTGCACAAAGCCCTCTGCCAACTGAAAGGCAAAAATGGGAAATGCGAGTCTGCCGAGATACGTCATCCAGTTGCCGAAAGACATGAATGTTGCCCACACATGGTCACTGATCATCAGAAGAATGGCGATCAGTCGCAGCATATTGGCGGTGATACCGCCGAAGGGTAATTTTTCAATCGGTCGGTTTTTTGGCAGTTTTTTCAGTTTTTGGAGCATTGCACATCACCTCTTTATAAAGAATATAATTCTTTTTCGGATCTGTCAAGAAAAATCAGCGCAGATTTTCCGGCACATTTTCAATCGGCACATAGGTCAGCACCGAGGTACCGTCTGCATATTCAAATGCCACAAAGCAACCGTCCTGCGTGACGGGATAGTGCAAAAATGAATTTTTGACAAGTTCTGCAAGCACCGTTGCATCCTGCGTGAATTTGCCGTCGGGCATAATGTCGGAGAATGACATATTTTCTTGGGCAAGGTAGGTGCCTCTGAAGTACTGACTGCGGTAATAGCCGATATTTTCCGCTTTACCGTCGGCAAAGGGTGTGCGCAGAAGTTTGGCAGACACAGGCTGTTCGGCAACGCTCAGATATTGCAGCAGCTCATATTTTTCAAGCACGGCGACGGTGGCTTTCATACCCGCGTAAACGGGATAGATATTGTTTAAATCGCAGTATTCAAAGTCCTTACTCAACTGTGCGATGGTAAAGGTCTTCGGCTCGGAGAATTCGGGACCGACATACCTATCCTCAAACGCAACAGCCGTGGTTGCATAAACAACTTCATACCCATAATCGACTACTTCGTAATCATAACTGTAATCATAGTCCTGGTCATAACTGCGGATGTTGCCGCTGAGCGAGATGTAACCAAGCGGTGCGACATTGTCAAAACGGCAGATCGGCATGTTGCCGTCTTTGATATCCTGCACCAAAGCCTTGCGAAGATCCGTTTCAAACCCTTGCTCCAGAATATTCCACGGAATGACCGTCACAGACGAAGCGGCAGGTGCGATCAGTGATACATTTTCAATATAAATGTCATCAAACTGATGCGCATAATTGGTTTTCACATCTTCATGGTTTTCGTAATCACGAAGTTTTTCCATAACCTCGGGGGTGGCTTTTTCGTAATAACGGGTGACGGTTTTGCCGTTTTTGAGCTTGTACTGAAATGCAACGGGGTATCCGAACAGCGCAAGATCCTCTTCTTTTGCTTCTGTCATGATTTTGTGGACGGCAAGCACGGTATCAATATCCTTTTCATCCGTCAGATTACAGATGAGCGATGCGGAGTTGGAATAAAAATACGAAAGATGATCAAGCGCAAACTTTTCGTCCGTGCGGTTGTGCAGTTCATTGTCTTCATACCACAAATCGCCGTAATAACTTTCATAGAAAGAACTGTCCGAATCTGCAAATTGCGGATAGCCGCCGCACGAAACGGACACACTTTCTATTTTTTCTTTGTCGGGAATGCGGTTTTCATAACCGAAACCGCCCGTTTGGAAGATGACACAGACAATCACAAACACGGCACATACCGACAATGCAACAGGCATGGCTTTGGCAAGTGTCTTTTTGCCGCGCAAAAGAATTGCCATGATGATTGTGTAGACAAGGAACAGAATGAGCGTACCGAGTGCAATCAGCACAGCACCGAGCCCGGGAATGCGGATGTCTGCCGTGTCCATTACAAAGTAGGCAGGCATGGCAAGCAGGAATGCAAGGCTCAGACAGGACGCACCCACAAGAGCGGGATTTTTACCCAAGAAGCCTGCGTTTTCATTTTTACGGTGCTTGAAGCAGATGAAACTCAACATACAAAGCACTGCACCGACGGCAAGCCACACCAAGGGGTAAGACCAGCCTGGATTCATCCATTCGCCGTCCATCTTGTACCATTCAAAACCGTCGCTGAATCGGTAATCGGAAACGGGCAGGAAAAAATCAAGGAAAGAGAAATCGGGCAAAAACGAGCCATTGTGCATGGTTTCGCCTGTTGCAACATTGTGCAGCCAGTGTTCAACAGCATTGCCCTTGAGCATGGCGGCGGCAAGGTATTTGACCCCGTAAAACAGGGTGACGGGCAGGGCAATCAGACAGCCCGAACACAGAAAACTTTCAACGCTTGCACCTGATACACACATGGCAAGTGTGGTCATGGCAAATGCAAACACAGCAATGGCAACAAAAGAAAGGGTATAAATGCCCGTTGCTGTCCACAGTTCGGGACTTGAGCCGAACAATATCAGATTACAAACAAGAAGGCCTGCAAAAACGAGCACAACAGGGGTAATCAGAAGTACCGCGCACGCGGCAAAACGAGACCAGAACAGGGTGCTTCTTGACACACCTAAACTGCAATAGACATTGAGTGTTTTTTTGACGTGCAGAAATCGCCAGCAGTGCAAAGCAAGGAACATGGCAGAAAGCCCGACCGCAAGGCAGACATAGCCCATTTCTTCCGTACTCATATGTCGGTTAAGTGCAAAGACATAAGCTTCAAGATAATCAGAATCTGAAAGCCCGCTCAGGTACATCTCCTGATTTCTGAACATCGAATGAATGTCCGCAAAAAACGGAAGAAGCAGCAAAAACTCCAGAATACCGTGGAAACTGAACTTTTTTAAGGACTGCAAAAAGGATGTACGGAATTGCTTAGCCGAAGATAGATTTGAAGTCATAATCGCCTTCCTCCATTTCGTCTAAGAATATCTCTTCCACGCTCATTACAAAGCGTTCCACCAAGAGCGGATTCATCTTGCGAAGCAGGTCTTCCGCCACATCGGGGGCTTTGTTGATGGTGAGCACCACGATTTTGCCGTCAATTTCCACTTTTTTGTAGTTGATGTGTGCAAAATCGGATTCGACCTTGTTTTCGCTGAACACGGCACGCAGTTTGCAACGAGTGCCCGAAAGGTCGTCCACGGAAGCATCGAGCACGATTTTTTTGCCGTTGATAAGGCCGATGTGGTCGCACATATCGCCTAATTCATGCAGGTTATGCGAAGAAATGATGATGCTCGCTTCCTTTTCGGCGGCATATTCGAGCAGCATATTTTTCATGAGATTGCGTTTTGCGGGGTCAAGACCGTCAAAACTTTCGTCAAGAAGCAAAACCTGCGGATTGCAGGCAAGGGCAATTGCCATTTCCGCTTGTCTCTGCATACCTTTTGAAAACGAAGACACTTTTGCCTTGCGGTCAAGCCCCAAAAGGTCTGTCAGTTTGACAAAGATTTCGTTGTTGAAATCGGGGTAATAGGACTTATAAAACTTTGCAGTTTTTTCAAGCGTGGTGTAGGGTTCAAAATGCAGCTCGTCGGGCACGAAAAACAGATGCTGTTTCTGTTTGGCATTGTCAAAAATGTCTTCCCCGTTCATCAGCACTTTGCCGCCGTCGGCACGGTAAATGCCTGCCACGGTTTTCAAAAGCGTGGTCTTGCCGGCGCCGTTGTAGCCGACCAGACCGTAAACCGAGCCTTTGCGAACGGTCAGCGAAAGATCCTCCACCGCCGTGTAGTTTCCGAATCGTTTGGTAACATTTTTAATTTCAAGCATTGTTGTTTACCTCCTCGCCGTAAAGCGTGTGAACCGTTGCAAGCACTTCAGCCAAAGCAATTCCTTTGGCTTTGGCGGCAAGCACTGCCGTTTCCACTTCCTGAAAAGCGGTTCTGCGTAAGTTTTCATCGGCAAGGGCATCGGCACTTACGTAACTGCCCGTACCGGGAACGGAATAGATGACCCCGTGCGATTCCAATTCGGAAAAGGCTTTTTTGACGGTGTTGATGTTAACTCCCGTTTCTGCCGCAACCTGACGGATGGACGGCAGTTTGCTGTGGGGGGTAAGAACACCCAAGGAAATGAGGGTCATCAGTTCATTTTTGATTTGCTCGAAGACAGGCACGCGGCTCTGTCGGTCAATGTGGAGCATTTTTCATCGCCTCCTGTAATTTCAATTTGGGGGGATGCGGGGTGTATTGCAGAAGCAGGTGCTTCTTTTTTCTGTTTGTGTGCCACTCTTGCCCACAGAATGGCGGATGCGGGGATGCTTGCCAGAACGGCGGTGATCATATCGATCATCGTGTCAAACACGGGCACTTGTGCCATGTTGACAGGCTTGCCGAAGACACGGTAAACGATATAATCTTCGGCAGGATTGAATAAAAAGTCCTGCAGATTCGTGCCGACAAAATAATCGTAGGTGAACTCAAAGACTTCCCAGACAATCATTACGAAACAGCCCATGCCGAAGCCGATGACGGATGCAATGAATCCCGAAACGGGTCTGTTTTGCGTTTGCAATCCCTTGATGACGGCTTCATAGCAGATGAACACGCACAGAAATCCCGAAAGGACGTGCAGGAAGGTGTCGTAGCCGGGTTTTCCGCACCAGCCGAGATAATGGCCGCAGTAAGAGCCGAACAGAATAATGACCATGCCGTATTTCATTGCAGAATACGGAACACGTCCGAGAAAGATCTGCTTAGGAAAAATCACTCGCAGCAGTGTCACGCTGAATGCGGCAACGGTGTTGGCAATGAGCTGAATGAGAATGTCGAATCGTTCACCCGTTTCGAGGTATTCTTTATACACCATCAGGGTGGAAAAAATCATCATCACGCGGACCTGCCACCATAAGATGTATTCCACGGTCGAAACGCTTTTTCGCAGTTCCTTCCATTCGTTTTTGGGTAAGTTGCGGTAGTAGTTTGCTATTTTTTTGAGATTTGTTTTCATTTAAGTGCAGCTGGCATTTTGTCTGCGGGTACATAGACGAGTGCATCCGTGATCCGACCGTCTTCGTCACTGTAATGCAACTGCACGAAGTAGCCGGGTTCGTTGACAAAATAAGAAAAATAAGTCTGTTCACAAAGTTCTTTCAGAAGTGCGGGGTCTTCCACGGTGACGGTGTCAAAGGGAACGAGCATGACACTCTCCGGGTCAAATTCGCTGTAATAATCCGGGTCTGCAATAAAACCGTTGAACTGCAAGGTCTGAATACGCTTGCGTGCAAACAATTCTTCTTTGCTTTCATTATTCAGCGGATTTTCATAGATTCTTGCGTGGACGGGAGTTCTGACATCCTCAAAATACTGCAGTTTCTGCGAGCTTTGCAGAACGGCAAGCGTTTCGGTCATGGAAGAAAAGACAGGCACAAACGGATAATCATAAGAATAAGTGATGTGATAAACGGGCTCTTTGATGCGTTTGTAATCGCCTTCATCAAAATGATTCAGGGTGATATAGCCCAAAGGTGCCGTGTCACTCTCAAAATCCAACGGCAGATTGCCGTTGCGGATGTCTGCAAGGATTGCATTGAACAAGTCTTTCTGCACGGCACGGTCTTTGTCTTCCAGTACCACATCCGTCATGGCTGTGCAGTTTTTGGAAAACAGCATCAGGTTGTTATGTTCATACCCGTCAAAATAGGACATCAACTCTGCAACAACAGCTTCGCGGTAGTCTTCCGTATCGAGCAAGCCCTGCAATTGCACCATGGCTTCAATGGGGGTATGGTTGTAAATGCGGGTCAGTTCCCTGCCGTTTGCGAGTTTATAGGACACCATCACAGAACCATAGTAACTGCTGTTGTAGGTGTTCCGACGATCGTTGATAAGCAGTTCGTGAATATTGCGGACGGTTTCAATGCTCTGTTCGTCTTCAAAATACACAAACGAGCCTTCGCCCCAGATGCCTTCGGTCTGCAAATAAGCCTCCAAAAAACGGTCAGCCTGATAATCCGGGTCATGACCTTCATACAAATCGCGGTTGTCACCCTTGTATATGTAATAGCCGCTGTGGCTGACAACACCGGGTGCCGAAGTAAATGTGATGCCTGCGGCGGTGATTTTTTCGGTTGCGGGAATGCGCTTTTCAAATCCGAAGCCGCCCGTGATGAAGATGACCATAAACACAAGCAGTGCCGCCGCCATAATGCCGCCCGTGCGAAGCTGTGCTTTTATTTTTGCTTTGGAGCGAAGAAGAATCGCAATGATGCCGACAAACAAGCCGAATGCAACACCGATAAGCAAAATTGCACAGAAAGCGGTTGCAACCACGGTAAATCCGTATTCCCTGACAATCAATGCCCCTGCGGGAATCAGGATGGAACCGAGTGCAAACACGGTAACGGCAATCAGACGCGGGCAGGAGCCCAAAAATGTGGCACGCTCGGTTTTGCCGTATACAAACGAGAACCGAGCCGCAACACCGAGAATCACAAACAAACCGAGATACAAAACAGGATAGCCGACCGACGGGAATTCGGGTACGGGTCTCGTATATTCTTGCGCGAGTGCATCGCCGAAGTCATAGTTGGTAACGGGATACAGGAAATCCGCAAAGATGAATCTGCCACCGAAGGCACTTTCGACGCGCATATCGGGGAAACCTTTCAAGCGTACGAATGTAAAGAACTTTGCACCCGACAGGAACAGCTCGCTGAAAAGATAGGTGCCGTAATACAAAGCCGACGGGGCAAAGGTCAGAAGACCGCCGCAGACAAGGCTTTCAACCGTGGAGCCGCTGAAGGTCATGCAGAGCACACACACCGCAAAGGGATACAAAGAAACGGCGAGCATGCTCGCACCGTAATACAGAATCGCTTTCCACAGCTCGGGGCTTGCGCCGTATAAGTATACATTGTATACCCCGCAAATGAGAAACGGCAATGCAACGGCAATCAACTGCGAAACCACACAGCCGACAAATTTGCCTGCAAACAGGGTCGCACGGCTGACCCCTAAACTGTAATAGACATTAACAGTCTTTTTGGTGTGCATAAAACGGAAATTGTAAACCGACAAAAGAATTGCCGAAACACCGAGCACAAGACAGGTTACTGCAATCATAAAAGAGTCGATGTACATGCCGCCGACAATGTACTTGATCTGCGGCAAGGTGTCGTAGTAATAGATTGCATTCATGTCATAATGTACGGATACATTGTACGCATTGAGCGAAACGAGCATGAACAAAAACAGCAAGGCGGTGTGGAACGCATTCTTTTTGAGCGTTTTTGCAAAGGTGACCAAAAACTGCTTTCGCGCGGAATGAACAGAATGTGTCATTCATTTCCCTCCTTTTGAGATTCAACTGTGCTATCTGTGGTAGCACACCTATACAATACCACACATTTCCCTTTCTGTCAAGAAGTTTTCAGAAATATTTATATTCCAAAAACTTATCTGTTTTTCAAAGTTTTCGGATTGAAATCCAAAAAGTCCATGATTTTACATCTTTTTGCGTAAAAAATCGTCTGCGACGAATCAACCCCCCGTCCCCCAATCTTGGGGGCGAAAAGGTGTTTTTGTTCAATAAGCTTGCGTCATTCAATGAGCCGCAGGCGAATTATATGCAAATTGCTCACAACGCGAGCAATTTCCTATATAATAAGAAAACGGCTTCGCCGTATGCCTGCGGCGACCGTTTTCGTTTCGTCCATCGCCGAGCACGCGCAGCGGGCGTTCGGCGGGACATATAACCAGAAAAAAACGTTTTCTTATTTTTCGGGCGACTTTGCGAGCACCCGTTTTTGCTTTACGAAAGTCTTTTTTGTCCCCCGTTAAACAGCCGGGTTGTTTGTGCACCGAAAGGCACCATTAAACCGCCTCTTTCCGTAAGAATGAGGCGGTTTTGCATTTGTTATGCCGTATTGTTTTTACAGCACTC
The DNA here is from genome assembly GCA_017416485.1 of Clostridia bacterium. Classification (GTDB taxonomy): domain Bacteria; phylum Bacillota; class Clostridia; order Oscillospirales; family Acutalibacteraceae; genus RUG806. The sequence continues at coordinate 44,705 of JAFQCH010000016.1, read as the reverse complement.
AGCCTGTAAAGTTTGTGAACCAGGATTCTTCATCCTCAAGCTTGACTGACGCACGCAGAATCGTTCTTGCATCGCCAGCGGTAACTTTATTTTTACTATCAACCTTTGCAGCTTTGTAATAGCAGGAATCTTCCGCATAATTTTCAAGTTCTACGGATATACGAAGTGCAATTCTTGCGTCGGAGGCATTAACGATTCCGTCACCGTCAACATCACCGAACACAACAATTTCCATGCTGTCAACCACGGTTTCGCCTTCGAGAATGACCAACTTCATTCCCGTAGCAAGTTTTGCCGCATCATCTGCTCTTGCTCCTTTTGCGGTCAGTACAACCGTACCGTTAGATGCGGCAAGCAGTTGGCCGACCGTGCTGCTGCTTTTTGCAACCACGAATCCGTCGGTTGATACTTTTGCAACACCGTTTTCTGCTTCAATGACCAGTTCATTCGACGATGTCGGCAATTTTTCTATCACGCGGGTTTCTTCCTGACCGCATGTGCTGCAAGTGCGGAATTCTTCACCGTCGCTTTCCTGCGTGGCAGGCGTACGGACTGTCCACTCACTCCAACCGTGACCGAGGGCTTCGATTTCTTCATAGGTACTGTAATCACACTGCGAGCAGGTGACATAAGCATTCCAACCGATTTCTGTGCAGGTAGCTGCTTTTGCATCCGTCTGTTCAAGCAGATGTGCAGCAGGCACAATGTCTCTGTTTTCGGTTTCGGTACAGCGAACACACTTATAGGTTGTAAAACCGTCTTTTGTGCAGGTATTGTCAACCGTTTCAACAAATACGGTATAGCTGTGCCCGATTGCATTGCCTGATTCGACACCGCAAGTCAAACAGATCGAGGGAGTTGAGCAATCTGCCGCAGCCCAGTCATGTTCCGCCATCGGGATCTCTTCATACGTTGTATAGTCACACCGCGAGCAGGTGACATAAGCATCCCAACCGATTTCTGTGCAGGTGGCTGCTTTTGCAACGTGCTTTATTTCAACGTGACCGAGAGCTTCGATTTCTTCATGTCCGCTTATATATGTTTCACATCTTGTGCAGTACACGCCTGCGGTATAACCGATTTCGGAACAAGTGGGTTCCTGCTCGGCACGGTTTTCTTCCGCATGACCGAGGGCTTTGATTTCTTCGTGACCGGAAACATAAGCCTCACAATCCTTGCAGTAAACACCGGCATCGTAACCGACTGCGGTACAAGTTGCCGACACGGCATCGGTTTGCACGGTATTGAAGTGGTTGTTTGCATCGTAACCGATTTCTTCGGTCCTGGTGTGTGCATTATTATGTGAGCAGGTATAGGTCCTGATGCCCATCTGATGACAACCGGCTACAACGGTAATTGCACCTGTATTCCATTCGTGAGCCGATGCATTGAGAGCAATGGTCAGGTCAGCAAGTTCTTCCTTTTCAGCATCAAAGTTTACAGAACATGCACTGCACGTATAGTGACCGAGTGTACCGGCAGCCATGCAAGTTGCCGGAATTTCGGCAATCCATTCGCCGTACAGATGACCGGTTGCGGGACTTTCCGTATAAGTCGAGTGATCGCAACGCGAGCAGGTAACGTAAGCATCCCAACCGCTCGCCGTGCAGGTGGCTGCTTTTGCAGCGTGTTCAATTTCATCGTGACCAAGGGCGTCCGTTTCTGCTTTTGTTGTGTAGTCGCATCTTGTACAGAATTCATATGCATCCCAACCTTTTTCCGTACAGGTAGGTGTCTGTGCGGTACCGGACACGATGTTGTGACCGAGGGCATCCCCTTCCGTTATTTCACATGCGGAACATTTTTTTGCAACAGTGCAGGTTGCATCAACCCAACTGTGACCGAGTGCTTCGCTTCTTTGGAAGGTCGTATAGAAACATCTTGAACAATATTCATACTCTTCCCATCCGTATTGTGTACAAGTGGGTTCATGTGCGGCAGCGATTTTCAGATCATGACCGAGTGCGTCAATTTCTTCTTTTGTTGTGTAGTCACATCTTGTGCAGGACTCATATGCCGTCCAGCCTTTTTCCGTACAAGTAGCAGCCTGTGCCTCGTGAGATACCATGTTGTGACCGAGTGCTTCCCCTTCGGTTGCATTACATTCGGAACAAGTCTTAGGTGCTGAACAGCTTGCATCAACCCATGTATGTGCGTATTGCGTACCCGTAATTCCGCATTCTGAACAAACCTGCAGTGTCGTGCAGGATCCTGTACTCCAACTGTGACCTGTTGCTTCTGTTTCAACATAAGTTGTATACGAACATCTTGAACAGGTTTCATACGCATCCCAACCAACTTCGGTACAAGTGGGAGCTTGTGCCCCGTGAGAAATGAGATCATGGGAATCATATCCGAGAGAGGAGATCAATTCTATTGTTGTATAGGTGCATCTCTTACAAGCCTGATATTCCTTCCAACCGAATTCCGTACAGGTGGGAGCCTTTGCTTCGCACCATTTATAGTCGTGGCCGAGTGCTTCACCTCTGGTTGTACGACATCTCTCGCAGAACTCTGCCCTTGTGCAATTTGCAGCATACCATTTATGTTCCAATGGGGGAATTTCGCAGTACGTTGAGAACTCACATCTGTTGCAAGTTTCGTATTCATAATAACCCCATTCCGTACAGGTTGCCTCTTTCCCTTCATATCTCACAATATCGTGACCAAGGGCTTCACCGTCAACCTCTCCGCATAAACGACAGTATTTTGCCTCCTCGCAGGTTGCATCAACCCAACTGTGACCGGAAGCATCAACTGCTTGGTATGTTGTATAATCGCATCTTGAACAAGTCACATAATCACACCAACCGCTTTGCGTGCAGGTCGCCGTCTGTCCTTGATGGAAAATCTCATCATGCCCGAGTGCCGCAACCACAGTCTGTTCAAGGGTAACCGCACCGCATACCGAGCAATGCTTGCCCTCTGTAAGACCTGTTTGTGTGCAGTCGGGAGCCACGGCAGCATCCGTTACCGGCGTATGACCGAGTGCCGCAACCTTATTGCCTTCATACTCTTCACCGCATATTGAACAGGTATAGGCTGTATAACCGTCCTCGGTACAGGTGGGGGCGATTACCTGCGCTTCAAAATCATGGAAGCAGCCGATATCCGCTGACTTGGATTTCTTTTTTTCTCCGTTTGCAAATGTTACCTCGCAGTAATATCTTCCGAATTCATCAGGGGTAAATGCCGATCCGGTTGCACCTGCAACAGCCGTATACAACACATCATTTTTATATACCTTTACCGACGGGGTTGTATTTTCCGTTGATGCATGAATGCCGTAGGCACCGGCGGTCTCAACAATACCGGTTGCAATGTTTCCGTCAATGTCGCATTCAACAAAGTTATAATCCATATTAAACAGTTGGACATAATCAACAGATGATGAGAATTCCAATGTTACCTCATCGCCGGCTGCAAAATCTGCAATAATATAGTATAAATCGGTATAATCGTTTCCTTCTTCGCTGAAATTTATTGCCGACCAGCCGTTTTCGGCACTGTAAGTGCTTACTCCCTCAAAGGGAGCATCAAAACTTGACCAGGGATAGGTTACGGAGTCATCGGTTATTTCAGCAAGTCCCCTTTCACCTTTATACCACTGATAAGTCGCTCCCGCGTCCACGCTGAGCGTGACATACATCTCGGCAGGCGTGGGATGATGGGTGATTCTGTAAGAAAAGTCGACAAATCTGCTGACCAGCACAGTGCCGTCACCTGCAGTCGCATTGCAGTAATAGTATGCTCCGTAGGGGTGATTGGTAAGGGTGGCAGCGGTTTCGCCCGGCAGAGCAGTGATTTCTCCCGCACCTGTATATATCTTTACAGACGGCTTTACACCTTCTGCTTCAGCGTATATGACATAAATACCGTCGGCCTCAACAATGCCGGTTGCAATGTTTCCGTCAACAGTAAATTCCGTCTCGGATTCATCTTCCCAATTGCCCATAAATGCATAAAGAACAGGTGAAGTGAATTCCAGAATAACCGTATCCCCTGCCTTAAAATCCGCAACAATATAGTAAACAAAATCCGAATAATCGTTTACGGGTGACCAGCCCGATTCACTGTCATAGATACTTTCTTCCCCTTCTGTCCCGAAAATATCCGACCAAAGATAATAATTATCGCTGTCGGTAATTTCGGAACTACCCGTTATTTTGTACCACTGATATGTTGCATCGGCACTGTTGTTGAGGGTAACGTAAGGCTCTTTATCGGTAGGCTGATGGGTCAATTTGTAAATATACTTTGAGCAGATACTGCAGACGCCGCCGTCCGTATCGTGCGTACAGACAACACCGCAGTCTCCGCATACACCGTTTTCGTAATTTTCGGTGTGGCTCTCAACCTTGATCTGAGCATAATTCTTGCCGTTGAGGATCGTATTCAGCTTGTCAAGTGCAACAAAATCGGAGCTTTCATCAAATCTGACAACAAGATGATCACTTGTTGCAGAATCCTCGGCAAGACCGATTATTCCATAGAAGTCAAATGCTTTTGAAGGACTTGACAGCTTCATTGAAGCACCTGCTTTGATTTTAACATAGTCACCGAAGGCACCTCTGTATGAAGCATTATGCAGAATTTCAAGGCTTCCCGCATTCAGATACAGTTCATACATAAAGCTAAAATCAGCAGAACTTATTACCTTGACGGTTCCGCCGTTCTGAATATATTTCACCTGCAAGGGAGAGCCGGCGGAGGCGTCTGTTGATTCAAAGGTAATATTACCGCCGTTTACAGTCAGAGAACCTTCATTCCGGCTCTGACCGTATGCAGAAAATGTACGGGATTTTGCATAAAGACTGTCATTTTCACCGCCGTTTATGGTAACATCCGAGCGGTAAATCCCCAAAGCTGCCTGACTGGCCCAATTATACTGATGAATGGTGTTTTCACCTTCAAGGGTAATATTTACCGTGTAAAAATCTGCGTAATTTATATGTATCCGTCTGAGCGTTGCGTTGCGCAGAATAATGTTGCAGTCACGGCTGATATAAACTTCAGCATCTTTGTTGGTTCCCGTCAGAACATAGGTTTTGTTGTCTGTTCCTATAGGAATTGAAAATTCATTGCTTGTGCTGACATCAATTACATACTCCGCGGCAACATCAGCAAAGGATGTGATCGGTAAAATATTCACCGCAATAAGAATTACCGCCAGCCATATACTGAGCACTTTTTTCATACAAAGATTCCCCCTTTGATAAATTGTAAAAAACATTTTTTACATACTTTAATTAAATTATATCAAAAATAAATAAAAATTGCAATGTTTTTTTGCTTTACGGAAACGCAGTTTCCTGTAAAGTAAAAAATCGTCTGCGACGAATCAACCCCCCATCCCCCAATCTTGGGGGATGTAGGTGTTTCTTGTTCAATAAGCTTGCGTCATTCAATGAGCCGCAGGCGAATTATAAGCTAAATTGCTCACAACGCGAGCAATTTCCTATATAATAAAAAAGCAGTCTGTCAAAAATAACAGACTGCCCTTTATTCATAATACTCTTAATACCCGAGCGTACCGTCGAGGGATTCGTCATTTTCGATCCAATCCGTTACGGGGATCACACGGTAATTTTCGCTGTCGTCACGGATGACAACGGTTTCAATGCCTGCATTGATGACCATGCGCTTGCACATCGAACAACAGCAGGAGTTGGAAACATACTCGCCCGTATCCACTTCCTGTCCGGTCAGATACAGCGTAGCACCGATCATTTTGTCACGCGGGGCACTGATGATGGCATTCGCTTCCGCATGGACACTGCGGCACAGTTCATAGCGTTCACCGCGCGGAATCTGCATTTTCTGACGGATGCACACACCCAAGTCCGTGCAATTTTTTCTGCCCCTGGGTGCACCGACATAGCCGGTGGACACAACCTCGTCATTGTTAACAATGACCGCACCGTAGCGACGGCGCAGACAGGTGGTGCGTTTGGAAACGACCTCTGCAAGATCGAGGTAATAATTCACTTTGTCACGACGAAGCATAGTTTTTTCTCCTTTATTTGGCATTGATATCGATGACTTTGGCAGCATCCTTGATGTAAATGACGCCCGAAAGCACCGCAAGCACGGCAGTTACACCGAGTGCAATGTTGGAAACGAGGGGAAGATTGAAGTCCGCGGGAATAACGGCACAGTCGCGAAGATGTGCACAAAGCAGGAACACGAGGGTGAAAACCATCTGCGAAACGGTTTTGAGTTTACCCCAGATGTTGGCGGGAATCACAATGCCTTGTGCAGAAGCGATCAGACGCATGGATGTGACGGCAAACTCACGCACAAGCACCACAAGAATGATCCATATACTGCAAAGGCCGAGCTGCATGAGTGCAAGCAGAGCCGATGTGGTGAGCATTTTGTCTGCCACGGGGTCGGCAAACTGACCGAATACGGTGACAATGTTTTGCTTGCGGGCAATTTTACCGTCCAAAAAATCGGTAAAACAGCCCACACCGTAAATCAGAAGTCCCCACAAAAAGTGGTTCGGAATGGATTCGGCGAGAAAGACCGCCAGAAAAATGGGGGTGATGACCATACGCAGTACGGTCAGGCGATTGGGTAAATTCATTGCATTTCCTCAAATCTTATTTTTGTTCAATGACTCTGCCAACAAGATCGACGTCTTCCGTTTTCTGAATTTCAACCTGCACAAGCGTACCGTCGGTCAGTTCATAGTCGCAGGTAAAATACACGGTCGAGTCGATTTCGGGGGCATCGCGCCAGGTTCTGCCGATGTACACATCATTGTATGAATCATAAGCATCGACAATGCAGGTCTGCACGGTATCCACAAGACTTTCCTGCTTTTCGGTGAAAATACGGTATTGCAGATCCATAATGCTCTCACCGCGTTTCTGCGCGACTTCGCGGTCGATCTGATTGTCCATTTCGGCGGCGGGGGTGCCTTCTTCTGCGGAATACGCAAAGCAACCCAAGCGGTCAAAGCGTGCCTTCTGCACAAACCCGGCAAGGGTTTCAAAGGCTTCTTCGTCTTCCCCGGGGAAACCTGTAATAAGCGTTGTTCTCAACACACAATCGGGTAAATAAGAGCGGATTTTTTCGAGCAATGCGAGCAGTTGCTTGTCGTCACCCGAACGGTTCATGGCTTTAAGAATCTTGCCGTCAGCATGTTGAACAGGCAGGTCGATATAGGGAAGCACCTTTTCGCAGTCACGCATAACCGTAAGAAGTTCATCGGTGATACGGTCGGGATAGCAATACAGAAGACGGATCCAGCGGATACCGTCAAGCTTGTTGAGTTCTGTCAGCAGTGCGGGCAGTTTCTTTTCATTGTAAAGGTCTTCGCCGTAACGGGTGGTGTCCTGTGCAATGAGAATGAGTTCCTTGATGCCGTTCATGGCAAGGGAAGCGGCCTCTTTGACGATGTCTTCCATCGGACGGGAACGGAACGGCCCTCTGATGTCGGGAATGGCGCAGTAAGAACAGCGGTTGGAACAGCCGTCTGCCACTTTCAGATATGTCCAGTGCGGCGGTGTGGACAAAATACGCGGATCACCCAGCGGCATTTCTTCCTTATCGGGATAGCGGGATTCTTCCTTTTCTGCAAACACATTGTTCACGAATTCAACAATCTGTCCGTTTGCCCCAAGGCCTGCCACGGCATCCACTTCGGGCATTTCATTGAGAATTTCATCACGGTAACGCTCTGCCATACAGCCGAGCACAATAATTTTGCCGAGGTCTCCGTCTTCCTTGAGCTGTGCCATTTCGAGAATGTTGTCAATTGCTTCCTGCTTGGCTTCTTCAATGAAACCGCAGGTGTTGATGATGACCGCATCCGCACCGACGGGGGTGTCGGTGAGAATAAAGCCTGCATCGGCAAGTTTGGCAAGCATCATTTCGCTGTCAACCTGATTTTTCGGACAGCCCAGAGAGATAAAACCGATTTTTTTCTGCATATTCAAAATCCTTATTTAAAAATCTTGCGTATTCCACCCCAACGACTCCACCGCATCGAACACATCATGCGGGGCATAGCCCAAACGCAAAAGGCGGTTGATGATGCGCTTTTTGGTCTTTTCATCGGGTTTGCCGTCGGCGGGACATAATTTTTCTATTATATCCATGATACTCAATTTTTCGTCAATGTCAAGACTTCCCGCGGCAGTTTGGGCAATATGACGGTCAATTCCCCTTGCCATGAGCTCATTTTCGACCCGTTTGGGGGCATAATGCTTTCTTCTGACGAGTTCATCTGCCAGCAAATCGGCAAATTTTTCGTCATTCAGAAGTCCCAGGTTGCGGCATTTTTCCACCGCCTGTTTTGCGGGTGCGGCTTTGAACTTGCGCTTTAATTTGTCATACAATTCCTTTTCGGAGTGTGCACGTTGCGACAAAAGCCGCAGGGCACTGTCATATGCAAAAACAAAGTCAGCCGCCTCTTGCAAGGCAGCTAACTGTTCTTCATCTATTTCGTCACCGTCGCGCACCGTGCTTTCAAACCACAGCGACGCGGGAACGGAAAATCGGAATTCTCCGTCGGTGAATATGTTGATTTTTCCGCTTTTGGCGGTGGTGGTTGAAACAATCATCAGTCGGCAGTGATGTCAATTTTGATTTTGGGCACTCTGCCGTTGTTGGGTGTGATAGGGGCAACGGGCTCAATGATTTCGCCGTCTTCATCGGTTTCGGGAATATCGGCAGAAGAAGGCAGCACATCGGCACGCATACTGCTGATAAATTCGGGATGGTTGCGGATCTTGGCTTCGATTTCATCACGCAGAGCGGTGTTTTTGTCGAGCATTGCACGGACATTGTCGCGCCCCTGACCGAGTCTTTCCTCGCCGTAGGACAGCCACGATCCGCTTTTCTGCACGATGTCGAACTTGATACCGAGTTCAAGAATTTCGCTTGTTTTGGAAATGCCGGTGCCGAACATAATATCGAATTCAGCCTGCTTGAAGGGCGGTGCGACCTTGTTTTTAACAATTTTGCAACGGGTGCGCGAACCCACAAAATCATTGCCGGGAGCTTTGATCTGTTCGGTCTTGCGCACATCAATACGCATGGAAGCATAGAACTTCAGCGCGCGGCCGCCGGTGGTGACTTCGGGGTTGCCGTACATGACACCGACCTTTTCACGCAGCTGGTTGATGAAAATAACAATGCAATTGGAACGGGAAATCGCACCTGCGAGCTTGCGAAGAGCCTGCGACATGAGTCTTGCATGCAGCCCGACATGGCTGTCGCCCATTTCGCCTTCGATTTCGGCACGGGGAACGAGAGCCGCAACAGAGTCCACAACAATGACGTCGAGTGCACCCGAACGGGTCAGTGCTTCGGCAATTTCGAGTGCCTGCTCGCCGTTGTCGGGCTGGGCTACCAGCAGAGAATCCACGTCAACGCCGAGGTTTGCGGCATAAACGGGATCCAATGCGTGTTCGGCATCAATGAAAGCGGCTTCACCGCCTGCCTTCTGTGCTTCGGCAACCACGTGCAGGGCGAGGGTTGTTTTACCGGAAGATTCGGGGCCGTAGATTTCAACAATTCGTCCCTTGGGAAGTCCGCCGATGCCCGTTGCGGCATCGAGTGTGATGGAGCCTGTGGAAATGGCTTCGATCTGCAATGCGTTGGTCTGCCCAAGACGCATGACGGCACCCTTACCGTACTGTTTTTCAATTTGCGCAATCGCGGTTTCAAGAGCTTTTTTCTTATCAGACATCGGGAATCTTCCTTTCAATAAAACAAATGTTCGGTTGATGGTTTCTATTCTACATTATTTTTTCGGAAATTGCAAGAGGGAAAAGTAAAAAAACTTGCAAAAAGCGCCGCAAAAAGGTACAATAGAGTCATCTATGGGACGGAGGACAACGAAAATGCCCGAAATTCTTGCCCCTGCAGGGGGCCCTGAACAACTCCAGGCGGCGGTGCGTAGCGGTGCGGATGCGGTTTACCTCGGCACAAGCACCTTGAATGCACGCAGAAATGCCAAAAATTTTAACGACGAAGAACTCATCGAAGCTGTGCGCTATTGCCATGCGTACGGCGTGAAAGTATATGTGACACTTAATACTCTGGTTGCCGACACGGAACTGCAAGAAGTGCAAAACGGCTTGCAGACCATTGCAAACAGCGGTGCGGATGCGGTGATTGTGCAGGATTTGGCCGTTGTCGACCTTGTAAAAAAATGCTGTCCAACGCTCGCTTTGCATGCCTCCACACAGATGAGCATTCACAATGTTTCGGGAGCAAAGCAGCTCGAAGAAATGGGCTTTGACCGCATTGTGACGGCAAGGGAACTGACTTTGAAAGAAATTGAAGAAATTGCAAAAAGCGTTTCTTGTGAAATTGAAGCCTTTGTGCACGGCGCGCACTGCATGAGTGTGTCGGGTATGTGCTATTATTCGGCTCTTCTGGGCAGCCGAAGCGGCAACCGCGGGCTTTGCGCGCAGCCCTGCCGACTGGATTTCACAAATCCCCACAGCAGGCATTTTGCACTTTCCTTAAAAGACATGAGCCTGCTTGTGCACTTGCGGGACATGGAAAAAGCAGGTGTTGCCTCCTTTAAAATCGAGGGCAGAATGAAACGCCCCGAATATGTTGCGGCAGCGGTTTCCGCCTGCAAAGCGGCTGTGAACGGCGAAAGTTATGACCTTGAAACGCTGAAAAACGTATTTTCGCGCTCAGGCTTCACGGACGGATATCTGACAGGAAAACGCGATGTGACCATGTTCGGCTATCGCACAAAGGAAGATGTGACCGCCATGCCGACGGTGTTCGGGCAGTTGGCAAACTTATACCGTGCCGAACGGCAGGCTGTGCCCGTAACGGCTGTTTTTACAATGCAAAACGGACTTCCCTGCCAACTGACTTTTTCGGACGACACACACACCGTGACCGCCACGGGAGAAATTCCGCAAACAGCGATAAACCGCGCACTGGACAAAGAGAATGCCTTGCGTTCGCTTTCCAAACTCGGCGGCACACCGTTTTATATGACGGAGTTTGATTGTACATTGGATGACGGGCTGATGCTGCCCGCCTCCGCCTTAAATGCCGTGCGCAGGGATGCCGCACAACAACTGTATGACAAACGTGCCGAAATCGTTCCCCATGCGTTCACCCCGCAGGTAAAAGAAGAAAAAGACATCCTGCCCAAACCTGCCAAAGCGACTTTACGCCTGCATTTTGCAAACGAGGAACAGATTTTTCACATTCCCGACGGGGCACAGATTGTGCTGCCAATGGATGTGATTGACCGCAACCCGGGGCTGATTGACCGTTTCGGCGAAAATCTGTTTGTGCAGATTCCCGCCCTTGTGTGGCCCGAAGACGAAGAAAAGACCCTTGCTACCCTGTCGCGGCTTGCACAGAACGGCATTGCCGATGCGGTGTGCGACAACATCGGCGCGGTGTGCATGTGCGCTGAACTGGGGTTGACCGCCCACGGTGGTGCGGGATTGAATATTTTCAATTCCGAAAGCCTTGCGCAGTATGCAAAAATAGGGCTTGCGAGTGCATGCCTGTCCTTTGAATGCCACGACAATCAGATGTATGATATGGAAAATGAAATTCCCGTCGGGCTTCTTGTTTACGGCAGACTGCCGCTGATGCGGCTTCGTGCCTGCCCGATGAAGGGGGCAAACGGTTGCGGCGGATGCGACGGCAAACAGGTGCTCACTGACCGCAAGGGAATTGAATTCCCCGTGCTGTGCGCGCAGAAAAAGTTCTCGACCCTTTACAACAGCGTGCCGCTTTATCTCGGTGATCAGATGTTGCCGCAGACAGATTTTGTGAGCCTTGTTTTCACCACGGAAACCAAAGAAGAATGCCGCATTGCAACAAAATCCTTTATGAATGAAGAATACCCGCCGTTCAAACGAACAACGGGGCTTTACAAACGAGGAGTTCAATAATTTATTTGTTATGTTTATTCGCCTGCACCGCTTGACGGATGTGGGCGAATGTTTTTTCTTCGCCTTCAAGGCTAAGCATCACAAGCCAACTTTCGAGCAGGGCGGCGGTGGCAGGATGAATAGAACGGTAGTCCTTGCCGTTGTTGTAATAATCCAGTGCGGCGCGATCGGTGTATTTGTCCCCTTTGTAGATTTTGCACGCTGCCACGCGGTCACAGAACATTTCGACGGTGTATTTTAAAGGCATTTCCACGGGTACAATACGCTGTTCGGCAATATGGAAATCCGTCCAGTATTCAAAATGATGTTTATTTCTGCCCTTGTGGTGCATCCATGCGGCGGAATAGCCGTTCTGCATGCGCTCATTGACATTGGGGCTTTTGTCACCGGCATAATACTTCGCACCCGTCAGAAATTCCGCAGGGCTGTATTTGGACAGATCATGCCGAAGTCCCTGCCACAGAATGCCGACCTTTGCACAGTGGCGGATGACGGCATGGCGGTGGGCGGTGATGGTTTTAAAATGCTGCAGAATTTTCATCTGTATGCCTACTTTGTCAAATGTGAATTTATCCAATTTAAAATGTCATCATAGTTAAAAGTGCCGTCTGCAACAGACAACCCGAGTTCAATCAATTCTTTTTGACTATAATTCAACATTCTATCGTTGAGTTGCAATGTCATCAACATAACAAAAGCACCAATTCTTTTGTTTCCGTCTGTAAACGCATGGTTTTTGGTCAATGCAAACATAAGCCGTGCTGCTTTTTCTTCAACAGAAGGATATACTTCATAACCTTCAAAGCCGTTCAAAGCACTGAAAACAGCGGATTCCAACAAATTGCAATCACGCACTCCATGACTTCCTCCGGTTTTTTCAATTAACTCTCCATGCAAAGAAACAATCTCTTCAACAGACAATAATATCATTTTGCCAACTCCAGAAAAGCTTCCATATTATCAGCAAGTATTTTTTCAGCAGTTTCTTCTATTTTTTGTTTACGCAATTGCATGATTTTGGAAACTTCCTCATATTCATCAAAATCAACAATAACATACCTCGGCTTGTTGTTTTTCAGAATAACAGCCATTCCGCTTTCATCAACCATGCGTACAACTTTAGAAAAATTCTGATTTGCATCTGTCATAGGAACAAAACAATTGGTATTCACCATCATTTTTTTATCACCTCATAACTATTATATGCAAATTATAGGATAAAATCAACCTATTTTTTAATATAAAACCTTGGAAAGAATAAAACAGACCCACAGTGCAACCACGAAAGCGGATTCAGCGGGGATTGCCAATTTTGTATAGGGGCATTTCCAGCCCTTGTCCACAAACAGGAAAATGGTTCTTGTGACAAGCACCGTGGTGGCAAAAAACAGACCGCCGACCAAAGAATAAACGGGGGTTTTCAGCGCAACGGTCAGATACAGCAGAAAGGCACCCAAAGCAAAGGAAATACCGCCGTAATAAACACGGATTTCGGTTTTGCCTGCATTATCAACAGGCTTGACGGCAAAAGCCTCCGCATTCTTGATGGGATTGGTGATAAACACGATTGCCATACCGAAAAAGTAAGTCACAAGACCGATCACGGCAATGCCCGCCGGCAGATTGGAAAAGAAAATTTCTTTCATAACACACCTCTGGTTTTCTCTTTTTGTAACATTGTATTATATTATAAAGGTAGTGTCAACAAAAAAATGAAAAGCACTGTCTGCTTCAAATGGTAAGCTCTTAACCTCAATCACAGAAGTTAAGTGAAATTTTTATAAACAATATTAAATAATTAAAACAAATCCGGGATACGCAAAATTGCGAATTTCGGATTTTTTGCAAAAAAAATAGGACCAGTGCGAGCACCGATCCACTAAAAACGGTAAAACCATTTTTATGCTACAACATTAGTATATGCATTTTCTCAAAAAAGTCAAGAACAATTTTTTGTTTGGTTATAAAAAATATTTACAACTTTCAACATAAATTCATAAGCAGAACTTATTAAAGAATTATTTTTATAATAAACTCTATTTTTTATTATCCGTCCTTCAAATAACTCTTTGAGTTCTCCGTATGTATGTTCTTGTGCTGTTTTTGGAGCAACCAAAGAATACAAATATAACATCACACAAAAATCATGCACAACCGGCTTGGATAACTGCTTATTCAAAGAAGTGTTTTTTATCCCTTTGCCGGATAAAAATTTGGATACTTTATGCTCAAAGTTAAAATTATCGTCAGGAGATTTATTCAATCCAATCAATAAACAATTATTGTGCGCTGCCGCATTTCGCAAAAGTCTGACAGGATTGATAAAATAATAATATTCGCCTTTAAACTTTTCTCTTTTTTTATCTTTACAAAACTGTATACAATTTCTTGCATAAAATAAAGCATACAATTCAGAAAAATCCTTAAAACTTGTTATTTCGACAAAATTCCAAATTGCAAAACCATCTTTATATTTTTCAACTAAATCACTGCAAGTTCTTCCGTGAAGTTTTGTTTCAATTTCATTTTTATAATGCTCTTCATTCCTTGTGAACAGTTCTTTTATTATTTCATATCCATCTTCAGGCGAGTCATTAAAATCATTCAACAATTTCACTTTCAGATAATGCTCAATATCTATAGCCATTGAAAGAATTCGCTTTCTGAGCAATGAATCAATTGTTGCCAAATCACGCAAATAGGCAAACTCTAAATTTATATACTTCCCTTCATTCTCTCCCGATCGATATTTATTATATAATTTCTCATATGCTTTTAATTTGAAATAATATGTATTGCTTTTAAGGTATTCGGCGGCAAACTCTTTATCTTCAATATTAAATTGTATTCCTTTGGATTCCATATGAAGAATTTGTCCCTCAATATCAAGTTTGCTCTTTTGCGCACCACTCATCGAACTCACCTCATAACAGAGCATAACACAAAAACGAATACAATTCAATATTCGACAAAATAATTTTTTAATACGTTTTCAAATCATCTGTTGGCATAATAATAAAGCTGTCCGAAGACAGCTTTATTATTATGCCTTTTTGATTGTGAGGTTATCAACCAATCCCACAAGCGAGCAGACCAGCAGCAGGGCGAACACGGCTACAAACGAGCCCGTTGCATCCACGATTTTACCTGCAAGGGTAGCATAGAATGCGGACGGAATGAGAATGAGGTTCAGCAGAGCGTAGTTGAGTGAGAAGTTCTTCGTACCGTAGAACGCATTGGAAAATGCAGCCGAAACGGTCGGAGAAAAGCCGTAAGAGAAGGCACACAGAGCAACACCGATGACCACAAGTGCCGACACCTTGGTTGCGACACCGAGCAATGCAAGCCCCGAAGCGGCAATGGCAACGGCAGAGGTGATGTACTGCGTTTTGCGGATGCCGAGGGCATCGAAGACGGCACCCGATGCGAGTCTGCCGAATCCGTTGAAGATGGCAAGCAGGCTTGCAAGTGTGACCGCCATGCCTTCTGCAAGGCCGCCCGAAAGCAGAATGTCCTTACCGAATGCAAGCGTGACACTGCCGACGGCGGAAAACAGAATAAAGAACAAAAACAGCTGCCAGAAAGAGGGTCTTTTCAGCATTTCGGCGGCGGTAAAGTCCCGCTGTTCGGTGTTTGTCTTTTTGGTGACGGCGGGCAGTTCTTCAGGCTTCGGAGCACGGATGAACAGACCGCAGACAATAAGCACCGCACCGATGAGAATGCCGTAAACGAGATACGTTTTGCTCCAGCCGAAATCGGCATTGGCAAAAAGTTTTGCGGCGACATTGCCCAGCACAAAGGAGCTGAAACCGAATGCCATCATCAGAACACCCGAGCACACACCCTTTTTATCGGGGAACCATGCACTTGTGAGGGCAATAACGACATTGTAGACCACACCGATGCCGAGGCCCGCCATGATACCGTAGCCGAGATACAGCAAAACAACGGGGCTCTCTGCCGTGAGCGTGGAGGTCAGTGCGAAACCGCCGGCAACAAGCGCACCGCTGACAGCCATGCGGATCTTTGAACTGATTTTTTGATTGAGCAGACCCGAAAACAGACCGCCCAGACAGAACATGCTCATGGTGATGGTGTAATTAAGACCCAATTGCGAACCGGACCAACCGAAAGCGGCAAAAGGTGCTTTGATCACCGACCACGCATAAATGATTCCGGCAAAGAACAGTGCAAAAGCACCAAGCCCCAGACGAAGCCAACGGTTGTTTTTCATTTTTTTCACCCTTTCGTTACGGTTTCCACAAGGCGGGTGGCACCGAACATTTCACGAAGTTTCGGTTTTTCGATCTTGCCGGTGGCATTTCTCGGCACTTGTGTAAATATGATTTTACGGGGACGTTTGTAACGCGGAAGTTCTGTGCAGAACGCATTGACTTCTTCCTCGGTCAGGGTCATACCTTCTTTTGCTTCAATGATGGCGGCAGCAATTTCGCCGAGACGTGCATCGGGAAGCCCGATCACGGCAACGTCCTTGATTTTATCATGTGCACGCAGGAAATCTTCGATCTGCACGGGATACAGGTTTTCACCGCCCGTGATGATAACGTCCTTTTTGCGGTCCACAAGGAAGACAAAGCCGTCCTGATCGACCTTTGCCATATCGCCTGTATACAGCCATCCATCCTTGATGCTGTCGGCTGTGGCTTCTTCATTTTTATAGTAGCACTTCATAACACCGGGGCCGTTGAGAATGAGTTCACCGACTTCTTCGGTTTCACATTGCGTGCCGTCCGGGTGAACGACCATTGCCTGCCAGCCGAAACCGGGAATGCCGATGGCGCCGACCTTGTGCAGATTTTCGCAACCGAGATGCAGCGCACCGGGGCCGATGGATTCACTCAGGCCGTAGTTGGTGTCGTAGCTGTGGTGCGGGAAAACTTCCATCCAACGTTTGATCAGCGAGGGAGGTACGGGCTGTGCACCGATGTGCATCAGGCGCCATTGTTCGAGTTTATAGTCATCAAGGCTCACATCCCCGCGTTCAATGGCATCCAGAATATCCTGTGCCCACGGCACAAGCAGCCACACGATGGTGCACTGTTCGTCGGAAGCCGTGCGCAGGATCCATTCGGGGCGGACACCGCGAAGAAGCACTGCCTTACCGCCGACAAGGAACGAGCCGAACCAGTGCATTTTTGCCCCCGTGTGATACAGCGGCGGAATGCAAAGGAACACATCTTCGTGGGTCTGACCGTGGTGCGCCTGTTCCACAAGGCAGGAATGATACAGTGCCTTGTGCGCGTGCAGAATGGCTTTCGGGAAGCCTGTTGTGCCCGAAGAGAAGTAGATGGCGGCATCGTCTTCTTCGGTCAGTGCCACGGCAGGGGCGGTGGTGGAGCAATAGGTCATGTAGCGCAGCATATTCTCCGCAAAAGCGGGAACATCACTGCCGACATAGAACAGGTTTTTCACGGTAGGCATATTATTGAGCCCTGCCTGCACGCGCTCGGTGAATTCAGGCCCGAAAATGAGCATGCAGACATCGGCAAGGTCAAGACAATAAGTGATTTCATCCGCAGCATAGCGATAATTCATCGGCACTGCAAGTGCACCCGTTTTGAGAATGCCGAAATAAACGGGCAGCCATTCCAGCGAGTTCATCAGAAGCACGGCAACCTTGTCGCCTTTTTTGATGCCCCTTGTGAGCAGGAGGTTGGCAATGCGATTGGCTTTGACATCGAATTCGCGCCAGGTCATTTCACGGCGATATCGGTCGGAAGAACCTGTTTCAATGAGATTGAATTCTCTCCAGTTCATATTGCGGTCGGCAATACGATCGGGATTGATTTCAACCAATGCCACCTCATCGGGATAGAATTTGGCATTGCGTTCAAGAATTTCGGGAATGGTCATAGGTATCTTCCTTTCAAACTTTAGCGCTTTTATACATAAAAGCATAAAAACTTTTATGTGTTGAAGTATAGCATATAAAAATTATAATGTCAAGCAAAACAGTCTTTTTTTTGCCAAAAAAATATTGCTTTTCTAAAACAATATTACTATAATGTTTCTGAAATTTTAGAAGAGGTAGATCATTATGGGATTATGGGAAGTTTTTGTGGTCGGGCTCGGTCTTGCGATGGATGCTTTTTCCGTTGCCATCTGCAAAGGTTTGAGCATGCCGAAAATCGATAAGAAGCAAACTGCAATCATTGCGCTGTTTTTCGGCGGTTTTCAGGCGTTTATGCCGTTTCTGGGCTGGGCACTGGGCAAGCAGTTTGAACAATACATCACATCCGTTGACCACTGGATCGCATTCGTGCTGCTGCTCATCATCGGCGGCAAGATGATTCTTGATGTGTTCAAAGAACGCAAAGAAGGTTGCGATTGCTGCGAAGAAACCGAAAGCAAACTTGACCTCAAGGAACTGTTTGCCATGGCAATTGCCACAAGCATTGATGCACTCGCCATGGGTATCACCTTTGCATTCTTAAAAGTCAACATTGCATCGGCTGTTTCCGTGATCGGTGTAACCACGTTCATTCTTGCCGTGGTCGGGGTGCTTCTCGGCCACAAATTCGGCGCCAAGTGGAAAGACAAAGCCGCCCTTGCAGGCGGCATCGTGCTGATTCTGTTGGGCACAAAAATTCTGCTTGAACACCTGGGTGTTCTTACCTTTTAAGAATACGCAAATGTTCTTGTTTCTCTGATTTTCCCGCTGAACTGCGACTGCGCATGCAGCACACCGATGCCGACGGTTACAAAACCGAGCACATCGGAAGAAACAGTCAAAGCAAGCAGTCTGCCCTGTCCGTCCGCACGGGCGGCAAGGGTGATTTTGGAATAGCGGATCTCCGCACTCTGTACGGAATAAGCATCCGCACTTTTTCCGAAGGGATCAATAAATGGAATTTTAGCACCGTGTACGGCGGGTGTGGCATCGGTCTCACCTGCCGTATCGTCATAAAGGGTCATAACAATCAGTGTATGCTCGCCTTCCACCGATACCCTTGCGGCAGAAACTTCCGCTTCGGTCAGCACAAACGGTTCGTCGCACGGGGGCATCAGATGATTGATGTTCACCTGTTCGCCGTTGGCTCCCGTGGTGCCGGCAAGGACGGTATATTCCGTCAGCGTACTGCGGTTGAGCTGCTCAACGATGGCTTTTGCGGGGTCACGCAAGGTTTCGGTGCTTACACTCTGCATATAAACGGAATGCTGAATATCTTCCGTCAGCACGAAGGGATAGGTGCTTGTTTTAACGGCATTAACCGCATTGTTAAGGTAGGAAACCGCTTGCCCGACCGTCCAGGCAACATCCGTCTGTTGCGGTGCGGCGGGTTGCGTTGCAAGAGGTGCTTCCGTAATATGTTCGGGAACAAAGGGCTGTGTCGGCACTGTTGCGGGCACAGCACTGACGGACGGTTCGGTCGGAATCGATGCCGTTGCATCCGTAACCACCGTTTCGGTCGGCGGCAGTGTGTTTTCGGCATTCACTGTTGTGCTTTCCTCGTTCAGTCGCAGGGTCACACAACCCGAAGCACACAGCAAAACCGCAAGAATCAAACAAAGAAAGGAATTTTTTTTCACAACTGTCAGCTCCACAAACGGGTGTATTCATTGACCGTTCCGTCTCTGGATGTGGCGGTCATTTTTTCCTGAATGGTTCCGTTTTCAAGCAGATAAAAACGGTATTTATAAGAAATACCCGCTTCCAGATCTTCCGACAGTGCAAAGTAACTGCCGTCGGTGTCTTTGGGGAAAGCATTGTTTGACGAATCATACACAGCCTGAATGTTACCGTCGGTCACAATAAGATATTCGGTTTCATCCATGAAGAAAAAGTCAAAAACATTGACCATATTCACCGATTCGCTGTCGGCGGTGTCGGAAATGCAGGTCTTTTCGCCGCAGAAAGAAAGATAACTTTCGAGTTCTTCGCGTTGCTGCTTTGCATCCGCGTTTTGGTCCTGTATGGCTTCAAGCACCTTTGCCACACGCACATAGGAATATTGAGCCATGCTCGTTGCATAGTCGAGTGCATCGGCAGAATCAAGCGTTGTCAGCCAGGCAAGGGAAGAAGCGTCATCAAAATTCTGCAAAACATCCGAATAGCGGTTCATTTCACCCAACCGCAGGGCATTGCGCAAACAAATCTCGTCATACAGCTCTTTTGCGCCGGGGTATTCGGGCACATAGGAAATATAGATTTTGGCAACAGACGGGTTTGTTTCTGCCTTTGACTTTGCGTATTCATAGAAAATTTCGGGCATTTCGGCAATATATTTCTGCAGTTCGCCGCTTTGTTCAGCCGCAATAACAGCCGATTCGTAATCCCCTTTTTCCACGCTTTCTTTCAGCAATATCTCCTGAATAGCGGCAAGTTTTTTTTCTGAATTTAAAAATCCGTCCAGACTTTCATATCGTTCAACCGCTTGCGCATAGTCGCCTTCATCCGCAAGTTTGCCTGCCGAACGGTACACAAAAATGGGGTCCAGCACAAACACCGCAAACAGAATCACCGCCGCAATGCTTGCAAATATGATAAAAAGATACAACAGTGTCTGCAATCTGTTTTTCAATTTTTCTTTTTTTACAACAGCAGGATCTGCTTTTGTTTTTTTGTTGCTTTTTTCAGCCATTTTTATTTCCTCCGAAAAAAATATACGGTTATTATATCACAACTGATTGGCACGGGCAAGTGTTTTTCGCAAAGTCGGATTTCATTTTACAAAAAATGTTGCATTATAAAAATAAAGTGTGTATAATGGAAGAACAACAAAAAAAGGAGTGGTATCTCTTGGAATTCAACAAAGAAGGTCTGTTTATGTACCTTGCCGCAGCGGCCGTTATTCTGTTCGTCGTTGTGGAAGCTCTTTTCTTCATCGTAAAGGCATGGAAACGCGCAACACAGCTTGGCATTGACAAAGCAACACTGCGCAACACCGTTGTTTCCAGTGCGTTGTTCACCGTCGGCCCCGCTATTTCGATTTTGGTCACGGTTCTTGCTCTGTCGAAAGCACTCGGCATCGTTCTGCCGTGGGTTCGTCTTTCGGTCATCGGCAACCTTGCATATGAATCCACCGTTGCGGAAGCCGCACTCGATTCCTTCGGCCTGTCGCTGAATGCAGAAGTCATGGATCCCACCGCATTTTCTACCGTTGCATGGTGCATGATGATCGGCAACATGTGCGCACTCATCCTTTGCACCATTCTCTGCAAAGGCTTGCAGAAGAAGATCGGCTCTGCCGCCAACAAGAGTGCAGGCAGCAAAAAGCTTGCCGACATGATCTCTGCCGCCGCTTTCATCGGCATTATTGCCGCATTCGTTGCACGCGCCATCAACGGCACCACCGAAGACGGAACAGGCAATGCAGGCTTTATGAGCATTGCGGTTCTGATTACATCCATTGTGATTATGACCCTGCTTGACTTGCTGTGCAGAAAGAAAAATCTTAACAAACTTGCAAACTTCACAATGCCCATTGCCATGTTTGCCGCCATGGGTATGGCAGTGCTGCTGAGCGCCGTTCTGCCGCCGGAAGTTGTCAACTTTGTGTGGAGATAAGGAGGGAACAAACATGAAAAAGAACAATACCGAAAGAACATATTTCGATCAGGTTCATGTATGGGGCAGACTGTGGACAATCGGTGCCATTCTTACCTTCCTCGCGTTCCCCTTTGCAATCTGTGCATACTTCAATGTGTGGCCGACCTTTAATCAGGTCATTACCCCCGCTTTGCAGATTATTGCCATTTACTGGCCGACCGCTGTGATTGAAGTCATTGCATTTGTTCCCATGATGGGCAGCGGTGCTTCTTACCTGAGCTTCGTATCGGGCAACATTTCCAACCTGAAACTGCCCTGCGCACTCGCCGGCATGGAAAATGCAAAAGTGCGTCCCAACACCGAAGAAGGCGAAGTTATTTCCACCATTGCCGCAGGCGTTTCCGCTATCACCACCACCATCGTCATTGCCGCAGGCGTGCTGATTTTCAGCCCCTTCCTGCATTATTTCACCGATGCCGATTCCGTGTTTGCACCCGCATTCACCTATGTGCTTCCCGCCCTGTTCGGTGCCCTTGGTGCCGGCTACCTTGCAAAGCACTGGAGAACCGCCATTGCTCCCGTCATTGCAGGTGTT
The DNA here is from genome assembly GCA_017416485.1 of Clostridia bacterium. Taxonomy (GTDB): domain Bacteria; phylum Bacillota; class Clostridia; order Oscillospirales; family Acutalibacteraceae; genus RUG806. Next base: position 22,702 of record JAFQCH010000016.1, on the reverse strand, counting down.
ATCATTCTCATTTTCGCACCGACGATGGGCATCGGCACGCTTATGTTCCCGACCATCATCGTTGCAATTGCAAGTGCACTTATTATCTTTAAGGTGCAGGATAAGAAAGAGAAGAAAGCAAACGCATAAATAAATGCAAAGGAGAACTTCCTATGTTACAGAACGAAATTACCGTTGAAACCCCGTTGCTTCGTGAAGACGGACAGCTCAATGCACCCGGCTGGTGCAAGCGCAACCTCTACATTTACAACCGCGACAAAATTGCAGACAGCAAATGGAGAATCAAAGAGTGGGATTTCTATCAGATCTGCGACGGGCACCACATGGTGCAGGTCAACTTCTTTGACATTTCCATGGCTTCGGCTCTCACCGTCAGCGTGCAGGACATCCGCACAGGCAAGGAACTTGCTTCTGCTCTGGCAATCGAGCCGCTGACCCCCAATCGCTCCATCATGAGTCATAACCCCGAAAAGCCGTTCTTCTTCCATCGCAAAATGGGCGGTGCCACCGTTATTTTCGATGTGAAAGACACCACCCGCAGAATTTATTTCAACGGCAAGTGCAAGGGCAAGAGACTGGTTGTGGACATCACAGCCGACAAACTCATCGATCAGGAAAGCCTGACCGTTGCCATCCCCTTCCGTCAGGCAAACAAGTTCTTCTACACCACCAAGCTCAACTGCATGCCGAGCGAGGGTACGGTACGTCTTGGCGGTGAAACCCTTGTGAAATTCGACCGCGAAAACGCATTCACCGTGCTCGACTGGGGCAGAGGCTGCTGGCCTTACAGCAACATGTGGTTCTGGGGCAACGGCAGCACATGGCTCGACGGCAAACTGTTCGGTTTTGAACTGACATGGGGCTTCGGCAACGATGTAAACGGCACCGAAACCGCCATTATGTATGACGGCAAGACCCATAAGATCGGCAGAGTATTCCTTGAACTGGATCCCGAAGTCGAAGACAGATGGATGCAACCCTGGCATTTCTTCTCCGAAGACGGCAGATTCGACATGACCATGGTGCCGTTTTATGACAACAAAAACCTGATGATGCCCCTGAACCTTGTCGGCATGAAGACCCATCAGGTGCACGGTCTGTGGTCGGGCAAAGCAGTGCTCGATGACGGAACGGAACTGAAAATCGAAAACATGTATGCCTTCTGCGAAAAGGTTTACAATAAGTGGTAAAATAAATAAATAAAAGGTGACGCATAATGAAGAAACGACTTTGCATTTTTCTTTCCGTTCTGATGCTGTTCGGATCTTTGTTCTGCGCCGCCGAGGCAAAAGAACAAGACCGTTTGACTGTTTATTCGTTGCAGAAAAACGGTCTTTCTGCTTTCTGGACGGATGCAGACGGCAACCGGGTTGACCTGCACACAATCCATACAGAAAACACGCAATCCGTGGAAGATGTCGGTGCCGCATTGCCCGCATCTTACTATGCACAGCATGTGACCGCCGTCAAAGACCAGAACCCAACCGAAGCATGCTGGACTTTTGCCCCCTTGTCGGTGCTCGAATCAAGCTACATCACCAAGGGATACGGCAAAAAAAGCAACACGGACTTTTCCGAAGCGCATCTGACATGGTTTGCCAACAATGGGTATATTGAAAATGCAACCGACCCGACCGCAGGCGACGGCACTTACTTTGCTGACCCGTATGAGATGGGCGGTTCGTTCTCCATGGCAATTGCCGCACTCGCAAGGGGTGCCGGCATTGCCACAGAAAGCGAATTCCCCTTTGACACCAACAACCCGCCGACATATACACCCGATCAGATGTATGTGTCCGATGCACGCATAGAGAATGCCTATTACTTGCAGACTCGTGAAGATATCAAACAGGCCATCATGCAAAACGGCGGTGTTGCGGTATGCTATTACCACGACACCAACGGCATGAAGACCACTTCCGCCGCCATGCTCAACGGAGTCACACAGCAGGTCAGCACCACCGTCACGGCAATCAATCACAAGATCGGCTATGCGCCCAACCATGCCGTGACCATTGTCGGTTGGGATGACAGTTTTCCGACCTCGTATTTCGGCACGCTCAACAAGCCCGCAAAATCGGGGGCATGGCTGTGTAAAAACAGTTGGGGAACTGCTTACGGTGACAACGGGTATCTTTGGATTTCTTACGAAGATGCAACATTAACCGACTACACCACCCTGACCGCCGAAAGAAAAACCATTTATGACACCATTGCGCAGTATGACGGCTACGGTTACAACAATGCCGTTGCCATCCGCAATGCCGATACGGTTTATATGGCAAATATTTTCCGTGCCGACAAGGACTGTTCCGTACGCAGTGTCGGATTTTACACCCTGACAGAAAGCAGAGATTTCACCGTATCCGTTTACCGTGCGGTTTCGGCAGGGAACCCGACCGACGGAGAACTTGCCCTGACCGTGGACGGCAATGCACCGTTTGCGGGGTATCACACCGTTTCGTTGGGTAAAGATATCCCGTTGCAAAAGGGTGAATATTATTCGGTTGTGGTGGCATTCCCCACGGACAAAAACGAATCGTTCTCCGTGCCCGTAGAGGGAAAAACATACACCTCGGGCGGGATCAAATACAATTTTGCATCCGCCGCGGGCACAAGCTATATCGGCTACCGTGACGGCACCTGCACATGGCTGGATGCCACCAAAGAAGGCTACAACAACGTCTGCGTAAAAGCAATGCTTGTAAACAGCCAACCGCAAACATCCGCCATAGTCAATCCGATCATGCTGACCGACCCCGTCACGGGCGTGCAGGTGGTTTACGATGCAAGCGACTTTTTTGCAGGTTCGGCAGTTCAATTAACCGTGTTTGCCAACAACAGTGCCGCCGACAAGGTGAAAAAGACATTCACGCAAGACTTCGATGTGCAGGCGGCAGGCTACAGCATTTTGCTGACCGTGAACGGTGAAGCCGTCACACGCACCGCCCACGGTTTTGAAGTGGTGCTCCCTGTTGCGCACGCAGACAGTGATTTTGCCCTTGCCGCACAACTCGACCCCACGGGCAAAACGGTCACCTACACTCCCGCACAAGCCCCCGACGGTCCCGTTCGGATACAAACCGACACCCTCGACGGCTCATTTGTGTGCGTGTGCTGCACCGAGCAACTCCCGCCACCCGATGTTGCAACCCCCACACAAAGTTTGCTGGATTCCATTCTCAACTTCTTCAGAAGAATTATTCAGTTCTTCAAGGATCTATTCAATCTTAACCTGCTGTAAAGTTATATAGCACAACCGGGATCTGTCGATGCAGACCCCGGTTGCTGTTTATTATCCCTATTATTCCTTTAAAACCTTTTCGCGAAGAACAATATTAACAACCAAACATCCGGCAAGAATCCAACCGATTCTGAGCAATAATCCATATTGCAATTGTATGCCGGCTTGCTGTAATAACGTTTCCAATTTATCTCCTAATCCGATCTGATAGGGCAACGCGGTCGCAATAAGGACAATCAGCGCAACGATAAGTATAATCGTCAGAATCCATGAAAAATCCGACAGAACTTTTTTCAACGCAACACACCCTTTCTTTTATTTCGTTCTGTTTCATGTTCGCCGCTTTACAATCATACAAAACACAAGCAAAAGCACACTTTCCGACAACATCAGAACAGCGATACAATACCACGGCAAAACGGGATTCAAAAACAGAATGGTCAGAAAAACATACGCCGACACCGAAAGCACGGCAGGCAGTTTGCCGTGCATGCCGTCGCGTTTGTCAAAAAGTTTTAAAACAAAGACAAGAAGCAAAACAATGCTGATGAACAACAGCAACATCACTTTGTTACGTGCAAAAGCAACAAACACATTCACCGCTGCAAAAAGCCACGCAAAATAAAGCAAATAATCCGTAAAAGGAATCTGCCGAAGATGCATTACAATTTTGTTTACAGATTTCAAAACCGCCCCTCCTTTGCCTGTTTTTGAAAAAATTTTCACATTTTTATTATACCGAAAACGGCAAAACGCAGTCAATTGACAAGGTAAACAAAAAAGAAATAACCATCCTCACTCTTCCAACAGCAGGACGATTATTTCTAACTGACTCGGAAGGCTAACCGTCTATCGGTCTGCCTTGTTCATTTATATTATAACAATCTTTTTGCATTCTGTCAACAACTGTTTTCAGTGCATTTTCTTTAAGAAACTCAATCTGTGCACGGGGGAAATGCCGTGGGTACGGATCATTTCGTAATGCAGTGCCGTGGGGTAGCCCTTGTGTTGCAGGAATTTATATTCGGGGTACTCTTTGTCGAGTTCGGCAAGGTAACGATCTCGGCTGACCTTGGCGAGAATGGAAGCCGCGGCGATGGAAATGGATTTTGCATCCCCTTTGACGACCGCTTCTTCGGGTAGTCCCGTTTTGGGACAACGATTGCCGTCCACGAGGACATAATCGGGCTTGACGGGCAGATTTTCGACCGCACGGCGCATAGCGAGGAAAGTGGCATTGAGGATATTGAGTTCGTCAATTTCCTTTTCGTCCGCACTTGCCACGGAATAGGCAATGGCGTTTTCGCAGATAAGATCAAAGAGCTTTTCGCGTTTCTTCTCGCTGATTTTTTTGCTGTCGTTGATGCCGAGGTCTTCAAGACCGTCGGGCAGAATCACGGCGGCGGCAAACACAGGACCCGCAAGCGGTCCTCTGCCTGCTTCGTCCACACCGCACACCATGGTATAGCCTTTTTCACGCAGCATATTTTCAATTTCGTAGGTCATACAATACCTCCGTCGGGACGTTCAAATGTCAGTCTGCCGAGTCTGCCTGCGCGCAGTTCGTCCAACAGCATAATGGATGCACGCTCGGTATCGACTTCGCCGCCTGAAATGAGCATGCCGCGCTTGCGGGCAATCATTTCAAGCACTTCCCATGCTTCGCAGTCGGAAAAATCCTTGATTTTATAGCGTTCTGTCAGACGGTCGGGATAATCTTTCATAAGAATCGAGCAAAGACGCACGGCGAGGGATTCCACATCAAGCACCACATCCTTGACTCCGCCCGTGAAAGCGAGCTTGTCGCCGACAGCGGGGTCGTCGAATTTCGGCCACAACACACCGGGGGTGTCGAGCAGTTCAATGCCGCCGCCGATGAAAAACCATTGATTATGACGCGTCACCCCCGCACGGTCTTCCACCTTTGCCTTTGCCGAGCCTGCCATGCGGTTGATGAACGAGGATTTACCCGTATTGGGAATGCCGACCACCATAATGCGCAGTGCCTTGCCAGCCATGCCGCGTTCTTCGTTGCGTTTGACAAGGTCGGAAAGCACGGTTCGGACGGTATTGCGGTATTGATTGAGACCTTTGCCGCTGCGGCAGTCCACGGCAAGTGCCGCACAGCCCTGTGATTTAAAATGGGCGATCCATTCGGCGGTTGCCTGTTCGTCTGCAAGGTCGCATTTATTAAGCAGCACGATGCGCGGCTTTTTGCCGATGATCTCGCCGAGTTCCGGATTGCGGCTCGACTCGGGGATGCGAGCATCAAGCAGTTCCGTCACGGCATCCACCGAAGACAGACTTTCGGTAATGAGTCTGCGGGTTTTTGCCATGTGGCCGGGAAACCACTGCACGATTTGTTTCTGGGAATCAGCCATTGCGTTCTTCCTCCTTACTTATTCAAAAAAAGCCGCACGAGGCGGCTGTGATTTTATTCGTAAATATTCCAGTCGGAGCTGACACGGCAGATGGCTTTGCCGAGCAGATAGTCTTCCTGAATGAATCCGATATCGCTGTAACGGCTGTCCAACGAAATGGGACGGTTGTCACCAAGCACAAAGACGCAGTTTTCGGGCACGGTCAGCGGGAAGGTTGCCGAACCGTAGCGGTTGCCCGACACATCGCCGTTGATAATATAAGCCGTTTCGTCCAGCGCCTCACCGTTGCGAAGGAAAGTTCCGTCCTCTGCGCGGTCAACCACGTCACCTTCCATGGCAACAATGCGCTTGACAATGTTTTCATGGCGGCTGTTTTCCTGCGTGGAAATGATGATATCGCCGTAATCGGGTTCGCCGTAATAGGGCATCACAAGCAGCCAATCGCCGTCTGCGAGGGTGTTGTCCATGGAGTCCCCCGACACACCGACCATGCGGAAACAGAATGTGAACAAAATGGCAATGACCGTGATGGCAGGCACAAGAACAGATACAAGTTCATAAAAGAGTTCGTTGATTTTTTTCATAAATCTTACACCGCTTTCATGGGTAGATAAGTAAAAAAGGGGACATACTTGTCCCCTTCTCTTTTTGCAGTCAACTTACTTGATGAGTTCCTTGACCTTAGCAGCCTTACCGACTCTGCCGCGAAGATAATACAGCTTCGCTCTGCGGACACGGCCGTGACGGATGGTTTCAACCTTAGCAACGTTGGGGCTGTGGATGGGGAAAACTCTTTCTACGCCTACGCCGTAGGAAAGTCTGCGAACCGTGAAGGTTTCGGAAACGCCGCTGCCCTTGCGAGCGATAACGGTGCCTTCAAATACCTGGATTCTTTCTTTGTTGCCTTCGCGGATCTTGACGTGAACACGAACAGTGTCACCGACTACTACTTCAGGCAGTTCTGCTTTGAGGCTCGACTGAGCAACAAGTTTGAGTGCGTCCATTTTAATATCCTCCGTTTCATTATCAGACGTTCGTGTTCGAAAACAGAGGACCGTCCGTTTCAGTACTTTTTGCGTACATCTCGCCGTGGGTGGACTCCCACGCTCATAACGCTGTAATATAATAGCACAAACAAAAGCATTTTGCAAGTGTTATTTTTGCAAAAACATAAAAAGTTTTACAAATTTTGGGATTGTATTTTATTTAAAATACATATAAACCTGGCATTTGATCATGCCGTTATAGAGTTTTCTGCGCTTATCTGCTTTTCTGCCGAAACAACGCTCGAATTCATCGTCGGCAGTAATGACGGTATAACTCCATCCCTTTTTCGGCACAAAGAGCTTGCCCATGTCGACATACAGTTTTCTTGCATTTTCGGCATCGAGCAGGCGTTCGCCGTAAGGGGGATTGACGATGAGCGTACCGCGTTCACTCTCAGGTGCAAAATCACGCAGATCCTTTTTTGTCAGATGAATGCAATCGGCAACGCCTGCACGCAGGGCATTTTCTTTGGCAATTTTGAGGGCATTTTCGTCAATATCCGAACCGAAGGCTTCAAAGGGTTCATCGGGCTTTTCGGCGACTTTCGCGCGCTCGCGTTCATCTTTCCAGATTGCGGCAGGTACCTGCGACCACTTTTCGGCGGTAAAATGCCGTTTAAGCCCCGGCGCAATATTGCGCGCCATGAGCGCACCTTCCACAAGAATGGTGCCCGAACCGCACATGGGATCATACAGCGTATGATAGGGACGAAGTCTTGAAATATTGCAAAGCGATGCCGCAAGCGTTTCCTTCAGCGGTGCGGCATTGGCGGCAGGACGGTAGCCGCGCTTGTGAAGCCCGTAGCCAGAGGTGTCAATGAGCAGCGACACCACATTTTTCATAATGGAAAACTGAATCTGATACAGTGCACCCGTTTCTTCAAACCACGGAATACGATAACGCAATTTAAGTCTTTCAACAACTGCTTTTTTGATGATTGCCTGACAGTCGCTGACGCTGAACAGATCGGAATTGAGCGAATAGCCCTTGACGGGGAAGGCATCGTTTTTGCCGATCCATTCCTCCCACGGCAGAGCCTTTGTTCCCTGAAACAGGTCTTCAAACGAATGTGCTTCAAACGAGCCAACAAACACCTGAATGCGCTCGGCATAGCGGCAGCAGATATTCGCCCTCGCCAGAATGGCGGCATCGCCTGAAAACAGCACTCTGCCGTTTTCGGCATTGACTTCCGAAGCGCCGATATTGCGCAGTTCATCGGCAATCAGCCCCTCGAGCCCCAACAGACACGGGACACAAAAACGAAACATAGCTTTTTCTCCTTTGTCCGTACCCTTGCAAAATCGGTACGGAGTTTATTTTCAGCGCCATTATACATTTTTTGGCACAGCTTGTCAACAACCACGACCGCTACACCTTTGTGCAAAGCTCCTGCCGCCTGAACTCCTCTCTTTGCTCACGGTGCATGGCGGCGGCAAAGGGAATCGGCTGCACACTCGCCTTGTTGACCTGCCCGAGCACAGCATCCGACAAAATAACGGCTCTGCAGATGCTTTCCTTGCCGTAGCGATCACGGATTTTTTCTGCCGTGACCTCCAGTACCTGCTTATTTTGTATGCGTCTTTCTTCCGTAAAAAGGCTCATCTGCATTGTTTTTGGAGCAGGCACAAGGTTGATGCCGCGGATACCGATGCTGCGAAGCGGTGTCTGAAAATTCCAATGCGCATTGAGCAATGCAAGCCCTGCGTTGCAGATTTCATACGATGTGACGACGGGACGATCAAACTGCTTCTGCCGTTCAAGGGTAAACAGATTGGTATCGCGAAGATGAATCTGCACCCCCGTGCAGGCAAGCCCGTAGGTACGCAATCGCTTGGCCACCGTATCCGAAAGGCTGTAAAGCACAAGCCGTGCATCCTGCAGATTGCGCAGATCCCTTGGCGGTGTGGTGGAATTGCCGACGGATTTGATGGGCTCGGCCTCATAATATTTTTTGACAGGGCTGCAATCCTGTCCGCTGGCAGCATAAAAAAGCGCAATGCCGTTTTTGCCGAGTGCATTGTGCATATGCTGCAGGCCGCTTTGGGCAATGTCACCGATGGTGTAAATGCCGCCGTTATGCAGCCTTCTTGTGGTGGCAGGGCCGACAAAAAGCAGATCCGACACGGGGCACGGCCATACGATATCGCGGTAGTTTTCTTCGGTGATAACCGTTACGGCATCGGGCTTTTTGTAGTCACTGCCGAATTTGGCAAACACCTTATTCCACGATACCCCCACCGAAACGGTGATATCCAACTCCGTTTTAATGCGGTTGCGGATGATGTGGGCAATTTTCTCACCGTCGCCGAACAAATTCCGGCTCCCCGTGACATCCAGCCAGCATTCATCGGGACCGAAGGATTCCACCATATCCGAATACTGCAGATAAATTGAGCGTGCCTTGTCGCAATATTCCTTATACAATTCAAAATGCGGCGGCACCACCACAAGGTGCGGACATTTCTGCTGTGCCTGCCAGATGGCCTCCCCCGTTTTGACCCCCATCTTTTTTGCTTCTTCGTTTTTTGCAAGAATAATGCCGTGGCGCAGCTCCTTTTCACCGCCGACCGCAAGCGGCACACCCCTGTATTCGGGATGCACGGCACATTCCACGGACGCATAACAGCTGTTGAGGTCTGCATGCAGAATGGTTCGCATCAAATTTCACTCCCATTTTATCGAACAAATGTTCTTACAGAAGGCATTTTAACAAACATTTGTTCGTTTGTAAAGAGGAAATTTTTACCTGAATCGGACAAGGGTAAAGAATAGGACGGTGTTGCAACAAAAAAGGACGGATTCCCGTCCTTTTCACGTTATTCAAGCTCCGTGCAATCCGCACAGGCGACCCATTTGTCATTTTCTTTATGACAAATGACCGTAAACCGCTGTTCACCGACTGCCAATATGACCGTTGCATCGTCCGCTTTTACTGTGGACGATGCAAGTTGCACTTCGTCTTCCTGCACATGCAACCGGCGTCCGGTTTCGCTGTTTATCAGATATTCGGTTGCCGCCTCACGGAACGGAGCATTGCCGACAATGGACCTTAGCACAAAAAACATGCTCAACAGAAATACCATCACCACAGCGAACCAAACAGCTTTGAATTGTATTTTTCTTTTATCTTTTTTCGTATTTCCGTACAAAATCGGTGAAGCGGCAGGCACATAATCCGAATGCACAAAATCGTCCAACTGATCCTGAAACACAACACAGGTTCCGGTTATGCGATCCCCCAGCCCTTGCCCCGTTGCATCAATCACAAAGTCATCAAACAGAAACAAGAAGAAAAAAAGGTTACGCAGAATCAGTTGTTTATTGGAGGCATTCTCCCCCGTTTTGCAGTCAATGACCACCAGCCCTTGCTTTTTGTAACCAAAGCTGCGCCCCTTTCCGATCACATCACGGAAAACAAACAGAGATAGCACAATCAAAATGACCGTCGGAGCCAACAGTGCAACCGCCAGTACGGGAAACATCTGCTGTACATTCTGCAAATCTGCAACAAGGTTTGCACGCAATATAATGAGCAACAAAAAAGCAAGAAGCGGCAGCAATGAAAGCACCCAATCTGTCATATCGGCTTTGCTTCTTCGCCAGCGAACACCCGAGGTCAGAAAAACATCAATATGCCCGACAAATTCCTTTTTGCGTCTTCGTCTGCGTTCTTCTTCGCTTTCCTGTGTGGGCTCACATTCCCCGTTCATCAGTTCCTGTGCACTGACACCCAGAATTTCTGCAAGTGTGAACAGGGTTTCAATACGAGGTTTGCTTTCACCGTTTTCCCATTTGGAAACAGCCGCAGGGGTGACAGAAAGCTGCTGGGCAAGTTCTGCCTGTGTTATCCCTTTTTGCTCACGCAAGGTGCAGACAAAATTGCCGAATTTGTAATCATTCATCTTTTCACACCCTCTCTCCTCTGTTTTACAAAACACGGCTTCCTGTTGCCGAGTATAGCACAAGAAGCCGTGTTTTTGCAAGAATTTCGGTGTTGAATTTCAGTTGATATTCTTAATTACAGACACTTTTCTATTATTTTGTCTTAAATTTGTTCATCTGTGCAGGTTCTTGATTTCCTCAATCGGGCCTGCAAAATCGTCGTTGACATTGAGCTGTTTCTTTTTGCCGTTGACGAAGCCGTTGAAAACCATGCCCTTGCGGTCGGTGGACATCTGGAATTTGGAAATGGTGCGCACAAGCAGTGGCTTTTCGTCTTCGTTGGTAAGATATACGCAATCACTGAGCATGACCTTGACTTTGGCACCTGCCTTGGCAGTGACGGTGACACAGATACCCTTACCGCACTTGGAAACAGCGCTCTTTGCGCGCTTGCCGTCCACGGTGACGATTACATCCGCACTGACAACATCCTTGAACATAAAGTGATAGGTTCTTTCGGTCGGAACAATGCTGTCTTCACCCTCTGCCTTCTGTGCAAGGAAGGTGACCTTGTTGCCGTCTTCGCTGACGGTGAATGCGGTTTTGAAGAAAGCCCCGTTTTTGTAGTTGAGGGTTTCGCCGTCATCCTCATACATGGTAAACGAGTTGTTGCCGCGGTAGATAAGAATATCCATTTCGGCGGGGTTGGTGCAATCGTTTTCGGTGTCGTTGGTGCTCATGGGAATGATCGCACCCTGTTTTGCAAGCACGGGAATGGTGTCGATATCGCGGTACATCTTGACAAAACGATTGCCCGAATAGATGCGGTCGGTAAAAATGTCGGTATATCTGCCTTCGGGAATCCACACGTTGACCCCTGCAAGGTTGGTCTTGTCGGCAGTGTGTTCAGTGATGGGAGCTACAATGATTTCGGTTCCGAAGAAGAATTCATTCTTGCAGTTGTAGGCATTTTCATCCTTGGGATATGCGTAGTACATCGGCTCGCAGATGGCTCTGCAATCGCTGTGGGTGCGGTAGTTCATGGTGTAGATGTAGGGCAGCAGCTTGTGGCGCAGGCGCAGTGCGTTTGTTGCGGCTTTGGCGGCAGGACCGCTGTAGTTCCAAGGCTCCTTGCCTGCAAATTCGTTGTTGGTGGAATGCAGGCGCATGATGGGGCTGAACACACCGAGCTGCACCCAGCGGACATAGAGTTCGTCGTCCTTTTTACCCATGCAGTGACCGCCGATATCGTGGCTCCACCACGGATAAGCGATGTTGGAAGCGGTGGCGGTAAAGCCCGGCTGGAAGTCAAGGCTCTTCCATGTTTGGGTGGTGTCGCCGCTGAAGCCGAGGGGATAACGCTGGCTGCCTGCACCGCAGAAACGGGACAGAATCAGCGGACGGTTGCCGTGCTTGGCATTGTCGAGGAAATGATAGTGGTTGAGTGCCCACAGCGGGTCAAGACCCTTGACAGCAGTGTTTTTGCCCTGCTGCCAGTCGATCCACCAGAAATCAACGCCCTTTTCTTCATAAGGACGGTGGAGAATATCGAAATAATTTTCAATAAAACGCTTGTTTGTGATGTCGAATGCAACCGCTTTTTTGCTTGCGGGGTCGATATCCATCGCCTTTGCCATTTCTTCGTACTGATCTTCAAACCAACGCACACCCATGGACGGATGGATGTTGAAGGTCACGCGGTAGCCGTCGTCCTTGAGTTTTTTGAGGAAGGCATCGGGGTCGGGGAACAGTTCGGTGTTGAAGCTGTAACCCGTCCAGCCCGTTGACCATACGTCATACACATATTCCATGAAGTTACGATGGAAGCCGGGCTTGTGGCTATCCTTGCCGAATTTCTTTTTGATGTTGACCCAGTGCCAGTCCATATCGACCGTGGCAACCGTTACGGGGATTTTTTCTTCCTTGAAACGATCCATAAGCGACAGATATTCGTCCTGCGTGTATGCCTTATATCGGCTCCACCAGTTGGAAAGGGCATAACGTGGAATCAGCGGTACATTACCCGTGAGTTTATAAAGATCGGTGGTGGCACCGATGTAATCGTTGCCGTAGGCAAAGTAATAAACATCGCTTTCCTTGTTATCGCGGGGCAGAATGGTGCCGTCTTCTTTCATAACAAGGGTGGTGCTGTCATCCAGCAGTGCCACACCGTTTTTGGAACAAACACCGTCGGTGAGGGTGATGATACCGGCTGTGATGTCGAGAGTACGGCAGGTGCCCTTGAGGTTGCCTTTGTTGAAATCGCGCACGATTTTGCCGCCTGCAAGGGTGATATATTGCATTTTTTGTGCTTTCATGGAGTAGACAAAAGTCACTTTTGCGGTGCGGATCTGCACGGTGTCGGCAATTTCAAAAACCTTGACCGTGGGGTCCGCAAAATCGCGGTGCCATACACTCTGCGTGGCTTCGTCGCAGAATTTTCCGTCTTCCTGCACTTCCACGCGCAGTAAACGGTCGGTGATGACGGAAAATCTTGTGTTGCCCTTCACAAAAACATTTTTTGCGGGGCAAAGAGGGGTTGCATCAATTTTGAATCTCTGTGCAAAGGTGTCCATTGGTATTTCTCCCTTCAGGGTCTTTGCATACATATTAACATAATAACAAAATAGTTGCAAGCAAAAATAAGTTCTGCAAAGCAGATAACCCGTAATTTGTTTTCCGTTTTTTGCATTTTTCTGTGAATTGTTGGCAAAACTATCGGGAGAAAATGCTTTCACGGAGGAAAACAAGGTGCAGAACAAAAAAGACGTCCATGCGGGAGAACACAGCATTTTGTCGGTTGCGGAATTGAAAAAACAGTTGCGCGACGACGGCATTTGCCTGCGCAAGGCGGCAAAAAACGCAGCTTTGGAGGAACACCCCGACACGGCACAGCACTGGCTTGCCGATAATTTTCATTTGCTGGAAGCGGTGCGCACCGATTGCCTGCACGCACTCAAAAACACAGCACTGCCGCCGTTTGCAAAGCCCGTTGCCGTTAGCGACACAGGCTCTGCAGGAGGGTTGTTTTTGCGTTGCCTTTCGCTTTGCACAGACGGCAAACTGCCCGCGTCAAAGGACATTGCCGTGTTTTTCACAAAGCATGCACTGTGCACGGCAGGGTGCATTTTGTTACCCGCCATGCTTCGTTGTGCACTTTTGCACACCGCCGCCAATGCCGTGCGGTGCAAACAGAATGATATTCTGATTGCCGGCATTCGTTCTCTTTTGCGGTTGCGGTCTTTTGATTTTGATGCACTGCAACGGGAAGTCAGCCCCGTTGAGCAGATTTTGCGGCAGGACCCCGCGGGGGTTTATGAAAATATGGATTCTGAAACCAAAAATGCCTACCGAAAACAAATCACAATCCTTGCCCTGCGGGAAGGCAAGGATGAAGAAAGCACGGCACTTGACATTCTTAACCAAGCCAAAGAAGAAAACAAGCACATCGGATTTTTTCTTGATTTCAAGCCGAAAGACAGCAAAAAGGCGGTCATTTTTACCGCCGCACAGGCTTTTTTTGCCATTTTGTTGAGTGTGCTTTCGGCTTGGGGATTGCATGTATGGTGGAGCATTCCGTTGACCACACTCCCCTTTTATGCCGTTTTGCAACCGATTTTTGACCGCCTGACGGATGTGTTTTTCACGCAGGAATCCTTGTTTTCCATGCAGCCGCAACGAGAAATCAAGGAAGAAGACCGCACACTTTTGACCGTTTGCGGGCTTTTGCCCAAAGCTGCCGATATGCTGAAAACCGAAAAACATCTGGCTTCCATCTATGAATCCGAAGGATTCGGTGCGGTGCAAGTGCTGTTTCTTGCCGACATGAGCGAAGCCGACGCCCCCGAAATGCCGCAGGATGAGCCCGACATCACTGCCATGAAACGCAGCATTGACCGACTGAATGCACGATTCGGCGGCGGCTTTGTGCTGGCAATCAGACCGCGTGTGTTTTCTCCCACCCAGCAAAAATATGCGGGAAAAGAACGAAAACGCGGGGCATTGCTTGCTTTGAGTGCCTTGCTGACAGGCAACGGCGACGGCGGATTCTGCGTTCTGCACGGCGACACAAAAAATTTAAAAAACACAAAATACATTTTGACCCTCGACAGCGACACAACGCTGTCTTTCGGCTGTCTGGCACGGCTGTGTGCAGTGGCTTCGCATCCGCTGAACCACCCGCAGACCGACCTTGCTAAACGTTCCGTCACGAAAGGCTACGGCATTCTTGTGCCCTGCGCACAGACGGCACTGACAGAAAATGATGCCTCCTTTTTTACCAACCGCATGACGGGGCACGGCGGCATGGGGGCTTATGCCGGCGGAGTCGGGGAACGCAATATGACCTTGTTCGGCAAAAGCGTGTTCACGGGCAAGGGGCTTGTGCACGTGCAGACCTTTTATGACTTGTGTGCCGACCGTTTTCCCGAACAGCGCATTTTGAGCCACGATGTGTTGGAAGGCGGCATTTTGCATGCGGGCTACGAAAACCGCGTTGCCTTCTGCGAGCATTTTCCAGACCACGAGCGCTCGTATTTTGAACGCATGCACCGCTGGTTGCGAGGCGACTGGCAGAATGCGTCTTTTGTTTTTCGTCCGCTGGGTCACTCCCTTCTCCCTGTGCACACAAGGTGGCTGCTTGCAGACAACCTGCGCCGTGCGCTGACACCGATTGCGGCTCTTCTCTTGCTTTTTGTTTCGCTGACACAGCATGGTTTGTCACAAAACATTCTCGCCGCAATCGCCTTGTTTTCGGTTTGTGCGGGAGAAGCGTTTGCGAGCATCGCTGCCGTTTTTTCGCAGGTGTTTTTTGCGCTGCAAAACCGCTGCACTGCCATTCATCGGGCGGGCTTAGGAGAAACGGCAATACAGATGCTTTTGCAATGCGCCATGTTGCCGCAAACAGCGGCGGTGTGCATTTGGGCATTGGTGCAAAGCATCTGGCGGCTGTGTGTGAGCAAACGGAATCTGCTCGCGTGGAAAACGGCGGCCCATTCAGACAAGCACGCATCCCGTCAGTATTTCAGCACCCTTATATTCCCTTTGTTTGCGGCATCGGTGCTGTTTTGGGGCAGCATTGTGTGCAAGCTGACCGCGTTGCTGTTTCTTATCAATATTCCGTTGGCACTCGGATTTTCGTTGCCGCAAACTGCAAAAAGAAATGTGCTTACCCCCGCACAAAAGGACCGCCTGCTTGCGGATTGTGCAAGCATGTGGCAGTTCTTTGAAGAACAAGCAAACAAAGAAAACCACTTCCTGCCGCCCGATAACATCCAACAGACACCTTTGAAAAAAGTGGCACACCGCACTTCCCCGACCAACATCGGGCTATATTTATGCAGTATGCTTGCCGCCGCTGACCTTGCATTCATGGATGCACAAAAACTCTGCGAATGTGTCAGGCGGTGTCTGGACAGCATTGAGCAGCTCGAAAAGCGCAACGGGCATCTGCTGAACTGGTACAACACCAAAACCCTTGCCCCCTTACCGCCTTTTTATGTTTCAACTGTGGACAGCGGGAATTTTGTTTGCTGTCTGACCGCACTTCGCGAGGGCTTGTGCGAATACACCGCCGCGTGCCCCGCTTTGCAAAAGGAAATTGAACGCATTGACAAATACCTGCAAGCGGTGGATTTCAAACCCTTATACGACCCGCTTCGCAAGCTCTTTTTCGTTGGCATGGATGCACAGACGGGCGAAAAAAGCGAATCCTGCTACGACCTTTATATGAGCGAAGCACGCATGACATCTTACTGGTGTGTTTCGGCAGGGGTTGTGCCCGCAGAACACTGGAAAGCCTTGGGCAGAACCCCCGTGTGCACCGATTCCGCATTCGGCGCTTTGAGTTGGACGGGCACATTCTTTGAATATTTCATGCCTTGTCTTTTTTTGCCCGTGCGGCCGCATTCCTTTGCCGCGGTTTCTCTGCGGTGTTGTTTGTTGGCGCAGAAAAAATATGCCGACCGCAAAAAAATCCCCTGGGGTATCACCGAAAGCGGATTTTATGAATTTGACCCCGCCATGAATTACAGCTACAAAGCGCACGGCATTGCCGCACTCGCCCTCAAGCATCGTGCAGACTGCGAACCCGTGGTGGCACCTTATGCGTCCTTTCTTGCCCTGCCGTTGTTCCCGAAAGAAGCCATGCGCAACCTGAATCGCCTGCGTAATATGGACATGACGAGTCGTTACGGTTTTTTTGAAGCAGCTGATTTTACAAAAAAACGCACGGGCGGTGAGGATTACTGCGTTGTGCGCTCCTATATGGCGCACCATGTGGGCATGAGTCTGTTGTCGTCGGTCAATGCCTTGCAGGGCAACGTGTTTGTGCATCGTTTTATGCGTTCACCGCGCACCGCGCCCGCCGTGCAACTGCTTAATGAACGGTTTGACACCCATACAAAACCGTTCCGCGATATACGCAAAAAAGAGGATATTGCCCGTCCTGTCCGTCCCGATGCAAAATCACAAATTGCGCCTAAAAACATCGGCATTTTTGCAAACGGCGAATGGACACTGCTGTGCGACCGAACCGGGCGCAATGTGCATCTGTTTTCTGCGCATCAGCTTCTGCGCACACAACGATTCGGCGCCGGAATCAGTGCGGCTTGCATTGCGGACGGCAAAATCTTCCCATTGGCAGGACATCCCTCTTTGCAAAACCGCTTCACAAACGGCTGCACAACGAGCTCGGCACAAACCGACACAGTAAAAATATTTACAGCCCAGGCAGTGCATCCGCAGATCAGCGCATCGCTTTTTGCCGTGCGTACAGAAAACACTGCAAACACCCCGCAAACGGCGCAGCTTTGCTTTTATCTGGAACCTTTCCTGCAAGCGGTGTTCCAAAAACAAGCCCATCCTGCTTATGAGAAACTGTTCATTGATTGCACCTATGATGAAGACGAAAAGATTTTCATTTTCACCCGCCGTACCGAAGACACAACCTTTTGCATGGCGGTGGGGTTGTGGGACAATACCGCATTCACCTTTGAAACCGACCGCGAAAAGGTTTTGGACAGGGGTGGGGCGGACCGTTTTTGCATCACGGACACATTTTTGAATCTGCAAAACGGCTTGCGCGGCACGGATCGCTGCCTTGCATTGTGCATTCCCGTAAACTTGCAAAGTGCGCAGAGCACGGAGCACACACTCATTGTAACTGCCGCCGAAAACGAAAAGGAAGCGGCATCGCGTTTGCGCAGAATCCGTGCCAATCCCTTGCCCGACAGCCGCAAATGCGCACGCAATCCCTTTGCGGAGGATGCGGTTTTGTTGCAAAGCGCGGAAAATTTGTGTGCTTCGCTGTTTTTTGATGCCGCGCCGACCGAAGCGGTGCGCTATGCAAGGTCACAGAACACCGAAGGCAGGGAAGCGCTGTGGAGTCTTGGAATTTCGGGAGACAAACCGATTGCCGTGCTGGAAACCGACAGCAGAGAACAGCCACAGATGCTTGACACCTTTGTGCGCCTTCATGCAAAGCTGTGTTCCGTCGGACTGCCGTTTGACTTTGTTTTCCTGCGCGGTCGCACGGGCGGGTATTCGGAGTCTGCACAGGAAGTGCTGCAAGAATCCGTGCGACGGGTCGCACTTCCGCACGCAGGGGGAAATCTTTTTGCCTTGCAAAAAAACACCTTCCCTGTTGAAACACTGCGCACCCTGTGCGCTTTTGCTCAACTGATTTTCCCCTTGCATTTTGACACAGTCTGTTTGCCGCGATTCCGCGAACCACTTCCGATCTTGCCCTTGCAAACACCACCAAAACAAAGCGGATTCATACAAAACGGCTACTGCATCGCCGAACAACCGCGTGTGCCGTGGTGCCAGGTGTATGCCAATTCCGTGTTCGGTTTTCTTGCCGAAGACAATGCACTCGGCTTCACATGGGCAGGCAATTCCTCTTTAAACAAAATCACCCCGTGGCGCAATGATACAAGAAATCATGCCGACAGCGAAGAACTGCTGTTGGGCACGGACGAAAAAATATATTCCCTCACCCGCGGTGCGGTGTGCAGTTTCACAGATACACAAGCACTGTATGAGGGTGAAACAGATGCACTGCGCACAACCGTTTTTGTCAGTTCCGACACCAAAGCGCAGATGAAGCGCCTGACCGTGCGACTGCACAACACTGCCGAAACGGAAAAAACGGCTTTTCTCGTTTATAAAATTTTACCGTTGCTGGGTGAACACATTGCGGATGCACGGTTTGTGACGGCCAAAATTAAAAACGGCGGGATTCTTCTGCACAATCCCGTCAACACTGCCGTGCCGGGCTATGCAGGCCTGTTCTGCAACGGTGAAAACCCGTCCTTTGCGTTCAACGAAGCGCAACTTTTGTCCGTTTTGCAAGGCAAAGAAAAAGCGGATTATAAATTGGAAACCGAAGCATTTTTCGCAGAGCTTGCCGCTGTTTGTGCGCGGGTGCAGATTCCGCCCGCGGCGAGTGTGAGCGTGCAGTTTTCGCTTGTGTTTGCACGCACAAAAGAAGCCTTGTCGGCAGTCAAAGACCTTGCATTGCGCACGGCAACCCCCGTCAGGGCTTGCTTTTCAACAGGCAATGCAACACTCGACCGCTTTGGAAATGCCCTGCTGTTGCACACGGTTTTGCATGCGCGTTTTTACGGGCGGTGCGGTTTTTTTCAGTGCGGAGGAGCATGGGGCTTCCGCGACCAGTTGCAGGATGCGCTGTGCCTGTTGCCGTATTACCCGCACCTGACACGGCGGCAGCTGCTTCGCTGTGCGGCGGTGCAGTTTTTGCAGGGGGATGTGTTGCACTGGCACCATGCACTGTTTCCGAAAAATGCAGAAAAAACGGTGTACCGCGGGGTGCGTACCCGCTGTTCGGATGACTTTTTGTGGTTGCCGTTTGTAACGGCGAAATATGTTCTGCAAACCAAGGACACAGACGTGTTGCAGACCCGCATTTCCTACCTCGACGCACCGCCGTTGCAGAAAGGTGAGAAAGACCGCTATTCGGAATACCACCATGCAGACATCAAAGAAACCTTATACAGCCATTGTTTGCGCGCTGTTGCAAGGGGCTTGCGGTTCGGCACACACGGGCTGTCACTGATGCTCGGCGGCGACTGGAACGATGCAATGGGTTCGGTCGGTGAACATGGGAAGGGTGAAAGCGTATGGCTTTCCATGTTCCTTGCACAGACACTCGAACTGTTTTCGCACGTCTGCGACCTGCAAAAGGAACCGCACAATGCCATCCGTCTGCGCAAGCTCGCGGCGGCAGTGCGTAGCAACATCGACCGCAGTGCATGGGAAAACGACCGCTACCTGCGCGCATTTTTTGATGACGGCACCCCCTTGGGCAGTGAAAACGGGACTGCCTGCAAACTGGACATTCTGCCGCAGGCCTTTGCCGTGTTTTGCAACATGCCTGACAAAAAGCGCGTGCGCACCGCCCTTGCCACCGCCTACAACACACTGTTCGACCCGACGGTCGGCATCGTGAAACTTTTCGACCCACCCTTTACCCCGCAAGATAAAAAAGCGGGCTATATCAACCGCTATCCCGCCGGGGTGCGCGAAAACGGCGGACAATACACTCACGCGGCAGTGTGGTTCTGCATGGCACTTTACCATGCGGGCTACCCCGAACAGGCAAAGCAAGTCGCACTTTCCATCTGCCCCGCCGGCCGTTATGAGGACGGACTGCACACACCGCAAGCCGACACCTACCGCTGTGAACCCTATGCTCCCTGCGGGGACGTGGCATCAGCATCGGGCTTGCAAGGTCGCGGCGGCTGGAGCCTGTATACCGGCTCGGCAGGATGGCTGCTGGAATTATTGCGATTGCTGTCGGAATCCTGATTTTTGCTTTTTTTCTAACAAAAGACAATTGCTTTTAAACAAAAAATATAGTATAATATAAAATTAGCCAAAAGAAATGGATTGATATACTATGAAAAGATTCAAAAAAGTTTTTCTGGTCTGTTTAATAAGCATTGTCTTTTGTTTTTGCTTTGCGGTCGGCTCGGCAGCAATGTGTGCCGATGCGGACGGCGACAAGGTATTGAGCGCGGGGGATGCACGGTTGGTGCTGCGCATCAGTGTCGGGTTGGAAAAAGCAACCTCTGCCATTTTGCAAAACTGCGACATGGACTATGACGGCAAGATCACCGCGGGTGATGCGCGTGAGATTCTGCGTCTTTCCGTTGGCTTCGGCAGAAGCGACGACAGCGGTGCCGACGGCTTTGAGGGTGCTGCCCCGATCGGCATCACAGACAAATACTACAAAATTTACAACATAAACGGCTTTACCTTCATTGATGGTCTGCTGATTGCCAACAAAACCTATTCCCTGCCGCAAGGATTTGCCCCCGGCGGATTGTATGAAGAATGTGAAACAGCGTTCAACACTCTGCAAAGTGCCGCCGCAAAAGACGGACAATATATGTACCTCAATTCGGGCTACCGCAGTTATGCCTCGCAGGCGAGTATTTATACGGAATATGTTTATTATTACGGCTATGATTATGCCGAAGCGTATGCCGCAAGACCGGGTCACAGTGAGCACCAGACAGGGCTTGCCATTGATGTAACCAATTCTTCGGGTTACTTTACGGGCTCCACCCAAGCGGCATGGCTGCATGAACATTGCGCGGACTACGGCTTTATTCTGCGCTACCCGGAAGGCAAAAGCGACAAAACAGGCTACAATGCCGAAGCCTGGCACATCCGCTATGTAGGCAAAGCACACGCACAAAAGATCAGCGCCAGCGGTCTGTGTCTGGAAGAATACTACGGCATTACGTCGGCTTACGCATGACGATTTCATTTTGGATAACAGGGGTTAAAACATGAAAAGAACAATCAAAACATTGGCGTTGGCTCTTTGCGCAACAACGCTTTTCGCTATGTGTTTTCTGCCTGCTTCGGCGGCTGCCTTTGCAGATGCAGACGGTGACGGTCGAATTCTGGCTGCCGATGCAAGACTTGTTTTACGTGCTTCAGTCGGACTTTCGCCGTGGACGGATGAGATGCTCAAAAGTTGCGACATTGACAACGACAAATCACTGACTTCGGCTGATGCAAGACTTATTTTACGTCTTTCGGTCGGCTTCGGCAATGACGACGACTCTTGCCTGCACGGCATGGACGGCGCCGAACTGGTGGGGCTTACATCGAAGGAATACAAAATTTACAAAAAAGACGGTATCACCTATATTGACGGCATTCTCGTTGCAAACAAGACCTATTCCCTGCCGTCATCTTATGATCCGGGTGATTTGCTGCCCGAATGCAAGCAGGCCTTCATGCAGATGGCTTATGATGCGTATTACAATGACGGAATTTACCTGGAGGGAATATCCGGCTATCGTTCTTATGCAACACAGAACCGCATTTACAACAATTATGTTGCAGCCGACGGCAAAGCGGAAGCAGACACGTATTCAGCCCGCCCGGGCCATAGCGAGCACCAGTCGGGTCTGGCATTGGATGTAAATTCCGTGGAAGGCTCCTTTGCTTACACGGCAGAAGCCAAATGGATTGCGGAAAATTGCTACAAATACGGCTTTATCCTGCGTTATCCTTACGGCAAAACAGACAAAACGGGATACATTTATGAACCGTGGCACATCCGTTATGTCGGCATTGCCATTGCAACCAAGATTCACAACAGCGGTCTGTGCCTGGAAGAATACTACGGCATCACATCGAAATACAGCTATTGACATACAAAATATAACAGCGACGGTCAGACTGATCGCCGCTGTTTTTTTACGCAAAAATGGAAGATAAATTACGGTTAATCGGGGAGATAGTTGATCGTCAGTCGTTAAAAGTTTTGATCAAACTTTTTCAAAAGTTTGCGGTGTCGAGAGGCGGAGTCTTTCGTCGCCCGCTAGCCAACGGGCGAAACCCCTTTGCCGCAAAAAAGCGCAGGAAAGGAGCAAAACAATTGAGTATTGTTTTGCGTAGGCACTGACGGTGCCGTCCCCTTTTGTCTGCTTGCGCAGACATTTTCCCCACACTGTGGGGAAATCGGCCCTCGCCGGGGGTTTTCCATTGCGCGATAGCGCAACAATAGCAAAGTCAGCGCAAATATCAATAAATATTTTATATTATCGGTTGCCAGTATATAAATTTACCTTCAAACAACACTTTGTTTGCCATGGTGCTTCGCACT